>CAUQHW010000008.1:0-8267 GCA_963518125.1 uncultured Candidatus Saccharibacteria bacterium | reverse complement strand
CGCGAGCTGGGTTCAGAACGTCGTGAGACAGTTCGGTTTATATCCGGTATGGACGATAGGAAACTTGAGAGGATCTACCCCTAGTACGAGAGGACCGGGGCGGACGCACCTCTGGTGTATCGATTGTGGCCACCTGCTGCATTGTCGAGTAGCTATGTGCGGACTAGATAAGCGCTGAAAGCATATTAAGCGCGAAACTAACCTCAAGATAAGGTTTCCCTATGAGGACACAGAAAGACTATCTGTTTGATAGGCGCGAGGTGGAAGTGTAGCAATACATGGAGCTAAAGCGTACTAATAGTCCCATTGCCTTTTTATGTCCTTGTCTGCTAGCGTTTATGCTTGCATAACGCTCGCGGATAAGGTAGACTTGACTAGTAATTGGTGCTTTTCAACAAGTACCAACCAATTAATAATTCAATTTCGTGCTGATTTGATTGGACATCGAAGAAAGGGGTTTGGCCCACCACGCGAGTATATGTGGAACCAAGCGCTTTAAACCCCCTCCTTCGGTGCCCATGGCGAGGAGGAAACACCTGTTCTCATTCCGAACACAGAAGTTAAGCTCCCCAGCGGCGATTATACTGCGAAAGTGGGAAACTAGCACGGTGCCGAATTATAAAAAAGACTTCCGAATAGGGAGTCTTTTTTCGTTTTTGTCGGAGGTGCTTGCGAGTAGCATAAGTATGATATAATGATGGGGAAATGGATAAAAAACAAACAAAACAGCCAGAGTCCCTGAGGTCGGAGCGTGGGGGGTTTGTGGCGATGTGCGCGTCTTGGTTAAGGCGGCCAAAATCGTGGGTTATTATTGGTGGCGGTATCGTTGCATTGGCGATGGTAGTAGTTGGAGTGCTGTTTGTTATCACAACGCGCGGCAATGTCGGCGCTGAGCGCGTGTCCGACGAGGATTTGCAGGCGATTGACCGGCCGATTCGCCTGAAGTTTAATCAACAGCTTGGCGAGGTGAGGCCAGAGATTAAGCCAGAAGTGCGTGGTACGTGGCGCGAAAAGCGACAGTTGTTCGGCGTTTCTGAGATGGAGTTTACGCCCGATCAACCACTGGCAGCTGATACAAATTACACCGTGGCGTTCCCGGGGGCGAGACGTTCGCTGTTTGGTGATGCAACAATCCATGATGTATCGTTCAAGACGCAAAAAGCACCACGAGTGGACACGACATCACTGGATGGCAAAGAAGTAATCGCGATGGATCAGGCGTTGACGGTGCGTTTAGGCTCACGGGCGAGTAAATTGCGCGATCTAGAATTGACGACTGAGCCAACGCTTGGGCTGAAGCGTGAGTCGTCTGATGATCAAACATTTTCGTGGAAATATGCCGGCCTATTAGCACCTGATACACAGTACACCTTCAAATTATACGATAAAGCCCAGAAGGAAGAGCTAAAACGTTTTACGGTGAAAAGTGCGCCGCTACCAGCGATCGGTTCACCGATTAAAGAGCATTCGGTGACGCCATCAGACGAATTGAAGTTGACATTTCAGGAAGCAATTGATGCGAAGGATCGGCCAAATATAGCGGTTGATACGGCTGGTAATGGTTCGTGGCGGAGCGATACCGAGTACGTATTCAAGGCGGATAAATTGGAGCCGGGCAAGACATACACATACACCATTCCTAAAGGCCTACGGACAGCTCGTGGAGGTGTTCTCGTCGAGGAAGTAAAAAAGACATTTACCACTAATGGGCATGTGCGTGGTGTGGGGGCGTCCCCGTGGCGAACCACTGTTGATCAAGCGGCGCAGGATGTATGGATAACCTTTGATCAGGCAGTTGACCACAAGAGCGCCCAGGATCGCCTTAGGGTTTCATCTGGTACAGTTCAGAGTATTTCCTGGCGTGGTAATACGATGGTTGCTCGGGTGGTCAATATGGGCTTTCAGCGGCAAGTTCAGGTTTGGGTAGAGCCGGGCGTGCAGCCAGTATTTGGACTGCCGAGTGTAGAGCGAATTGCGACATCGTTCACAACTAATTCACGGGTCGTCAAACTCAATAACGTACCATTCTATCGTCAGGCGTACGCCCAAAGCTGCGAAGCGGCCTCGCTGCGTATGGCCTTGGCATATCGTGGTGTACATGATAATGATTGGAACATTTTGCAGCGTTTTGGATACCGTCCACGACCACGAGACAAGGCGACAAATGAGTGGGACGATCCGAATGCGCAGTTTGTGGGCGACGTAAACGGCAACCAAGGTGCGGGAACGGGCTGGGGTGTATATGCCGGTCCGGTGGCACGGGCGGCTGGGCAGTATGGTCGCAGGACGTCAGTGGCATATGGTGCCAATGCGAATTTCGTAGCACAGCAAATTCACAATGGTAATCCAGTCATTGCGTGGGGCGTATGGCGGATTGGTGCAAAAATTGATAGTTGGAGGACGCCGTCAGGTCGGATAGTCAGTGGGCCAATACCGATGCATGTACGCCTCATTGTTGGGGTTCGCGGTGAGCCGCACGATCCGCTCGGGTTCTATGTTAATGACCCGATCGCAGGACGACTCTATTGGACGAGAGCACAGTTTGTGGCGATGACAGCTGGTGCTGGACCGGCGGCGCAGCTGTTGGCGGTGCATTAATCGGTACTGAAGTGAGGATGGTATAGCCAGGCCCCTCGCGTCTTTGTCATTGAGCTAGCTCTATAGACGCGGGCTTTATAGTTGGAAAGTTGAAGGTGGGTATACGTATTTTTCTCGTTGTCGGGGTAACTTTCGATGTAGACAATTTTAGCTATTAGCGAAATTCCTTTCACAATCAAAAACCACCCATCTCGCAGAAAGGGTGGTTTTTGAGTGGTGGAACTCATCATTTCTAAGCTCCAACAGGTGCCGTCACACGGTGTGACAGGTCTCATTATAGCGAAGTAAATCGCTGATTGCAATATTTTATTCACAATAAAAACAGCTTATGTAAATGTTGACAAAGTATGAGCAGTATGATAATATGCATACATAACACATATCATGTGTGATATATAAAGACGAGGGTTTCCATAGTAGATGATGTGGAAATCTTTTTAATTAGGGAGGAAAACTCACATGGCAGGTACAAAAATTGGCGGTATGAAAGCGGCAGCGAAAAACTTAGCGCGTGACCCAGACTTTTATGCCAAGATCGGCGCGAAGGGCGGTCGGAACGGACGGACCGGTGGCTTTGCGGCAAACCCAGCTCTGGCGCGGATCGCTGGTGCTAAAGGTGGTCGCATTTCTCGTCGGCGTAAGGTAACGACGACGGCCACGACAACCGTTAATCCAGCAACGACGGTATCAACAGTGCAGGCAACGACTCAAGACGACGTGACACTGGCCGCGTAGCCAAGTTGCTTAAAATGCGCGGTAGCCCTCTTTTCGTAGAGGGCTATTTGCGGTAGCGGCGGAGTTCGCAGGATCGAGCTTCGTTGACGCGCCAGTTGCTAGCACAGTGGAGACAGCGATAGTGGTGCTTGGTGATTTCTATACCGACGGCGCTACATGTCGGGCACATGCTGCGGGCGTGTAGCCACTTGCGGTAGCTATCGAGCGCATCCTGAACGACGTCGTCATTCATAGTTAGAGTAATGTTATAGCGCGAGGCTAACTGATGGACAGCTAGCTCCCAGGCTTGGCGCTCCATGGCGATGAGGTCGATGTCACGAGTATAGTGATGATGGCCCAGGATGGCGTGGGCAGTTTCGTGGAGCAGCTGGGCGGTAGCAGCTGGTGACGCCTCGTTGATATAAGTGATAGTTCGTGAACGGTGCGACCACGAAAAAACATCGCCAGCCTGGAACTGGTACTCTGGGTAATCGCTGGCCAGCTGCTTAACGATGGACGATAGCGTTATCGTAGCAACCATAGAGTACAGACTCCTCGGGATGTACTGCACCAACGATGTGCGGGCAGGTGATAAATGATGGCAGCTTCTCGGTGATAAGTCCAGCTAATGATGCAGAGAATTTATCGGCGTAGCGGCCGACACCGCCGCCGATAACGATAACGTTTGGCTGAATAGCAGCGATCAACGCCTGCAGTCCTAAGCTGAGTCTCTTGGCAGCCTCAAACCAAGCTTCGGGCGGTGTTGCGTCCGATAATTCACCAAACTGTTGACTGAGCGCTCGTCCGGAAGCGAGGTTTTCCCACGAATCGATGGTTGACTGATACGCAACTTGCATATGACCGGCTTCACTGCTACGTAGGCTGGGGTGGAGGGTGCCGTTGAGGATAATACTGGTGCCGATGCCTGTGCCGATAGTGACGTAGAGGCCGCAGGCTGGTTGTGGTTCAAGGCGACGTATGCTGGCGAGGCCGGCGAGGTTGGCGTCATTTTCGAGGATGATTTGGGCGTCGGGAAAGTGCTCGGCTAGGAGGTCGCGGATGGGCACCTCGCACCAGCCGAGGTTAATGCAATATGTAGCGACACCGTCAGTGACGGTGCCGGGTAGACCGATCGAGATGTCTGTAACAGGTGCGCCCTCGGCGATCACGGTAATAGTGTCAACGACCTGTTTGATATACGCCGTAATGTCTGTTGGGGTGGCAAACCGAGCTGTTGTCTCTAGGGTGCCGTTGTCGGTAAATCGTCCGACTAATGTTTTTGTGCCTCCAGTATCAATCGCAATAATCATGAAGCTAGTATACCCCTTTACGAGAGCGGTGACAATATGGTACAGTAAGTATTAGTAACATCAGGGAGATAATAGTATGAAGCAGAACCGCCAGCGAGGATATGTCGTAATCTACGTGATTGTAGGGATTATTTTGGCGGCGATCGCTTTGGCAACGTTATACGGGTTGCGACAATTATCAGCACAGAATCAGGCCGCCTCATCGACGGAAAATGCTGCGACGAGTGAGCAGCAAAAAGAGACGAACAACACGAAAACTGACGATAAATCGGCCGACAAAAAGAAGAACGAGAAGAGCGATGAGAAAAAAGACACTTCTTCGGCTGAGTCAAATAAGTCCGCGCAGCAGCAGCCTCAACAACCCTCGCAGAATCAACCAACGCCGCCAGCTCAAAGCAATAGCCGAGGGTCATCCCGCTTACCAGCAACTGGGCCGGCTGACTCGTTGGCAGTTGGCTTCGTGTTGGGGCTGATTGTGGCTGCGGGCTTTGCTTATCGCCGGTCAATGTTGGTAGTTTAGCTTCCTTCTCTTTACTCGAGGCGTTATCTACGATATAATGAAGCGAGACCTCCAAGAGGTGACTGTTTTGGCAGGCCGCTTGGATAAGAATATTAACGTAATACGGGAGTCTATTTGGACGTATGGCGAATCCATTGACCATGGACGATCTGCTTGCTCAGGCGAGCGACTCCGTGAAACAACTGACCACGGGCGAGGTTGTGCACGGAACTATTTTATCAATAAAGAAACACGAAGTTCTGATTGATCTAGGGCCTTTGGGCGTTGGCTTGGTGCCGCGCCGTGAGGTGAGTATGTCGAACAATTACGCAGAAGGTGACGAGGTAACTGCGAGTGTTGTCGAGGTTGAGCTGGACAACGGTTATTCACTTTTGAGCATGCGTAAAGCGGCGCGCGATCGTGGCTGGGACGAGGTCGCCGCCAAATTGGAGAGCGGTGAAATTGTAACGGTGACGCCGTATGACGCCAATCGTGGTGGTCTGTTGGCTGAATATGAAGGGGTGCGCGGTTTCTTGCCGGTATCGCAGCTATCGGCTGAGCATTATCCGCGAGTTGGTTCAAGTGACAAGGACGAGATCTTGCAGCGGCTTAACGTACTGGTCAACAAAGAGATTCGCGTTCGGATTTTGGATGCTGATCGCAAGGCGAACAAGCTCATCTTTTCCGAAAAAGAAGCCATCAAAGAAGGCCTGGCGGAGCGGTTCGAGAAGTTGTCAGTTGGTGATACTATCAAGGGTATCGTGACTGGCGTGGTGGACTTTGGTGTGTTTGTGAACGTTGAGGGAATTGAGGGACTGATTCACATCTCAGAAATTAGCTGGGAGCGGGTCAACAACCCGAGCGATTACGTCAAGGTTGGCCAGACCGTGGAGGCGAAGATTATCGCTATCGACAAGGAGCGCCTCAGCTTGAGTATGAAGCAACTGACGAAGGACCCATGGCTGGATGAAGTGGAGCAGTTTAAGTCGGGTGAGGACGTTGAAGGTACGGTCACACGGATTACGCCATTTGGTGCGTTTGTGCAGTTAAGTCCGGCCGTCGAGGCTCTCGTTCATGTTTCGGAGCTGGGTGGCGATGGAACCGACCCAGAGAAAGTCTTTACGTTAAATGAGCGCAAGACCTTTACCGTGCTCGAAATTGATAAAGATAATCGCAAGATTTCACTGTCGCTGGCTGGCGGCAAGAAAAAATAGCCTATAGAAAAAGAGTAATGTAAACAGTTCGCCGAGGTGTCACGCCGGCGATGAAAGGAGCACGAGCAGATGACAGAAAAGATTGTCGCAATTGCAGATTCAGTAACCGTCGGAGAGCTCGCCACTACCTTGAATCTACCAGTCACAACGCTAATCGGCGAGCTGTTTAAAAATGGTATCGCGGCGACGATTAATCAGCGACTGGACTTTGAGACGGCGTCGATTATCGTTGAAGAGCTGGGCCTTGAGGTGACGCTCAAGAAAAAGGAAGCGGCTGTTGGCCGCGCCCGCGTGGAGCATACACTGTCGGAAAGGGCGGTGCCGCGTCCACCGATTGTGGCGGTGATGGGGCATGTTGATCATGGCAAGACGAGCCTGCTAGATGCGATTTTAGGCAACAAGACCGCTGCGGGCGAGGCCGGTGGTATTACGCAGCACATTAGTGCCTATCAGACAAGGCGTAACGGACGGATGATCACCCTGCTTGATACACCGGGACACGAGGCGTTTGCAGCATTACGCCAACACGGCGCGGTACTGACTGACGTGGTGATCATCGTAGTGGCGGCGGACGACGGCGTCAAGCCGCAGACGGTCGAGGCAATTCGGTTTGCCCGTTCGGCTAACGCCAAAATCGTGGTAGCAATCAACAAAATTGATAAAGATACCGCCAATCCACAGCTGGTAAAAACGCAACTGGCATCTGAGCATGGCCTTAATCCTGAGGAGTGGGGTGGCGACACGGTGATGGTGGAGGTCAGCGCTAAAACTGGCCAGAATTTGGATAAGCTGCTGGATATGGTGCTACTGGTGGCAGATATGGAAGATCTGCGGGCGGATGAGGACGTACCAGCCGAGGGCTTGGTAATTGAGGCGCACATGGAAACTGGGCGCGGCGCAGTGGTCGGGCTACTCGTTGAGCACGGTCAGCTAAAGCCAGCGCATTATCTGGTGGCTGGCACGGCGTACGGTCGGGTACGGACAATGTTAGATTTTCGTGGTCAGACGATGAAAATGGCAGGCCCGAGTACGCCAGTTAATGTGACTGGATTTAAGGAGCTGCCGCAATTTGGTGATAGTTTTCGGTTGGCTAAAAATGAGAAAGAGGCGCGGCAGTTGGCGCAGGCAGCACGCCTGGAGCAGGAAAAGATGGCGGCCAGCACCAATGTCACCAGCTCGGATATTTTAAAAATGATGAGTCAGCAGCATGACGCAGAGTCGTTCAATGTTCTTGTTAAGGCTGATGTTCAGGGGTCGCTCACATCAGTGATTGATAGCCTGAAATTGATTGATACGGGCGGCTTGGTGGATCTGCACGTCATCGGTAGTGGGGTTGGTAATATTTCAGAAAATGACATTCATCTGGCAGTTGGCGAGAATACGGTCATTTATGGTTTTAATGTCGATCTGCCACCAGCAGTGAAACGCTTGGCAGCGCGTGAGCACGTTGAGGTGCGACTATACCGGGTGATTTATGAACTGCTTGATAATGCCAAGCAATCCATGGAGGCGTTACTGGCCCCAGAGGTCGTCGAGACTGAGGTTGGCCGGCTGAGTGTTAAGGGCGTGTTCCGAACGGTGCGCGAAGAGGTGATCGCTGGTGGTGAAATGATGACGGGTAAGGTCTATAAAGGTCTGTTGGCGCGCCTGAAGCGCGGCGATGAGCACATTGCCGAAGTTGAAGTATCATCCGTCCAGCGTCAACATCAGGAGGCCAAAGAAGTATTTGAGGGTGAAATGTGTGGTCTCAGCCTCAAAACTACGCGAAAAGTCGCTGTCGAAGAAGGTGACACGCTGGAGTTCTTTACGCGGGAGCTGGTGAAGAAGACGTTGTAGGCTTATGCCGCACAGTCCTGTTAAGACTGGTTACGAATAGGTTGACTTTCCCCCCTAAATCTGCTACCATTCAAAACATAAGCTAGTCGGTAGCAG
>CAUQHW010000007.1:0-19059 GCA_963518125.1 uncultured Candidatus Saccharibacteria bacterium | reverse complement strand
CCTTTTGCTTATTATAATCAAACAACAATTCTTCTACTTTGGCGCCCGTTTCACTATCCAAGTTGCCAGTCGGTTCATCGGCAAAAATGATTTGCGGATCACCGACAATCGCCCGAGCAATCGCCAAGCGCTGCTTTTGCCCGCCCGACAAATCTTTGGCACGGTTTTTACGCTTATCGTACAAATCCACCGCTTTAAGCGCCGCGTTGATTTTGTGCGCCCGCTTTTTGCGCAGCAGCCGCGCAATTTCCAGCGGCAAACTGACGTTGTCAACCACGCTCTCATTGCCTTGGACAAAAAAGCTCTGAAAGATAAAGCCGATTTTCTTGGCGCGAAACTCATCGACATGCTTCGGCTTTAGCTGCAAGATGTCTTGCCCGTCGATGATCACCTGACCGTGCTGCGGCCTGTCCAGCCCGGAAATCGCGTGCATCAGCGTCGATTTTCCAGAACCAGATTTGCCGAGGATCGCCACGCTCGCGCCCGTCGGAATGTTCAAGATGACATTTTTCAGCGCCATAAATTGGTTTTTCTTTTTGCCATAAATTTTCGTCACATTCTTTAGTTCGATCATGATATTTCTCCTATTCCGTCCTTAACGCCTCAATTGGGTCCAATTTTGTTGCCTTGCGGCTTGGTAACCAGCCAGAAATTATTGCCATCACCACCAGTCCGATTACCAACAGTCCGATTTGCAGCGGATTAATTACTAGAAGATTCGTGCCAACGCCTAATTTTAAGGCACTGGTAATTACTGGGTTCAGCAACGTCACTAAACTCGCCAGCCCAACGCCAATCAAGCCGCCCAGCAAACCAACCCACGCTGCCTCATAGCGGAATAATTTACCGATATCGCGGCCACGCATCCCCAGCGCCTTCATTAGACCAATTTGACTGGTACGCTCCAACACCGAAATATACATAGTGTTAATAATCCCGAACACACTGGCCAGCAATGCTAATCCACCAAATGACGCCAGTGCCGCTTGAGCCACATTGACCATTGTCAGCAATGTTTTTCGAATATCCTGAATCGAATACGCGCTGTAATCTTTATTGATTTCGTCTTTAGCAACATCAATATTCTTCTCGTCATCCACCAAAGCAATCGCCGTTGAATACTGATGCGGCTGACTCTTACTATGGCTGAATTCGTAAATAGCTTTAGCATCAGCTGTCGAAATTCTTAGCATTGGTTCATAAAACAAAATGGTGTCTGATTTTTTGTCCACCGCCGCAATCTTGAACGACACCTCTTTGGCGACATCTCCACCCTGCGCTGCGCTGCGCACACCCAAGGTTATCGTCTGACCAATCGCCGACTGCGCATCCTTAAAGCCCAACTGCTTCACATAATCATCTGGGATGATGATCTCACCTGGCTTTGGCATAAAATCTTCCAACTTACCAGCTGCCAATTCCACCCGAGTCCTATCCATCTTAACAGCCACCGTCAATGCAAATTTTTTATCACTGGCTGAGCTTTTAGCATAAGCAACGCCGTCAGTTGAATACGCTGGCGTTACCGTTTTTACGTGCGGTGTTCGTCGGATCTTCTCCAAATCCTTGTCATTGAGCAAATATTTGCTACGCGCCGCCGATGCTTTATTCTTGTCAGCCTCTTCCGCCGAACTACCATATTCTGGCAATTGATCCTTCTTCTCGGATTCAACTTTTTTACCAACCATAATCACTTTCTTGTCGCCAGCCGCATCGACTATGCTATTGGTATACAAACGGCCACCCTCGCCAGCCATCAGCGCCAGACCAATCGTAAACGCCCCGACAGAAATCGCCAACGCCGTCAAAATCGTCCGACCTTTTGACTGGCGAAGATTCCGCCCCGCCCGCTTGATGATATCGATTCTTCTCATACCTTGCTCCTTGTGGTTTCTTTGTACATAGTACTATGTTATACAAGGTACTGTTAAATGTCAAGCTATTTTGATTATTTTACAACCTGAATAGCAACCTACCCCTTAGAATTCTTCGATTTTTTATTTTTATTTTACAGCAAGCCGAGAGATTACCTACCCTATTCCTCGTCGTATTCGTCCTCAATTTCCTGGTCCAAAATCTCCTCAATCACGTCCTCTAGCGTTACAATCCCCAGCTCCCTCTCGTCATCCATCACCACGAACAAATGGCTGCGCGTTTGGATAAATCGGCTGAGCACCGTGTCCAGCCGCGACCGCGCATCAATGTCGTGAATTTTATCGCGGTACAACTGGCTGATCGGCAGCGGCAGCTCGCGCCCCACTACATCTTTGACATACAAAATCCCCACCAAATGGCCGTCACTACGCACCGGAATTCGCGAGTGTCCCGCGTGTTTGATATGCGCCAATAGCGTGGCGTCCAGCTCATCATCCAACTCCACGGTAAATACCTCACTCATCGGCGTCACCAAATCGCCAGCCGTCTTTTTACTGAATTGCAGCGCACCCGAAGCAATCCGGCTTTCATCGTAATCGACCGGACTATCCGACCGCTCAGCATGCTCGTGAATAATTTGCTCTAGTTCCTGATGTGAATACAACTGCGGCGTTTCCTTACCTAGCCAGCGATTGAGCAGCTTGGACATCGGCCGAGCCAGCGGCCAAAATAACACATAAATCACATCCAGCAGCCAAAAGAAATGCCGCACAAAACGATAACCACGCTGCGTAAAAATCGCTTGCGGCAAAATCTCGCCAAACATCGTGATTAGTAATGTGGCAATCAACCCGCCAATCACGCCGTTCGTCATATTGCCCAGCAAAATCGACATCGCCGTATTGACGCCGACATTACCCAGTAAAATACAAAAGATCAGATAATAGCCATCCTTGCGGTAGCGATACACCCGCGCAGCAATTACATCACCCTGCCTGGCCTTGCGTCGCAAATCATCCGGCCGCGCCATCATCAACCCGATGTTCAAGCCCGAAAACGACCCCGAGAGCAGCAGCAAAACGGCCGCCAATACTAGCAATACAACATCAGGCATAGTGCTTACCAGCCGCCACCTCCGCCGCCACCTCCGCCGCCGCCAACGAAGCCGCCACCAGTTGAACCACCCGTCGAGGATTCAAAGGAACTGACGCTTACGGCCGTACTCGACAAACTACTCATTCCTGCCGAAAATACTGCCGCATTAAACGCGCCTTGGCCACTGTACCAATCCGGTTGCTCACCAGCTTGCTCATAGTACTTACCCAGCTGCGCACTCCACTGTTTTTCCTGGCCAAACAACACCGCGTACGGTAGCACCCGCTCATACAATTTCACTAATTGTTTCTCGTCAGCCGCATCAACCTTTACTTTTTCCGCGCCCTCAGGACTCTGCAGCATCTGCAAACGCTCGACCTCAGCCACGCCAATGTACCTCTTCAGGCCCGCCAGGTGCCGCCTGAGCGCCAGGCCCTTGTCGGTCAGCACCTTACCAAACGACAGATAAAACACCATCCCCGCCAACACCAAGAGCACCGGCGACAACAACAGCACCGCAAAAATACTGATAATTATCGCGTACCGTCGAAATCGTCGGGTATGCTGCGGCTCGCGCGCTTGCAAACCATAGTCGTCAATGAGCCGCCCTTTCATTTGCTTTGCGCTGTAGCGTACTCGCGCTGCGTATGGCGCATTGTTACGCAGCGTTTTTAGATTTAACCGCTTACCAACTTTCGGCGAGGAGCCAAATATATTCCTCAGCATTTCTTGCTCCTCGGCCAGGAGTTTGCCCGGAGCTTGTATCACTTTCACTTCGTACTCAGCTGTTCGCCATGTCGTACGCGGCTTCACCTCAATAACCTGAATGTAGTGGCGCACCGCCAGGTCTATCATTTGTGCCGCCATCACCGACCCCTTGACCATATGAAACGGCTGCACCAACTTGGCCGACGTCGTCACGCTCGTACCTCGCGGTGGCAAATACTCCGGCGGAATTGGCTCCAGTTCTTTACGGCGACCAATCGACCGATAATAAGCCACGATGATCACCCCCGCCAATATCAGCGCCACCGCCAGCAACACCAATTGTAATTTCGCCCACCAATCAATCAGCTGTTCCATGAATGACATCTGATACGCCGCAAACGTCCCCGGCGCAAATCCGACCGCGATCGTCACGCCCGCCTGATTTGGCAGTGCGCGGGCTGTCGCCGTCAACGTATCGCCCTGTTCACATACCTCACAGCGCTGGCTGCTGCCGAATCGACCCTGATAGCACTGGAGGTTCGTTCGTTTAGCAGCCACCAGTTCGGGACTTAGCTTGAGCGTCACCGATGCTGACTGAATTGGCACCTGCCAATTAGTGCCGATCACATCCCAATAAAACTCCTGTTTACCCGTATCGTGATATAATTTCGTCACGTCCCGCTGCGTATAGGTAATGACATAGGTCTTTTTACCCTTGACGTAGGTGTCTTTATTGCCAATTCTCAGCTCATCATTATGCCACCTATACTCCAGCGGCGCACCCCGCTCATCCGTCACTGATTCCAGCGTAAAGTGAGTCGGATGCTTATCATACTGCTTGACGAACACCGGTGCAATACCATGGTTCTGCCGCGGCGGAAAATTCGCAGTAATGGTCAATTTTGTACGCAGTGTCGAACGCTGTTCGCTATCGCGCCCCAGCTCCATATCGACAGTATAATTACTAATCGTAAAATTATTTGTCGCCTGCACCGTTGATCCGAACCCAACCAACAGCACAATCACCGCGACCATCCCAAAGAAAAACCGCTTCATATGTTAATTATATCACTTATTTACCGATGTGCTTTTAATAATATTTATCGCCAATGGTCTTGCAAAAATGAAACATTTATTGGATAATGGAGAACGATGTTCAAAAATGGCATGGATACACTGCTAACAAGAGATAAAACCCCGACGCCGTCCTCATGGGAAATAAGCTTGCCCGATAGCTGTGACGATCCAGATCAAGCAAACAAACTCTACCATGACGCTCGTTCATGGGTGGCAGAACTAAGGGGCAGAACAGAGCCCCCAGCCTATCCACTCCGTACCCTGATGAATGTGGTCAATGTGGCTGATTTAATCCGTGATAAATATCCAGAGGAAGCATACGCTCTCGAGGATGCGCTGAAGGAATTAGAGCTTGAGCCCGGTGAGCTTTCTAAAGAAATGCAAAAGTGTCTCGGCCGAGTAGCTCTAGCAATACACAACTTTTATCATCCAAAAACCGACGCTGCACCGGCAAAAACGATCATGGAGCAGTTTAATCAACAGAATCTGCCAGTAGAAGATGACATCATTCTCAACCAGTCATCTAAAAGTGGGCCTCAGCGACTGATGCTGAAAAAAGTACGGAAACAAGCACGTCAAGCTGTACAGAAGAAATTAGAAAAAACGACGAGGCAGCACATATTTAGAAAGCAACATACACTGTCGCGCATACTATATTGCATCTTTCGTAACGTATTTTAAGTAACAAACTGTCGCAAATATCGCCTCAAGATCCTACCGCAGCGCCGTCACCGTATACGCCAACTCGCCCTTTGGCGTGTTAATCGTTACCGTATCACCAACCGCCTTACCCATCAGCGCCTGGCCAATCGGCGACTCATTCGAGACCTTCCCTTCTAGCGGATCCGCCTCGACCGGCCCAACGACGGTATAAACCACTGTCTTGCCATTGGCCTCCAGTTCCACCGTACTGCCCAACACCACCATCGAACTACCACCAGCCTGAATGATACTCGCATTCTGCAAAATTGTTTCGATCTCGATGATGCGCGTTTCTAACAGCCCTTGGGCCTCGCGCGCCGCATCGTACTCTGCATTCTCACTCAAATCGCCAAAATCCCGCGCCGCCGCGATTTTATCAGCGATCTCACCGCGCCGACTTTTTAGCTCCTCCAGCTCTCGTTCTAGCTCACGCTGGCCACTCTCGGTAATCTGATATACCTTATTCATGTTACTCTCCTCACTCCATATATAGCGTCTACAAAAACAAAAAGTGCTATATATAGCGCTTATCCATATGGTTATTTAAGTCTCTACGAGTATAGCAATCACCCCGAATCATGTCAATACGTGGCGGAGCCCCTGGTGCAATCTGGCCTCCGTCGCACATATCAGGCAATGTGATCACCCGCGCTCAAAACAAAACCTAAGCAGCTGCTGATAATCCAACTTCTTTGTCTCACCAGTTGCCCGCTCGGTCAGTTCAAATAACCCATCGCTATCAATCGCTCGCTCGCCAATCGTAATCCGCCACGGCAGACCCATCAACTCCGCATCGGCGAACTTGACACCCGGCCGCTCAGCCCGATCATCCAGCAGCACTGTCACGTTCTTTTCTGCCAGCTCGGTATATAATGTACTCGCTAGCTCCTGACCCTTATCGCCAATCGCCACCACATGAACCTTGAACGGTGTGATATTCTCCGGCCAGACCAACCCCTTATCATCCGACATTTTTTCGGCAATCACACCCATCACCCGCGTGATACCAATGCCGTAGCTTGCAAGGTAAATCGGATGCTGCTTGCCATCTTCACCAGTGTACATGATACCCATCTGCTCAGCTTTTTCGGTACCAAATTTAAATATATTGCCCACCTCCGCGCTGACAACTGGTAGTAGATCATCTCTACTGATACCCAATTCCTTAGTAGCATCATCCAACACTTCTTCGTTGACGGCTACCGTCTGGTCAGCATTGACGTACAGTGTATCCTCACCCGCTTCGCATATCGTCTGGAACTCGTGACTAAACTTAGTAAACGCCCCGCCGCCAGCAAACGTCACAAATGTACTATCACCAATGCCAAACCGCGCATAGCAGCGCTTATACGCCTCGATAACCCGCTCATAATACTGATCCATGTCCTGCTGTGTGGCGTGCAGGCTGTACATATCCTTCATGACAAATTCACGGCCACGCATAATACCGCTCTTTGATCGCAGTTCATTGCGCAGCTTGGTCTGAAACTGATACACGCTGACCGGTAGATCCTTATAGCTTTTAACATATTGTTGCATCATTTCCATAATCGCTTCTTCGTGGCTCCAGGCTAACCCCAGCTCAGTGTCGTCTTGCAAGCGAGTTTTGAACCACACATCGACCACTTCATCACTCCAGCGACCAGTCGCCTCCCAGGTCTCGCGGCGCTGCAAATTCGTCATGATCAACTCTTGGCCACCAATCGCATTCATCTCCTCACGGACAATTTGTTTGATGTTTTCCACTACACGCAGCCCCAGTGGTGTATACGCATACACGCCCGCCATCACCTTATACACAAATCCCGCCCGGATGAGGAGCTGGGCATTTTTCGACACTTCGTCCGCTGGCGCGGTCTTGGCCGTTTTGGTAAATAGTTGACTCATTCGCATTTTATATTCCTCCAATGAGCGGCAGCAGCGCCGACTTTAGTTGCTCTAAAAGGTTTGGATTAACGTACAGCGCATAAAAGGCGATGCTGTTTTTCGCGATATGCATCAAAACTGGCACCCAGATCGCGCCGGTATACTCCCGCGCTAGGCTCATCACGATACTCAGCACAAAGGTATCGGCCGCGACCGCCCACTGGAGTGACCCGCTGCCTCCCCACAAATGCGCCGCCCCAAACGTCAGGCTAGTAATCAAAACTGCCAGCCAAACTGGTGCCGTCCGCCGCAATTTACCATACAAATAACCGCGAAATAGTAACTCCTCCGCCACTGGCGCCAACACTGCTATCGTCATAAATGCCGCGATATATTGCCACTGGGTACCGAGCATTGACTGCGAGAATGGCAGTGCTTGTGGCTGGTGAATATCAATTGCTATCAGTTTAGTCACCACTGTTAAAAACACCATTGAGCAAATCGTGTATACAATAAAAGCTGCCGGTGTAATCACCACGTCCCACCACGATGGCCAATCGGTCACCCCCATTTCTTTCAGTGTCGTTCGGCGGCGACGGACATAAAACGGCAGACTCACCACCAAGATCACCGCTAGTACGTACACAATGACCGAGCCCGTCGCGTTCAGCAGCACCTCATTCACTGAACCAAGCGGCACACCAACACGGCTAAGCACCCACACCAGGCCAAGCACAATTAACTGCGCCATCCAAAACGCCGCATACGTCCACACTGGCAGCACGATGAGCAGCCACCAATTATGTTTATTCAACCGCCCCTTTGTCGACTGGGTTTTTTCACTTCTCGCCCGCTTTCTCATATTTTATCCCCTTAATACTTTCGCAATATCACTCCATGTCACTAAAACCGTCAGTGCCATTAGCACTAGAAAGCCAATGCTCTGAATCGTTTCCTCGCGCTCTTTGGTCAATTTTTTCTTGAATAGTTTAAAGCCTGCCATCGTGAACCACCGCCCGCCGTCCAGCGCCGGGATTGGCAGTACGTTCATCACCGCTAGTGTCAACGAAATGATCGCCGCCAGCAGTAAAATCTGCGTCACACCAGAACTCAGCACTGACGGAAACAGCACACCCAAGATGCCGACCGGCCCGGCCACACTTTCGCCAACCGCCGCCAGATCAGCCTTGGCCGCCTGGCGAGATTCTGGTGAGCCAACTAATTGCCCGATCGTCCCGTTGATCGTTTTTACAAGGATCAAGCCAACGCCCGCCACCGTCTCATACGTCAATTGCCCCGTAGTCACCACTGCTGCGATTGGCGCCGACCAGGTACTGTGAATCGTTTCCGTCTGTTGCGGGCCGACGCCGAGATAGCCGCCATTCTTTGCTTGCTCAGCAGTTTGCAATTTGACCTGCTTGGTGAACATCTGACCGCTGCGCACCAGCTCAATCGTCACCTCACGACCAGCCTGCGCCTTCGTGGCTGCCGACAGCTCCGCCGGTGTTGTCACGCTGCGATCGCCGATCTTTCGCACCTCATCGCCACGCTGAAGGCCAACTTTCTCCGCTGGCGAACCTGGCGTCACTCGCGCCACCGTCAGCGCTGAACGTTCCACTCGTGAATCAAACGGCAGCACCGCTTGCTGTGGTAAAATTTTTGGCATCCCCACCAGCGCCAATATCATGAACAACACGACGGCCGTCAGCCAATTCATCATCACACCGGCTAGCAAAATCTTAGTCTTTACCCAAAAGGTAGCGCCGCCATACGTTCCCGCGCCTTCGGCCGAATCGTATTCGCCCTTCAGCTTGACGAACCCGCCGAGCGGCAGCCAGTTCAGGCTAAACACCACGTTCTTGCCGAGAAAGCTCTTTTTGGACTGCCATTTTTTTGCAGCCGGTGGAAAGCCGATGCCGAATTCCTCAACCACCACACCGTTACGCCGCGCCACAATCGCGTGCCCCAATTCATGCACCACCACCAGCAAAACTAGTATGATCAGCCCGACCAAAATTCCAATGAACACCATTATTACCCTCCAAAGCGCCGATTACGTTTTTTGTACTCCTCCAGAATGAACTCCACATCTTTTGTTGTCATGTCTGGCCAGTTTTTCTCGATGAACATTAGCTCGCTATATGCCGCTCGCCACAGCATAAAATTACTCAATCGCTGTTCGCCGCTTGTTCGTACGATGAGGTCACACGGCGGCACTTCCGGCGCATACAAGTTCTGAGCGATCAGTTCTGGTGTCACCTCTTCGACCGCCACGCCCGACTGAACAATTTTTTTAATCGCGTCGGCAATTTCCAAATGTCCGCCGTAATTGAGGCACAAAAGCAGCTCGCCACCCGTCAAATTCCGCGTTCGCTCCTCGGCTCGCTCAATCGCTTTTCGTAAGGTCTCTGACAGCCCCTCGCGCGAACCAATCACCCGCATCCGCACATTATGCTCCAAAAATATTGGCACGTCCGACTCCAGTACCTTGAGCAGCAGGCCCATCAAATGCCCAACCTCCTCCTCAGAACGCTTCCAATTTTCTGTACTGAACACATACGCGCTGGCATACTTGACGCCACGGCGCAACGTCTCCAGTAGCACATCCTTCAGACTATTGTATCCCGCCAAATGCCCCTCATAAGCCGGCAGGCCGTGCTGCTTCGCCCAGCGACGATTGCCATCAACGATAAATCCTATATGAGTCGGTGTGTCGCTCTTCATTTTCTACGCTCCATAGTGTATTGTATTATCCTTTTCATTACCTCTGCGAATTGCCGACTAAAGCAGCTGACTCGATCGACTGCATCTATCGCTGTTTGAGCAGCATCTCTCATAATAGCATCAGATGCCTCTACTGCTCCAGAGCTAACCATCATCTGCCGCACCACTTGTAATGACTCTTGTGTAGTCTCCTCGTTCCCCAATATAGACAGAAGTCTCGCTCTGTCCTCCTCTTTGACATTGGCCAACGTTGCTTGAACCAAAAACGTGTTCTTACCCTCACGAATGTCGTCAAGATTTGCCTTGCCAGATTCTTTACTGTCTCCAAATACACCCAGCCAGTCGTCACGCAGCTGAAAAGCCACTCCAGCCGGTAGGCCAAACGCCTCAAGCTCAGCCAATGCCTCATCATCAAGCCGATTCGCAAGCGCCAAAGCACACGCGATAGGATTGATAAAACTATAGTAGCCGCTCTTTTTGCGATATATCTCAAGCGCCTGCTCGGTCGAGCTTGGCCGGTCAACTGAAGTAGCCAGGTCATCCAATTGCCCCAAGTTAGTAATAGCAATATATCGGTGCATGACCCTAGCAACAGTCCCCGCGGGCACGTCGGCTACACGCTCTGCTTTCATAATTGCCCAGTTCGCTACATGCTGCGTCAAAGTGCCAACGTTAACAGCGGCAAAGTCCGACTCAAACTGCGTTGGCCGCAGATCAGAAAACGTAGCCTTGTACGCCTCATGCGCTGTTGGGTGACCCCGACGAATTGGCGACTTATCCATCACATCATCGATTATGAGCAGATAGCTATGCATCAACTCAATTGCTGCTGCTAAGTAGCCCGCTGCTTCTTTATCGACAGACAGCTCCGTGCACATCAGCATGGCAAGCGCGCCGCGCAGTCGCTTACCCGGACCAAGCGCATATACTTTCGACTCTTCAAATGCCCATCGCGATAAATCAGTACATGAAACATTTGCCAAATCTGCTTGAAACTCTTCAAAAACATTCGCGATATACCGATTAATCTCTGGGGCACATTGTTCGAGAACAGCTAACACGTCGGTGCGCCCCAGATATTCATCAATCAACCTCACATCCTGTATATCTTTTTCGCGCCCGCGCCAGTTTTTCCAGCGCCGCAGAAAATCTAGATTGACAAACTTCACACCGTCATATTCCACCGCGTAGTCCAGCAGCTCGTCGTACTCAACAATTCGCCCGTCAATTTCCCAGCCATCCCAGATCTCGGCCGATCCATCACACTTCACCAAATACCGGCGTTGATTTTTATCAAGCTTTTCGGCCCAGCCACCGCTACGAGCAATTTTTTCTAATACCACTCGACCAGTCGCCACGTCAATATCAGTAGACCGGCGGATTCCTAATTGATCCAAAATACCACTGCCAATGATAATAATCTGATCCAGCGGCAGCCCTAACTCTTTCACGCGCTCGGCAAACGTCTGATTCATCAAACCGTCAACACATCCTTTTCTTTTGCCTTAAACGCTTCGTCAATTTGTACCTGCACCTTACTCATCAGCGCGTCAATCTCCTTCTCAACCCGCTTGAGATCGTCCTCGCCGAGTTCCTTGGCGTCTTTCATGCGCTTGGCATCCTTCAGAGCATCCTGGCGAATCGTCCGCATAGCGATCCGCGCTTCTTCGACCTTTTCGCTAACCTGCTTGACTAATTGCTTGCGGCGCTCCTCAGTCAGCGCTGGCACTGGCACGCGCACCACTCGCCCGTCATCGGACGGATTAAAGCCCAAACTCTGATTATCGCGAATCGCTGCCGAAATCGCCGTAATATTACTCGGATCAAACGGCGTCACCAGCAGCATCTGCGCCTCCGGTGCTGTCACATTTGCCACTTGATTGAGCGGCATCCGCGCCCCGTACGCCTCCACCATCACGCCATCCAGCATCCCAGCATGTGCCCGGCCTGTCCGCACCTTTTTCAGCTCATCCTCAAAATGACCAAACGCCTGCGCCATTTTATCCTCATATGGTTGTGTGTCAAACATATTTCCTCCCGTTATCTTCATCCATTATAGCAGACTGATGATAGGGTTGTCTGCTTGACTTATCTAAATATTCATGCTAAAATCAAAGCGTTAACGTATAGCTAAACAGAAACTTAGAAGATGGCCTACGATATTGAACGACTAGACTGGATTGGAAAAGACGGAAAGAGGACAAAGAGAAGACCAACTCCGCTTAGTCCTGAGGAAATTGCAGCACGCAATGACGGCTACAATAAGGACCTTTATGGTAACCTCGCGGATGGCACGAGCGAGTCTGCTGGCAGCCCAGAAACACCAGGCGACCAAGACGAAAGTCGTCAGTTCTTCGGTGAGGCTACCGCGATCGCCGCTGAGAATAATAAGACTCTTGATGCCGACAAGGAACACCCCAATGGCTTTAAGACCGTAAAAGTTAGGTACGAGGGACAGGAATTCACCATCTGCCGTGCAGAAGACTGGTATATGGAGGAGCACCCCGAAACACCACGAGTAACCATTGAATTTCCGCCAATGCCTATTGATTACCTGGGCGTCACCGGCACTCACCACGTCAAGCTCATCGAGAGCGCACCCGACACGTGGGAATGTGTCATCGAAAACGATATTACTAGTGGTAACGAGCAAGACCTACCGCCCGAATATAGAAATATGCAACGTCCACTTTCGCTGCATGAAACCCAAATCAAACATAGCATTCTCTCTCATCCAGAGCTCATCGACCCAGAAGACCAAAAAAATCTCCGACGGGTCGCCGATCCTTATGCGGAACTAACCTCGCCAGAAGAAGCCGCGTGATATAATTATCATCAGTGATAACACAAATCAAACTATATCATTTTCGCTCCTACGGCCTCTATGAGACAACGCTCGCACCGGGCGGAACCGTCATCATTGGGCCAAATGGTACGGGTAAGACAAACTTGCTCGAAGCGATATATGTCGCCCTCCGCGGCAGTAGCTTTCGTGGCAGCCTTGCTGATTGCATGCAGCACGACCAAACGCAAACCATCATCCACCTCGAAACCGACAATGCCTCTCGACGCCTCCAGCTGCTCCGCACAACCGACGGCACGATAAATAAAGAGTTTACGATTAACGATAGCCGCAGCAAGCTCCTTCCCCGCAAACATCGCCTGCCGGTCGTTCTGTTTGAGCCGAGCGAGCTACGACTCATCTCTTCCTCGCCATCGCGGCGGCGGGATTTTCTGGACGGTATATTATCTCGGCTGGATGCTCAATACGAAGCCGCTCTCCGTGCCTTTCACCGAACCCTGCTCCAGCGCAATGAACTACTCAAACACCCCCACGAGACTGCCCAAAACTGGCGCAATCATCTCTTTGCCTGGGATATTAAGTTCGTCCAGTTAGCGACCCACATCGCCCAAGCCCGTACTACATTCCTAGCTAAACACGAGGTAGCGCTGAGTAGTTTATATGCAGCGCTGGCGGGACGCAAGACAGCTTTTGCAGCCGCCTATCAAGCCAGTGCATCGCTTGATCGATACGAACAAGCACTTCTCGACCGCCTGCAGCGCGCCCGCGACTATGAAACCATCACAGGCCACACCTCGGCCGGCCCGCACCGCGAAGATTTTACTATTTTCCTCCATAATCAACCAGCCATCAAAGTCGCCTCGCGCGGCGAAATGCGCACCATTATGCTGGCCTTCAAGCTGCTCGAGCTGGAACTGCAAACAAAAGCTAGCCAATCGCGGCCGCTCATCCTGCTAGACGATGTCTTTTCCGAACTAGACGCAACCCGTGAAAAACTTCTCCAAGAAACCATCCAACATCATCAATTCGTGGTCACCACCACCGACGCCCGCCACCAGAGGGATGATTGCCTGATAATCTCAACACGCTAAAATCCCGCCATTTTGGCGGGATTTATCATGCTAAGTCAAAAGTATGACGATATCACTCGCTCACGCCCAGCTCAATTCGCCTGAACTGACGCACCACGATGTTCTCGCCGAGTTTAGCAATTGCTTCCTTAATATGCTGCTCAACTGTCTTAGAGTCATCCAGGATGTATGCCTGACTCATCAACACCTGTTCGACAAAATGCTTTTTCAATTGACCTTCAACAATCTTCTCGCGCATTTCTTCAGGCTTGCTTGCCAATACCTCGCTGGCCATTAGCTCTGTCCTAACCCACTCCATTTCCTCAGCCGGAATATCCGCCTCAGAAACATACTTCGGACTCATGGCTGCAATTTGCATAGCAATTTCGTGCGCCAACGTCTTAAAATCATCCAGCCGCGCCACGAAGTCGGTCTCACAGTTCACTTCAACCACCACGCCAATTCGGCCCGAGTGTACATAACCCTCGATCAAGCCCTCGCGGGCTTCGCGGTCGCTCTTTTTCTCGGCCTTGGTCAAGCCCTTCTTGCGCATTTCCTCTAGCGCCTTGTCAAAATCGCCATCAGCCTCGATCAGCGCTTTCTTTGCATCAGTCAAGCCCACGCCAGTCAATTCGCGCAGTTTTTTAATGTCGTCAACAGAAACGCCCATCCTATTTCTCCTCTTTTTTCACTGGTTTTTCTTCAGTTTTTACACTACCCGCACCCTCAGCTACAGCCGCTGCAAAGTAGTCAAGTAGCTGTTGAATGCTCTTGATCGCATCGTCATTGCCTGGAATGACGTAGTCGATACCCGTTGGATTGACATTGGTATCAACCACGGCAAACACCGGTATTCCCAAAGTCTCCGCCTCGCACACTGCGTTTGCATCAGTCAGGGCGTCAACCACGACCACGGCGCCCGGCTTGCCCATTAGATTCTTGATGCCGCCGTACTTGAAGTTTAGATTATCAATTTCCTCTTGGAAACGCTGCACCTCTAGCTTGTTGTAGCGCTTCTCGAGATCACCCGAGGCCATACGCTTCTCAAGATTCTTCAGCTTCTTGATCTGCTGAGCAATTGTTGCACCATTGGTCAGCATACCGCCGATCCAGCGTTCAACCACGTACGGCTGGTTGATACTCTCGGCCGCTTGGCGCACTACGTCCTTGGCTTGCTTTTTCGTACCGACGAACAATACCTTTTTACCGCTAGCGGCGATTTTTGTCAGCTCCGGCAGTGCCTTCTCCAGCGCCTCAGCCGTCTTTGCCAAGTCAATAATATGACTATCTTGGCGTTTTGAATGGATGTATGGCGCCATCTTTGGGTGCCAGCGACTGGTTTTGTGTCCAAAATGAACGCCAGCTTCAAACAAAGCTTTCATGTCTACTGTTACAGACATTAGGTTACTCCTTTTCCTCGCCCGCCGCTTTTGGAGCTGCGGCGAGCTGCGTCGTTATGTTTAGTTACCCCGTCATTTTAACACGATTCGACACCAAAAGCAATCAGTTACTGAGCAGGGCGAGATGCCATGAACTTCTCTAACTCTTGCTCAAGCTGGAAGGCCTCATCACTTGAAGAAGCGAGGTTTTGAACAATAAGTTGATCCTGCCCCGGTTGCACAACCTGCATCTCGACAGACTGACCACTCTCCTCCGTCGGATCATTACGACGTAATTCTGATTGAACTACATCACCACTTGTTTGACCAATCTCAAAATAGTTAATCGCGTCGCTATCAACAAAAGCACCAAACACACAGTTCTCTCCCCACGCTAAGTCCTTTGCGGTCATATCCGACACTGGCTCATCAATGAGGTTTGTCGACAGCTTAAACAACAAGACCGAGCCAACCCTTACCCCGTCTCTCCCAACAGAGCCAGGCCCATAAGCATCAAGCGCTACAACTGAAGTATTTACTTCCATTGGCACGACAAGAGAGTTGTCGACGACACGTTCGTGGGGATTAAACAGTTTTACACTTACGGTATCGCAAGAACTAGAAGATAAACGCACTTCAAAAGCTCCCCTAAGTGCATTACTAAGACGCGATAATGCGTTGTCACTAAGAGTATTAATATTCCCTTCCTCACAGCCGTCCGGGTGATCTAGTATTTCACCGACAACCCGTGCCCTTTCTTTCTTCTCAGTACGCTGAAACGCCTCTTCTGCCAACTGGTTAAAATTGTGTTTACCCCAAATCGTTGGCTGCTTTCCCTTATCCATGTCGTGTAACTCCTTGGTTTCTTAGATATCGGAGTCAACTATACTCTCTCTCTCTTAATTTGTCAAGTACATAACAATATTTTTTAATAATTTACAAGCATAATTGTTAAGTGGCCCTTGCCAAACGACGAGTATAGCTCCAGCATGCAGCTGCACCAGTGGCGATATTTGCAATACCTATAATTTTTTGCTAAAATACCAAGGTTATGAAAAGCAGTATTCACCCACAGAACTATCGCCCGGTCGTATTTAGCGACGATCAAGCGGGCTTCGCGTTCTTGACTCAGTCAACAGCGCAGACAGACGATACCATCGTTTGGGAAGATGGCAAGACTTATCCACTTGTCAAGGTGCACATCTCCAGCGCTTCGCACCCATTCTTCACCGGCGAAGAAAAGATCATCGACACCGAAGGTCGCGTTGACCGGTTCAAGGCACGCCAAGCAGCCGCCCAGGCTCGCAAGGCAGCCCTAGCCAACAAAGCCAAGAAAGCTGCCGCCAAAAAAGCCGCCAAGGCAGCAGACGATGACACAGACGACACAAAGAAGAAAGCTTCTGCGTCTAAGGCAAAGAGCAAGAAAGCTAAGAAATAACTCAAGCTACGACACAGTATAACCTAAAACCACCCCAACGACCGGGGTGGTTTTAGGTTAACAAGACTTAACGAAAATTGCCAACTAGATCAGATTACCGCCCCTGCCGAAGCTGTTCTTCAAACTCCCCCTGTTTCCGAACCGCTAACTTGGCTTCAATAACTCTAGCCATAGTTTGTACCGATCGCTGATAGTTAACCACACCTTCGGAGCTTGCAGGCTTGTCAACTCGTGAGCCCTCAATAAATGAACCGTCTCTATTCAAGTCAATGGTAGTACAATGACCGTCAGGATGAGACCAGCTTACATAATGCCGCACAGGCCCACCATCACCCGGCTCAAAACACGACACCTCCTTCAAAATGCCAGTACTCCTATCTAGGGCAAACTCATCCATATGCCTGTTGAGTGCTGTTGTAGGACCTCCTTCATAGGCACGCGCTACACCGACAACCTGCTCGCCGCCCCTAGTAGCAACGAAGTCATCCGCAGGAAAACCAGGACTAAACCTAACCTCCATCCCCCTCAGCGATTCCAGATTATAATCTTTTACTAAACCTTCGAGCTGCTGCTCATTTGGGGTACCAGATGTAAGTTGCCCAACGGTATCAAACATCTTATCAAAATACTCGGGAGAACCGGGCTGTATTTCCGGACTTGGTTCCGCCAGATTTTCTCCTTTCGCGGTCCTTGCTGCAACCCATTTCCCCACTTTACGTTCTGCTTCGCGACGTCTTTTTATTTTCTCTTTGCGTTCCCAGGTCCTATTTTCTTCTTGTGCCATCTCCCAGGCCTTCTTGACATTACGAATCCGCCCAAAATTTGTTCCGAAGGTTTCGTTGACCATACGTCGTGTTGCTTGTAATAATTTGCCCATACTTTTTATTTTCCTTATCTTTGCTACTGCAATACGTGATGTACCAATGGTCTACATATTACTCTATTTTTCTTTATTTGTCAAGTATTTTATCATACTATCGGTATTTTACTAGTAAGCCCGCCGCCCCCACCAATATGCTATAATAATCCATATGACAAAAATCTCTCTTGACCTCGAGGCGTTGAAGGCGGAGCGGGCAGCACTGGGTGATTTTTTAGCGCGTCCCGACGCGTATGGCTCGCCGGATTTCACGAGTAAAAATAAGCGGTTCTCAGAACTGGAGACGCTTATTGCCAAGGGCGAAGAGCGAGCGACGTTGGAGCAAAATCTACGTGACGCCAAAGAATTAGCGAATGACGGCGGCGAATTAGCGGAATTAGCGAAAGCTGAAATCACTGAGACTGAAGCGCGTCTGTCAGAGCTGGAAGAAGAGTTGTTTATCTTACTGACACCCAAAGATCCAAACGACGAGAAAAATATCATCATAGAAATCCGTGCTGGCGCTGGTGGCGACGAAGCGTCGCTATTCGCGGCGGAGCTGTACCGCATGTATCTACGCTGGTGCGAGGCTAATGGCTATAAAACCGAGCTTATCAGCGAATCCGCTAACGACACAGGCGGATATAAAGAAGTTATTTTCATGGTCAAGGGCGACGCACCATACGCCAAATTGAAATTTGAAGGCGGCGTCCACCGTGTCCAGCGCGTCCCAGTCACCGAGAGCCAAGGCCGCGTCCACACCTCGACGGTTACCGTGGCGGTACTGCCGGAAGCTGAAGAGACTGATATTGAAATCAACGCCAACGATCTACGAGTTGACATTTACCGCTCCAGCGGCCATGGCGGCCAGAGCGTCAACACTACCGACTCGGCAGTACGGATCACTCACCTGCCGACCGGTATCGTCGTCACCAACCAAGACGAGAAATCACAGATCAAGAACCGCGAAAAAGCTATGAGCGTGCTGCGTTCGCGCTTACTGCAGATGAAAATTGACGAGGAAAATGCCAAGTTGAGTGCTGAGCGACGCTCATTAGTCGGCACTGGCGACCGCTCCGAAAAAATCCGCACCTATAACTTCCCGCAAGACCGCATCACCGACCACCGCATTCACTACAGCCGCAGCAATATCCCCGCGGCGATGAACGGGGATATTGATGATTTGATTGATCAATTGCAGCGGTACGAGCGGGAGTTGAAGGCGCGGAATGCCAATAACTAGCCACAAGATCACAAGTTTAAGGACATTCTCTACCGCCTATCTGAATCACTGGGGCTTGTTCTATTAACTACCTTCACCGTTTATCAGCCTCATTAATTTCACGCCAGGAGCTATGTGCCGGGAGTCCACTCCGCAAGGCAGCCTCTTCGCGAGCTTTTTCGCTACCAGCCTCATTAATTTCACGCCAGGAGCTATGTGCCGGGAGTCCACTCCGCAAGGC
>CAUQHW010000006.1:0-35565 GCA_963518125.1 uncultured Candidatus Saccharibacteria bacterium | reverse complement strand
GTGCCGGGAGTCCACTCCGCAAGGCAGCCTCTTCGCGAGCTTTTTCGCTACCAGCATGAGCAACTTCATCCCAGGGGTTGCCGTCTGTATAGCCTACGCGGTAATTTTGTGGTCCTTCTATACTTGTCATACTATTTCGTCCTATCCGCTTCATTAAGCAGTCTATATTTTATCTCATCGTAAATTTTACTATACTTTTTTAATTTTGTCAATAGTTTACATCTTTTCATCTGCGCAATATAATCGTCAACTATAGTATTATTCCGCGATATTGTGCTTGATACCATTGTATCGTTTACTATATTCTCCCATATCTACACGATGTGTAGAATCAGGCAGTACAGCAACCATTGCACCGCCACCTTCAATAGCCACCTCTGCACGATCCATGAAATCATCGGCTATTTCGCTAATCTTCAACTTTTTATGTCCTCTTTTACTAATCACCCCCCTGTTCAGCCAATCATTTGTACTCAACATACTCTCTCTCAACCTCTTTAACAGCAAGCAATTCAGCCTCCTCTGGATCTAAGAGCACCCAAAGCATGAATGATAATGGCCTGCCCAACTAATCGTTCTTTAGGTATTAACCTCCCCAGCATGTATAACAAATTTTTCTTCTGGGTCAATTTCCCCGCCTATTGCATCCTTGACGTAATACAGCTCATAGCATAACCTCAGAGTCGGAGTTGTAATCAATCCCGATAATAACATCAAACCCTCTCTCGCTATCATCGCTTACATATCCTAATTCATCACTCCCCAGGTATAATCAACGGCCACAAGACCTTCACAAGAAGGAAAATCTACTACCAATTTGTTTACACGCTTCCTCATACATGTCAACTCTTCCCGTGCCGTCTAGCAGCCACGTTGATTATGAATTTTCTCTTCAGTAGTGTATAATCTAGAATATAATGCAAGAAAAGTCAACTATAGCATCTTGGTTAACAACAGCCACTAATACATTAAAGCAGGCCGATATTACATCAGCGCGATTAGACGCGGAGCTCATTTTAGCTAACACCCTCCGGAAAAACCGGACGTACCTTCACGCACACCTGGATGAGGAGATTGATCCGCGACGGGTTGATATTGCCGAGGCCAGGCTGAGCCTGCGCCTTGACCGAGTGCCGCTGGCATATATTTTGGGCTGTAAGGAATTTTACGGACGGAAATTTACCGTTTCGCCGGCCGTCTTGGTGCCGCGGCCGGAGTCGGAGGAGATGATTACCCTGTTCTTGGCGCTGACAGCCGGTGAGATCGCACCAAAGACGTTAATTGATATTGGCACTGGCTCGGGCTGCCTTGGCATTACAGCAGCGCTAGAGCGGCCGTCTCTGCGGGTTATTTTATCGGACATTAGTCCACGAGCCATAAAAATTGCCGAGAAAAACGCGAGCAATTTGCAGGCGCGGGTGACGCTGCAGCAACAATCGCTCCTTTCCGGGCAGATTGAGCCGGTGGATTATATCTTTGCTAATCTGCCGTATGTTGATCGGGACTGGGATGTTTCACCAGAACTGCGCCACGAACCCGCCGAGGCGTTATTCGCAGCGGATAATGGGCTGAGGTTGATCGAGACACTCATTGAGCAAGCGCCGCGCCGCTTGACGGCGGATGGTCTGCTTTTTCTGGAAGCCGACCCGCGACAGCACCAGGCAATTCTCCATCAAGCAAGACAGCACGGCCTTCACGAGGTAGAGACGCGCGGCTTTATCATCGTCCTACGCTTTGTAAGCACCAAGCGTTAGCTTGACCTTCTGTTCCTTGCCGTCGCGCAGGATAGTCAGTTCTACTGTCTCGCCCGGCAAGAACTCAGAAATAAGACTGCCGAGGCCGCCCTGCTCGCCGATTAGCTTGTCGTTTACCTTGGTAATGACGTCGCCGTCCTTGATGCCTGCTTTATCTGCCGGCCCGCCAGCGACGACCGCCGATTTGTCGCGTGAACCACCGACATAGGCGCCGCTTTTGGCGGATAGTTTATACTCGGCACGCACCTCAGGCGTGATAGCGATATATCGCACGCCGATATACGATTTCTGAATTTTTCCAGATGCCAACACGCTGCGGACTAGCCCCTTGGCAGCACCGATCGGAATCGCAAAACCTACGCTTTGTGCATCCGAGACAATCGCCGTGTTGATGCCGATAACCTGGCCCGACATGTTGAGGAGTGGCCCACCAGAATTGCCCGGGTTGATCGCGGCATCGGTCTGGAGCAAATCAGTCAAGCTCTCGGCTTCGCCGCTCCGCTCGCTAGTAGACGCCTGAACCGGCCGACCCTTGCCCGAGATAATACCCATCGTCACGGTATTTTGGTAACGACCCAATGAATTGCCGATTGCAATCACTTTCTGACCGACACGAACGGTACCTGAGTCACCCAGGGTGGCCACTGGCAGATCATTAACGCCGTTAATCTTGAGAAATGCCACGTCGTTGAGTGGGTCAGCTCCAACAAACTTGACATCAGTATATTGTGTGCCGTCACTGCTCACAATTTCAACACGATCAGCGTCCTTAACAACATGCTTATTTGTCAAAATATAGCCGTCCTTACTAATGATAATGCCTGTACCAGCACCCTGCCGCACGTCGCTATACGAAAAGGACCGACCGTTTTTGGTTGTAACAATTGAGACTACGCTTTTAGAAACACGCTGCACCACCTCGCTAACATCGGCTTCGTCTCGCGATATAATCCGGTTACCATCAGCCACTGGCTGCGGAGATTGCTTCGTCAACTGAAGCGTTAACCACGACCCAAATGCCGCTGAACCAAACGCCAGCCATATGCCCGCAATGATACATATACTTATCAGCGCAATCTTCTTGCGGCGGTTCGGTTTTGGCTGGTTGGTTAGATTCGCTTCTTGCTCCATAGGTTTACTCCAATTTTATAATTTATAGTGTCACCGAGTTAAAGAATAATAAGATAGTCAGGATGAGTGCCGACGCCAAGATAGCTGGGCCGGCAACTTCAGCAACGACGATCGTTTTATGCTTATGCCAAGAGGTATAGACACGCTCAGCTACGAATGACAGCAGTATAAAGATAATCGTCGCCTGCGGTAGTTGCAGCGCATTTACCCCGAGCAGCGCATAGCCAAACGTCCAGTAATGCGCCAGCCAGCCAATCTCTGCAAACACCAGCCCCCAGGCTAGACTGAGTACAGTAATCCGCTCCTCACGAAACGTCGATAGAAAATGCCGAGCCGTACCATACCCAATAATTAGCGCGCCCAACACGACCACCGCGGCCGGCCATTCATGTGACACTGCAAACAGCGCTGCCGTACCGATAAACACCGCGAGGCCCGCCTGCAGCGTCATCTGCCAGCGCTTTGACAGCGGCTTGATGGCAACAAGCCACGCTGCATAAAATACCGCTAGTGCGATTCGTAGCTCCAACGTCGCCTGCGGCGCGTACATCAGCGCCACCACACCGAGACCAACCACTACGTCAACCAGACTTCCTTGAATATTCGTTAGCCAAAACTTAGGGCGCACCGACAATGTCCGCCACTTACTTAGTAGCACCAGCACAATCGCCGCCAACGGATAATGAATCTCCTGCGACATCCAGAACAAGACTGCCACCATCCCTAGATTGAGCGCATAATAAGCGATATTACTGAGAAGCGACCGTCGCCTGGCTGTTTTTTTCAGAAACTCCATTGCCACCCTATTATACCAAATTACGGCCCGATTATCACCACGAAGTCAGCTTCGGCTGGCAGGTTAAATGGCGGTTTGCCTTCGGTTAATGTTACACCATACAGTTCTTTAATCTTGTTGGCAGAAGCCTGCTTGGACTTGCCTGACTCCAGCTGATAAACCTTATACTTTTCGGTAATTTTCTGTGGAGAGTTACCAACATTAACGACATTGAGTGATGCTGCCGTAAGGCGATCGGCCTCAGATTTGGCCGCCCCAACCACGCCACTACCATTGAGCACCAGGACGCGCGCCTTTTCCTTGGCGAGGGCATCACCGTATATTTCTACCTTAATGAATGATCGAATTTGTGAATAATTAAACTGACCGGCTGTCGGCACGACCACACTGGAAGTGCCAACCCTACTCGTACCGAGCAAAATATTATCCTTCTCAATAAAGCTGAGGCGATGAATGTCAGTGTCTTTTATCTTTGAGGCAACATCCATTACCGTACGGACCTCTTTGGCATCAACATTAGTGCGCAAATTCTTGCCCATGGCGTCCATCAGCGCCGTCACCTTGCCAAGATCAGTTAGCGTACCTGTCGAGGCTGCTTTATTCTTGAGCGCCATCAATACCAACTGTTGGTTTTTCTCGCGGTCAAAATTCGACTTATCCAGCCCATAGGAGCCACCCAACGCGCCACGCGCTCGCGAGAAATATAATGCTTTATCACCATCCATATCATTTGGCCCATTCTTGAAGTGAATGTAGTGTCCCGTTGGACAGCGCTGCTTCCGTTGCTCTGCCGACAAGCCCTTCTCCCGACACATCCAGTCAACACTTGGGTCAAACACACCGCGTGGATCATCACTCTGTACGTTTACCGTCACGCCGCCAACTGCGTTAACAGCGTCCTTGATCACTTGAGCATTCACATGCGCCACATACTGGAGGTCCATACCAAAGATCTTGCCAACAAACTCGCGACTGGCCTCCATCCGCTTTCTCTCGGCTTGCTCATCATTACCCTTGGCAATACAGTCAAAATACTCATTGATCTTGCCTGCGCTACCAGAATTACAAACCCGCCCAAACTGCACGTATAGGTCGCGCGGAATGCTGAACATATAGGCGTCGTGTTTCTTCTGATCAATACTGAGCACCATCATCGAGTCAGTCAATGTCGCGCCCGGGTGCTCCGGGTCGTCATCCGTCGTACCGAGAATCAGCATGTTACTTCGCCCGTGTGCATCCACTTTCAGCGGCTGATTCTGAAACAAATCAATCAGGCTACCACCACCAAACACTCGCCCGGCATTGACCCACGCCTTGTACAGCAAAAATCCACCCACCAGAATTATCAGCGCCACGATTACTAGGATAATAATCTTTAGCTTGCGACGTTTTTTATGCGATTTCTTGCGCTTTTCGCGAGGTGTTTCGGACTTTTGAAGCTCGAGATCTTTGAGCGAATCGCTGATATCTTCGTCAATATCAGCAGTTGACGAAGTCGCGAGGCGCACCCGATCAGCTTGTGACAGTGACTGGCGCGGCAATTGGACCGGCTGCTGTCCAAGTACCTGCGGGGTAGACTGCTCCGCCCGACGAAGATGAGCGGCTACCTGCTCCGGCGACACACCACCCAAACGAGACCGCTGAACTCTTCGCGGTACAAATCCATCGACCGAATTCCTATTTGAAATTTTCACTGCTCCTTATTATAGCACACTTCTCTATCGATCAAGCTTTTGGTTTTCGCCGCCAAACCATGTATAATAAAGCGGATGGATGCTCACTTTCTCGATCGACACCCGCGCCTGAGGGACAGTCTGGGGCTGATTATTTTTGTGGTCGGAGTGATCATCGGAACGATTTTGATCAATACCTTTGTTTTTCGTAGCTTTGGCGTGCAGGGGCCGAGTATGGAAAACACCATGCACACCAACGACCGCCTGATCGTCGACCGACTATCAGTCACGATCAAACAGCTGCAAAATAAACAGTATATCCCCCAGCGCGGTCAAATTATTGTCTTTAAAAATCCTAATTACAATCCAACCTTAGGTCACGATGAATATATCGTCAAACGGGTAATCGCTTTCGCGGGTGAACGTGTCACCGTCAAAAACGGCGTCGTCACCGTTTATAACAGCGAACATCCGAACGGCTTTAATCCCGATACAACCGTCAACAAAAACGAACCAAAGTCACCCACCTCCGGCGATGTTGACACCAAGGTGTCCGAGGGGACGGTTTTCGTGATGGGTGATAATCGCGAGGGTAATTTTTCGTGTGACTCGCGTAACTGCATGGGCAACATTCCGCTATACGACATTGTTGGGCCGGTCATCGCCCGCATTTTCCCCTTCACACAGATCAGAGGGTTTTAAATAATCAGCCAATCAAGTCACGGATCCGCTCAAAATCCGCTTGGTCTTTGAACGGGATGATAATCTGACCAGCACCGCGCCTACTAGTGCGAACCGTGATATCAGCACGGAGTTTTTTCGACAGGCGCGCCACCGACGAGGCGTGCGGCGAGCGGGCTGGCTTTGGAGTCGGCGCGGGGCCCGACGGCTGCTGCGACCGCTTCCAGGCGGCGATCATCTGCTCGAGCTTGCGTACGCTCCAGCCCTGATCAATCGTCTGCTGCAATAAATCCTCCGCCACGTCATCTGGCAGCCCCACCAATGTTCGCGCCTGTCCTTCAGAAATCTTATTTTCAAACAGCGCCGTCCGCACCACGCTCGGTAATTTCAAGAGGCGCAGAGTATTACTGATGGCGCTGACCGATTTGCCGCCGACTTGTTGACCGATTTGCTCCAAGGTCATATTAAACTGGTCGCGCAGTTTCATATACGCCGTCGCCGTCTCTAGCGGATTGAGGTCGCGTCGCTGCAAATTCTCGATCAGCGATACCTCCAGCCGGTGCTGATCGCTCAGACTGCGAATGATGCTCGGCATCTCGACTAATCCAGCCAGTTGCGCTGCTCGCCAGCGCCGCTCGCCAGCCACGATCATAAACTGCGCCCTGTGTGGCGTCACGACGATCGGCTGCACCACGCCGTGACGACGGATCGAATCGGCCAACTCACGCAGCGCCTCCTCGTCAAAAAACCGCCGCGGCTGGTCTGGATCTGGGATAATGTCTGTGGTAGGCAGCTGGCGTAATTGCGACATTGTCGCATCTTGACCAGCCGTCGGATCAAAGGCCTCGTCAAACAAATTTGTCGGTATCAGCGAATCAAATCCCCGCCCAAGCCCCTTTTTCATCCTTCAATCCTCTCGATAATTTCTTTGGTCAGCGCGTGGTAGGCCCGCGAGCCCTTTGAGAAACGATCGTACACGCCAACCGGCACGCCATGACTTGGCGCCTCAGCGAGGCGAATGTTACGCGGAATCGTCGTCTTGAAAATCGTATCAGCAAAATGCTTTTTTATTTCATCATATACCTGACTCGACAGGGTCGTTCGCGAATCAACCATAGTAGTCACCACGCCGAGCAAGCGTAGATGCGGATTGAGCCCCTTGCGAACCAACTTCATCGTCTCCATCAACTGCCCCAGCCCCTCGAGTGCATAAAACTCTGCCTGTACTGGCAATAGGACGTACTGTGCTGCGATCAGCCCATTCACGGTCAGCAGACTCAGACTCGGCGGACTATCAATGATTACATAATCATACCCAGCGAGACTCGCCAGCGCCTGCCGCAGCCGCATGAACCGCCCCTCAGCTTGGGCCAGTTCAACCTCGGTATTTGCTAAGTGCGGCGTGGCCGGTGCGATCGATAGGTTCTTGATGTCGGTCTGAATAATTATATTATTCAAGGCTGCCTGACCAGTCACCACCTCGGTCATCGTTATGCCCAACTCTTGCTTATCAATGCCAAGGCCACTGGTAGCATTACCCTGCGGATCAAAGTCAACGATCAGCGTCCGCTTACCGGCTTTTGCCAAAAAATACGCCACATTGATTGAAGTCGTCGTCTTGCCGACGCCACCCTTTTGATTTGTCACCGCAATAATCTTCATCATCAATACCCCTTCTGCTTACCTCATTGTACCATAGTTTCAGCCATAAAAATACCGCCCTCATCGCGGGGCGGTATGCTAACTCATCGGTTATTTGATCGAGGTAATCTCAATCTTGGTATATTTCTGGCGATGACCAGTTTCTTTGTGAACACGTTTCTTGCTCTTGTAGCGGATAACGCGGATTTTATCGCCTTTGACTTCTGCTTCAACGACCTTTGCCTTCACTACCGCGCCTTTTACGGTCGGCGTGCCAACTTTTGTTTTATCACCATCAATCACTAAAAGTGCGTCGAGAGTGAGTTCTTTTGTGCCTTCAGGGAGGAGATCCACCAAGAGGGACTCTTTTTCGCTGACAACGTATTGCTTGCCAGAGATTTTTACGACTGCTTTCATTTCGTTCCTTAAAAATTAGTTTTCAACCCGTTCAATTGTACCAGAGATATGGTGATAAATCAATCACATTATCACATCCGTGCTGCACCATATGGTATACTCTATATTAACCGGTAGTTCTGTGTCAGTAGTTCAAATATCCTACCCGTCGTAACACTACTGGCTTTAATGTATCCCCACCAGCAAATTCTAGCGCTACTACCTACAAACGCCGTAACCGATAAATACCGATCAGACCAGCGGCAACCGCGAGACTCGATATGCCAATAAGTAGATAACCATTATCGCCAGTGTCGGCTAGTGATGTGCCAGATTTCTTCTGATTCTGGCTCTGAGCTGGATTTGGACTGCCCGGCTGCGGCTGTGGAGTCGGCGGTGTTGGTAAAGTGATTGTGAGCGGCCTTGTCACAGTCGAGGTATTGCCAGCGATGTCGGTAAAGGTTAGCTTGACCGTGTGCACTCCATTGCCAAGCGCAGCGATAACATTCGCCGGCAGTGTCCAAGTTCCTCCTGCAACCGTCGCCGGATAATCAACACCATTAATAGTTACAGTTACCTTAGCAGCAGAATCAGTTACCGTACCGCTCAAAGCAGGCGAAGCAGTCGTGGCTTGTTGCGTGCCAAGCGTACCAGTCGGTGCAATCGTATCAATCGTCAGTGTTAGCGGTGTTGACGGTGCTGATATATTACCAGCTGGCGTCTCTCTGCGGTACACCACGGTATGATTGCCATCATTTAATGCATTCGGTAAAGTTACCTCAACCGGTCCCACTGCTGTACAGTTGATAGTCTGCACCTCAACACCATCAACGATAAGATGCAGCTTGTCAGTAGCTGATGTACACTGCAGTATTACCGTCGGTGTCGTGTTGTTGGTAATATTGTCTGAGTCGCTAGCACCAGAATCAGAAGATGATTTAAGCGTCGCTTTCGCTGGTGGTGCAACAACATCAGCGTCAACGTTGTAGGTTTTTGCCACAGCTGTACTAGTTGTATTACCAGCCACGTCAGAAGCAATTACCGTTACGTCAATCGTATGATCGGGGTCTGATACTAGCTCAGCACCCGGAACTGTCACTGCAAAGGCGCCAGTCCCATCAACAGTCGTCTCATACGTCGTACCATTAACCGTTACCCTCACCTTATCACCAGGACGAGTACCAGTAGCCAAGCCACGAATAATTTGCGGCGCAGCTGCTTCAGCGGCATTAATTGTATTATCAGCAGTCACCGAATCAACCGTAACCACTGGAGCGGCCGGAGCAGTCGTATCAATTGTTACCGTTAGTGCCGGTGAGCTCTGCGAAGCATTACCAGCCGCATCAGTCTCAGTAAATGTTATTGCGTGATTACCCTCAGACAGTGGTGTTGTCGGAGCTACATTAACCGGACCAGGGCCAGTACAATTTACCGTCCCATTTGCAACCCCATCTACATACAACGTCAAGGTGCTGCCTGCCTCAGTGCACATCAGCGTAAAGGATGGTTTGGTTTTATTCGTAATATTATCCGAGTTGCTATCGCCAGTATCTGAAGCAGCGGTCATGTCTGGAGCGGCAGCAGGTGTTACCGGTGGCTGTGAATCACGCCACTGGGCGTATAGTGTTACGTCGCCCGTTAGCTGAATATTAGCACCAGCGGCATAAGGCGTGCCCGTACCATTTGCCTCAGTGTTCCAGCCGGTGAACGCATGACCTGCTTTCGTGAAGCTATTTGCCGCTGCCTGGACAATACTATTATAATTACCGACTGTATCGCTCATTGTCCCCGTACCAGTATTAGCATCATAATGAACCTTGTACTGGTTAATCGTCCACTTGGCATACAGCGTTGTGTTGGTGTCTGGCATCGTGTCAGTACCAAAGCTCCATGGATTGGCAAACCCAGCATCTTTATACCAACCAGCGAACGTGTGGCCGGTCTTAGTCGGTGGGGTTGGCTCGGTTGCCTTAGCGCCATACTCTACTGTTTGTGATGATACAGGCGAACCACCCTTCGAGTCAAAAGTAAGCGTATAATTATTCTTGCGCCACTGGGCATACAATGTTGTGTCACCAGTCAGGTGGAAATTATCACCAGCCGCATACGCTGTACCGCCACCGTTAGCCATCGTGTTCCAACCAGTGAAGGTATGACCAGTTTTTGTAAAGTTACTATTCGCCAACTGTACTGTAGCATCATAATTACCAACAGTATCCGGTGTCGCGCCGCTACCAGTGTTCGCATCATAATGCACCTTATATTGGTTCACTGTCCACTTGGCATGAAGTGTTGTATCGGCTGCTGGCATCGTGTCAGTTGTAAAATCCCAAGGTTGCGTAAATCCAGCGTCCTTATACCAACCAGCAAACGTGTGGCCTGTTTTAGTTGGTGCTGTTGGTGCTGTTGCCTTCGCACCAAATGCCACTGTTTGATCCGGTACGTTAGAACCGCCCTTGGTATCAAAGTGCAATGTGTAGTTATTGACCTGCCACTGTGCATACAGCATTGTGTCAGCCGTCACCGTCACATTTGCACCAGCCGCATACGCTGTACCGCCACCGTTAGCCATCGTGTTCCAACCAGCAAAGGTGTGGCCTGTTTTTGCTAAGTTGCCAGTATTCGCTGCTGCAGCCACTGCAGCACCAGGGCGAAGCGTCTCCCCCGTTGAAGCTGGCACCGTACCTGCATCAGCACCATTTGCATTGTACGAAAGTTCTAATAGATTATTCAGGGTAATCGTTAAATGCTTATCAAACGTCTGTCCAGCCTTGTTGGTCGATCGCACACAAATCGCTAGCGTAGTATTTTGCTCATAATCTGGTGACCGCGCCAACTTGATCGTATTACCATCAATCGTCACAAGATTATTTTGCGCCCCAGCACAGCCAAGCGTATAAGTAAAGTCACTCTGTGGGGAACCGACAGCATCGGTACTTGTCAGTCGACCCAATACCGTTCCAACCGCACTGTTCTCATCAACATTCGTCACGCCAGTATAATCCACTGCGGTCACTGCGTATGGCGTACAGTCCTTGCCAGCATCAGCAATTATCCACGATTTTGTGTTCACTAAGTTACTGCGCTGCGCATCCGCCAGGCAGAACTTGCTATTACCGCCGCCAAGCTTAACGTTATTATTTACTGTCTGCCCCTGCCACGCTATTAATGTCGCGTCATAATTTGGAGTCGATATCTTTACCCCATTTAGTAGTCCATCTGCATTGGTTAACTGGCGAACGTCCCAGTGCGCCAACGATTGGTCAAATTTTTCAGCGCCAGCCAGCGCCAAGAGAGCATTCGCTAATCGCGCAGTATTCCACTGGCCAATTGGCTGATTAAACTTCTTGGCATACGCTAACACCGCTACCATCGTCGTTACTTTGCTGACATCCCATTTTTGAATCGGCTGGTTAAATTCGTAGGCATTAGTGAACGTATTGTTCATGTCAGTTACCTTGGTTGTATTCCAATTGGAAACATCTTGGTTAAATTGGTGAGCTCCTGAGAATGTACTGTTTAAGCTCTGGACGTTCGCAGTATCCCACTGCCAGTCAGCGCTCGTACCCTTCAGGTTCTTAGCATCTCGGAACATATAAGCCAAGCTCACCACTTTACCCATCCGTGGTTTATCGGTTGCTTTCACATCGAGATTCTCAGCACCATCAAAGGCGTGCTCCATATTCAGCCACTCGTTTGTTCCCCACTGGTCAATTGATATAACTTTTAGCTTATCACCGGTAAAGTTAAAGAATATGCGTGGGAAAGCACCGCTAATGCGAATCTGATATTCACCAGCTGCAGCATATGAACATACCGCATTGCCCGTTTGACCAGTTAGCGTTACGCCGTTACCACACGAAACGTTGTAATTATAACCACCACCAAATGTTGGTATGGTAAACGTATTGCCAACACCTTTTCGTGTATCGATGGTCATGACGAAGTCGGTTGAGTTAATAGGATCAGCTTTTGCCAGCTGGCTTGGTGCGAGGTAGTGCATCGCAAACACACCAACAACAACTACAACCACCGCATTTGTCAGCAATAATCGCCTTGTCTTTTGTGTTACCTTCATGCGTGATGTCCCCTGTTATTGTTGTATATTTCAGTATTTAGAGTACTAATGCTTACATTATACGCTAAGCATAAGCGTCTGGCAAGCAAAAATCATGCTCAATCAGACCTCAACACGAACACGACCCCGACCGACCGCACACCACATTGTTCGCATGCAGCCAACCCTCGACATTACCGCCGTCCAAATGCATACCGACCGCTGGTACAACCTTGACGACACCGCCGGCCCGAGCATAATTACTGACTGCATCAGTTAACTCATACTCACCACGCGGCGATATTTCAACATCAGCACAAGACTGAATAACTTTCTTGGTGAGGACGTATTTACCGATGTTGGCAAAGTGACTCGGCGCCTCTTCTGGCTTTGGCTTTTCCACGATCTCTACAAAATTACCAGCCTCGTCTATCACAATCGCCCCGTACCGACTAATGTCATCGCCCGGTACTTCCTGAGCCAGTAGGCTACATTGACCGTCTGGCGTCGCTGCCAATAGCCGCGCCACTTCGCTTGAGCCATCGGCATTATACATAAAGTCATCACCCATCAGCACCACTGCCGACTCACCATCCTCGAGATAATCAGCCGCCAGGGCTACCGGTACTGCTGAGCCATACTTGCCGTAGCTCGGCTGCGTCACAAAATGAAGCTTCGCATCGATCGGCGCCACCAGAGCCAACTTGTCGTCCTTACCCTTGCTCCGCAAATAATCGTTGAGCAAAATATTGCTCCGATAATAGCTCTCTAACTGTGAACTCTGCTCGCCAACCACAAAAATCAGCTCACGCACGCCAGCCGCCAAACAGTCCTGCACCACATAATCAATCAGCGGTCGATTGCCAATTGGCAGCATACATTTTTCAATTGATTTGGTAATTGGTAGCATCCGTGTACCCCAACCAGCGACCGGAATAATAGCTTTGGTAATCATATCTCCTCCTTACATCTTGAGTTCTTTATGTGATTTCTGCAAAATATCCATCATCTCCCCATAGCGCATCTCGCCGGTGGAGATTTTGGCATAGAGATAAACGATATTATCTACCACCTCAATATTAACCTTAATGTCCTGATCATACAACCAGGCCATGAAACTTGGGTTGAGCAGCTCAAAGCTCGTCACTTGGTTCTCATCGGTGGCGTAGACTTGGTAGCGCTTGTTAAAGTCACCCCACTCCAGTTCTACCTTTTTATAGCCTGACGGCGCCCTAAACCGTTTCAGGAAACGTGAATCCCGACGCTCCACTAAAATCCCGCCATACGACTTTGGTAAATTAACCTGTCCAATAATGTATGTAGTCGCCGAATCAGTATTTGAAGCGTCAGCCACATAGGTGTATAGCTGCACTAATAGATTGCCCGTCCAGAACCCGATGATATGGTTGTTGATGTCAGTACCCTTAAAGCCGCTCTTAAATAATTCACCGCGGGTCGGTAGCAGTAGCCGCCCCCAGTCCGGACTGAAGTACATGTCGTATTGTGCCGCAAACTGCTGCATAGAAGCGACAAGCTGGGCAGAATCTTCTGTTGCCTGATCAATACTATCCAGTAACCAGCCATCACCCGAGCGCACAAAGTTCCACTGCTCACCAAACTCGCCCGTATCACGATGTAGCACCGCATCACTCGCCACGTCAATCAGCTCATCATTTGCCGAGGCAACAAAACTCACACTTACTCGGTCATTCTGATCATTCGCATCATCATACGCCCGGGTGATAATCGCTTCACTAATCGCCACATTCTTCATGCGATTGACTCGCCCCATCTGTTGTAAAGCGTACAACATTAGTCCGATGTGCCGCGCATAATTCGGCGTGACGTATTGCTGAATTGATGGCAAATCCATCCGCTCCCAATCATACTGAAACCGATTAAACACCGTCGTTGCGTAATTGACAATACCCTGCTCATTCCAGGCGCTGTCCTGGGTAGCTGCTTGCTGAACGGCCTGTTTTGCAGCCTCGCTGCCTTTGCGAAAACGGCTGATCTTGTCTGTAAATGCCCCGATAATCGCACCGACCAATGCTGAGATGGTCACCAGGATAAAAATAACAACACCGCCGAGTAGGTAGAACAAGCTGGCGAGTAGGCCGGCCAAAAACCCGACCGCTATGGCGGCCATCTTTGACTGAGTGGTTTTTTTCACAAAACCACTTACCGAAATCGCAACTACCATCGGTATCCCGAAAAGGGCAACGCCACCACCACCGCCGCCAGAACTTGACCCGCCGCCACCGGCTCGCGCGAAAAAGAGTAACTGACTGAGCACTGCTAAACCATACATAGACCCATTGTACCGCGTTGCATGGCGATCGCCAAGGTCGTGAGCGTCCGATCGGCGCGCAGCCGAGCAAACGCTTGTCACGCATTAGATTTGAGGTAGTAACTTTTATCCTGATGACTATTTTACAACAGCAAGAGCAATCTCGAGCTCAGCCCCTTCAACCGTCACTGTCGACTTATTGTCATGCACCTCGCCAAACACCGCCAGCGTCTCAGCAGCAATCACCTCAGCATGCTCATCGATCGCTTGATGAAGTTGCTCGTCATTCGTCGTCAGCTGTAGCATAATCCGATCGTCCACTTGCAATCCCGCCTTCTTGCGCGCACTTTGGACGTGGCGAATGACTTCACGCATCAGGCCCTCGCGTTTGAGCTCGGGCGTCAATTGCTTGCTAATTTCGATCCAATTCTCTGGCTTGATCGTGCCCTCGGTCACGTCATAGTCCGCCAAGTGCTCGTCTAGATTCTCAATCCAGCGAATTTCCTTGACATTGAGCTCCTCAGCCATGATCTGCTCGTAGTACTCAGCCAGCTTTGCACCCGCATATGCCGCATATTGCAGCGGCTGGCGAACCTTGATCGATGTTTGATGCTCATCCTGCTTCATCCGCAAACTAAGGCCGTTGTTGATCAATTCGCGTGTCCGAGCCATATCAGCCAGCACCTGCTCATTCACTGCACCCGCCGGCAGCCAATCTTTGAGGTGGATCGACTCATCGTCGCCCGTCAAATTATGATACAACTCCTCAGCCAAAAACGGTGTAAATGGCGCCAAAATGTAGCTCAAGCGCACCAGCACGTAGTGAAGCGTGCGGTAAGCATCATTTTTATCACCATCATTCTCAGCGCCCGCGGCCCCTTTCGACGATCTCCAGAAGCGGCGGCGACTGCGGCGCACGTACCAGTTGGAGGCATCATCAAGGAATGGCAAAATCGGACTCAGCGCGTCAGGAATATTATAGGTATCCATGTGACGCTCAACTTCTGCCACCAGCTGATGCAAGCGGCTAATAATCCAGATGTCGAGGGGATTGGTTAGCTTGGTAATATCAACGCTGATCTGGAACGAGTTCTCAGTTCCAGTGCGAGACAAGGATTCGGGAGTATCGGAGTGAGCCGTATTGGTGATACGGTGAACGAGAAACGCATCCGAAGACGCCGTATCGTACGGAAATGTGAACTCGTCGACCTCCGCGTACATAGTAAAGAAATCATACATATTCCAGATCATACTGAGCTTGCGCGCCACATCGCCCACATCCTTATCGTGCAAAGCAAAGTCTTCACCGTTGAGCAGCGGACTGCTCAGCAGCAAGAAACGCAAACTATCGGCACTAAACTTATCCATCAGTTCATTCGGGTCGGTAAAATTACCGAGCGACTTACTCATCTTGCGGCCGTCATTGCCCGCCACCACACCGGTGGTGATGACGTTACTGTAGGCGTTTTTATGCTGCTCACCCGCCTCGCCAAAGGCGCCGATTTCGGCCAAGGCGACGTTGACGGCATGCACATAGTAAAACCACGCTCGCACCTGGCCGATGTACTCAACGATGAAGTCCGCCGGATAATTCTGCTCAAACTTGGCCTGGTTTTCAAACGGATAATGCAGTTGTGCAAACGGCATACTGCCGCTCTCGAACCAGCAGTCGAGCACCTTATCGATGCGGGTAAATGTCTCGCCGTCAATCGTAAAGGTAATGTCATCCACCCACGGGCGGTGGTAATCATCCAGCTCCACACCGCTGAGCTCCTTGAGCTCTGCATACGACCCGACTACTTTGACCGTACCCTGGTCGCCCTTCCACACTGGCATAGCCGTCGCCCAAAAGCGGTCGCGGCTGAGGTTCCAGTCTGGTGCTTGCTCGATATTTTTGGCAAAACGACCGTGCTTGAGGTGGCCCGGGAACCAATTGATATGTTCGTTCTCATCCAGCATCAGCGGCTTCTGACCCTGGATATCGAAGAACCAGCTGGGGATGGCCCGGTACATAATGCGCTGCTTGCTTCTAGGGTTGAACGGATATTCGTGGCGAATGTACTCGATCTTCCATACCGCGCCCTTTTCCTTCAGGTCTTTGGCGATGAACTTATTGTTCTCCCAGACTTCCAGACCTTTGTAGATGCTATCAGTGTAGTAACCATTGTCGTCGATGACGTGTATAACTGGAATATTATTACTCCACGCTAATTCAAAGTCATCCTCGCCATAGGCTGGCGCAATATGCACGATGCCTGTACCAGATTCAAGCTGCACAAAATCAGCTGCATAAATTTGATACTCACCTCTTGCAAGTGGTATTACCATTGTTTCACCATTATCGAGCCTAGTCTCTATAGCCTCTTTTGACATATCACCAAATAGCGGTTTGTACTTTTTGCCAACTAAATCAGAACCTTTTACAATATCTAGAATATCAAAGGTTATAGGCTGCTTTTTATCGTCAACGAGGACTTTATCGGCTAACTCTTTCGCTAGAATAAAGATCTCATCCTGTACTTTGACCTTTGCATATTCAGCATCTTTTTTTACCGCCAAAGCAGCATTTGCCGGTAGTGTCCATGGTGTAGTCGTCCATGCAAGCAAATATACAGGAAGACTAGCATTTTCATCAAAAATATCAATGTTATCGACACGCTCAACTAATCGAAACTTCACATACACACTCGGGTCAGTCACCGTTTGATAGGCGTCATTGTCCATCGTCACTTCGGCCTTGCTAACAGGGGTAGCAAACTTGGTGTCGTACATCAGCACCTTTTCGCCTTCGTAAATTTTGCCGGCTTCATACAGCTGTTTGAAGGCCCACCAGACGCTCTCCATAAAGTCCTTGTCCATGGTGCGGTAGGCACCTGTAAAGTCCACCCAGCGACCGATGCGGTCGATCACACCCTGCCACGTCTCGCTGTTGGCCACCATGCTTTCGCGCGCCTTGGTGATGTATTTTTCTAGGCTAATGGTCGGCAGTGGGTTACCGTCTTTATCAAATGGCGCTAGTTGATTATATACAGCGTCCGGATAACTACTCACTTCAAGACTATATAGCAACCAGTTAGCCCCTGTTTCGATAGACACATGCTCACCAACTCTTTGAAATCCATTGCGCTCATACAAATTCACCAATTTAGGTTGATGCTCGCCAACCTCTATACGAATCTCTTTGGCCCCCTCCTGCTTACTTAAGCGAACAGCTTCTTTTAACATTGCATCCGCATAACCTTGCTTTTGGAATTCCGGTAGTACCGCCATTTTATAGAGATAACCAACCGATGTGCCATTATCCTTTTTGCCTACAAAAAAATTATAACTATCCTTATCACTTATGACGACGCTCCCTACTAACTTATCGTCATCGTAAGCTACATAAAAATTATCTCTCCCAAATTCTTCTGCTAATTTATCTGGCGTTAGATTGTTGGCATCCCAGCTACTGCTACCATAGCCTCGCTGCCCCATCCAGCCAGCAACTTTAGTAATAACCTTCGTTGCGTTATCGAAATCATTTACCAGTTTGACTCGCTTGACACTATTCGTCACAATCTGCCGCCGATCCACAATATTCATCTGCTTTTCGACGAAATTCTCTGCAGGCAGGCCATGGCAGTCCCAGCCCCAGCGGCGCTCCACGCGCTTGCCCTTCATCGTCCAGTAGCGTGGCACCGCGTCCTTAACGATTGAGCTCAGCAATGTACCGTGGTGCGGCACGCCAGTGATAAACGGCGGCCCATCATAAAAAACGTAGGCATTATCTGCCGGCCGCTGCGCCACTGACTTTTCAAACGTCCCGTCCGCCTTCCATCGCTGCACCCAATCCTTTTCATATTCTGCCGCCCGGCGGCGTGTTCCGTGTTTAAATTTCATATTATCTCCTTTATTTAACCTTTTATATTCTAAATATCCCGTCACGCACAGTTGCCATTGATTTTAGCGTGTTCTTTGCGCGTGCTATCATACGCTCCCCAACGTCACCATAACCAATACGTTGATTCACTTCACCGATATCCACCAAGCGATAGCCAATCACCGAGCCACCGACATCACCCGCAAATTCACCGAGTTTCTCAAGCTTCGCTACTACCCGAAATTGATAGTCAACCTTACCGTCAGGATTGGTTAAAACCTGATAACCAATCGGTTGCCACTCAACCACTCGCATATTTAATTCTTCTTGCACTTCACGACGTAATGTTTGTTCGAAAGTTTCGCCTGACTCAGTATGCCCACCAGGTAAATTTTCCCTACCATGTGCGTAATAAACCAACGGTACCTTACCTTCAAGATCACCAATCACATAAATCTGTTGCCATGGTAAATCAGGAATCGCCGTCTTGTCATCAACATCAAACCATTCTGCTTGAATTACCTGATTCCGATAGATAAAAGAGGTTTTTAGGACTGGTACCTTTGGATCTGGATCTTGTGAAATTACTGTTTGCTTCATTTTTTGCCTTTGCCTTTCTTCATTAACTCGGTACAAGTTACTTGAATTAGTTGGCGCATTAAATCATAATCTTCAAAATCATCAATTTTAAACATCAGCGTTTTGGCGCCACTATAAGCTAGTCCAGTCGAATAATTTTTACCCAAAATCACCTTGCCAGCTTCTGTTATTTTAATAAAAAAGGTATCGTCACAAACCAACGCAAAAAATACACCGTCGCAATAAACACCATAATCACCAAACATTTTACGACAATAAATCTCACCAGCGCCACTCGCCGTCAATTGCTCTTTGAAATATTCGATAAACGCCCGAGAACTAGCCACGGCAAGCCCCCAAATTAGTTGTTATTTTCGTTAAATCACCGTTTAATTCGATCGGCTCTAGCGCCGCTAAATCCACTGCGTAATCAAGTTCCGTTGGTAACTGATTCAAGATAAAAATCGGCTTATTTGTACCAAACGCATACATCATCTCACCCAGCGTACTCACACCAATATAATTATTAACTTGATTTTTTGGTGGATTAACGACCAAAACTGCCACCGACTGATCGATTTTTGCCAAATGTTGTTTAATTAAACGATGACGGATCGCTTTCGCACGCTCAGCATCCACCGTAAATTCCGGCTCACCAGACGCCACCGGTCGCAACACTTCAAAACCAGCCAGCTCCAATTGCTCAGCCACGCTCGTCATTACATCAATGAATTTAATCGATCCACATAACGTAATGATTCTTTTAGGCAAAACTGTGTTTTGTTGCATGCTCATCCTCTCTCCTCCATAGCCTTGCGCAACCTACCGTGTGCATTTCGCAATGGCGCGACTGTGTTGAGCTCAATTATCCGTGCCATAGTATACTCTCGTCCGCTCGTCTTCGTCCGATACCATACGACGCGGTAGAGGTCGTCTTCTGATGTCTGCTCGATCAGTTGGTCAATCGCTGCCACCGTTTCATCAAGCTTTGTCAGTACGGCACTATACGCTATATCAGCATATTGCATATAGAACTTTTGCGCTACCGCACCATAGCCAGTGGTAATAATCGTCGGCACCGTATGAGTCTGATGATATGCACTGCCCCACTCTAGCACCGTGGTAGCCCACCCCAGTAGGTAGCTGGCTAGCTGGTGAGGATTCATCATCGTGCCTTTTATCTGCCCCGGAAGCACCAGCTCATCCGCCCAGGGAGCGGCTGCCTCGAGCAGTGGCCACAGCGCCGCACACTCATGGCGAATGGCGTGCTGCAAGGCTGACTTGTGGGCTGGTATCGGCATGGCTACTCCTTATATAACTAAAATCACCTCTTCTGTCTTCGAGAATCCGCTGGAGGTGTTTCAAACGGACGGTACCATCTCGATTCCAAAAGAAGTGATTCTTCCGTGGGTTTTGCCGAGTTGAGCGGCATCCACGCACTCTTTTAGCGCTTAATCGTTCACTTTGTCGCAGTGAGTCGCGACGGGGTCTAATCTCAGCTGATAAAAAGCCGATTTCTTCCCGCAGGCTTCGCGGTTGATAGCCGCTCATTTCGCGCCGGTATCGCCAAGATGATCATTCACCTGACACACGCGAAAACGCCCTATGACAATTGTAGCGCGTTTTCGTTAAAATCCCAAGGAATTATTTAACTTCCAAGCCGCCCAAAATACACTCACCCCTCAGGTGGATTGTCTTTTTGGCAGAAGACTTCGGCGCAGTTTTATTCTCACTGCCACCCAAAACACCACGCACCTCATTTTTGACAATCACGTCGTCAGGCAAACTAATACTGGCGCCGCCACAAAAGGTAAAGACGTCGATGACTGCACCATCCTTGATCTTCGCCTGGCGCAAATCCAAATCTACGCCGCCAAATACCGCTGTCACCGAGCCGCCAGTATAATCGCCTTTCACCCGCGATTCTTCACCGTAAAAAATTGCAACTTTTTCACTATCACCATCATCAGCCACCCGCTTTTTAGGCTGCCGACGGCCTGAACCAATACCAAACACGACCGACAAACCAATAGCAATCAGTATTACCGGCCAGAATGATTTCCACGTACCAATATTAATTACACCATAAGCACTCAGCCCGATCAACACGCCAACAGCTATCAATAACAGCCCCCACACCCAGTCTATCGGTCTGCGATAACTGAATAATAGTATCAATAAGCCAGCAAAGGCCCAAAAAGTGCCCCAAAACAGGGGCCAGCTATTAAAGGTAATAACTCCGAGATTCCGCAGCAGCAAAATCCCGCCGAGCGACACAATGGTAACACCCAAAAACGCTCTAATGAGAAAATTTTTCTTCATATGCCCAGTATACGGATACCAGCACCATTATTCAATACGCCTACTCTTAATTTATGCAAATAGCTCACGCCCAAATGTTGCTAAAATAACAACAACGATCACAACGGTCACTAGCGCCAACAGGAACGTGTCAAATCCCCGGTCGACAAATTTTCTCATACGCCTACCGCCAACCATCCTAGTCACCACATTATATCTAGTCAGTCCGTAGCAGACCAGCAGCATACCCGCATCCAGCGTCAAACACCACGGACACAACGCACCAATCTCAACATAACTCATATAAAACATCCAACCAGCAAACAGCAAGCCCGCCACCGCGCCAAGCTGCGCGCCCCACATAAACCACTTCGGAAACTTCGTGCCCGCTAGCAGCGCCACCGCAATTGTCACCATCACCGGCAGCGTCATCATGCCGATGAAACTATTAGGAAAGCCGAGTAGTGTCGCCGACCAGTGGTTTGCCACCGCCGAACAGCTTATCGCCGCGTTCAAGTCGCAGTTCAGCACGGCATGCGAATTTTTAGCAAGCGTCAGCGCCTCGATCGACAGCACAAACGAAGCTAACAAGCCCAAGCCGCTGCCGAGCAGCAGTGCTAATGCTGCGAACTGCTGGCGTTTTGAATCTTTGTTTGAGAGCCACTTGCGCAGCATATCAAACATAAAAACTCACCTCACTAATCGTCGGTAGCGGTAATCCGCGCCACATATTCTGCATCTGACTATCAGCGCTCAGCGCGATAACGGTTGGGTATTCAACGATGTCGTATGTCCGGCAAAAATCGCTGCCCTCAGCCGAATCTGGGTCAAGCTCCTCAATCGTATGTCCTGTCTGTCGACTAAAGTCATGCAGAAAACTAGTGACTTGGCGCGCGTAATCACTTTCTGCCCGATATACGACAACGACTCGCATTATTCTTGTCCTTTCTGGCGGCGCTGTTCTAGTATCTTGACGAAATCATCCAGCGTTTCAAACTTCTGAAACACGCTGGCAAAACGTACGTACGCCACCTCATTACGCTTCGCTAATTCATCCAGCACAAACTCGCCGATCTGCCGCGACGGCACTTCTGAGGTACCCAGCGCATATAATTTATCTTCAACCGCCGTGATAATCGACTCGACTTCCTCGTCGGATTTAAGGAATTTGCCGACCGACTGGCGCACCGCATGCGCGAGCTTGACGCGGTCAAATAACTCGCGGCCACCGTTGTTCTTGATCACGATGAGATTTGGTTTTTCGACTCGCTCATAGGTGGTAAAGCGTCGTCCATCCGGCGTCTCGCGGCGGCGGCGAATCGCTACGCCATCAGAAACCTCTCGCGACTCAATCACGCGGCTATCACCAATGTTAAATCCGCTCATTTATTCCTCCTTGTTCTTTTTGCGGCGACGAAGGAATGCTGGCGTATCATCTTCGTCCGCCTCATCCTCGGCTGGCTGATCCCAGATATTATTTTCCTGCTCGGACGTAAAGTCTGTCGCTCCGCTCTGCTCACTGAGCTCCAGATCAATCCCTTCAACCACCTCGTCATCAACCTCAGTCTCTGATTCATGCGACGCTTCACTCGTCAAACTCACCTCGTGATCATGATACGTCTCGCTATCAAACCCAGTAGCGATAACCGTGATGATCACCTCGTCTTCAAGCTCTGGCTTGAGCGTCGCTCCAAAGATAATATTAGCATCAGGACTGACCGCACTGGTAATTACCTCGGCTGCCTCCTGAATTTCTGCCATACTCATGTCATAGCCACCAGTCACGTTAAACAGCACACCCTTCGCGCCGTCAATCGACACTTCGATCAGCGGGCTCTCAATCGCTTGCTGAGCGGCCTGCACCGCACGGTTCTCGCCATCAGCCCGACCGATCCCCATCAGCGCCGAGCCAGCCCGACTCATCACTGCCTTGACGTCAGCAAAGTCGAGATTAATCAGCCCATGTTCGGTAATAAGCTCAGAAATACCCTGCACGCCTTGGCGCAGCACGTCATCAGCAATCTTGAATGTCTCGAGCAGCGGCGTCCGTCGATCAATCGTCTGCAGCAATCGATCATTCGGGATGGTGATCAAGGTGTCAACTTGACGACCCAGGTGAGTGATCGCCCAGTCTGCATTCACTCGACGTTTCTCGCCTTCAAAACTAAACGGCCGCGTCGCCACGCCAACCACCAAAATGTCCATCTCGCGCGCAATCTCCGCCACGATATGCCCAGCGCCCGATCCAGTTCCGCCACCAGCACCAATCGTCACAAACACCATGTCTGCACCCTCGAGCGCCTGGCGAATCTCCTCACGCGACTCATTAGCCGCCGCCTCACCAACCATCGGATCAGCACCGGCGCCCAACCCATTAGTCGTAGTGTGCCCGAGATGAATCTTGACATCTGCCTTGGAATTATGCAGTGCCTGAGCATCAGTGTTCATGGCAATAAACTGCACGCCAGCCAGCCCCGCATCTTTCATCCGATTGATGGCCGAACCACCAGCTCCACCGACACCGACAACTTTGATACTGGCAAACGTTTGAACTTCACTTGGTGTAATCTGCGGCATTTTCCTCTCCCTATCTTTCTCTTATCAAGTATACCATCTTTGTCTACTAGCTCCTACTTAAACCTCGCTAGCAATCGACTAATCATTCCGCCGGCTTTCTTGGTCACCGAACCTACCTTGCTCTGCGCGTGCTCGGCCCGCTCAGCCCCCGACCCGTCAATGAGCATCAGACCAATTGCCGCCGCAAACTCCGGCCCATTCGCCTCGTCGCTCACGCCCGCATATCCTGCCGGCACGCCTAGTTTAGCCGCCACGCCGAGGCTATTTTTCGCAAATTCGACCAGATCCTTAACCTTGGCGCCACCACCAACCAGCACCACACCGCTCGGCAGTCGTCCGATGCCACCGGCCCGCTTCAACTCTTTGGCAACTAGCTCGAAAATCTCCTCATAGCGCGCCTCAACAATCTCGTCAATCTCACTTTGTTCAAATGTATACACCTGTTTGTCGTATTTGGTATCAACGCGACCAGCCTTACCGCCGCCCAGCCGGGCGTGCACCAATTTGACCGCCTCAGCGATCTCCGGGTCGGTCTTCAGCCCAATCGCCACATCATTTGTCACGTTCTGCGCCCCCATGGGAATCACCGCCACATGCTGCAAATCGCCCTCTTCAAATACCGCCACGCCAGTTGTACTGCCACCAATGTCGATAACCGCCACGCCGTTCTCAATCTGCGACTCACTGAGCACCGCTCGCGCTGCCGCCAACACGCTCGGTGTCAGGCTCGAGGCAGTGACATTCGCCATCTCGGCCGACCGGCGTAAATTCGCCACATACGGCGTCAAGCCCGAGACCACATTTGCTCGCAGCTCCAGACGCGTGCCACTCATCCCCACCGGATCCTTAATATTGTCCTGTCCATCCAACCGATAGGCATGCGGCACAATCTCCAAAATCTCTCGATTCGCCGGCACCTTCCCAGTGGTTGCTACCTCTTCAATCCGCAGCACATCCTCGTCCGTCACTTCACCGCCACTCATCCCCACCGCGATCATACCATCAGCTTTGGTGCTCAAGATATGCGACCCATTCACACTCAATGCTGCTGCATTGATATGATGACCGCTCATCCGTTCGGCCGCCTCGAGCGCCTTGTCAATTGCTGCCGCCGGCCCCGTCAAGTTCGATACCGCACCTTTACGCATGCCGCTATTCTCACTAACGCCGACACCAACAATGTTTGGCAGCCCCGACTCCCCGATATGCCCAACCACGCAGCGCACGGTCTTCGTACCAACATCAATTCCTACCACATATCGAGATTGTTCTTGCATATGCTTAGTATACCAGATAGCCTAGAGCGTCGTCAAAATCTCCGCACCCGTCTCGGTGATCAGCACAGTATGTTCAAAATGCGCCCCCAAGCTGCCGTCTTTCAGGCTAATCGTCCAGCCGTCGTCCTCGGTCACAATTTTCTCACTGCCGAGGCTAGCCATCGGCTCGATGGCAATTGTATCACCTGCGTGCAACACTGGACCGGTACCGCGGCGGCCATAATTTGGAATCTCTGGGCTCATGTGCATTTCCAGCCCCACACCGTGGCCAACCAGCTCGCGAATGATACCCAATTTGGCTTTCTTGAGCACTGCTTCCACGCCCGCCGAAATATCGCCAACGCGCGTTCCCTCGCCAGAAATCGCATCAATTCCGGCATATAAACTCTGCTCCGTCGCGTGCAGTAAATGCTTTTTAGCGCCGCGCGGCTCTTCGTCAACCACCATAGTAAAGGCGCTGTCAGTTTTCATGCCGCGGTAGCCAATCACCAAGTCAAAACTCACCACGTCGCCCTTTTCAAACACATAGTCTGTCGGGAACGAGTGCACCAATTGCTCATTAGTCGACACGCAAATCACCCCTGGAAATTTCACTTCATCCGTCAAATACGTCGCTTCCGCGCCGAAATCTTTGATGCGCCTGGCCACGAAGTCATTGACGTCCAGCTCGCTCATCCCAGCCGTTACCCGCTGGCGCAACTCGTCATAAATCGTCGCCAACATCCGCCCGCATTCGCACATATCTTTCATCTGCTGCGGCGTTTTCTCACCCGTAATTAAAGTTGGCATGCGTACGCCGCCTCTTCATAAATCCGGTCATGCACTTCGCCAGCCGTACCGACGCCATCCAAATGGACAATCCTAACGCCTGCCTCAGCAAAAATCCCCAACACCGGATACATTTTTTGTCGATAAATCGTCATTCGCCGGGCAATTGCCTCTGGCGTATCCTCCAACCGGCCACGCTTTTCTAGTCGTCGCATAATCTCCACCTCCGGCACTTCCAGTGAAATCACCGTATCAATCTTCTCATTCATCCGCGCCATGTAATCATCCAGCCACGCCGCCTGCTCCTTCGTCCGCGGAAAACCATCAACGATAATATTCGAATATTTTTTATCGCGCGCATCCTGCACCGCCTGTTCAAACACTTGGTAAATCAATTCATCGCTCACCAACTCGCCCGAGCGTAAAATATCAATCACCGCCGGATCATTACTGCGGCGCAGCATCTCGCCGGTTGATAGCCATTTCCAGCCCTGGCGCGCCGCCAGCATCTGCCCCTGCATACTTTTACCAGCTCCCGGCGGCCCAAATAATAAGATCATTCTTTACTCCTTTTTCTGTGTTGTTATTGTTTTGCTAGCGTTTCTTTGGTAATTTTCGCAATCAAGGCGCCGTCAGCCGCATTGCCGGCTTTAGCCTTCACTGCGCCAATCACCTGGCCCATTTGCTGCATCGTCGCACCCAGATCAGCAACTACTGCCTCGACCATTGCCCGAACCTCGTCTTCGCTCAGCTGTTTAGGCAAAAATTCCTGTAAAATTGCCGCCTCTTTCTCCTCTGGCTCAGCCAATTCTGCCCGGCCATTTGCCCGGTACAACTCGGCACTTTCTTTGCGTTTTTTGACTTCGCGGGCAATAACTTTCTCGACTTCTGTATCACTTAGACCTTCGTCGCGCTTACCGAGCGACACCTCCTCATTAAGGATTGCCGCCTTCAAATTACGCAACACATCACCCCGAAAACGATGCCGCCCTAGAAGAGCGGCTTTCATCTCATCAGCAATACGCGCTTTTAGCGCCGACATTAACGCGTTGCCCCCATACGCATCCTGGCTGTTTTCTCGGCCCGGCGCTCGCGGCGAATAATCGCTTTCTTACGGCGCTCAACCTTGGAAATCGGCTTGGCAAATCGCATCACCGACTTTGCCCGCGCAAGGACACCGCTCTGCAGCACCCTGCGATTAAAGCGACGAATCACATTCTCGTTCGCTTCTTTCTGATCTTTACGTGTAACTTGAACCATACTTTTTGCATTATAACAGATGAGAAAATATTTGACAAATTAGCATCTAAGATCGACTAGACCGAGTACGAAAAGACGCCACCCGACATTTATCCGTGCGGCGTCCGGCAACTAATTTTAGCCCAGCCAACTAAAGCTGCTCTTCTTCAGCGGTTTGGCTATCTTTTTTGTATGTTGCCTCAAACGCACCTCTTTCAATAATATATCTCTCTTTTTCACCATCACTATTCTCAATTTGACTTTCTACAATTATGCAATTAGCCCCACCTGTCTGTTTACCACCCCACGGCGCATCAATGACAATCTCTTTACCCTCTGGGTTCTCCATGCACTTCACAACATTTTTAGGCAAATACTTACCATTAGCAGCTACACCATTCTCTTCCGTAAGTGGCTCATAGAGGTTATGAAAATCTTCGGCATTTATAACATAACGCTCGCCTTTCTCGCCCGTAACAATTGCATCACCAGGATTCGCTATATTAACCGTCTCAACTCGCTCTGTTCCGTCTTCTTCTATGATAACTGTTTCTACCTCCTGAGTAGTTTCTGAAATCTCAACCTCAATAGCCTTATTGGGATCTTTGATCTTACTATAAGTATCTTTTACTTTAGAAAAATCTAATGTAGATAAGTCCAGATGAACTGGTCCATTCTCCCTACCGACCTCGGCCCAATTAGCAGCGTTTGGATTTGGACTTCCATTGCCATCGGCATGTTCATAATTTTGTGTCATGTTTATTTCCTTCTTGCGTTTAGCAAATTTTATATCATGAGTTCATACTACTCTCTTTTTTGTTATTTGTCAAGTTGCTAATGTTACTTGGAGGAAGTGCGTAGTTTCGATACATAACATCGTTGCGAATTTCACAACGAAAAAACTACTACACCCCAATAACTGACGATTGCCTTCAAACAAAAGTTGTAATTACCACATCAATCCAGCAAAGCCACGTGAACGAGCCGCCCCTCAACCGTCCGCACCCCTTGCCATTCATTGATGGTCGGCTGGAACCACGCCGCCACCTCGTCGCCCGGTTCGCAGAAAAGCTCCTCGGGCGCGTTGAATGCCAGCATCTGTAATACTTTACTATTTTTATCACGCAGCGCTAATTTAACGTGCTGCCCGTTCGCACCCATCCGTCGCGTGCTCAGCACGCTTGCGGCAGTGATTTTCAATACCGGCTCGGGATTACCATTGCCAAATGGCTCCATTTTCGCCAGATTTGCCACCAAATCCTCGTCAATTTCCGAAAAATCATCAATTTCCACATCAGCTCGCGGCAATAAATATCGCTCTTGGCTTGTCAGCTGCAACGAATCGTAAAACTCATTCACCCGCCTACGAAAATCACTAATCTTTTCAGTCGCCAGCGTCACGCCCGCCGCCGCTCCGTGCCCGCCACCTTTGATGATAATGTCGTCCGCCGCCCGCACCGCATCTGCCGCTGAAAAATCACCAAAACTGCGCGCCGAACCAGTCGCTTCCTCGCCGCGCTCACCGATGATAAACACCGGCTTTTTATATTTTTCCACCAATTTCGACGCCACGATGCCGATAACGCCGTGATTCCAGCCAGCACTACTGACCACTAGTACCCGGTCATCAGCCAGCTCCTCAGCTTGCACGCATGCTTCCTCAAAAATCGTATCCTGAATACTTCGTCGCCTACCGTTCAATTCCTCCAGCTTCTCACTAGCCTCCAGCGCCGCCAAGCCATCGCGCGCCGCCAACATATCCAGTGCATGCTGCGCCGTTTCCAGCCGACCCGCCGCATTCATTCGCGGACCCAAACCAAACCCCAAATGCCTAGCATTGACCTGCTCTGGTTTAATACCCGCCACCGCCATCAACGCTTTCAGCCCTGGGCGTTGTTGTTTTTTCAACACCTCCAAACCCCAATAGACATTCGCCCGATTTTCGTCCGCTAGCATCACGATATCACAAACTGTCCCTAGCGCCACCAAATCGAGCAGCCATTTTTCATAGCCATCAGGCAAACCGTCCAGCTCAGTCTGCAACGCTTGCACCAACTTAAACGCCACGCCCGCACCGCACAAATCACGAAATGGATAAGTATGTCCCGGAAATTTCGGATTCACCGCCGCCACGCTCGGCGGCGGAGTCTCGGCAACATTGTGATGATCAGTTACCACAGTATCAATCCCCAAGCTGGTGGCATATGCAATCTCCGCATGACACAAACTACCAGTATCCACCGTCACGATCAAATCCGCGCCCATATCGCGCACCTTGTCCACGGCACCCATGGTCATGCCATAGCCCTCAACAAACCGGTTCGGGATGAAAGCGTCAACGCCCTCAAACCCAAACTTACCAAACGCATCCAGCAGCAGCGCCGTTGCACTCAGTCCGTCAATGTCATAATCGCCGTAAATAACAATTTTTTCACCCTGCTCCCGCGCCTGTTTCAACCGCGCCACCGCTTTCTCCATGTCTGGCAGCAAAAACGGATCATGTTTCACCGCCATATAATCTGGCTGCAAAAAAGCCTGGCGCGCTGCCCGCGTCGTCAGACCGCGCGCCGTCAAAATCTGCTCAAATAAGGTCATCAATCTCTATCAACCGAGCCGCGCTTCGGCCGGGCCGCATGTTGCTGCGACTTAATCACCATACTCTGTAATTCCTTGAAAATCGGGAACTGCTTGTTCGTAAAGTATGCCCGCGAATTGCCTTGCTTCTCACTCCTCAGGAAACCAACTTTCTCTAGCCGCTTGAGCTCGCGCTGAATATTACCAGGATCTTCCTTGATCAGCTTGGCTAGCCCCCGAACATGCGTATGAAAATCAGGATACTTGGCATACACAACTACGATTTTGCGTCTCACTCGTGATGTAATAAAAATGTCAAGCATTCTCTCCCCATATTCCCTTTCGTTACCACTCAGTGTATCACAATTTTACAACACCCGACAAGCTTTTTTCGACAATTATATACCCCACCTCATAAGTATAAGTATTTATATTTCAAAATGCTCATGATTATATTCAGGTAGCCAGCACGGTATAATAAGGCAAGACATGTACTACTATTTGGTATCACCAATCAAGATTATTCGTGCTGATGCGCACTCATTTACCTATGCACATCCCGAGCGGTTGCCAGTCGGTGCACTCGTGGTTATAGAAGTTGGCTCAGATCGTTGCGTTGGTGTCATCATGTCAGCAGTCGTTAAGCCTGAGTTTACGGTTAAAGAAATTGTCCAGCTTTTAGATGACGCTCCCGTGCCGCTACCGCTCATCCAAACAGCTCTGTGGATGAGCGGCTATTATCATACGCATCTCGCGACCGTCTGGCAAACCATTCTGCCACGCGGTTTGACGAAAAAGCGCCGTCACATACCCGCACACGCCGCCAGTCCGCAGGCCTCACGACCACCGACAACAGCCCTTACGCCCGACCAAAGCGCCGCCATCACCACCATTGACGACATGCTCCCTGGTAGCGCCCTGCTACATGGCGTGACTGGATCTGGCAAAACACGTGTCTATATTGAGCTCGCCCGGCGGCTGATGGACGAGGGCTTGTCGTCAATTATTCTGGTGCCAGAAATCGCCCTCACCTCACAACTCGTTAACGAATTTGCGAGGTATTTCGACAATGTTGTCCTCACCCACTCGCGCCAGACCGAAGCCGAGCGGCACGTGATTTGGCAACATGTTATCAATTCACGAGACCCGCTCATCGTCATCGGCCCTCGATCGGCCCTGTTCATGCCCGTCCAGCAGCTGGGCCTCATCGTCATTGATGAATGCCACGAACCCAGCTTCAAACAAGAGCAATCACCCCGCTACTCAGCGCTGCGCACTGCGGCCATTCTCGCTCGCCAGCATGAAGCCAAGCTTGTCCTCGGCAGCGCTACTCCTGCCGTCAGCGATTATTTTCTGGCAAAAACCGCTGGCCGGCCCATCATCGCTATGCCCACGCCCGCCCGTTCAGACGCCGTCAAGCCGCGCATCTCGCTGGTTGATATGACCAAGCGCACAAACTTTACTCAGCATTTCTTTCTCTCTGATCAACTACTCGCGGCTATCACTGGCTCGCTGGATGACGGTCATCAGGCCCTCATCTTTCATAATCGCCGCGGCACCGCCGCTATCACCCTATGCGAACAATGCGGCTGGAACGCTGGCTGTCCGCGCTGCTTCGTGCCGCTCACACTACATGCCGACCAGCACCAGCTCCTCTGTCATATCTGTGGCTTCAGAGCGCCCGTTCCTACCAGCTGTCCCGAGTGTCATCATGCCGATATCATTCATAAAGGCCTCGGCACCAAGCGCATCGAGGCAGAATTACGCAAGCTCTTTCCCGCAAGCACCATCGCCCGCTTCGATGCCGATACAAGTACTAACGACGCGGCCGATAAGCGCTACAACGAGCTCAAAAACGGCTCAATTGACATCATCATCGGTACCCAGATTATCGCCAAAGGTCTCGATCTACCGCACCTACGCACTGTTGGTGTCGTCCAAGCCGACGCCGGGCTAGCGCTGCCTGACTTTTCCTCGAGCGAGCGCACCTTTCAGCTGCTGGCCCAAGTCGTTGGCCGCGTTGGCCGCTCCCATCACGCCACCGACGTCATCGTCCAGACCTTTCAGCCGGATCATCCCGCCATCCGCGACGGACTCGCTCAAAATTACACTGACTTTTATGCCCGCACTATCGCGCGGCGACACGCTACTGACTTTCCGCCATTTGTCTATCTGCTCAAATTAACCTGCGTCTACAAAACCGAAGCCGCCGCTATCCGCAACGCCAAAAAGCTTGCCCAGACACTGCAGGCAGCCGCCCCGGCCGACGTACACATCCTCGGCCCAACACCAGCATTTTATGAGCGAGTCCGCGACACGTACCGCTGGCAGCTCATTCTCAAAAGCCCCCGCCGCAGCGACCTCGTCAGTCTCCTTGATCTCGTACCACCCGCTCATTGGCAGGCTGAACTCGACCCGACCAGCCTCCTCTAGCCACCTGTGCTATAATGATCACAATGACTAAAGATGATATCATTGCCCTACCAAATCCGCATCTTCGGCAAAAATCAGCTAAAATTCACGTCATCACTGACGAGGTGCGCCAGTTATCAGCCGATATGATCGCGGCCGCTCTTGACTGGGAGGACTCTCGCCCTCATGAAATCAGCGCTGCCCTAGCCGCCATCCAAGTTGATCACCTCGAGCGCGTCATCATCGTCCGCAGCGACTTTGACGACAAAGCTACTCGCGAATTCACCACCTTGATCAACCCCGAAATTGTCAAATACGAGGGAGAAATTGTCGCCGATTTCGAAGGCTGCCTCAGCGTCAAGCACGTCTACGGCAAAGTCCCCCGCCATTCTAAAATCCGCGTCAAGGCTCTTGATCTCGACGGCAACGAGATTCGCCTCAAGGCCGAAGGTTTCCTCGCCCGTGTCATCCAGCACGAGATTGATCACACCAACGGCGTCGTCTTTATCGACCATATCCGCGACCAGCACAACGCTTTTTACACGCTTGATGATTCTGGTGAATTACAGCCGCTTGATTATGAAGCCGACATCAAAGATAATGCTCAGCTGTGGGACTAACATGCCACCAATCATCTTTTTCGGCACCGAAGCGTACAGTCTGATTACCCTTAAAGCACTCTACGAGGCAGGATTTCCCATTTGCGCCGTCATCACCAAACCCGATATGCGTAGCGGCCGTGGCCACAGGCTCACCGAGCCGCCAGTCAAGACCTTTGCCCGCCAACACGGCATCCTCGTCTGGCAACCCAACAAACTCCGTGACCTAATCCCCGATATCACCGCCCTTCAGCCCGTCGCCGGCGTCCTTGTCGCCTACGGCAAAATTATCCCCCAGTCAATCATTGACCTCTTCACTCCTGGTATTATTAATCTCCATCCCTCGCTACTACCAACATGGCGTGGCCCTTCGCCCATTGAGGCCGCCATTGCACACCAAGACTCAGAAACCGGCATCTCCATTATGCAACTTGACGCCCAGATGGATGCTGGCCCAATTTACGCCCAACACCGTTACCCGCTCACCGGCACTGAAACCAAACCGCAGCTATATGATGAGTTGTTTGCTGCTGGCAGCGACCTGCTCGTACGCACGCTGCCGGGCATCCTCGCCGGTACGCTCCAGCCAACTCCACAAAACGACGCCGATGCCACGTATTGCCAACTGCTTTCCAAGGATATGTCGCTCATTGATCCTGCCACCATGACCGCCGCAGCCACCGATGCCCATGTGCGGGCGTATCTCGGCTTTCCACGTAGTCGTCTGCGCATTCATGACCGTGAACTCATTATTACCAAAACTCGTGCCTCAGACGCCCCAGAATCGCCGCTGAGCGTTAAGTGCTGTGATGGACGATATCTTTCTATCCTCGAGCTGATTGCCCCGAGCGGCAAACAAATGGCCGCAGAGGCGTTTCTCCGCGGCCATCAAGGCTAAGTTCATGAGCTAAGGCAGCTTAAAGGCTCGCCCTAAGCTTGTCCCGGCGCCGAGGATGCACCCATACCGCCTAAAATAGCCTCGCGGTTAGTTATAATCTCCTTCTTCAGCTCGTCCATCGTTGCCGCCACCACATCGCGATAATCAGGCCGGTTTACCTCTAGCCACTTCGTCGCCGCAAACTCGTCTTTTAGACCAGGATTATTCGGATCAGCCTTGGTCGCTTGCACCAGCCGCTGGAACATCGGCTCCTGCTGGTAATTTGGTGCGTGTTTGGCGAGAAATTCATCCACTGCGCCCGGCGCCTTGTCAATAATGTTCGCAAACTCATCCAGCTGCGCGTCGCTCATCCCCTGACTTAGCCGCTCGCCGACCCGTAGCTCCAACTCACTATAAATATGCTGCAAAAACGGCTTCTTCTGCTCATCCGGCAGCTGATCTAGTCCTAATTCTTTCAAAAAATTATCATCTAGTTGGAACATATCGTCTCCTTTGCTTCACTGCTCTTTTGTCTATTATATCAATTCTTCATTTTTATACCAACTCACTGCTTATGACGAGTAAAAGCCAGCTCCAACAAACAGCACTGGCTTTTACGTAATACCGTCCCCTCTACGAGGTTAATGTACCTTAGTTTGTAGCATTTGTACTACTTTTTCGCCTTACCTGACGTTTCGGGATTGGGTTCGGTGGCTGTTTTCGAGACACCTTCACCTTGGCTCGTTGTTCTTCATCGACCGTATTGCCCGTGTCATCAGACGATTTTGAAGCCGTGTCGATTGATGAAATCGGCTCATTGATACCCGATACTCTAATAAACCATTCACCAAACTTTTTGAACCTACGCCATTTTTCCCCGTTTTCCTTGTCTGCCTTATTGTTTTTGCTTTCCGGCTGCTCCTCAGCGCCATCCTTATTCTGCTCTGACTCTGAATTAGTCTCTCCATTGTTTTTGTGAGTAGCGAGATCCAAGAACGGATTATGTTCCGGCATGTTATTCTTTAAATCTGCAAGCAAGTCGCTAGCCTTACTTGCCTTATCTATCAGAGCCTGTTTCTCATCATCGGATATTGAAGGTTTAGCAAGTGCTAATTCCACGTCTCTCAACTCGAGGTAGATATCCCTCTCATTCCAATAATGTCGACCTACCGCTCGCAGCCGCAACTGCTCCTCTGGAATAAGAGACTCATCTTCATAAACCAGGCAGTGGTAAGCATTACCAAGCCAGTCACAGGCGTTCATCTCCTTCTCATACTCTTCAGCTGCCCGCAAACGAGTTGCATCCAATACCTCGCCATCATTTCCGTCCTCGCCAGAAACTGGACGCCCCGTCGTCTTAATCTCCGGCTTATCATTTTCCATCTCGCCGATCTTAGCAATAAGCTTTTCTTCCTCCTCTAGGAGCGCCTGTCTCTCCTCAGCCGATGTGGCAGAGCTGGCAAGAACTTCTTCTATCCACACCAACTGTGTACAGGTCGTACGCATTTCCTCGAGCCAAATTGCTAACCCGTCAAAATCCTCGTCAGCTTGCTCCTTAAGATCATCAGGAAGAGATCGGATGACCTTTTCGCGCTCGTCCAATATTTTTTGCGACTCATTCGTATAGTCATTTAGCTTACGTTCATATAGATCTTGTTTTGCCGCGTGAGCTTCCAAATCCGGGCCGGCGCCATCTTCACCAAGACTTGGTTCTCCACCCTCCGGTAGTTCGGGAGCAGGTTGGCTATTCTTTAATAACTCAAGAGCGTCGGAAAATACTTTTTCCTGCTCTTCTAGCTTCCGAATCTCCTCATCTGAGGTTGCAGGATCAATGATCTTGTCCTTCACGGTTATAAGAGCGTCGTAGGTATTGTACATTTCTTCATGCCAAGCTTTCTCTGTATCAGACCAGCTGGAACCCTTTGGCTCTTTTTTATGAGCATCCCGCTCTCGCATAAGGTCAATAATGACTTGCAGCTCGTCTAATCTCATCAGATCTGGCGCCTCTCCCGGCTCAGCCTGGGCTGGCTTCGATGAAGTCTGTAGTGGTGATCGTGGCTGCACCGGCTTCACCGGAGCTG
>CAUQHW010000005.1:0-42937 GCA_963518125.1 uncultured Candidatus Saccharibacteria bacterium | reverse complement strand
GCAAGCAATTGGTGGATGAATTGAAAGATCGGATAAAACTGTTAAATAATTCGCTAAAAAATCTCGAGAAAGGAGCCAAGCGATGAAAGAAATAACCAGAATTCATTTGGCAAAGACGCCGTTTAGCGTGGAAGTTGATGCTAAAAAATCATTGGAAAAATACCTGAATTTAATTCAGAAAAACATGCACGCGGAGCCAGAGGCCATGCGCGAAATTGAAGCGCGAATGGTGGAGCTTTTGGCGGAGCGCGGCGTATCGAAGGATGGCGTGATCAGTCACGACGACGTCCTGGCGGTGCAGAAACAAATGGGCGAACCGCGTGATTTTTCGGACGATGACGAGACGGTGGAGACCGATGACGAGCCCGAGCGTTCAGAGCGTTCGGAGCGACGGCTGATGCGTGATACGGAGCATGCGCTGATTGGTGGCGTATGTGCAGGCATTGCTGCCTATTGGGGAACCAATCCCTTGTGGGTACGATTATTGTTCATTTTCTCGCCATTTATTACCTTTGGTGCAGCGGTACTGATTTATATTGTGATGTGGCTGTCAGTTCCAGAGGCGCGGACTGCCTCTGATAAGCTCCAGATGCGCGGCAAGGCGGTAACGTTTGATTCGCTGAAGCGTCAGGCCAGTCGGAATGAGCCATCCGTAGGGCGGAATAGTAACACGGGTCATACGGCAGCAAAAGTATTTCGATTTATTCTTGGTGTTGGTATTCTCATGGTAACGCTGGGATTATTTATTGCACTCATCGTGGGGGCGGTCAGTGGCATCGCGGTGATTGGTCTGCTTGATGGATTCTATGCACAGCCGTGGGCGTGGGGTCTGTGGGCATCTTTACTCATTGGTGGCGTAGCGGCGGTATGGCTGGGCGCGATATTGAGCCACAGCGCCTTTACGTGGACATTAAAGCGGCTATCGGTGGTTATGACGGTGGTGGCACTGGTTGTGGGAGCACTATCAGTTTCGGGAATGACGCTGTTTGGTGTAGGTATGGCGAATGAGCTAGCACGTGACGAGGAACGCTTGACAAAAGTCGTGCCGGTTGAACTGCCGAGTGACATGAAGGGCGTGAAATATGTCCACGTCGAGGGCGAGGATGTGTCGTTACATTTTGGGGATACGACCCGAGGCGATATCAAGGTTGAACTGCGCTACACAGACCTCAAGGGCAAGCGTCAGCAGCCAAAAGTGTCGGCGGTGCGTGACGGTGATAAGCTCGTGCTCAGAGTTGAAAACCAGCGTAGTCGCTGTCGCACGACGTGGTTTGGCCTCTCGCCAGAGCTTGATGTCAACTGCTTCGGGTTTGTGCGGCTGCATGTGTCCGGGCCGCTATCGCCATCGCCCGCACCACAATCAAGTGACGCATAGTGAGCGCGGAGGTTGGCGAATGCTTACTGAGCTGCTACACTGAAGAGATGATAAGGAGCTATTAAGCAAGTGGCGTGGTGGCAGGCGATCATCCTCGGCATCATTGAAGGCGTGACGGAGTTTCTGCCGGTTTCTTCGACGGGGCACTTGACGATTGTCGAGAAGTTGATGGGGATGAGAATTGACGATCCGAGTCTGACGGCGTTCACGGCAGTAATTCAGATCGGCGCGATCTTGGCAGCTATCATCTATTTTTGGAGCGATATTTGGCGGGTGCTAAGCGCGTGGTGGCGCGGGCTGTGGTGGAAGCGGGCGCGACGACAGTTTGATTATGTGTATGGCTGGGCGATTATCATCGGTTCGGTGCCGATCGCAGTGATTGGACTACTGTTTAAGGATCAGGTCGAGACGGTGTTGCGTAGTTTGTGGTTTGTGGCGGTGGCGTTGATCGGCTGGAGCCTGGTGATGTGGTGGGCCGATAAGCGTTCAGAAAAGGCCAGTCACCGCAGCGAGCAGCAAACGACGTGGCGAGACACGCTGGCGATTGGCGTGGGGCAGTGTCTGGCCTTGATACCGGGTATTAGCCGGTCGGGAGCAACGATCTCGGTGGGGCTGCTACGGGGATTTGACCGAGTGACGGTGACGAAGTTGAGCTTTTTCCTCGGTATTCCGGCGCTGGTGGCAGCGGGGCTGCTGGAGATGCTGACCGCCTCAAAGCACATTGCCGGCGGTGTTGGCTGGGTAGCGACGGGACTTGCGACCATCGTGTCGTTTGTAGTCGGCTACCTTGCGATATCGTGGCTGCTTAAGTTTGTGGCGCGGAATGACTTCTCGCTATTTATTTGGTATCGAGTCGGGCTGGGTGGCCTGATCATTATTTTGCTGATGAGCGGCGCGATCAGTGCGGTTTAGTTGTCGTTAAAAGCGTATGGTCACTGGGGCGAGTGTAGCGATTTTAGGCAAATCTGGTTCGGGCAAGTCGACGCTGACGCACACCATCTCGGGACTGGGGATAAGCCTGAGCAAGGCGAAGTGTTGGTTGATAGCGAGGGAATGACTGGCCCGTACTACTTAATTGTGGCTGACCTGTCGTAATTACCCGCGATTTTTGATAAAAATTATGGCTTTTAGAATGTGCTCATGCTATAATCACGGTAAATAGGCGTATAGCAAGATCAAATAGGGGATATAATACAATATGAACGAGCGCTCAGACAAGACATATGCGAGTCGTAAACTGGTAATATGTTTGTTTATCGTCACGATACTAATTATTCTACTGCTGTGGTGGTGGCCGTGGGGTGGCGGCAATCGCTTTTACAAGGGGGTTCGTCCAGATCAGATTAGCTTACGCCAGAGCAATGGCAAGGTGCAGTGGCAGTTTATGGACGGCGACTGGCAGGATATTGTCTCTCTTTCTGAATTGCGAGGTGATAAGGGCGAGAAAGGCGACAAGGGTGACAAAGGTGACACTGGTGAGGCTGGAGCTGCTGGTAAAGACGGTAAAAACGGTGTGAACACAGGGCAGCGTGGAGCCAATGGCCGTGATGGGGCGAATGGTAAAAACGGTGCGACCGGGCCAAAAGGTGACACCGGCGCGACCGGTGCTCAGGGTCCAGCTGGTCCACGGGGCCAAAAGGGTGACAAGGGTGAGAAGGGTGATGCCAACGGTGTCGTCGGTCCGGCTGGCCCACAGGGTCCCAAAGGCGACACCGGCCAGCAAGGACAAAAAGGTGACAAAGGCGATGCCGGCGCTAAAGGCGAAAAGGGAGACGCTGGTGCTAAAGGTGAAAAGGGTGAAAAAGGTGACAAAGGTGACACTGGTGCAGTGGGCGCCCAAGGCCAAAAGGGCGATACCGGTAATGATGGACGAGAGATTGAGCTACAGAAAACTGCACTATATATACAGTGGCGCTACAGAGGCGATGCTACTTGGCATAACCTCATCGCATTGTCTGATCTAAAGGGCCCGAAGGGTGACAAAGGTGATACCGGTCCACAGGGTGCAACGGGTGCCCAGGGCGCACAAGGTGCTCAGGGGCCTGCCGGTGCCCAAGGTCAAAAGGGTGAAACTGGTCCTGCCGGCCCGCAAGGCCCGGCTGGTCCCCAAGGCCAAAAAGGTGAGAAAGGTGAAAAGGGTAATGATGGCCCACAAGGTCCTGCAGGTCCTCAGGGAGCCAAAGGTGATACTGGAGCGACAGGTGCTCAAGGTCAAAAAGGCGACAAGGGCGACACAGGCCCAGTGGGTCCTCAGGGCCTGCCCGGCCCCCAGGGTATACCAGGTGTTAAGGGGGATAAAGGTGACACTGGTCCAGCGGGGCCACAGGGTCTTCAGGGTGCTAAGGGTGAAACTGGTCCTGCCGGCCCACAAGGGGCCAAGGGAGATGCCGGTGCACCTGGAACTAAAGGCCCGAAGGGCGACGCTGGTCCCCAAGGACAAAAGGGTGATAAAGGTGAAAAGGGTGAAGCTGGTGCAAATGCAACAGTCAATGTGACAAATAGTACTCAGCCATGTTCGACCAAGCTCAACGTTACGGGCAATGGTACACCAAATATTGGACTGACGTTCACCGGATCAAATATTCCGGCTGGTGGGTCAATTGGTCAGGTACTGATGAAAAAATCAGCGGCAGACTGTGATGTTGCGTGGAGAAGTTTGCCGCAGGAAACAATGTTTGCCGGTTCCATCGGCGTCGGTAATGGTAACATCACGGCGGTGAATGTTAATGCTGATACTTATACAGCCATTCCGATGACAACGATCACCACGAATACCGGCGGTGGCACCTGGGATCCAGTGAATCACACGTATACCATTCCAAGCGACGGTGTATATTTCATCCGTTCCAGTATTCGTACCGTTGACAACTCGCCGATGCGTAACATTTACCAAATCGTTAATGATGTGAACGGTGATCGTCCAGAGGGCACGTGGTCATCTAACCAAGCTGGTGTCCGTCGTTCGACGCTGCCATATTCACGGATGATGCGGGCCACGGCTGGCACCAAACTAAAGTTGATCGTCGTATCAGACCTCCAGAGCGTGCAGCTCAGCGATGCAAGCCTGACAATTACCAAGCTTTCAAACTAGTGAAGTTGGCGGTCAAGTTGGCGAGATAAATTATCGTATATCTGCTACAATGAAACCATGTTAGATATTCGCTTTATTCGAGACAACGCCGAGGCAGTGCAGGCTGCGGCGAAACACAAGGGGTGTGACGTGTCTATTGCGACATTGTTGCAATTAGACGACGAGCGTCGTGAGGTGCAGCGCCAGGTTGACGAGCTGCGCCAACAGCGTAATGAGATTGCTGCCAAAATGAAGGGCGGCAAGCCTGAGCCAAGTTTGATTGAGCAGGGCAAGACCATCAAGGTCAAGCTGAGCGGGCTCGAGACTCGGCTGAGCGAGGTCGAGGAACGCTACACGGCGCTACTCAAACAAGTCCCTAATATGCCGCACGCCGATGTGCCAGTTGGTCTCAGCGAGGATGAAAATGTTGAGGTCAAGGTAGTCGGTGATATTCCAACCTTTGATTTTGTGCCGAAAAATCACTATGAAGTCGCCGAGGCAAAAGGCTGGCTCGACAAAGAACGGGCTGCCAAGGTTGCTGGTGCTCGCTTTGCTTATGTCATGGGGGATTTGGTGTTGTTGCAACAGGCGATTATCCAGTTTGTGATCACATCTCTCACGAACCCAGCGGTGATCAAAGAGATCGCCGAAAAGGCTGGACTTGATGTCAGCACAAAACCATTCATCCCAGTGCTGCCGCCACTGATGATTCGGACCGAGCCGTATGATCAGATGGATCGTCTTCAGCCAAGTGATGATCGCTACAAGATTGAGGGCGAGGAATTATGGCTGCAGGGGAGCGCTGAGCATGTGCTCGGCAGTATGCATGCGGGTGAGATTTTTGATGCGAAACAGTTGCCGCTACGATACTTGGGCTTTGCCACCAGTTTCCGAAAAGAGGCGGGGACGTACGGCAAGGATATGGAGGGTCTGATTCGGATGCATCAGTTTGATAAGCTGGAGATGGAGAGTTTCACCGAGGCGAAGGATAGTTATAACGAGCACCTGCTATTTATTGCCATCCAAGAGTGGTTGTTGGCCCAGCTGAAGTTGCCATACCACGTGCTGATGAAATGTACCGCTGATATTGGTAAGCCAAATGCGCGCGGTGTTGATATGGAAGTGTGGCTACCGGGTCAGGGCAAGTACCGCGAGACACATACTGCTGACTACATGACGGATTATCAGGCACGCCGCTTGATGACGCGGGTGCGTACGGATAACGGGGTTGAATTGATCCACACGAATGACGCGACGGCCTTTGCGCTAGGGCGCTGTATGGTGGCAATTATCGAAAATTACCAGACCGTGGAGGGTGATGTCGTGGTGCCAGAAGCGCTTCGTCCATATATGAATGGCCGCGAGATGATATAATGGAGTCTAGGAGGGTGTATGGCACTGACGAACGATGACAAGCAATGGATCAAGGGTGCGATCGCTGATGGCGTGGTTGAAGGCAGACTACAGGCACTGACGAACGACATTAAAGAGATATACGATGTTATTTACGGTAAGCCGAACAAATCATTTATGAGCGCCAGCTTTGCCAAAATGTCGTCGAAAGAAAAGCTGCTCGTGATTAACGAAGAATTACTAAAAATGGCGAAGGACGCGGGTGTTGTTTTGCCACGCTAGGGTATAAGTAAAAGGAGGAATTATGATCAAAGCTATTACCATTACCGGTGTCAAATACGAGTTGACGGATACTACAAAGAAATACGTCGAGCGCAAAATCGGTGCGCTGGGCAAGTACTTGCCACGGCATGCCCGCAAGAGTGCGACCGCTGATGTAAAGATCAAGCAGATTGACAATCCTGGCGGCAACAAGTACGAGGTTGAAGTAATTATTAATGTACCAGACAAGAAAATCACCGCTAAAGATTCGACAATGAACGTACTGGCGGCAGTCGATATCGTTGAGGCGAAGCTGAATGGGCAGCTACGTAAGTATAAGGATGATGTGTTGGTGCACGTTGGCAGCAGCCGCGGCGTACTGGCACGGTTCAAGCGCGGTTTCCAGCGCGAGCAGTAGGGGATTTAATTAACCCTTTAATTTTCCAGCCCTGCACGGTATAATATATACAGTTTTTGAAAATGCCTGAAAGTGAGGGAGTTTTGAGTTTATGGCAATGACACAACAAAAGGCGCTGAGCAAGATTTTTGGCGATCCGCAGAAGAAGATTTTGAAGCGGCTGCGTAAGCAAGTTGACGTAATTAACGGTCTGTCCGAAAAATATGAAACAATGTCGGACAAGGAGTTGCGGGCGCAGACGGAGGCGCTGAAAAAGCGTCTGACAAAGAAAAACGTAACGCTGGATACGATTTTGCCGGATGCCTTTGCGGTGGTGCGCGAGGCAGCCAAGCGCGTCATCGGTGAGCGCCCGTACGACGTCCAGCTAATCGGCGGCATGGTGCTTCATGAGGGTAATGTGGCTGAGATGAAGACTGGCGAGGGTAAGACCTTGGTGGCGACGCTGCCGACATATCTCAACGCATTGGAAGGCAAGGGCGTTCACGTGGTGACCGTCAATGATTATCTGGCGCAGCGCGACGCTGGCTGGATGGGCCAGGTGTATGACTTTTTGGGCTTGACGACTGGCGTGATTATCAACGAGGCATCATTTGTCTATGATAAAGACTATGATAATGAGCATCACGACGATCCGCGCATGCGCAAGCTCCGCCCAGTCACTCGTAAGGAAGCCTACGCTGCCGACATTACGTACGGTACCAACAATGAGTTTGGTTTTGACTATCTACGCGACAACATGGTGAACGACGTTAATTTGCTCAGGCAGCGCGAGCTGAACTTCGCCATCGTTGACGAGGTGGACTCCATTCTGATCGACGAAGCGCGTACGCCGCTGATTATCTCGGCACCGGCAGCGGAGAACCCGGACAATTACTACACCTTCGCCAAAGTCGCCAGTAAATTAGTGCCAGAGGACTATGTTTTGGACGAAAAGCGCCGCAGCGTGGCCTTGATCGACGAGGGCGTGGAAAAAGTCCAAAAATTGCTGGGAATAAAAAATTTGTACACGCCAGACCACGTGCGCAGCGTATACCACATGGACCAAGCCCTGCGAGCACAAACATTGTTCAAGCGCGACAAAGACTACGTGGTGACTAATGACGGTGAGGTGATCATCGTCGACGAGCACACTGGCCGTTTGATGCAAGGACGCCGTTACAACGAAGGCTTGCACCAGGCAATTGAGGCGAAAGAAGGTGTGCCAGTGCTGGAAGAAAGCATGACGCTGGCGACCATTTCGTTCCAGAACTATTTCCGTCTGTACAATAAATTGAGCGGTATGACTGGTACGGCGTTTACTGAAGCTGAAGAGTTCCAACAAATTTATTCACTGGACGTCATTCAGATTCCACCGAACAAGCCAGTTATTCGCGACGATAAAGAAGACCTGATTTTCAAGACCGAAAAAGGCAAGCTGAAGGCAGTCGCCGAAGCCATCAAAGATTATCACAAGCAAGGCCGGCCGGTGCTGGTTGGTTCTGGCTCAATTGCTAAGAACGAGCAGATTGCCAAATATCTGGAAAAAGAGGGCATTAAGTTTGAGATTTTGAACGCTAAGAATAATGAGCGCGAGGCGGCCATCATCGAGAAGGCTGGTGAAAAGGGTGCCATCACGCTGGCGACAAACATTGCCGGACGCGGTACCGACATTAAATTGGGCAAGGGCGTTAAGGAATTGGGCGGTCTGGTGGTGATTGGCTCGGAGCGCCACGAATCACGGCGCATCGACAATCAGCTGCGCGGCCGCGGCGGTCGTCAGGGCGACCCGGGCGAGACGCAGTTCTATGTATCGACCGAGGATGATTTGATGCGAATTTTCCAGGGCGAGCGCATCGCCGCGCTGATGGATCGGCTGGGCGTAGATGAAGAAACGCCGATTCAAAACCGCGCGGTGTCAAAGACGTTGGAAGCAGCCCAGAAACGCGTCGAGGGCTACAATTTCGATACGCGCAAAAATGTTGTTCAGTACGACAACGTGATTAATCGTCATCGCCGTGTGGTCTACACGATGCGGCGAAAAATCCTTGAAGGCGATAATATTCAGCCGGAAATTGAGCGGTTGTTGCGAGATAGAGTCAAAGAATTAGTGACGCTACCAACCAAAAACAACCCGAAGTTTATCGAGGAATTTACGTCGGCCTTTCCAGTCGATGAAGCGGCCGTGCGCAAGGTTGGCCGCGAGAAAAAAGACCGTCCACGCCTCCAAAAAGCCCTGAAACTAGCACACCAGGCCTACCGGGAAAAAGATGAAGAAATCGGTACTGAAGAGTTGCGCGGCGTGGAGCGCGAGGTGTATATGGCGGTGCTTGACACCCTGTGGATGCAGCACCTAGAGAATATGCAACACCTACGCGAAGGGATCCACTGGCGCAGCGTTGGGCAGCGCGATCCATTGGTAGAATACCGGGCGGAGTCACAAAAATTGTTCACCAGCCTTCAGGAAAATCTGCGTAACGAAGTTCTGAACACAATTTTTCATATTCATAAATCTGACGCGGTGATTCGCCAGTCGCAGGATGATGAGTATGATACCGAGCTAACGCGCCTAGCGGAAAGCGCAGTTGAGCGTGGCGTTAATGAAGTTGGTGCGGGCGAGGAAAATCGCGACGGTGACTTTTCGGTGAAAAAGGGCAAATCAAACGCCGAGTCGAACCGTGCCAAAAACCAAGCACGCAAGAAGAAAAAAGCACAGCGCCAAAACCGCAAAAAGAACCGCAAATAAATCTAAAACCGGTGGGCAGAGAGCGACAGACAGATGAAACATACGGTCAAAGAAATAAAATTGAAAAATGGTGCGAAAGGCCTGTTCATTGATGTACCGGACGCGACGGTGATGAGCTTTCAGGTACAGTTTCGGGCGGGTAATCGCTATGTTCGCGACAAGGACATCTACGAGACGGCGCACATCATGGAGCACATGGCGTTTGGGGCGAATGAGAGGTTTCGTTCGGAACACGCCTATGAGCAGGAGTTTACCAAGAATGGCGCCTATCATAATGCATTCACCTCTGATTATTCAATGGTGTACGAGGCGGCCTGCGCGGATTTTGAATGGGATCGGATTTTAGAATTACAGCGGCTGGCGATCACCACACCACGCTTTAACGCCGAAGAGCTAGAGGCCGAGAAGGGTAACGTTCGGAGCGAGCTGACCGGCTATCTCAATAACCACAACCGCGTGATGTGGCCGCGGGTGCAGCAAGCACTGGGCGAGGATATTTTGACATATAATCAGCGGCTGAAAACGATCGATGCGATCACGCTAAAGGATATCAAGGAGCATCATCGGCGGACACATACCCTCAACAATATGCGGTTTGTGGTGGCCGGTAAGTTGACTGGGCGGATGGCAACGATTCGTGAATCGCTGGAGCAGTGGCAGCTAGAGCCGGGCGAGCGGTTTACCATTCCGCACGATAACCTGTCGAGTGCCGCACCGATTTTTATCCGCCGCAAGGAGGCCTCGAATCTGACATTTGGCTGGTCGATGAATCTGCCGCGCGAGCTGAGCGATGAGGATTCTGACGCTATGGGCTGCTTGAACCATATCTTGACCGGGACGATGAGCTCGCGGATTTTCGGGGCGGCGCGCAAGAAGGGGCTGGCTTACGGCGTGTTCAGCGACACTTCGGTCGGGTTTTATGATTCGGCGTGGGACTTTGGCGGCCAAGTCAACCTCGAGACAGCAGAGGCACTGTTCGATATCATCGTGCGTGAGCTGCGCCGGGTGCTGAACGGAACGATCACCTCAGAGGATATCGAGAATGCCAAGTCATATGCGCTGGGTCGCTATCAGATGGGGGCACAAACGGTGGCACAGGTCAGCAATTTTTATACCGGGCGTTATTTTGCTGATGATTTCGTCAAGGATTACGAGGGCGTGCCGACAGCAATTTTGGCGGTGACTGCTGATCAAATTGTTCGGGTGGCACGAGAGTTTTTTGCGGCAAATACCTGGGTGCTTGCTGGCGTGAGTGGCGGCGATAAAGAACTGCTCGGGCGACTGCAGGAGAAGCTTGAGGGGTTGTTTGGGTAGGAAACATAGGAGAGGAGGCAAGACATGGGTAAGGGTAATACGAGCGAGACATGTGGACATATCATATCGACTCAGGGGGAAAGGACTGATATTGATCCAGTAATGTCGGAGCGGGAGCGGGCGGAGCTGCTCGGGCGGATGATTGCTGATCAGGAGCGTAGTGATGCGGCTGCTGAAACACTAGAGCGGGATATTGATAAGGGCCGCATACTAGAGGGTCGAAATGTGTTGGCACTCGTCAGTACGATCTATCGTGAAGTGCGTGATCTGCGCAGGAGTATTATAAATGGCTCGCGGCCTATCGATCCTTCCGCTGTTCATCTTGTGGCGAGTATGCCCCTTGATTATACCGACAATCTCAACAATAGGCATAGGGATGATGCGATTTGTTTATATGAAGTATGCAAGGCAACTGAGACTAATAGGAATTCGTTGCGTCCAAAGGATGAGGAGGAACTTATCGAAATCCATATGAAAAAGCGGCTTCAGCCGTATATCGACTCTGGGCTTATTCCCGAGAGTATTATCATTGAAGCGCATACAGTTAAACCGTCCTATGACGATCGGCTTCCGGTGCTTCCATATGGCTCGGTAATTTTTAGGGCTAACGTATATCCACGACAAATTGATGAAGGAGTTGAGGAGGAGGCCGTTAGTGATAGTGATGCAGTGTTGCGAGTGATAGGCGAACACGCGATTCGGAGTGATGCTCCGCAGCATAGTACCGCTGGTTCTGAAAAGTTAACTCCAGAGAACGATGAGGTTATTTTACAGCCAGATGACCTCGCTATATTGCATTGGTGCTCCAAAATTGCTGAGTTTGCACGAGTTGTACGCCAGCGCGCCCTGGAGGATCGGCAGAAAGGGGATGGAATATACCCTAGTGTTGCCAGCCAAGAACGGGCTATATTTATTAATCAAAACAGTAATGACAAAAACCCAACAGTTCCATCCCGGTTCCCGCGCAGGCCTTTGCTACGCTATGATTTTGTGCCGCAGGTTACTGGTGACTATATCGTCGACTTTATCCGAGACGATCTTTTGCATCGCCTTCAACCCCATATAGATTCCGGATTAATCCCTCCAGTTGCTGTTAACGTGGAGCTATGTCGGCATAAAGCGGAATCGTATGTGGTTGCCCGAGTTAGTTTTGATGCTCTTAGTAAAGAGTGGGGCAAGAAGCTGCAGGAGAGAGATGTAGCCAATTCAGCGCTAGATGTTCCAATATCTCGAAGTTCTTGATGGTATAATAGAAACTATGAAGATCGTTATCGCTGGCTATGGCCTTGAGGGTATATCGAGTTTGAGATATTTCCAGCAGGTTTTTCCTGATGCTGAATTTATCATTGCCGACCAGAAAGCGGTTGAGAATGCGCCGGACGGGGTGGCAGTGCGAACTGGCGAGTCGGTGTTCGCCGAGCAGCTGCAGGATGCCGATATGGTGGTGCGAGCACCGGGTGTGCCGCCGCGACTACTCAAAACGTCGGGCAAAATATGGTCGGCGACCAATGAGTTTTTCGACAAATGCCCAGCGCCGATTATTGGCGTGACGGGGACGAAAGGCAAGGGTACGACCTGTAGTCTGATCGCGGCGATCTTGCGGGCGGCCGGTCAGACGGTACATCTGGTTGGGAATATTGGTGTGCCGGCACTGGACGCGCTACCAAACATCACAAAGGACGACGTCGTTGTGTACGAACTATCGAGTTTCCAGCTGTGGGATCTCGAGAAGTCGCCAACTATTGCCGTGGTGTTGATGATTGAGCCGGACCATTTGGAGGTGCATATGGATTTTGCCGAGTACCTCGACGCCAAGAAAAATATTCGTCGTCACCAGGGCATTATTGATACATGTTTATATCATTCAACGAATAAATATTCGGAAGAAGTAGCTGCTACGCCTTTTAATGGACTATTGGATGAGCAGGGTCATGCGACGTGTGAGTATTGTGGAGATGATGCGCTAGATTTTGCGCACCGCTACGCTATCCCTGACGAGGATCAGGTGTATGTCCGGGATGGTTACTTCTGTGTGCAAGATCGGCGGATTTGTAGCACCGATCATTTACGGCTGCCGGGCGCGCACAACCTCGAGAACGCCTGTGCGGCGATGAGCGCGGTGACAGAACTGCCGATCACAGTGACCGACGAGCAGTATGCGGCTGGACTAGAGAGTTTTACGGGATTGCCACATCGATTAAAATTCGTTGCTGAGAAAAACGGTGTGAGGTATTACGATGATAGTATCGCCACCACGCCGGGCAGTGCCATTGCAGCGCTGCGGGCGTTTGAGGCGCCGAAAGTGCTGGTCGTCGGCGGGTATGACAAGGGGGCGGATTATGCTGAAATGGCCATGGAAATTGCCAAACAAACGGTGCGGGCGGTGATCATTATCGGGGCAAATGCGGCGAAGATTGAACAGTCGCTGCGCCAAGCATCGGTGACGGCGACAACAGTGGTGCTCGGTCAGACAACGATGGCGGATGTCGTCACCCAAGCCAGTCAATTATCTCATCCAGGTGATGTTGTCATCCTCAGTCCAGCGGCCGCTAGCTTTGGGATGTTCAAAAATTACGTCGACCGCGGCGAGCAATTTGTGGCGGCGGTGGAGAAGTTGTAGGTGCTTCGACAGTATTTTGTCATTACACTGCATACGATTCTCACACTAGCGGCATACACTGCCTGGTCGTGGCTCGACTATAGAATACTCATAGTTTTGGCGGTGCTGCATTTCATAATGCTTGAGATTTTACAGGGTTGTCCACTGTCGCACATGCAATTTTCTGGAGACAAAGAGCAGCGATTTTATGAGTGGTGGCTGGCGAAATTAGGGGTAAAAATGTCCTCACGATGTCGAGAGAAGATGAGGATATTTATGCGCTATGGGTTGCCGGTACTCATTATTATTTTGGCAGTTATGCTGCAGGTGGTACTGAAAATACGGGTATGGATCACGCTATAGTGTCTTGATATACCTCAGGCCTCAACACCCCAATATACGGTAGATTCCGGTATTGCTGGCGGAAGTCTAGGCCGTAGCCGACGACGAATTCGTTAGGGACGGACAGGCCGACGTAATCGGCGGTAACGTTGGCGATACGCCGTTCGGGTTTATCGAGTAGTGAGCAGACTTTGACTGAGGCGGCACCGCGACCGGCGAATAATTCCAGCAATTTTTCCAACGTTCGGCCGGTATCGACGATGTCTTCGACCAACAAAACATGTCGCCCAGTAACGTCGCTATCAATGTCTTTGAGAATGGTGACCGCGCCGGATGATTCAGTCGCGTCGCCGTAACTGGAGACGTCAATGAAATCGATTTCCATATAGCAATCCATGGCGCGCACCAGATCGATCATGAATGGTGCTGCACCGCGCAGGACGCCGATGACCAGCGGATTCTTGTCGCGGTATTCGCTGGTCAGCTCTCGGCCCAGCCGCGCCACAGTATCATTAATTTGTTCAGTAGTTACGAGGATGGTAGCGATATCTTGATGCATAGGGGTAGTATAGCATGTTTTGTGTTGAAAGAAGGGGTGATTATGGATATGCTTGCGAAAGGCTGGAGCTAAGGACATACTGGCGGGAAAGATGAAGCGGAGTTTATTGTGGAGAAAATAGAAGCTGACGGGTGGAGGTTTAGTGATATTCAGGCCCTAAAGAGCCATCTGGTAGGTATATTAGATGGGGTAGACCAAGAATTACTAGATAATATACAGTGTATTGATAGCCCTAGTCAACTTGGGATAGTTATTGCAGCAGTTAAAGACTGCCTGGAAGAAAGACGAGGGCGTATTGAAGAGTACAAGGAATTTATAACAGAGATACAAGAGAGAATTATACCCTATTTATCGTGGGTAATCTATGCAGAGGATGAGATTAATAAAATGGTCAAAGAACGCAGGGCATTCTTAAAGACCAATAAAATAATAGGCCAATACTTGTCCGATCTTCGTAATGCGCAGACTATTGAGAAGTAGTCTTATGTTTAGCTGAGAAAATGTACATTAATATCTGCTAAAATATATCCATGCAACCACTCAAAAAACGCATCCAAACCCTGCAGTCAGAAGTAGAACAGGCCAAGGCGGCGCTGGATTTTGCGGCGCTGGAGCAAGAGCTGGCGGCGCTGGATGAGCGGCTTAATCAGCCGGAGATTTGGCATAATCCGGACGAGGCGCAGGCGCTGGCCAAAAAGGCGGCTAGCTTGCGCCAGACAGTTGAGCCGTGGCAGACGCTCGGGGTGCAACTGGCGGATATCGCTGAGTTAATGGAGCTGGGCGACGATGATCTGCTGCCAGAGTTTGAGGCGCAGGTGGCGGCGCTGGAGCAGGAGTTTACCCAGCGCAAGACCGATCTACTGTTCAGCGGCCCGTATGACAACCGCGAGGCGGTGGTGCGGATTTCGGCCGGTGTAGGCGGGCTGGATGCTCAGGATTTCGCGGCTATGCTGGAGCGGATGTATCTGCGCTGGGCGGAGAAGTCGGGGATGAAAGCTGACACGCTGGAGCGCTCGACCAATGATGACGCGGGGATAAAGACGGCGGTGCTAGAGATTTCTGGGCCGTTTGCGTATGGTAAATTGCGCTCAGAAAATGGCGTGCATCGGCTGGTGCGCCTCAGTCCGTTTAATGCTGATAATTTGCGCCAGACTAGCTTTGCACTGGTGGAGGTGCTGCCAAAGATTGATACGCCAGATGAGATTGCGATTGACCCGAATGATCTGAGGATCGATGTGTATCGTTCGGGCGGTAAGGGTGGCCAGGGTGTGAATACCACTGACTCGGCGGTGCGGGTGACGCACGTACCGACGGGCATTACCGTGGCGATTCAGAACGAGCGCTCGCAGATCCAGAATAAAGAAACGGCGCTGAAAATCTTGCGCTCCAAGTTACTGGCGATGAAGCTGGAGCAACATGCCGAAACGCTGTCTGACCTCAGGGCCGGCGAGTCAGCCAACTGGGGCAGCCAGATCAGAAATTACGTCCTGCATCCGTACACGCTGGTCAAGGACACCCGCACTAAGCACGAGAATCGCAATGCCCAGGGGGTGCTGGATGGGGATATTGATGAGTTTATGATGGCTTATTTACGTGAGTCGCGCGGCTGACGGAAGACAGCAATGGTGATCATCACGGCAAAGGCGATGAGGCTGATGACCATGACGGACAGGAAATGCACGCCGAATGGCCAAGCAGCTTGCCTGACGAGAACGTCGATCGGATATTTTCGGTTAGTGTCATCGCCGATGATGTAATAGAGCCACGCGCATGTACCCACCAGAAAGCACACCATGGCGAGGCCGTACCATACCAATGTCGACGTGTGGCGTGCGAGCCATCGATTTTTATCAGTAATTGCCTTGTTCTGCCAGCGGTTGGTGCCAATAAGCGTATAAAGCGGCAAGGCGAGACAGCCGGTAGCCAGGAGCAGCCCAGTCGCAGTGTACATGATATATACGAAAATACCGCTGTGTTGTGCTATGTCTTGCAGTAGCGTGACGTGGGGTGTGAGGAATAGGCATATAAGCGTGGCGCCAAGCGATATGATCATAAGTAGCGCCAATAGTCGCAAACCAATCTTCAGTATCCTGTAGGTGCGCCGGGCAGGTTACGCTGACTCATCAGGTGATTGCCCCACGAGCTGTCGTAGCCCACGTCCGAGGTAATATATACCCCAGACGATGCTAATAAATAGGAGTAGACCGCCAGTCAGGAAGAGCGGCCAGCGTAGCGCGTTAGCGGTTTTTCGAGGTGCTGCGCAGCATGACCAGGTGTCTTGCGGTCGCGCCGCATCAAACGTATCTGGCAGGAATGGCACGCTGAGATTACTGATAATCATTAACCCGACTCCGATGATACTGAGGGCGATAAACATGATGCTGAGGCGATTGAGCAATGTGGCTGAAGTTTTCATATGTCTAGTGTAGCATGGTTTGCTGCGCTGATTCGCACCATCCCAAAAAATCTGCTATACTAATGGCAATGATTTTGTTAGATAGGGTTACCAAGACATATGGCAAGGACAACAAGCCGGCCTTGAACCGGGTGAGTGTTCACGTCAAACCGGGCGAGTTTGTGATTTTGGTTGGGACATCAGGTGCGGGGAAGTCGACGCTACTCAAACTCTTGACTCGTGAGGAAAAGCCGACTGGTGGCAAGATTGTCGTCGGCGGGATTGATTATGATACGCTCAAGGACAAGCATATCCCGCTGCTCAGGCGCAAAATCGGCGTGGTGTTCCAGGATTTCAAGTTGCTACCAAACCGGACGGTGTTTGAGAACGTGGCCTTCGCGCTGGAGATTGCCGGTATGACCAATCGTGAGATCAAATCAACGGTGCCAAAGGTGATCGAGCTAGTGGGCCTAAAAGGCAAGGAAAAGAATTTCCCGAACCAGCTGTCTGGCGGTGAGCGCCAACGGGTGGCGATTGCCCGGGCGGTGGTACGCCAGCCAAAGATTTTGATCGCGGACGAGCCGACTGGTAACCTCGACCCCAAGCATAGCTGGGATATTGTGCGCCTGCTGGAAAAGATTAACAAATACGGCACCACGGTGCTGCTGACCACGCACAATGTCGATATTGTCAACAAGCTCAAACGCCGGGTGATCACCATTGATCACGGTAAAATCACCTCTGATCAAGCCAAGGGGAGTTACAAGCAATGACCGATATCTCACGTAAAGCCGCCGCCAAGGCGCGCGTCGATCCCAAAGTTCTCAAGCGCACGCGGCAGCGTCGCCGTCGAGTGCTGACGTTCTGGCGAATGTGCCGGTATGGTATCAATAATTTTAGCCGTAACACCTGGCTGACGATTGCAGCGACTGCGGTGATGGCGGTGACGCTATTGATCATCGCCCTCACTATAGCCGCCCGCCAAGTGCTGGTTGACTCGGTCGATACAATTTCACGCAAGGCGGATATGTCAATTTTCCTCAAAGGCTCAACCGAGCAAAAGGTGATTGATGAGTTGATATCGCGCCTGAGTAAGCTCCACAATGTCGAAAAGGTAACGTATATTTCAGCAGAGCAGGCGCGGCAAGAACAGATTGAGCAGCACAAGAATGACCCGGCGTTTCTTGAGGCGATCAAGGAATCAAGCAATGAAATGCCGGCGTCGCTGCGGGCCTCGCTCAAGGATTTAAATGATCAGCGACCACTGATTGAGTTTACCAAGCATGATGAACTGTACAAAAAGCATAAAGACCCGACCAAGGAGCCGTCGTTCATCGGTGATCGGCGTGATGCGATCAACGCCATCGGTGACTGGGTACGGTTTGCCAGTATCGCTGGCTCGATCGCTACGGTGGTGTTTGTGGTGATTTCGTCGCTGGTGGTGTTTAACACCATCAGGATGGCAATTTTTAACCGTAAAGACGAGATCCAGATGATGAAACTGATCGGCGCTGATCGCGGGTTTATTCGCGGGCCATTTATCGTTGAGGCGGTTATGTATGGATTTATCGCGGCACTGGTGGCTTCAGGGGTTGGGTATCTGTTGTTGTTTTCGGCGCATGACAAGCTGGCGGTGCGGCTGCCGATGGATAATTTGATGAATATTGGCACCACGTATGCCGGACTGGTGGTGCTAGCGATGATTATGATCGGTGCGGTGATTGGTATCGTCTCGTCATTGATCGCGACGCGCAAATACTTAAAATTATAAGTTATTTTGTCACTGACCCCTGAATATTTAATAAACCAAGACGCTTGACGTCCATATGTCGCTTGTGCTAAAATAAAAAGCAATGAAGATACGGTCCACCACACCAGTTTCGACATCACGAGCCACACGGGCAGCTCTCGTGGCGGTTAGTGCTGTTGTTTTGGGCGCTGGCGTGTTCCAGCTCGGCCCACACGTATTCGCGCGTGACTATGACGCGGAAATTAACGCTCTCAACCAACAGGCGCAACAGGCGCAGAACGAGGCCAATCGTCTCGGGACGATGGCGGCGACGTTGGAGGAGGAGCTGGGGCGTATTAACGCGCAGATCGATTCAATTCGGGCGGAAATTGCCAAGAGTCAGCAAAAGCACGACGCATTGGTTGCGGAAATTGCTAAGAATAAGCTAGCGATTGAAAAAAACCGCAAGGTCATGGGCAAAATCTTGTCGGATATTTACCTTGATGATCAGATTTCGCCGCTCGAGATGCTGGCGAGCTCCAAGTCAATCGGCGACTATGTTGATAAGCAGGAGCAACGTAGTAGTTTGCGATCATCGCTGAATGATAAGATCAAGGAAATTAAGGCGCTGCAGGCTAAATTAGAAGAAAATAAAAAATCAGTTGAGAATGTGCTCAAAGACCAGAAAGCTCAGCAGACACAACTGGCGTCCAAGCAGGCGGAGCAGGCCAAGCTGGTTAATGACACCAAGAATGACCAAAATGCCTACGCGGCCCTGGCGACGCAGCGGAATAACCAAGCAGCGAAACTACGCGAAGAGCAGGCGGCGGCTAACCGGCGAGCGCTTGGCGGGGTGTCAATTCCGGGTGGTATCCCGGGCGGTGGTGGCTATCCAGGTGTCTGGGCGAATGCACCACTGGATGCTTACGTCGATCCATGGGGCCTATATACGCGCGAATGCGTGAGCTATGTGGCCTGGAAGATCCACAGTACCGGTCGGTTTGTGCCACATTTTGGTGGGGCTGGTAACGCTAATCAGTGGCCATCAACAGCGGCACGATACGGCATCCAGAGCGGTTCGACACCAAAGGCTGGCGCAGCAGCGGTTATGAATGTTGGCTATTATGGACACGTGATGTACGTCGAGTCGGTTAATGGTGACGGCACAATTACGGTCAGCGACTATAACTTGGCGTGGGACGGTCTGTACCGAAAGTATACGCGTTTAGCCTCGGGCCTAACCTACGTGTATTTTTAATAGCACGATGAGTCAATAAAACCCTCGCATCAGCGGGGGTTTTTGTGTACAATAGATATATGACAGAGCAACGGAGGGTAGGAACGCGAGCTCACTTGTTTTTGGGCGGGCTGCTGATCGCGATTGTGAGTTTTGTGGCCGGAACGCGGTCAGATCTGATTATGGCGCAGGTCGGGTCGCTGTTTGGCCTCAGGACGGCGACGGGGTCGCTGGATGTATCAACGGTGCAGCGCGTGTACCGTGAGTTAAAGGCTCATTATGACGGTAAGTTGGATGAGCAAGCACTTACGCGTGGGGCGGCGCGCGGTATGGTGGCGGCGACGGGCGATCCGCACACGGCGTACATGGATCCGGATGAAGCCAAGGAGTTTGAAAAGAGCTTGTCGGGTAATATTGGTGGCGGTATCGGGGCGGAAATTGCTAAGAAACATAACGTGCCGACGATTATCCGACCGCTCAAAAATAGCCCAGCCGAAAAGGCGGGCATCAAAGCCGGTGATGTCATCGTCAAGGTTAATGACACGGTGGTGACTGATATGCCGGTTGATCAAGTGGTGCAGCGCATTCGTGGCGATGTTGGCACGACGGTCAAGTTGGTATTGTCGCGTGGTGGCGAACGTAAAGACGTGACAGTGACGCGCGAGAAAGTCGTCGCGCCGGCTGCCGAGTGGAAGATTGATGGTGAGATCGGTATTTTGACAGTCAGTCGCTTTAATGATGACACCGGCAAGCAAGCGCGCCAAGCCGCCGAGGAGTTTCGCTCGGCAGGTGTCAAGAAAGTTATCCTCGACCTCAGGGGAAATCCTGGTGGTATCGTGGCGGCCGCACAGGCGCTAGCAGGGCTGTGGCTTGATCATCAGGTGGTGATGACGCAGCGGCGCGGCGAGCAGGTTGTCTCGACGGAGAAATCGACTGGCCAGCCGCTTCTCGGTGATATCAAGACGGTTGTGTTGATTAACGGTGGTAGTGCCAGCGCCAGCGAGATCGTGGCGGGGGCGCTCAAGGATTACGGCAAGGCGACGCTGGTTGGTGAAAAAACCTATGGTAAGGGCAGTGTGCAGCGGCCGATTGATCTGGCGGACGGCTCGGTTCTAAAAGTGACCGAGGCGCGCTGGTATACGCCGCATGGCAAGAATATTGATAAGTCGGGTATCGAGCCGGATGTCAAGGTCGAGATGACGACCGGGGCGGCGGATAATGGGCGTGACCCACAGTTAGAGAAAGCAAAGAGTGTCTAGCTTAAAAAGGGAGGGTAAGGGACATGCAACACAGAAAAAAAATACTATTAGTTGAAGACGATACGGCACTGGCGGCAGTCTATCGGTCGCGGCTTGAGCTGGAGGGCTTTGAGATTCGTGAGGTGCATAATGGCGAGGACGCACTGTCGGCAACGGTGGCGTTTCGGCCGGACTTGATCGTACTGGATGCCATGATGCCGAAAATTAGCGGCTTTGACGTGCTCGATATCCTGCGCAATACACCAGAAACAACCAACGTGCGGGTGATCATGCTGACGGCGCTCAGCCAGCAGAAAGACCGAGAGCGGGCGGAGGCGCTGGGCGTAGATGAATATCTCGTCAAGTCACAGGTGGTGATTGGCGACGTGGTAACGCGAGTAAAGCATCATTTGGGTGTGTCGTAGTTGCTCGGAGAAATTAGCCGCTCAAATACTGCTAGTGTAGCCGAATAAACAGCTAAATAGATGGGTGTAATCTGGATGCCGGGATAGCGGCGTCATAGAATAGAGAATAGTACTGACTAGCCGACGCAAACCTGGGTTCGTCGCTCGGTTTTGCCGGTGAATTTGGTTTTCTTGACTCGCTTAAAGGTGACGACACCGGACTTAGCAGCGTGGATGGTGTAGTTGCGGCTCATGTATGCACCTGCACCAGCGACTTTCGTGGCGCCCGTTTGGCGGACGAGTACCTCACCGGCGTTGACTTTTTGGCCGCCGAAACGCTTGACGCCGAGGCGTTGGCCAGGGTTGTTGTGGATGTTTTTACTTGAGCCACCAGCTTTGACTTTTGACATTGAAACTCCTTAAATTTTCTAAACCTAATCCGTACCAGTATAAGTGACGGCTGATAAAAAGTCAAGGGGCTTTACTTGATTAGGCGGGTGTTATATAACTAGGGGCTATGAACGAGCAGAATATGACGGAAAGAAAACCTGGGTTGGGCGAGTTGGTAAATAGAAGAACGGTACTACTGGGTGGCTTGGGTACTGTTGGCGCAGTGGCATTCGGTGGTGCTGTGTACGAATCTCGAGAAACGCCTCGTGATGGAGAGGCGCTGCAGGCATTGCACGCGGTACAGACGGCGGCGGCAGAGGTTGCTGAGCGCGGTGTCAATGGTCAGACGACACCAGAAGAGACGATTGCAGCGATACTGCGGTACGAGAGCGGTGAAACAGCAAAGGTTGAGGTGGCGCTTTCCGAGCCGCTGGCGCACTACGCTACGGGTGAGGGGCGGTATGCGTCAGCTGGAGCGAATATGGTGGATGGACTATTGAGCCAGATTGGGCGAGAGATGTTTGCCAGTAAAGATCAACAGATGACGACGGAAATGGCGAACCAGGCGCGGCCGACCTTGGCGTTTTTGGTCATGGCGTTGAATCAGCGGCGGATTGGTCTGGGCGCTAGGGATTTACTAGCAATGTGTCAGCAGTATCATCCGGAGGCGATCACTCCTTCTGTGGCCGAGCAAGCAGCAGAGGCGCGTCAAGCGCAGCTTGATCTTTTGGAAAAGGAGTTGGTGGGTCGTTTGGGACAGCTCGCAGACTATGATCCGGCGTTACGGCTCAATCGTCCGGTGCTTGGACAGCCAGCAAGATAAGTAGCTCGCGGGCGACGACCTGGTCAGGGCGGCGGTAGATGAGTGGTGTACGACGGTTGAGGTGGTGATAACCGAGCTGTCGGAGGTGCTTTATCAGCGGCACATGAGTGGCCTGGTCGGATGCGTCGTACCACGCTGGCACGGCGATGCATAACGGCGTGTTTGGAGCTAGCTGCGGACGGATATTAGTGAGGAAGCCGGTGATAATGTGATTACAGTTGCCGACAACCTCTGCTAATTTTTGGGGTGCGGGCGGTGCGGAAAAGGGCTGGCCAAGGTAGGTCTCGCAGACGACGGCAGTGAGTTTCTCGCTGTTTGACCAGCGGTGGGTGGTGGCGTCGGCTTGGTGAATGTCAATGACACGGCTAATTGGTCGGCTGGGCGCGGTGAACGTCGATTGTAGCCATGACAGGTTCTCGGCGGTGTAATCAACCATTCTCTGGCTGAGGTCGGTGCCGACGACATCGTAGCCAGCAAGCAGCGCTTCTTGCAGGACGGTGCCGGTGCCGCAGAACGGGTCGAGGATTGTTACAACAGGTCGGCTTCCAGCCGTCTCCTCCAAGTTGAATGCATCCGGCAACGTCGTCCGCAGAACCATCGACTTATCAGAGAGGCTGGAAGCCGCTCCCGCCGCAGAATTGCTGCACGATCTGTGATGAGCCAGCGACCCGGCACCTAGCGCTAAATTCAGCATAATCTGCGCTAATTTGGGTGGCAGCATGCCAACGAAGGCGTCGCGTTTGGGACGATGGCGGTCGCGGCGGGTATAGGCGGTGATATTCTGGACGCCGCGGCTTTCGGCGATGATCAGGCGGCGGTCGGTCGTTTTGACGAGCAGCAGCTCGACTTTATGTGATGATCCGCCAAGCTTGTTATTATGTGCGGTAGCAGTGGAGAGAGCGGGCTGGTCATTCGGGATGAGACGGAGGCTGGTGCCAGATTTTTTTAGGGATGATTTGAGGATGAGGCCGGTTTTCTGGACATCGCGGGCGCCGACAGCCAGGTTATAAGCGCTGAGACCGAGGGTGATTTTATGCGGCGAGTGCGCCCACTTGGCGTGATAATGCTGGGTGATGAAGCGCGAAGCGGCGAGGAGCGAGGCCTTGTCGGTGCGGCTGACTGGTAGCTCGGTGATAATCTCGGCGCATTTAATGGTGCCGCCTAGGGTGGTAATATCAAATTGAGATGTTTGAACTTTGGCAAACTGCTGGCTGATGCGATTGACGCAGTCCGCGCCAAAAACCGCCGCAAGTTCGGCGAGCGATATCTCTGGCTGGCGGCCAAGCAGGGCGATATACATGGTTTGATTATAGCAAAAACTGCGTGATATAATGGGCGATATGGTATCAAAAGGGATACGGCAGTTTTTAGAGGCGCTCAAGTCACCGCGGACGATCATGAGCATCGTGACGCTGGCGGTGCTGGTACTGATCATTTTCCTGTCGCGTGCGGAACTGATGCGGGCATGGGAATTACTTGGCCGGGCAAATATCTGGCTATTGATGTTGCTGCTGCCGTTTCAGATTATCGTGTATTTCGCGGGCGGCGAGATGATTTTTGCCTATCTTCGCGACAAAAAACTGATCGGGCATATCTCGCGGTTTGAGCAGACACGGATTGCACTGGAGCTGAATCTGGTCAATCACATTTTTCCGTCGGGCGGCGTCAGCGGCATTTCCTACACGACGTGGCGGATGCACAAGCTCGGCGTCAGCTCGGCGCGCTCGACATTTGCTCAGGTGATCCGCTACGTGACGGGCTTTTTGTCGTTGATGGTGCTGCTGATTATGGCGGTGTTAATCTTGTCAATTGACGGGCAGGTAAATCGCTACATCGTGACGTCAAGTTTCCTCCTCGTGCTGGTGGTGCTGGCGCTAACATTTGGGCTGATTTTTATGTTCTCGTCGCGAAAGCGTATGCACAACACGGCGGTGCGGGTGTCGCGGCTGATCAACGCGGTAGTGCGGTGGGCGACACTGGGCAAGATCAAGCGGCTGCTGGTTTCGACGAAAATTGAGGCGTTTTTTGCTGAGATGCATGATGATTTCGTGGAGCTGTCGGAGCATCGGTATTTGCTCATCAAGCCGCTGGTCTGGGGGGCAATTTATGCCATCTTTGATGTGTTGATGTTCATCGTGGCGTTTTGGGCGCTGGGCGTGTCGGTCAATCCGGCGGTGCTGATCATCGGCTACGGCGTGGCGGGACTGGCTAGCTTGGTGGCCTTTACGCCGGGCGGTGCGGGCGTGTACGAAGCAATTATGATTGTTTTCTTGAGTATGACCGGTGTGGCGCCGGACGTCGCTATCGCTGGGATTGTGCTGACGCGGGTGATTTTACTAACGGGGACAATTGTCTTTGGGTATATGTTCTATCAGCACGCGCTGATCAAATATGGGCGGCCAGATGATGACGATGGCGCCGCGGTTTAGCGTTAGCGATTTTGTAGCGGTCGTCAATCAGGTGCTGGAGACCGCTGTCCCGGTCGTCGAGGTCGAAGGTGAGGTTGCCGAGTTCACGGTGCGTCAGCAGAAGTTTGTCTTTTTTACGCTCAAGGACGCCGAGAGCGCGGTTAATTGTTTCATGATGGCGTGGCAGCTCAGGACACCGATTGAGGAAGGGATGCGCGTGGTGGTGCGAGCCGCAGTCAGGCTAACTGCCAAGGGTAAGTTTAGCCTCACGGTACAGGAGGTCAAGCCACTGGGTGCGGGTCACCTCAAGCGCAGCGCTGAGTTACTTAGGGCGAAATTAGCGGTCGAAGGTCTGTTTGATGCGGAACGCAAGCGCCCCTTACCGCCATATCCTGCCCGCGTGGCGGTCATTTCCAGCACTCAGGCGGCGGGCTACGCGGATTTTATGAAAATTGCTGGTGAGCGCTGGGGCGGAGTGCAGTTTATCGTTGCTAATGTTAAGGTTCAGGGCGACGGCGCGGCTGATCAGGCGGTGCGGGCGATTGCCCACTGTAACCAACTGGCGGAGCCGCCGGAGGTGATTGTGCTGATTCGCGGCGGCGGTAGCGCGGAGGACCTGGCGAGTTTTAATGACGAATGCCTGGTGCGAGCGGTGGCTGGCAGCCGCGTGCCGGTGCTGACTGGTATCGGGCACGAGGTTGACGAGAGTCTGTGCGATCTGGCGGCTGACGTACGGGCGGCCACGCCGAGTAATGCTGCGCAGCTGCTATTTCCGGATAAACACGACGTGAGGCGGCAGTTGGAGTTGCGGCTGGGCGGCGTGGCAGAGGTGATTCAGCGGCAGATTACGGAGCGACGCCTTCACGTAACAATGTTGCAACAAGCAGTGCTCGAACAGTGGTCGCGCCGCGTCGAGATTGCTAAAAATATGGTATTGTCGCAACAACGAATGATCGCTGAGTACAACCCAGAGACGGTGCTGCAGCGCGGTTATGCAATGATCAGCGGTGGCTGTCGGATCGGCAGTATGGTAACTATTACAACAAAAGATATGATTATGAAAGCGAGGATTGAAAGCAGTGAAAAACGATAAAACAAATGAAAAAACGATTGAGCAAATGATGGCGGAGCTGAACGAGCGAATTGCGTGGTTTCAGGGCGATGACTTTAATCTGGACGAGGCCAAACAGCGGTTTGTTGAGGCGCGGCAGCTGGCGAAGGACATCACGGCGGCGCTGGATAATATGCAGCACGACATTACGGTGCTTGGCGAGGATTTTAGCGCGTGATATGGCTCGCGTGGCTTGGCGGGGCGATTCTGATGATCTTTGCGCTGCCAGCACTGATCGGTGCGCCGTATGTGCCGTCACGGTCGCGCGAGGTGCAGCGGCTGTTTGCTGAGGCGCTGCCGCTCGGTAAAGACGATGTGGTGCTTGATATCGGGTCGGGCGACGGTGTGGTGCTGATGGTGGCAGCCCGGCAGGGTGCGCGGGCGATTGGCTATGAGATTAATCCATTTCTAGTGCTAATATCGCGCTGGCGGCTGCGCAAACTACCGGGCGCCCAAGTACACTGGGCGAATATCTGGCGGCAGCCGGTGCTCGACAAGGTGACGGTGATGTACGCTTTTGGTGATGGCCGCGATATCGCAAAAATGTTTCAGCTAGCGGGGCGTCAAGCGGCCGCCCAAACCGAGCCGCTGACTTTCGTGAGCTACGGATTTGCTATCCCCGGCACGCAGCCGACAAAAGAATACCACGGCTATTTTCTCTATCGGCTGCCGGGAGGCTTTACATCACCCGAAGCATAAGCTATACTGATGCATATGAGTAGAAAAACAGAGATGGAACAGGGATATGTCAATAGCTGGATGATTGTGGCGATTAGCGCGATCGTGCTGTTCGTGGCGGCTGGTAGCGCGGCGATCTGGGCATACCTTGCATATTCACAGGAAAAAACTGCGGTCGAGAGCCGGATGGCGGTGGCTTCGGCCAAGGCGCGCGAAGAGCAATCAAAGGCTGACCGTGAGAAATTTAATGAAGAAGCCAAAAACCCGCGCATTGAATTTGTCGGCCCCGAGCAGTACGGCCGCGTGTCGTTTATGTACCCAAAGACCTGGAGTGTTTACGTAGCGGCTGATGGCAGCGATCGCGGTGATTATAAAGCGTATCTCCACCCGGCTATTGTGCCACCGACGAACACGCATAGTAGCAACCAAAACAAGTTTGCGCTGCGCCTCGAGATCCTTAACAGTGACTTCAACAAGACGCTAGACCAGTACGCCAGCCTGCTGAAAAAGGGTGATTTGACCTCGAGTAGCGTCGAATATAACGGCAACACTGCCACGCGCATTGACGGTGCGTTTAGCAAGGATCTGCGCGGCTCCGTGGTGCTGATGAAGGTGCGCGACAAGACGCTGCGTTTTTCAACCGATGCTGATACGTTCAAGCCAGATTTTGAGGCTATTCTCAAGACAGTGAAATTTGTGCAGTAATCTCTCTCGGCTGCGGCCAGTAGGCCAGTATCCGTGAAATAATGCCAAGCAGGAGCAGTTCTTTTTGGCGCCTCGGTTTGCTATACTAGAGGTATATGGCGCAGCCACAGTGGAGTGATAAGGAGTTTGCCGCAATGCCCAGCATAGCGGTGGCGGCGCATGAGCTGAAGGCACCGCTGGCGCTGATTCGGCAGATGAGTTTATTGATTGAGGATGGACAGCTCAGTCCGGCCGAGGCGCAGCTGATGCAGCGGCGGTTGACGTTGACGGCGGAGCGCTCGCTGGCTTTGGTACAGGACTTGGCGCATACCGTGAATGTGCAGCCGACGCTGTTTCCACTGGAGCCAGTTAATCCACTGGCGCTGCTAGCTCAATTGGCTCACCAGTCGCGCGATATGCTACGGCTGTATGACCGGCGAGTGACGTGGCCGCGTACGGGCAAAAAGCGGCTGGTGGTGGCCAACCCATTGCTGCTCGGGCGGATCATGATGAATTTTCTTGATAATGCGATGCGCTATAGCGAGGCTGGGGCCGCAATTCGCGTGACTGTTCGCCAGGCAGGGACGATGGTGCGGCTGGGCGTACGGGATTTTGGGCCGATGATGAGCCTGGCTGAGTATCGGCGGCTGGTGGATGAGATGACTACGCGTAAATCAGTCAGAACCCGGCCGGATAGCAGCGGTCTCGGAGTGTATATCGCTGCAACGTTCGCGCGGGCAATGGGCGGGCAGATCGGGCTGATACGCCACCGAGACGGGCTGACGTTTTATGTTGATGTGCCGCTCAGCGAGCAGATGAGCTTATTATGAAAAAACTCCTGATCATCGAGGATGATCCGCAGTGGGCGGCAGTGCTGGAGCGGTATGCGCTGGAGGCGGGGTATACGGTCCGAATAGTGGTGGCGGCCGGGCAGGCGATGGCGATGATTGACGAGTGGCGGCCGGATGGCTTGGTGCTTGATATGCTGCTGGCGGGTGAGACGGGGATGGCGCTACTGAATGAGCTGCAAAGCCATGAGGATCTGGCACGGTTGCCGGTGGTGGTGTGTAGTAATGTAGCGCTTGATCTGGATCAGCTGCGGCCGTTTGGGGTGCGGGCGGTGCTTGATAAGGCGCGAATGACGCCTGATGAGGTGCGGGCGGCGCTCAGCGTGCTAGGCGAGGAGGCTGAATGAAAGACGGTGAGCGGCTCAAGGCGATTGTGCTACGGCGGACGGATTATGCGGAAGCTGATCGGGTATTGCAGTTACTAACGCCCCAGGGGCGGCGGGCGGTGATCGCCAAGGGGGTGCGCCGCGAGCGGAGCAAGCTGGCTGGCGGCATTGAGCTCCTGGCGCTGTGTGACGTGGTGATTCGTTCGGGCCGCGGCGAGCTGGGACTGCTGACCAGTGCTAGGCTCAGCGCATTTTATCGGCATATCCTCGAGGATTATGAGCGGATGCAGTTCGCTTACCAGGCGCTCAAGCTGGTGGCGCAGGCGACTGAGACCGTTGATGGGCCGGAGTGGTTCGCGGTGCTTAGTCAGGTGCTGGCGTGGCTTGATCGGCCGGCGGTTGATCGGCTGCTGGTCGAGACGTGGTTTTATATGCAGTACGCCGGGCTACTGGGTGACGAGCTGAATCTACGCACTGACGTGGCCGGGCGGACGCTCACGAGCGATAAATCATACATGTACGATCCAAGCGAAAAGGCCCTAAGGCCGAGCGAGCAGGGCGACCTAACGGCCGATCACATCAAGCTGCTGCGCCTCATCCAAGCCAAGCCGCTGGAAAATCTCACCCACATCGGCGGTCTCGGCCCGGTCATCGCTAGTTGCTGGCTGGTAGCTAGGCAGCATGCGGCGGTGTAACTGTGTCTTGTAGAGCATGCTTCACAATTGCTTTCTGCAGGGAAGAGAAGGCAGATTCCATGAAAGTATTAGGGTTTTGCTCGGACTCAATATCCGGCTGATTAAGCTTGGTGAGTATGTTATGTGTTGAAATATCGGGGTTCTCTTCGGGGTTAATCTCTATCTCTTCCGAGTATTGGCCACGGAAATATTCAATCTCATGTAAATAGGACTCCTTGCAATATTCCACCTCGAGATCTGGCTTACTTATTTTGATAATCTCATCGGCACATTCCCAGAGCAGGGCAACCGCGCTTCTTTTAGCGTCGTCATCAAATCGACCCATCGCGGCGAGATCGCGTAATGTGCGCGCTAGGAATATTTTATTGAGGACGGAACTAAAAGAAATATCTGTTCTTTTGGTCTGACTGGCGTAAACACTGTGAGCATCTTCTAGTGCTTGATCTAGGAAGGCCACCTTTACTTGGTCGGACACTTTACTGGTGCAGGCAGAGTCAAAATTACGCTTTGCCGAGAGAAAAGTATTGTGTTCATAGGGGGTGATGAGTCCTGAGAGTTGATCTCTGAGTAGCATCCATTGCCCAAAGTATTCTCTAATTTTACCTTGCTCCTGAGCTGTTAGCGGGCTTGTGGAGCTAAAAGCAGCGAAACCAGTGACGCGGATCCCTTCGGCGACTATGCTTCTAGCTCTATCATCCGCTCCTTCGTATTTATCAGAAATCTCTAGTAATCTACGGACCTCCTCCAATGAGTATTCCTGGGGGTGACGTATTACAGGGGAATCTGGAAAAATTTTATCTGTAGACGATGTGTTGTACTGTTCCTGACTCATAACACCATTGATACTCCCTATGTGCGATTGTTGCACAATAAATAGCGACCGTCAAGCATGCTATAATAAACCTTAGTTAATGAATCGCCATGTTGCCAACATGGGGAAAGGTTGTGTGATGAGTCAAGCAAAAATGGAAGATATTATCAGCCTGTGTAAGCGCCGCGGCTTTATTTATCAGGGGTCGGACGTGTATGGTGGTCTTTCTGGCACTTGGGATTACGGTCCGCTGGGTGTGCAGCTGAAGCGTAATATCATGAATTTGTGGTGGCGCAGGTTTGTTGACGAGCGCGACGACATGTATGGCGTCGATGCGGCGATTTTGATGAATCAGAAGGTGTGGCAGGCGAGTGGGCACGTGGATACCTTTTCTGACCCATTAGTAGAGTGTAACCACTGCAAGGCGCGTTTTCGCGAAGATCACTTGCTCAAAGATCAACAGGAAAAGTTGGACGAGTACGAGGCTCTCACCGACAAGATCCAATGGTATCGCGAGCATGCCACGGCACCGAATTTTTATGATGAGATCAAAGAAAAAGAGCCCGAGTTGTTCAAGAAAATACTGGACATGGAGCTTGGCCCAAGTGAGATTGACCTCGAGGAGGCCAGTGATTTTGGGCTGAAAGAGTGGTTACATGTGCTAAGAGTGATTAAATGTCCTAACTGTGGTACGCGAGGTGATTTTAGTGAGCCGCGGCAGTTTAACATGATGTTCAAGACATTTGTCGGTGCTAGCGGGCAAAATGAGCTGGCGATTGATGAGTTGACGGGGGGCGTCGATGGTAAGCGTGGCTCTAGTGGCATGAAAGCGATTACCTACGATCCGCAGTCGATTTCTTACCTCCGCCCAGAAACCGCCCAGGGTATCTTCACCAATTTCAAGAATGTCGTTGATAGTTTCTACCCGAACTTGCCGTTTGGTATCGCTCAACAGGGCAAGGCGTTTCGTAATGAAATTGCGCCGCGCGACTTTGTCTTCCGTTCCCGCGAGTTTGAGCAGATGGAGATTGAATATTTCGTCGACCCCAAGCATTGGCAGGAGGCGTTTGATGAATTGCTGGCGGCGACGCATGCGTTTTTGGCAGAACTAGGCTTGAAGCAAGAGCACATTCACGAGCTAGACGTGCCGGCGGAGGATCGGGCGCACTATAGCAAAAAGACGATCGACATCGAATACGATTATCCAATTGGTCGCGAGGAGCTGATGGGCATTGCGTATCGGACCGATTTTGACCTGATGAACATCCAGCGCGCCAGCGGCAAGAGCATGGAATACACCGTCAAGGGGACGAACACAAAATTTGTTCCGCACGTCATCGAGCCGTCGTTTGGTGTGGAGCGGGCGCTGATGGCGGTGCTGTCGGGTGCGTACCGTGAGGACGAGCAAAATGGTGAGAAGCGGGTGTACTTGGCATTGCCAGAGCACTTGGCGCCAGTCAAATTTGCCGTCTCGCCGCTACTCAAAAACAAGCCAGAATTGGTAGAAAAAGCCCGCGACGTCTACGCTCAGCTCGCCAAGTCCAACCCCGGCCGGGTGATGTGGGACGACAACGGCAACATCGGCAAACGCTACCGCCGCCAAGACGAAATCGGCACGCCACACTGCGTGGTCATCGACTTCCAGACACTGGAGGACGGCACCGTCACCGTGCGTGAGCGGGATACGACGGAGCAGCGGCGAGTGAAGGTTGAGGAGCTATAGATACTAGAGATGAAAAAGCAAATTGGTTTTGAGGAGATAAAATAATGATAGAAAGTAGACCTGAGTTTGATAAAATTACATCGTTTGACGAGTTTAATAAATATTATTGGTATCGTGAAGAACTTTCACAGATATGCAAGCGATTAGGATTAGAATATAAAGGCACAAAACAAGAACTCAATCACATTATTGAGCAGTACTTTAAGGGTAATCTGATTAAAAAATCACTAATAAAAAATGAAAAGAAGCAAGTTGAAAATATTACATTAGACATGCCATTACTTGAATGTGGTTTTTCTTTTAGTGCAAAATTTAGAGAATATTTCTCCGCCGTAACAGGTATTACACCTTTTAAATTTACTGCTGATATGGCTACTGCTTGGCGGAAAGTAAAAAGAGAAAAGGATGGCAAATTTACAATCAAAGATATGCTGAAGGTGTATTATGGAGAGTCGGATTATGCCAAGTATGATAATTCGGTTTGTCAATGGAATCAATTTTTAAAGGATTTTAGTGCAGACGAAAATAGTCGCAACTATTCGAACAAATTAAAAGTAGCTTCCATTCTTTGGAAAGAAGTTAGAAATTCAAAAAATGAAAAAATTTATTCAAAGAATCTTTTGACTGAATATGCCAGTAAAATAAAAGAATATCACAATTAGGTAATTACCAACTTGTTAACACCTAATGAGTAGTTAGTAATGGATATTGGAAAGACAGAGTATACTGTAGGCGAAATGGTATCAGCTATCTAGCGTTCGGGTGTAGTATAATGATTTTCATGTCAAAAATCACCAAAGGACATATCATCACGCAGAATCTAGATGGAACGGATCATCTGGATTGTCTGTATCGCATCTCGCTCAAAGCCTTGATTTATAACGATGCTGGACAAATTTTGGTTGTCAAGGAAATTGATCGGACATATTGGGATTTGCCGGGTGGTGGTATGGATTTTGGCGAGATGATTGAGTCGTCACTGAAACGCGAGCTATATGAAGAAGTTGGCTACAAGGGCGATTTGCGTTATCAACTGTTTGACGCGTCGGACGAGATGTATATTGAGCGGCTTGATGCTAATCAAATCTGTTTTTATTGCCGCGTCTGGCCGGAGAATTTTGATTTTATACCAGGTGAAGAGGGCGATGAAATAATGTTTATTGATCCTGAGGAATTATTGCTTCAGAAGAGCGAGGTTGACGCACCAGCTCGAGCGCATAGCGCGCATATGAAATGGCAGCAGTTGCATAGCGAAATCGTGCGGTAAATATTGGTTTGGTTTCGCTAATATTGCAATAAAATTATAATTTTGTTATAATGTTTGCATGAAAATCACTACGATTCAAAAAGTTATCAAGATTGGTTCAAGCCGTGGCGTGACACTGCCAGCGCGGGATTTGCGGGCGCTGGGGATTCGCGATGGCGACGAAATTGAAGTCACGGTACGTAAGCGTTCGGAGGCGGCTGATGATAATCAAGTGCTCAAAACTGCAAACTCGCTCCTTAGGCGATACAAAGAGGACTTTTCTCACTTGGCGAAGCGCTAATGGTTAGTTTGACTCTCGAGCAGATTCTGCAGCTTCATGCGCTGGTGCTTGTCAAAGACGGCGGTGCAGATGGCGTGCGTGACGTTGGACGGCTGGAGGCTGCGGTGTCAACACAGCATCAAGTAGTATTTGGCGAGGAATTATATGCAACAGTATTTGCCAAGGCAGCGGCGTTGATGCGCGGGATTATTAGCGACCATCCGTTCGCTGATGGTAACAAGCGTACAGCAATGCTCGCCGGACTGACTTTGCTGGAGGTGAATGGGTATAATTTTACAGCACAGCGAGGCGAACTAGAAAATTTCGCTGTCCGCGCCGCGACCGATCATCTTGATATTGATGCGATTGCTGATTGGCTGAAGTGTCATTCGCGGGACGTATCGATGGTTTGATAACAAGGAATTTTAGTGGTAAGTAGGGTTTCTACGAGGTTCCTCGCCGCCTGATAGAGATGATATACTAAGGTTCATGACTACTATCTATATCGCTCGCCACGGCCAGAATGAAGACAATGTGCGCGGGATTTTGAACGGCCATCGCGACCTGCCGCTGACCGATTTGGGACGTCAGCAAGCGCGGCAATTGGCGCGTCACATCAAGGATAGGGAGCTGGTTTTTGACGCAGTGTACGCGTCGCCGCTTGATCGAGCTTTCGAGACGGCAGCGATTGTAGCGACAGCACTGGGCCTTGCCGAGCCGATAGTTCACGATGATTTAATCGAGCGTGATTTTGGCATTATGACCGGTAAGCTGGCGGCTGATATTGAGGAAATCTGTGCGCCGGACATCATCAAAGCAGAAAACGTGACCTATTTTTTGCATCCTGACGGCGCTGAGACTTTTCCTGAGTTATTGGCTCGCGGCCAGCGGGTGCTTGATTTCATGGCGCGTCAACATCCAGATCAAACGGTGTTGTTGGCTTGCCATGGCGATATTGGCAAAATGATATATGCTGCGGCAACCAGCACGCCATGGCGGCAGGTCTTAACCGATTTTTACTTTGGCAATACGGATATTATCGGTCCAGTCGAAATAAATGTGCCATTATCTTGAAGATATTTTACACGTGTCAACTATATTGCTATAATAACCACATGCATATTATTCTTGGTGGGACGAGTGGGCTTGGACTGGAGATGGCCAGGCAGCTCAGAGAAAGCGGTAAACGCGTGTTGGTGCTGGGGCAGACGCATAATGTTCAGGAGCACGGCGAGGGCTTCCCGTTGGATGTGTATTATCCCGAGCAGGTTAAAGCAGCGTCGGCGCGGATTGAGCAGATTCTGGGCGGCGATGCTATTGAGCAATTTGTCTGGGCGGCGGGCTATGGCTGGCGCGGTAATTTCGAGGATCAGCCTGATGCGCGCTCGATGGCGGAGGTTAATTTCGCTGGTCCGTTGCCACTGGTGCAGTGGGCCTGGCATAGGATGGCGCAGCAGCGGATACGATCCACACTAATAGTAATTGGCTCGACCAGCAGTATCAAAGCTCGCAGGGACGAAGCCGTGTATGTGGCAACCAAGCACGCCCAGGCGGGGCTGGCGCGCAGCTTGGCGTTGCAGGCGGACGAGCAGCATTTACCGATTCGCGTAGCGCTGTTCTTGCCCGGGGCGATGAAAACACCGTTTTGGCGGGGGAGCCGACCGGATGATTATGCTTTCTTCAATGACCCGGCCAAGGTGGCTGAACATATACTGACCGCCGTTAACACGCAGTACCAGACATTCCTCGAATGGCCACTACCAAAGGGCACGTTGGTCTAGCCTCGCTGAAGTGCTATAATGCGGGCATGACGTACGAAGTGGATAGAGAATATTTTGGAGTAAAAATTGTAGTAATCGGCGGCGGAACTGGCAGTTTCACGCTGCTGTCGGGTTTGAAAAAGTATACCCACAGCATCACGGCGCTGGTCAACATGGTTGACGACGGTGGCTCGACGGGCATGCTGCGCGATGAGCTGGGCGTGTTGCCGGCGGGCGATGTCCGGCAATGTCTGGTGGCGCTGAGTAGTTCGCCAAAGGTGCGCGACCTGTTTAATTACCGGTTTGACGAGGGCAGCATGAAGGGGCACGCGTTTGGTAATTTGTTCATGGCAGCGCTGGAAAAGATGACGGGGAGCTTTTCGCAGGCAGTCGAGACAGCTAGCGAGGTGCTTGGCGTTAATGGGCGAGTATTTCCAATTACACTGGACGATACCAAGTTATCACTGAAGCTGCGTGACGGTACGGTCGTTGCGGGTGAACATGCCATCGAGGTGACGAATATTCCAGGTGATGAGCGGCCGTGGCTAGAACTTAGTCCACCGGCAACGATCAATCCACATGCTCGGCAAGCGATTCTGGATGCCGACCTCGTGGTGGTAGCGCCGGGGTTGTTGTACGGTAGTTTGGCGCCAGCACTGCTGGTGCGCGGCGTGACGCGGGCTTTGGCTGAGACCAGGGCTAAGAAGGTCTATGTCTGTAATCTAGTGACCAAGCCGACGCAGACCGATGGCTTTACGGTGGCGGATTTTGTTGACGAGATCGAGCGGTTTGCTGGGGTGGGCATGGATTATGTGCTGTATAACAATTATCGTCCACCAAAGGAGCTGCTTGATAAATACGCGCACAATGGTGAGTATTTGGTGGAATGGGACGAGGCGGAGCTCAAGAAAAAGCATTACTACGCCTCGGGTAAGCACCTGATCGCTCATGGCGTCCGCCAGCATAATAAAAAGGCCGATCCGCTGGCGGCGCTGCGTAGTCTGATCCGTCACGACAGCGATAAAATCGCGCGAGAACTAATGAGGATTTACTTTTCATGAGCTTGAAGTTGTTTCTTGATCTTGATCGCACCTTGTTTCGGACGAGTGAGTTGGACAAGGCAGAGTGGGGGCTGCTTGGGCGGCAGTTTGGCATTGACAGCGAGGCAGAGCTGGCGCGGCGGACTGACTTTCATGTGCGCACTGAGAAAGCATACTATTATGATTTCGCGGCGCATGTGCGGGCGGCGGGACTTGATGATGAGGAGGCGTTCTCGTTCTTGCTTCAGTCGGCACTGGCTGATGGGCGAATGGAATACGACGGAGTGGCTGAGGTGGTAGCCTGGGCCAGGCAGCGCGGAACCGTGCATGTCTTGACCTATGGGCCAGCGAACTACCAGCGGTTCAAGGCGGCGCTGTGTCCGTCGCTTGAAGGGGCGGAGATTATTACCACACTGCAGTCGAAGGGCGAGTATTTCCGCGAGCAGTGTCCGACCGGCGAGGTATGGATGGTTGATGATAAGCCAATCGGCGGTGATCTGCCTGATGGCGTGCGGTTTATCCAGACAGTTGAGTACAATGATATTACGGCGTCAGAAAATCCAAAGTGGTCAGTAGCGACAGCATTGAGCCAGATTCCTGGTATAATTGGCAATGATGAGCTTTCCAATTGATCAACTACCCGAGGTGCTTGATACGCCAAGTTTTGTATATTCAAGGCGGATGTTAGGGGAGCGAGCCCAGCAGGCGCTAGCATGCCAGGTGCCGTTCGGCTTGACGGTGCGTTACGCGGCCAAGGCAAATTCGCACCCCGAAATTATACGGCTGTTTGATGAGCTGGGGCTGCAATTTGATGCCAGCTCAAGCTACGAGGCGGTGCTGCTACTCGAACGAGGAGTGAGCGGCCCAACGATCAGCCTCTCCAGCCAGCAGCCGGCGCACAACCTCGATGAACTGCTTCAGGCTGGTGTACGTTACGTGGCGACATCGCTTCGTCAATTAGAGCTGTTTGCGGCGAGTCCACACCGCCCAAATACGGTCGGTCTGCGGCTCAATCCTGGTATGGGCTCGGGGCACAATAACCGGACGATGACCGGTGGGGTTAATTCCAGCTTTGGGCTGTGGCATGCCTATGCCGAGCAGGCGCTGGAGTTAGCGAGGCGTCATGGCATGACGATTGATCGGCTGCATATTCACATTGGTTCGGGTGCTGATCCGCGGTTGTGGGGCGAGGCGATGGACGCAGCGCTGGCGCTGGTTGGGCGACTGCCGGAGGTGACCACTCTAGATATTGGCGGTGGCTTCAAAGTGCATCGGTTTGGCGATGAGCAGGAGGCGGATCTGGCGGTAATTTGCGAGGTGTTTTCTCGGAAATTATCTCAGTTCGCTGAGGAAACTGGGCGGCGACTGCATCTAGAAATTGAGCCCGGAACCTGGCTGGTAGCACATGCTGGCGTGTTGGTTGCGGAGGTGGTGGATATCGTTGATACTGGTGCGGATGGTCACACATTTTTGCGCCTTAATACCGGTATGAATGACATCACGCGGCCAGGGATGTATGGCGCGCAGCACGAGATGATGGTACTCGCGGGTCGCGAGGAGCAGCGAGAGTACATCGTGGTGGGGCACTGCTGTGAGACGGGCGATATCTTGACACCAGCGCCCAGCAACCCAGAGAATCTCGCATCGCGGCAGCTGGCCCGGGCGGAAATTGGCGATAAGCTAGTGATCTTTGATGCGGGGGCGTATTGCCAGAGTATGTCGCTGAAACAGTACAATGCGTATCCTGACGCCGGCACCTATTTTATTGACTAAATATACATCATCTGTTATAATAGCCCAGTTTGATAACGAACTGAATTATGAGTGAATTATGTTCTTCGTGCAGTGAGCAGCTAGAGCTGGGCACGCTACAAAAGAAATTTGAGATCGATCTTGAGCGCCCATCTCTCGAGTCTCATTTTCAATTGGCACTTGAGGAGTATTTTAGGGGTGAAGGCGTGAATGAACGAGAGGATTTGGCGGCGCATGCTGAGCGAACGATGAAGCTGGTGGAGGAGTTTGCCGGTTTGAAACTACCGCCCGAGGCGATTCATGCCGTGCTGCTGCATGATGTGGTCGACCGCTTTCATAACAGAGATAGCCAGAAGTGTACACCGGAGCGTCGACAGGCTGCCGGCTTGGCTCTGGCCGATGTATTTACGAATCCTGGAACTGGGATGACGCGCGAGCAGGGTGCATATGTAGCGTCACTACTAGCGGACTTTATTCTAGTAGAAGAGGCTTCTGGCCGGCACCGACTAAAGGTGGCTAATACTATTCCTGAAAATATCAGAGAGATTATCACGGATCGTTACGAAGGTTCGGTACCGGCTGAAGCATGGCGGCAGATCGAGCCATTTGTTGATGTGGAGCAGATGGCTGAGTTTTTGGATAAGACCAATATCGAGGCGGTGATCATCAAGGCCTGTGAGCTACTTGATAATATGTGCCATCCGTCATCATCACGTGAGTCTGCTAAATTACAGGATGTCTTGGAGGCGGAGTCGTTCTATGCACCGCTGTGTGAAGTGATGGGATTTGATGGGTTGGCGGCAAGCCTGCGTTCACAGGCGCATATCATTCGGCTGAAGGGGCAGGGTAAACGTAAGCTCATCGAGGAGATCCGCGAGCAGTATGAGACAATTCGCCACGTTGGTGTCCGCAATTTAGTTAATACAATTTTTGGTACTGAGAAAGTTGAGACTGAAGCAGTGGTCGGTCCGCGTAGCGAAGAATCATGCCCGAATCGGTCGATTCACATTGGAGATTTCTTAGCACAAAACGGTAAGGAAGTAGAGGGAAAATATCGCCTGAAAACCGTGGGGTCATGGGCGGCCAAGGTGCATGAAGCTCGTCAGAATGGTAAACCGGAGTATACGCCGATGGACGTACTCGGCCTGACCGTTATATCAGATACGGTAGAGGATCAGGCACGTGATTTCGTGGCGTTTTTGCAGCAGCGAATTGATACAACCCCAGCGTTTCAGCTGAAAAAGGCTGCCAGTAAATCCAGTGCCATTTGTGTCCATGGCACAGAGGATTATGTTACTACCGTGCGCCAGGAGATGGAGCAACGCGGGTTTGATATAGGGCGCTGCGAGTTTGTGGTTCAGGATGATGAAAGTGTGCAGCGGCGCGGTCAGAAATATCAGGTCTCTAAAGTGACCTTTTTGATGGATCATCCAGGAGTAAACAAGGGTGTGCCGGTCGAAGTGCAGTTTGTCACCAAGGCCGAGCGGCAACGCTCGCGAACGGGAGAGGTGGCGCACATTATCTATAAATATATTCGCCAGTTAGAGCAGCAGCGCTCAGTCTCTGCTAAGGATAAATTAGAGCGGCAGCCCTCAGTCTCTGATGAAAAGAAATATTCCATTGCTCAAACGATGTCTCGGCTACTCAAGCAGATCCATCAGCGGCGCGACTATGCAAGCCATGATCTCATGGTAAACGAGCGTTCAACTCCGGCGCGTGATGCATTGCTGGAGGATTTATATTATTTCTTGTGTCATGAACTCGCCTAGTCCCAGGAAACTATGTATAATCAGGGTATGACGATTTACTATACTGACGGTTCGGCTAGCCCCAATCCTGGCCCGGGTGGCTTTGCGGTGATTCGTAACCTCCAGCCGTGGATCTTGGGCTCCGAGGACGGCGAGACGACTAACATCCGTATGGAGGGCAAGGCGCTGATTGCGGCGCTTCAGGATGCGGACGACGCGCCATGTGTGATTTATACTGATAGTGAATTTTGGATCAATGTGGTGACCAAGTGGGCGCCGGGTTGGCAGCAGCGCGGCTGGACAAAGAAGGGCGGCGAGATCAAGAATCTGGATATTGTCCAAGAACTGTATGAACTGTACTCAAACTCCCAGGCGGAACTTCGCTGGGTGCGCGGCCACGAGGGCGACGAGGGAAATGAGCTGGCAGATGAGTGGGCGAACCGGGCGCGGCTAGGCGAGCGGCTATAATTGACAATAATATAAAAATATGGTATTATCAACACATGTTCTACAAAGATAAAATGCCGCAGCATGTTCAATTTGATTTAACAACTTTCTTTGAGTTCCCCGAGCTGCCCTCGATGGCGAGAATTGGTGTGATAACTGCAATGGAATGCAAGGATGATTTTCTGTGTGTTAGGGGGGGCGTGAGCGATGGTGGTCTTTATGATACATTAGCAGCTAAAGTTGGTCCAACTGAAGATAAGCTTATGCGATTGCCGCCTGAAATGTATTCAGAGACGGGTACGGTATCAGGATGGAATACGCCAACAGCAAAGAACGATAAATTGGGTTTCGTAGTCGGTCAGATTGATGGAACTGAGAGATTAGAGTCAACTTTTGGGCGCCAAGAGACAGACCGGTGCTTGGAAATGGCCGCATTGGCGCTTGGCATTCTATTGACAGGGAGTCCGGAAAAATTGGAACGTTTTAATAATCCACACGAATTAGTGTTTGGATCTAAGTTACTAGCGCAGGCGCGACGTAAAATTGGTAACCGAATTTTTGGATAGATATCAGTCTGGTAGCTTGGGTCAAAAATTGCTATAATTACCCCCATGGAAGAAGTGAGGGAAACGACTGATATTTTTTTGTGGGCCAATCAAACTGATGCGAAAAAGAATGATTTACAGATAGAGCTGTTTTTGTTTAATAAAAATTACACGCCGTATGTTATGCCTCTGAAGGGCGATGTCGAGCAGCAGCTTCGGCCGTTATTTTTGTTTGATTATATCAATCAAGTCAATTTGGGGGCGGGTACCGGCCTTAGCGTGCGGGATTATGAGCTGAGCGAAGCGGAAGACAACGTGCTGCTGCGGACGGATCTCGGCAAGGTTGGCCGAGCGGAAACCTTGATTCATTTGATCGAGCATGAGCGTGGCGACATCGTGGAGTTTTCAGAGACAGAGCATGAGTTTAGGCGAATGAAGGGCGTGCTGGCGCGGTTTACTGATCCGAATGATCCAGAAAAAATCTTTTACACCGCCAAGTTAATTCAGCAGGGGCAGACACTCAAAAGTGCGCTGGCGTGGGAGTTTTCTGACGGCAAGTTTGGTGCGTTTAAGGCGGAAGTCGGTTTTAAAGTGCCAGACGATAACCAGGTGCTGATCATCGGTCAGGATATTTTCGCCTTTAATCCAGGCAAGTTTGAGCGGATGTTTGGCTATGAGTACAAGAAGCAAGTGATTGCTGACAAGAAAGTGGCGGAAATTGAAAAGGAATATAAGTTGAGTTTCCCGGAGGGTCTGGATCTGAATGCGCTGGTCAAGGAACGCAAAAAGACCATCAATAAACTACAGAAATTGGAGATCGGCGAGGTCAAACAAGAGCAGGTGTTAGACTATGCTGACGAGATGCAGCTGGAGCTAATGAGTGATGATAACGGCGCGATTATCATTATGGACGGCAATGATCTGGATATGTTTGTGAACTTGATCAACGAGGACTATATCGAGAGTAAAATTACCGGCAAGCGCTACGAAATTACGTCGAAAAAACTGCTGGGCGAGCCAGAAGGCGAACCGCCGCGAGGTTAATTATGGATCAAGAATTGGCGCTGGCGATTTTGATGAGCGGTCGGTCGGCGCTGCTGACGGGTGCGGCTGGGACGGGCAAAACGCACCTGTTGAACACGTTTATTGTACAGGCGCGTGACCAGGGTAAAAAGGTGTCGGTAACAGCGACGACGGGCTTGGCGGCGACGCATTTGGGCGGCAATACCATTCACAGTTGGAGCGGTATTGGCGTTAGCGATCACCTCGCGAACAACTTTTTTGATCGGCTGTCAAAAACGCGGCGTGAGGTGATTACCAAGACCGATGTGCTGGTGATTGACGAGATTTCCATGCTGCATGATTTTCGGTTGGACATGGTCGATCGGGTGCTGCGTGGTGTCCGGGAAAATGACCAGCCATTTGGCGGTGTGCAGCTGGTGATGAGCGGTGACTTTTTCCAATTGCCGCCAATCAATCGTCCGGGCGAGCAGGGCGGCGGTTTCGTGGTGTATTCGGAAGCGTGGCAGGAGCTGCAGCCGGCGGTGCTATATCTGGAGCGGCAATACCGACAAAATGACGAGCAGCTGCTGGAGATTTTAACGGCACTGAGAAATGACGATATTAGGCGGCATCATGCCGAGACCTTGCTAGCGCGGACGGAGGTCGAGCTGCCTGACGGTGACATCACCGAGCTACATACCGTCAATGTTGACGTTGATGCTATCAATAGTCAGAAGCTGGCGGAGCTAGCGGGTGAGGAGCGAACGTACCAGCAGACGACGACGGGTTCAAAAGTGTACGTCGAGAGCTTGCAGCGGTCGGTGCTGGCGCCGGGTGAACTTGTGTTGAAATTGGGCGCGTTGGTGATGGCGGTGAAAAATTCGCCCCAGAAATTGTATGCCAATGGTAGTATCGGCACGGTAGTGGATTTTGAGCCGCTGACCGATTATCCGATCGTCGAGTTTCGCAGTGGCCAGCAGGTGACCATGGTGCCGGATGTGTGGGAGCTGCGTGACGGTGAGCGTAAGCGGGCGAGTATTTCGCAGGTGCCGCTGCGCCTGGCGTGGGCTATCACCGTGCATAAAAGCCAAGGCATGACCTTGGACGCGGCAAAAATTGACCTGAGAAAGGCCTTTGTTGAAGGTATGGGTTACGTGGCCTTGAGCCGGGTGCGGGATCTTGATAATTTGTATCTTTACGGCATCAACCGCAAAGCGTTGGAAGTTTCTTCTGACGCACTGGCGATTGACGAGGTGCTGCAGCGGGCAAGTAGTGAGGTGGCCAAGCACTATCGTCCAATGCTGGAGGAAATGAAGCGGGCACAGTCAACGCCGAAAAAATCCGGCAAGAAGTCTCAGTCCGCCAGCTGGCAGCAAAAGATTGCCAAAATGCGCCAGACCCACCCCAACGCCTATATGCCGTGGGAAAAAGCCGACGACGACACCCTCAAACAGGAGTTTCTGCAAGGTGCAACCATCCAGCAGCTTAGCCAAAAGCTCGGCCGCCATGAAGGCTCGATTAGGATGCGGCTGCAGAAACATTTTGGGGAAGATGTGGTGCAGTAGCCCCGGGCTGGCAGATGAGCTGATAACTTGGTATAATAT
>CAUQHW010000004.1:0-78681 GCA_963518125.1 uncultured Candidatus Saccharibacteria bacterium | reverse complement strand
CAACGCAGGCTTCTCCCAAAGCGGATAAATCCTTTAATCCGAAGACCATATGCGGTATTAGCTACCCTTTCGGGCAGTTATCCCTCACTTTGGGGCAAATTCCTACGCGTTACTCAGCCGTTCGCCGCTCGCCGGCACTCTGCACTATCAGTTTGAAGTCACCCCAGACACTCATCTCTTTCGAAATGATGCGACTGATTTCCTTCGGAAATCCCCGCGTCCAGGCTTCAAGTTGATAGTGCAGAACCCGCTGCCGCTCGACTTGCATGTGTTAGGCACGCCGCCAGCATTCATCCTGAGCCAGGATCAAACTCTCCGTTAAAAATCTACTTTGTATCAAAGTATTAAGGCTCTACAAAAATATAAACTGACGATGATATTGCACAATCAAATTGTTAAAGACCATAGTCGGGTTTGTGTACCGCTTTCGCTTCACCTAACAAATTAGCGTGATTGTCGCTTGGCTCGCACTCCAGCAACCAGACTGATACTCATCTTACCTGATATTAGTGGTCAGGTCAAGGGTTATTAGCAATTATCTTGTAGCGAAAATTACAACAAATGTTACAACCGTGCCCACGGCCGCCCCAACAAGCATTTCTGGCAGTGTATGACCATGCGCCACCCTAATCATTGACAGTTTTGGATAATCTTTTTGCACCACTCTATTTAGCAAGTCACCTTGCTGTCCAGAGGAGAACCGCACCATCACCGCATCATACAATACGATCGCCGCGAACCACGCAGCCAGGCCAAACAGCGGACTCTCCCATCCCTGGTAGTAGCCGATAGTCAGCGCAAGCGACACCACCGTTGCACTGTGAGCGCTCGGCATACCACCCGAAAATAATACTGGCGAACGGGGGTTCGACTGCGTAACTCGACGATTACGGCCAAACAGCCGGGCCAGATGCTTTGAAGACTGCGCCACAAACCACGCGATGCCCGGTATCAGGAGGTATTGCATCGGCACTTGGCTAATCCTCCTCTGGACGTTTCTCCATTAGGCCAATCGACGACACCGCGTCACCATCACTCAACCGCATAATCGTCACACCCTGGGTTGTTCGACCGAGCAGCTTGATGTCACTCAAGCCCAAGCGAATTGTTTGACCATTTTGCGATACCAACAGCGCTTCGTTCATCGTCGGATCAATCGTCTGTACTGAAATGATTGGGCCAGTCTTTGCTGTCACGATTGCCGCCTTTATCCCGACACCACCGCGCTTATGACTTGGGAAGTTGGTCACTTTCGTGCGCTTACCAAAACCCTTTTCGCTGATAACCAGTAGTGTCTGCTCATCGCTGGTAACGATATCCATACCGACGACACAATCATTCGGACGTAGACGCACCCCGCGTACGCCACGAGCCGCTCGACCCATCGGCCGGGCATCCTGCTCGTTGAAACGAATCGCCTGGCCAGCTGATGTTGAAATAATTACATCACTTTTACCATCTGTTTTCTTGATCCAGCGCAGCTCGTCACCATCGTCTAGCTTAATAGCAATGAGCCCATTTGTCCGAATATTGGCGTAGTCACCAAGCGGCGTCTTTTTGACCGTACCGTTCTTAGTCGCCATAAACAGATAACCTTGATCACCAGCATTCTTCTCGTGTTTGATGATCGCCGTGATCTTCTCTTCTGGCTGCAGCTGGAGCAGGTTCACCGCCGCCACACCTTTGGCACTGAGACTGGCAGCTGGTACTTCATACGCTTTCAGACGGAAAATCCGACCTCGATTCGTAAAGAACAACAAATAGTCATGGGTATTTGCTGGCACCACCTGGTCAATGATATCCTCCTCTTTGGTGGTCATGCCGCGCTTACCCTTGCCGCCACGGTTCTGCTTGCGATAGTCACTGAGCAGGGTCCGCTTGATGTAATTCTCGCCGGTTAGCAAAATGACCGCTTCCTCATCTGGAATTAGCTCCTCATCAGAGAACTTACCTAGTTCATGGTTGATAATTTTACTACGCCGCTCATCGCCGTACTTTTCCTTCATCTCTAGAAGCTCAGTCTTGATAATATTCAAAATCTCTTGCTCGTCAGCCAAGATAGCCTCTAACCTTGCGATCAGCTTCAGAAGTTCGCGAAGTTCATTCTCGACCGCTTCACGCTCAAGTCCAGTCAGGCGTCGCAGCTGCATTGCCAAAATAGCCTTGGCCTGGATCTCGCTGAGTCCAAACTTAGCGCGCAGATTCTTTTCCGCTTCATCCTGGGTTTTTGAGGCACGAATCGTCTTGATCACCTCGTCAATGTGATCCAGCGCAATCCTATAGCCCTCCAGAATATGTGCTCTTGCCTTGGCTTTTTTCAGCTCAAACTCAGTACGGCGGCGCACCACAGACTGTCGGTGCTTAATAAACTCGCTCAAGATATCGTGCAGTCCTAAAATCCGCGGCTGCATGGTATTGACCAGTGCCAGCATGTTGTAATTAAAACTCGTTTGCAAAGCTGTTAATTTATACAGCTGGTTCAGTACCTTCTTTGGATACGCATCTTTCTTCAGCTCGATGACAATGCGGACTTTACCTCGAGAACTTTCATCACGTAGGTCGGCCAGCATCACTCGTTTTTCTTTATGAAGCTCACCAATTTTTTCGATTAGTGTTGCTTTATTTACACCATACGGGATCTCTGTGACGACGATCTGATGCCGCCCCTTCTTGGTCTCCTGAATCTCCGCCACCGCCCGCATCATTACACTACCGCGACCAGTCGCATATGCCTGACGCATCGGCGCGCCTCCATAGACAATCGCCCCCGTCGGAAAGTCCGGGCCCTTAACGTGCTTCAGTAAATCATCAACTGTCGCCTCAGGATTATTGATCAGCTCAACCGTCGCATCCACCAACTCGCCCAAGTTGTGCGTCGGGATACTCGTCGCCATACCAACAGCGATACCAATCTGACCGTTCAATAGCAGGTTTGGCAACTTCGCCGGCAACACAATTGGCTCACGCTCTGAACCATCAAAATTATCCTTAAAATCAACCGTTTCCTTCTCAATATCAGTTAGTAATTCTTCAGCCGGCTTATCGAGTCGCGCCTCGGTATAACGGTGGGCGGCCGGTGGATCTCCGTCCATCGAGCCAAAGTTTCCCTGGCCCTGCACCAAGGTATAGCGCATCGCCCAATCCTGCGCCAGACGCACCATTGAATCATAAATCGCCGAGTCACCGTGCGGGTGATATTTACCCATCACATCACCAATGATGCGCGCTGATTTGACGAATTTTGCAGTACTACGGTTGCCGTTTTGGTTCATTGAATACAAAATACGGCGATGCACCGGTTTCAGACCATCGCGCACATCCGGCAATGCCCGGTCAACAATGACACTCATCGAATAGCGGAAGAAATTATCCTGCATCACATGTTCGAGTCGACGTCGCTCCAAGCCTGTTAGCGTCTCGGTTGCCATGTCCGGCGTCGCCTCAATTGACTCGTGGTCACTGGTTGATTGTATCTGTTTGTCCTGATCACTCATGATTAAATATCCAAATCCTCCAAGTTAGCATTTTTTGCCCAGCTTTGAATAAAGTTTTTGCGCAAACTCACGTCATCGCCCATCAACCGCGTAAAGATCGCATCCGCCTCTTCGGCGTCTTCCACGCTGACTTGAATCAATACACGATTTTCTGGATTCATCGTTGTCTCCCACAGCTGGTCGGCATCCATCTCACCAAGACCCTTAAATCGTGAAATTGTCACGCCAGCCTGCTTGGTGACATCTTGTTCATCATCGATTGCTGTACCACGACTTTTCTTATCGGCAATTAGGCTCGCCAATACTTTGTCTTTCTCATCCTCATCATACGCATAAATCTTCTTCTGCCCACGGTTGATTGAGTACAACGGTGGCTTGGCAAGGTACACATAGCCACCCTCAACCACCTCTTTCATATAGCGGAACAGGAATGTCAAAAGCAACGTCGCGATATGACTACCGTCAACATCAGCATCGGTCATGATGATAATTTTGTGGTAACGCAGACCATTGATGTCAAACTGATCACCGATACCAACACCAAATGCCTGAATCATCGCCACAATTTCTTTATTGGCAAACATTTTATCAAGCCGAGCTCGCTCAGTGTTCAACACCTTACCGCGGAGCGGCAAAATTGCCTGAGTTTTACTGTCGCGACCCTCTTTGGCTGAACCCGCTGCTGAGTTACCCTCAACGATATAAATTTCACTATCGCTTGGACTTTTGCTTGAACAATCCCACAGTTTACCCGGCAGCCCCATGCCATCAAGTGCGCCCTTACGGATCACATTGTCACGGGCTGCTCGCGCCGCCTTACGCGCCCGGGCCGCCAAGGTCGCCTTGCCGACAATTTTCTTAGCAATACTCGGGTTTTCCTCGAGATAATACGCAAAATACTCGTTCATCACTTGCTCAACATAGCGACGCATTTCTGGATTACCGAGCTTATTTTTGGTCTGACCTTCAAACTGTGGATCGGGCAATTTAACCAAGATAATTGCCGTCAAGCCCTCGCGGATGTCGTCACCGGTCAGGTTATCTTCCTTTTCTTTCAGTAGGCCATTCTTACGCGCGTAATCGTTGATAACCCTCGTTAATGCTGAGCGAAAACCGATCAAGTGCGTACCACCATCTGGTGTTAACACGTTGTTAGCAAATGGCTTCACCGTCTCAATGTAAGTATCATTATACTGTACGGCAATCTCTACCATGCAATCTTCAACCTGTCTCTCAACATAAAAGACATCGTTTGATAAAACATCTTTACCGATGTTGAGGTGCTTCACGTAGCTCTGAATACCACCCTCAAAGTAAAATGACTGTCGCTCACCTGTTCGATTGTCGATAACCGAGGTGTGCACGCCTTTGGTGAGGTATGCCTGGTGGCGCAGATAACTAACCACCCACTTATAGTCAAACTCCACCGTCTCCTTAAAAATCGTTGGATCTGGGTAGAATATTATGCGCGTTCCGGTTGGTCGATCAGTTTTACCAACCTTCTTCAGTGGTTCAGCGATACCACCAGTCGCGAACACTACGCGATACAGCTGACCATCACGCACTACTTCAGCGATCATTTTGGTTGAAAGCGCGTTTACCACGCTCGAACCCACGCCATGAAGTCCAGATGATACTTTGTAGCCGCCGCCGCCAAATTTACCACCAGCATGCAGTACTGTCAGCACCGTTTCTAGGGTAGACAAACCAGTTTTTGGATGTTTATCAACTGGGATACCGCGCCCATCATCGGTCACCTGCACACCACCGTCTTCTAGCAGCACCACCTCTACTCTCGTCGCATGGCCCGCGATTGCCTCGTCAATTGAGTTATCAGCGATCTCCTTAATCAAATGGTGAATACCATCATACCCCGTGCTACCAATGTACATTCCCGGCCGCTTACGCACCGGTTCGAGACCCTCCAAAACCTGGATTTGCGAGCCATCGTAGGCTTGCTTATCTGTTTGTTTAGCCATGCTTCCCTCACTATTTCTGATTTGTCAGCTATTTACAACTCCCCCATTATACCGCAAAAAAAGTGTTCACTCAAGCTATTTGCGTAAAAGCGATCACTGTGCTATAGTGGAGACGGAATTTTTACGAAAACATAAAACTAATGAAAAATAAGGAACGGCATGTTTAAGAAAATCGTCTCCCACCTCGCGTTTAGCCCAAGCCTCATCCAAGAGCTCGGCTTTTACGCGAAACGCCTCCATAAAGAGGAAATCACTCGCAAAACCGGTCTCATTCTGACCGCCCTAGCGCTCATTGTGCAGTCATTTGCCGTTTTCCAACCACCTGAATCTGCCAATGCTGCCAATGCTTCAGACCTCGTTTATGGCGGTATTCACACAAAATCACAGCTACTCGCCGCGTGGGATAATAACTCGCAAAATTATCGTGATATGCTGCAGCATGCTGGTATCACACGCGAGAACTTGGCAAGTGCTCGCGACTCTGAGATCAGTACTCGCAGCAGCGGCCGCGATAACGGCTGGCAGTCCTGGAGCCGTGTCTCACGCTTCGGCCTTCAGCGCGGAGAAGTTCAGTTTCAGGTTGGTAGCCTGACGCTATATTCGCGACCAATGGCTGAATTTGACACCGGGCGCAACCGCAGCGGCTCAGGTTCATGGTATAAATCATTCGTTGGCACGACTAGCGAGGGTAAACCGTTTGCCATCATGAAGGCCTGCGCTAACATCATGCTCAAAGAGTTGCCAAAACAAAAACCGAAACCAACCGCCGCTTGTAAATTACTTGAGCGACCCGTCGTCACCGACCGTACCAAGGTCTCGATGACAGCGTATGGCGATGTTCAAAACGGTGCAACGATCGCTGGCTATACCTTCATCATTAAAAACTCAGCCGGCACAGAAGTGCTCCGCAAACGTGTCAATACCACCGCTACGAGCACGTCATTACAACACACACTCGACAAGGATGGCACGTATACCGTGTCCGTTATTGTCCACACCAGCCTCGGTGACCAGACGAATAGTGCCTGTGCTTCAACCGTTACGATCAGTCCAAAACCACGCTGTCCACTTAACCCAAGCCTGCCGATAGACCATCCCGACTGCCAGCCGTGCCCAGGCGATGCTACAATTTGGGTCAAAGACACAACCTGTAAAGCCCAGGTTACCCGCACCAAGGCAGCACATAACCTAACCTCCGGCGGCGATGCCACCAAGAAAAAAGCCAACGCCAGCGACCGCATTGAGTATAAGCTAACCGCTAAAAACGAAGGCAAAGCTCCAGCAACGGTTGATCTGAAGGACGAACTATCCGACGTACTAGAATATGCCGATATCTATGATAATGGTGGTGGCACCTTTGATAAGGAAAAGCGCACCCTTTCTTGGCCACGAGTCACCCTCAAACCAGGCGAGCAAAAAGTTATGACCTACGTCGTCCAGCTCAAGGGTCAACTTTCGGCTAAGCCACGCGGCACCAGCGACCCATCATCGTATGACTGCCGTATGACAAACATCTTTGGTACCAGCGTCGAAATTGTTGTCAACTGCCCAACGCCAAAGGTCGTCGAGCAGACCGTCGCTACCCTGCCGCGAACCGGCCCTGGAGAAAATATGCTATTTGCCGGTATCATTGCGGCTGTTGTTACATTCTTCTATTGCCGCTCACGACAACTGAGTAAAGAGGTCCGCATCATTCGCCGTGATATTACAGCAGGAACGTTATAACATAGGGAGGGTAAATATGTCAGAAAAAATTCATGGGGCTAATCCAGAGTTAACAGAGAACGCTCGCGAACTTGAGCGGTCAGCCGGCGAAGTAGAACGCTCAGCGGCTGAAAAATTAGAGGAGCGGGCTGAACGAGCCGTCGAACAGCAACACGAAGGTATCGACAAAGCTCACCGTGAGGCATTAGAACAAGCCGAGACAAGCCAAACCGCTGAAACGGAGAAGCCAACAGCCTCAGAAACACCTCGCCAGATCACCAAAGCCGACCGTACTGACAGCTACCGGAAAACCATGGAAAAGATGCAAAGCGAACTACCGCCAGCTTCACGCACCTTTAGCAAGGTCATCCACAACCCAGCCATCGAAAAAGCCAGCGAAGCTATCGGTAGCACCGTCGCACGCCCGAACCTCATTATTGCTGGCGCACTCGGTGCGATTGCCTCAGTTATCATCTACTTCGTTGCCCGGCATTACGGCTACGTTCTCTCTGGATCAGAAACGATCATTCTCTTTGGTTGTGGTTGGGTTATCGGCGCCATCATTGAGTACGCTCGCGTTGGCTTCCTCAATAAAAGATAGCTCGGCCCACGCCTAGCGTAGCTTAATTGATACCTCACCATTATCGTTGTTATCACCACGCAGATCGAGGCGGTTTTGCTGCTCTGCCTGCTGCAGCTCCGCTGCCATTCTATCAGCAATTGATAGCGGCGCGGTCTGCGCAGCCACATCTGAGCCAGCCACTGTCGGCGCAGGCACCGGATGCTGATCTGGCGATCGCAAACTATCATGAGGCGCACTCGCTGGCTGCCCCGATGGCCTGTTCAACGAAGCACCAACTCCCTGCGGCATCTGGCCAGCCGTCTGGGCGGGCATAGCGATACCTTGTGGCGCAGCACCTTGCCCAATCTGTGGCGGCCGCATAGAAGCCGACTGCGGTTGTGTGCCCGCCAAGCCCGGAGTCGGCGATACTAATCGCGACGTAGCTGGCTGCCCCGGCTGCGAAGCTAGTGGCGATAGCGTACCCAACCGAGACTGCCCCGCACCCGGAGCGGCGGCGCCCATAGCCCCCGGCTTGCCACCACCAAGTTGTTGACGTTTTGACAACCACTCGTCCAGGAAAGACGAACCGCTCTTTGTAGCCGGCCGATTGAGTGATGGGCCAGTCGACAAAGCCGCTGGCTTTTTATTGCGACCAAGCCGCTCAAATATCTCCTTCTCAACCACCGCGCGTGGCTTGCCATACTTTGCTGCCGATAGTCGCACCAACGCATCGCGAAGCTGATTGTTAACCTGCCCCATCGGTGGCACCCAGTTCATGCTAAACGGCGCCGACGGCACATTATTGATCATCACCGAAGCGATCGACTGGAAATTTGGTAGCTTTGATAAGTCATCAATATCAAACACCGGCTGAAACTTCTTGACCATCAATTCCGCGTCGGTGATACCAATACGCCCCGAGATAACCGTACCAATGTTACCGATGATAGCCTCGCGAATCTTCTCCGTCAGCTGCGTCATAAACTGGTTACCCATGATCAAACTCAGCTTATATTTTCGCGCCTCAGACAAAATTGATTCAAAACTATCAGTCGCAAAGTTCTGAACCTCGTCAACATATAGTGAAAAGTCTTCACGCTGCTCTTCCGGGATATCAGCCCGCGACATAGCCGCCGCCTGAAACTTCATGATAAAGATAATTCCTAGTAGCTTAGCGTTCAGCTCACCAAGCTTACCTTTCGACAAATTAACTAGCAGAATCTTCTTATTATCCATAATCTCACGGATATTAAAGCCTGACTTCGTCTGACCGATGATATTACGCATCGAATCATTAGAGATAAATGGGCCAAACTTCGAGACCACCCACGATATCACCTCACCGGCCTCATTTGATCGCTGTGAGGCCGGAAATTCCTTCGTCCAGAAATCAATCACCTGCGGATCAGTGACGTACTTCAGCTTGCTCTTCACAAATTCTGGATCAATGAGACACTTTGGTACATCAATAAATGTTCCGCCAGCCGGATCCGCCATTAATAGCAGCGCACAGTTACGGAAAATATGCTCAAGCCGTGGCCCCACAATACCGGTATGCCCCGGATCGTACAGCCCATACAGCATGTTAATCGCCTCCTGCACCAGAAAGTCCTTTTGATCTGGACTGTCGAATTCAAACATATTAAGGCCAATCGGGTTTTCCATATCGGCGGGGTTGAAATAGATAATATCTTCCACTCGCTCTTTCGGCACCTTCCCCATGAGCGACTCGACCAAATCACCATGCGGATCGATCAGTGCAAACCCTCGGCCATCCATCATGTCTTGATACGCCATATTTTCCTGCAATACCGACTTACCAACACCAGTCTGACCGATGATGTAAACGTGGCGACGGCGATCTTTCGTACCGATACGAATTGGCTTTTTCGTACCACGAAATTCGTTGTAGCCAATCAATAGTCCCTCGTCCAAGACATCAGTCGGCCCATCAACCTGCTTGGACATCTGCCGCTTAACCTGTGAAGTTGGAATGGCAGTTGCGCTCGGCAAGTGAAACAGAGTCGCCATCTCGACACTATTAAGGATATTACTGCGAATATGCTGCGGGAAAAACCGCATAATATACGCCGTAGTCATTTCCTCAATATTATTTGTCAGCGAAAAACGAAAACCGTTATTGCGTGGCGAGTCAAACATCGCAAACGCAGCGATAATATTTTTAAGTAGCACCTGTGAACGAGCGGCAGTATTTGATGAAATTACCACCCGCACCAATACCTCATACGCCGGATAACGCGTCTTCTCGCTAACGGCATCAACCTCTGCCTGCTCTAGTGACGATAGCTGTTTATCCTCGGGCTTGATCTCGCCTTCTTTTTCTTTTGCCGACTGTGGTGGTTTCCACAACGCCTCAAAAATGTCCCCGACCATTGAGATATCAACGCCCGCCACCTTCGTTGATTTCTTGCCCTTGTTCTTCTTCATTTTCTCAACATGCTCTTCTGAGGCACGCGACCAGCCTTCCCGTGCCGGCCGAACCAAGAACTGCAAGCCGATACCATCGTCTTTTGTCGCCGCCGACATGGCATTCAGTAGCGCCCGCGACGCATCTCGCTTTGACTCTTGGTAGGTTGCGATAGGGTAGACGAATGACTTACGAAGCGAGAATTCACCACCAATTGTCCCGCTCATCTTGCCAATTTTACTAAACACATTTGTATCAGCCACCTCCTCCAACCGTGCCGCCGGATAGGCTGCCGCAATCGCTTGGCGAATTACATCAACCAGCACCGTCGGTACGACAGCATAATAATGCACCAAACCGCCACGCGCAATAATCTCAAACGACAAATGGCGCTGCCCATAGAGTCGACTCTTAAATCCTTTCGTTGCCGTACTTGATATAATGTTATACATCACTTGCGCCTGGCTGAGAATTTCTTCCGTTAGATCACGCTGGTCACGACTCGCCCCATCAATATCTTCACTTGATGGCGGCAAGTGAATCAGTAGCGGCACCATTTTTAGCCCACGCTCATAATTTTTTGCTTCACGTAGCATCTTGCGATACTGCAGTGTAACAATCGTTACGCCGATCGCCAACACTACGACGACGATAAAACCAGTAATTAACGGCCCGCTATCCATATTCCTATCCGTTCGATTGGCCCATCTCCCTGTTGTATCTCTTTTTGAGATAATCAGCCTGCAACTGCGCGATTACCCGTGCTCGCTCGTACGGATCATCCCTTGTCAAGGTAATAATCCGTTTCAATTTGTCAACCCACTCCTTTTCAATCAAATCATCATCACCAGCTATCAGCGGCGTATCGTCAGTTGACGTCGTCGTCGACGCGGGTGCCTGCACCACTGGAGGCGCCGGCACCGGAACGGTCGGTAGTACCGTTGCTAGCATCGGTGAGTTCGCCACATTTACCGCTGGGCGTTCGGCAGAACGTCTCTCAGCCTCTACCTGATTTGCATCACCATCCAGCCGAAACTCACCGCTTGAAGCAGGCGGTAAACTCTCAACCGATGGACGCACCTGAGGCAACTCTGGATTCATACCTATATTGTACCACGTTACCGATAGAGTTCCTACGCTCTAAAATCGTTTGTGTATGTAAAAACAACCAAGGCCCAAAAAAAGCATCAGGAGCAAGACATCCCACGCCGTAACACCACCAATTGACTGCATACCAAGCAAGATAACCGGTATCAGCCCGATAATACTCGCATAATAATATAATTTCAACGGCGTTACCGAAGCCAGGCCACGATACATATTATGTCGAACAACACGCATCGCTACACGCCGCGCCGCGACCATCACTAAATAACAGCACGACGCAGTTGCTACATACAGACACACGAAAAACGCTAGGACGCCCAACGGACCAACGCTCATTGGCGTCACCGTGTGCACCAATACGACATCTGCCGTCGCAGCCAGCGCCGCGACCATAGCAACATACCGATACTTCATACTCACACTATATCATAGACTAAGGGAGCCCAGGCGACGAACCATTATATGATCAAGTGAACCATCCGCCGCACTCAATAACTATTAGGGCGCGGTCACCTGTTCAAAGTCCGCCGCTCAGGGCAACTGACCGCTCCGAATTTCGGAGCATGTCCTTGCGCAACGTTCCTCATCCCGCACATCCAGTAGTCTCATTGCTAATCGCCTAACAAGGATTAACTGGATGCGCAGTGGTACTAATTATACGCGCGCTCAACGCGTTACATCGCAACTATTAACTACACGTACACGTTAATAATCACGAGTTCGGCGGAGCATCGGCAACACTATGGCGGAATAATCTTTTGTTATTCCGGCTTCATACTGCTGCCGACTATACGCCAAACGACATGCGTTACTGTGAATTCGGTCACGTAAATTGTTAATGTTGTTATTATTGTACTGATTTTTGCTTTTTATTTTCTTAAAAGCTTGCACTAATACTATCATGTATATGTTTATCGGTCAATACTTCACATAAAAAATATGTTGTATTTATAACATTTTTGTAATAATCTTTATATATTTTCATCTGTTACGTTCTATAAAATGTTTTATACACAACATTGTAATATAAACATATGCTTGCTATACCGTCCGCTAATCCATAGTTCTTGCATGGTCACCCCATACGACATCATGAATCCAATAGATAATCTAGTAATTGATCCAGCTCGCTGAACGCTTATACAAATAAAACACCAAAACAACCAGGCCCTCGGTGTATCCCGCTTCGCCATCTCGCGGGTAAAACACCGGCCGTGCGGGGCACCAACTAGGAACCGCTAGGGTTCGACCGCCTCGTCCGGCAATAACCTATATTTTTCATCAAACTGCTTCACTAACCCTCTAAATTATGTGGTATTTTTTACCTAGATTTTTTCTCAAAAATTATTGACATAACCATTTTTATCATTTACTATAGGGGTAGCTTCTGAATAAAAAAGTTATACACAACTTATCAGGGGCCAAAAATAAACAGCACACGTAAAACTCCACTTTTTGAAAACAACCACTACTCGCAGGTGGTTGTTTTCGTCTCCTGGCAACACGCTCGAGCTGCATTCTCACTGATTACGATAAAAAATAATCGACCACCCTGGGTCGATATATCACTATATGGTGGAGCTGCCGGGTACCGCCCCCGGGTCCAACTGGTATCATGACATTCGTCTACGAGCATAGGTTCTTTTAATTTATTTTATAACGTTGCTCGGCTTAAAAATAAACCGAAAAAACCAAGCTTCGTTACGCGGAGAAAGTCCCGCATGTCCGCCGCTTCCGAACATGCAGCCAGCAACATATATATGACACCCTAGGCTTTGCCTGTTGCCGCAAAGCAAGGACGGTCGCTTAAATTAAGCAGCGACTGGTGCAGCAGCCATCGGAGTGAAAACGCTCTTTAAGCTAGCAAATACACCTGCAAGTTTAGACTTTGCAACTAAAACATACGTTACGCGTATCGTCGGCCCGCAGAATACCTTGATAAAGTCCAATTGTCGAAAGCTATATCAGCCCCATCAATCCACCTTAATTATAACAACCTTCCCTTTTCAAGTCTAGCCATCTATGCTTTACTAGGTATATGGTTAGCAAGGTAGTTTCAGCAACGCCATATGGCTTTCACGGTCAGCTTATTGAAATTGAAGGCGACATATCACGAGGACTACCTGGACTACAAATCGTCGGACTTGGCAACAAAGCAATTGATGAATCGCGTGATCGCGTTCGCAGCGCCATCAAGAACTCGCTACTTGATTTTCCAAAAGGTAAAATTACCATCAATCTCGCCCCGGCGGAACTACCAAAAGACGGTACGCAATTCGACCTACCAATAGCCCTCGCGATTCTCTGCCTCGGCAAACAACTTCCTCAAACCGCCCTGGAGGGAGCGCTATTTGCTGGTGAATTGGCACTCGATGGTAGTCTTCGCCCTATTCGCTCGGCCATCACCATCGCCGAAACCGCCAAACAACACGGTGTCTCAACCATATACCTACCGGCCTCCAACAGCAAACAAGCCCTGCTCATCCCCGACATTACTATTATCCCCATCAATAATCTAACGGAATTATTCCTCCACCTCAAACAAGAAAAACTCATCCAACCCGCAGTAAAAACAAAGCAGCAATATCGCCAAAAGAAACGCGGCATCATCATTGATGACATCCGCGGACAAGAGCAGGCCAAGCGAGCCGTCGCCATTGCCGTCGCGGGTAGGCACAATATTTTGCTGTCCGGACCACCAGGATCCGGCAAAACCATGTTAGCACGCGCACTCAATTCACTCCTGCCGCCGCTATCTGACGCTGAAATTATCGAGGTGACAAAACTCCACAATCTTGACGGCAATCAAGTTAGTCATGATATCGTTACCGACCGACCGTTTCGCACACCACACCACACCGCAAGCCGCATATCAATGATTGGTGGTGGTGCAAAGGCCACGCCCGGCGAAATTAGTCTCGCACACCACGGCACACTTTTCTTAGACGAATTATTAGAATATCCACGAACTACATTGGAGTCGCTTCGTCAGCCGCTTGAGGATAAGCAGATCATAATTTCCCGCGCCCAAGGTAAATACTACTACCCCGCCAATTTTATGTTAGTTGCCACGATGAACCCTTGTCCATGTGGTTATCTGGGCGATCCAGAAAAAAGTTGCCGTTGCTCATCGACACAAATCTTGAACTATCAGAAGCGATTATCCGGCCCGCTCCTTGATCGTATTGATTTAACTATCAACGTTTCCCGCGTCGCACATAAAGATTTATTGTCCCGTAATTCATCGTCGGATCCACAACAAAAACAGTTTGAAAATATGATTAAGATAGCTCGTACACTACAAACTAACAGATACGGTAATAGTAATAAATACAACGCTGATATAGATGGCAGTAGTGTTGATAAAATAACTGTACTAACGACTGAGGTTAAGCAATTTCTCCTTGCAGCCGCCAAAAAGCTTGACCTAAGCGCTCGTGGCTATTTCAAAGTTATCAAGGTTGCTCGCACTATCGCTGATCTTGAGTCATCACTAGAAATAACCATTCCTCATGTCGCCGAAAGCCTACAATACCGGCAGATTATCCCGACCTAGTGCTTGAAATCCACCCCTATACCTGATACAATGACTGGTGAAATTAATCTAAAATTGCTTCAAAAGGAGAGCTAGGAGATTAATAAATCAATTCGTATCAACGGAGCGATCCGTGCTCGGGAACTGCGCGTTGTTGGTTCTGATGGTGAACAGCTGGGGATAATGCCCCTACGCGACGCCCTTCAGGCGGCGGAGGATGCGGGACTTGATCTCGTTGAAATATCACCAAATGCCAATCCACCAGTCGCCAAGATTATTGACTGGGGCAAGTTCCAATATCAAAAGATCAAAGACCAGCAGCGCAACAAGCGCGCGGCAAAAGTCGGCGATCTTAAGCAAATGCGCTTTGGCCTGAAGATTGGCGCTGGCGACCTCGAAGTCAAGCTGCGCAAAATACGGGACTTTCTCGCCAATGGACACAAGGTCCGTATCCAAGTCGTTTATAAGGGTCGCGAGATGGCGCATAAAGAAATCGGCTACGAATTGATCCAAAAAATCACTGATCAGCTTGAGGAGGAAGCAATTCTGGAACAAAAGCCTCAGATGGCTGGTCGCAATCTGAGTGTGGTAATAAGGAGTAAATAATGCCAAAACTAAAGACCCACAAAGGTACCGCGAAGCGCATTAAGTTAACGAGCTCTGGCAAGTTAACTCGTCAACGTGCATTTGGCGGTCACTTCTTAGCCAAGAAGTCAAAAAGCCGTAAGCGGGCAATTAATACAACAGCAAAGGTAACAGGCTCGATGGCAAAAAATGCCCGACGGGCAATGGGAGTTTAATTTATGAGGGTGAAACGAGGCGTCCCTGGACACGCAAAGCACAAGAAAATTCTAAAAGCCGCTAAAGGCATGCAGCACAATCGAACTCGTAGCTTTCGCTTAGCGAAGCAGGGGGTAATTAGAGCTCTGCAATATGCCTACCGTGATCGACGCAATAAAAAACGAGACCTCCGCAGCCTGTGGATTACCCGCATTAACGCAGCCGCTCGTCAAGAGGGCACAACGTACGGTAGGCTCATGGCTGCTCTCAAGGCAAAGAATATTGAGCTTGATCGAAAAGTGTTGGCAGAGTTAGCCGTTAACGAACCTACGGCCTTTACCACAATTGTTAAAGCAGCACTATAAGAAAGTGCTTTCAGTAAACTAAAACCTTCTCCGCTGAGAGAAGGTTTTAGTTTACAGCCTACCGATAAGCCGGGTTCTGTCGCGAGCGATCATCTATCTAGTTTACCTGTTGCCAGGCAAATCAAGCGGTTATCGGCCTACGAGCGGACAACTCATTTGTAGGCCTCCTTGCAGTCGACAGGGTTTACCTCTCCTCTGTGTCACCACCGAGGACTGTAAGCTCTTACCTTACTCGTTTCACCTTTTCCTTTGTGTCTATCGCCACAAAGGTAGTTTTGTTTCTGTGGCACTTTCCCTAGGGTTACCCCCGGTCGCCGTTAGCGACTGTCGGTGTCCTTTACTGCCCGGACTTTCCTCTTGGCTTCACCGCCAAGCGATCGCTTAGTAGGCTGCCCTATTATTATACATCATAAAAGCCCCAAGCAGTGCAAACGCGTGATATTCCCCCGCATAAATGCAAGGTGGGTATCCGCAACCAGTCACCACGATGACTGACCATTAGGACTCCCTATCATATGATGTTAGGAAAATCATATGCGCCCGCCTACCCGGGGCTATCTCTATTATACACCAAAAATCACGCAAAAGAATTGGATAATACCGTTCGTAGCGAACGTCATAATTCGCCCAATTACCGCCTGTCCGATCATAATGATAATGAACACCACCATTACCCCGTAGCGCTCAATCCACTCCATGCCACGGCGCACACCCTCTGGAGCAAGCGCGTACAGCACCCGCGACCCATCAAGTGGTGGCAGCGGCAACATATTAAACACGAAAAAACCTAAATTAACCAACACGACGAGGCTAATGATTTGCCCCACTAATGTATTTTGAATCAGCCCGCCGCTAGTAATAACCCCGCTGACGACACCCACGCCAAACGCTAAAAACGCTAAAAACAAATTAGTCAGTGGCCCAGCGAGCGCTATAAACGCTGCACCCCATTCACCGTGACGCACACGCCGAGGATTAAATGGCACCGGCCGAGCACCACCAAAAATTGGCAGCCCCAACACAGCCAGCAATAGTGGCAATAAAAGCGTCATGAATGGATCAATATGCTTCAGCGGGTTTAACGTCAGCCGCCCCTCCGCCTTGGCTGTGTCATCTCCAAGGAAATAGCCCATAAACGCATGCATCGCCTCGTGGAGCGTCATTGAGACGAGAATGACCACCAAGACCATACCTAAATATGCCAAATCCATAATTACCATTATAACACCTTGACTAATTATAGAAATACCGCTACAATACGATAGATTGTTTAGTTAATTAATATAAAGCGAGGTTGGAAATGGCATCACGATGCGAACTAACCGGCAAAGGCAAGCAACACGGTCACAACGTTAGCTTTTCCCTTCGCCGCACCAAGCGCACTTTTAAGCCAAACCTACAGAAGAAAACTCTTGTAGTAGATGGTCAAAAAGTCACGTTGGTTCTGAGTACTCAAGCAATTCGTACTCTTAAAAAGAAAGGGCTGTTACGCCCGATACAGACAAAAACCGCCTAAGCTCGAACCCCCTCCAAATAAGGAGGGGGTTTATTAGTGCAACGTATCGACCAGCCTAGCTCCGCGCGACAGTAATGATTGAGAGTTGTTCGGGTAAAGATGTCACTCCCTTCACCTTCCACTTTGGCCCAGCGTCAACAGTCTCCACGCCCATTTCGCTAACAAACACTGACAGGTCGTCTTGCGGCACTTCATAGTGTAGCGCGCCATCAGCATAATGCACCGGGATAACTACTTTCGGCTCCAGCTGGCGTACCATATGAGCCGCAGATGTCGCGTCAAGCGTGTAACCACCACCGCCAACCGGTATCACAACAACATCAACGACACCAATCTCCTCTAGCTGAGACTCTGACAATTTTGGGGCAACGTTACCTATAACCACAACACGCACACCGCCAATTGCTAAACGGTAAATCGTTGATTTTTTAACATCAGTTTCCGTATCAATGTGTCGCCAGGCTGCCACCCCTTTCAGAGATACGTCGCCGACCTCATATTCACCCGGACCGCTGAAGAGTAACCGTGGTGTTACATTACTTGCGGCAAATCTATCCTCTGACAATATCTCAACATCCTGCCCCCCGAGATTATCCTTAAGACCAACCAGCGATAACGCTGGATCAAACGCAATTTTTACCATTTTCGTTGTAAAAATAACATTATTTGCACCTTTGTATTCTACTTCAAACATATACGTCTCCTTATCCTAGTATGCTCTCTGCGTCTACCACAACCGAGTGCTTACTATTCATTATTTCCATCACAAACTTATCTCTAACGCTCAGACGATAGTAAAAATCATCATAGCTCATTACAGCATAATTCAGCTCTCTCCCCTCGGCTTTTTCAATTTTCTTAATGGCGACACCAACTCTCGACTCCGATAGTCGACCAACTAACAGTATATCAACCCGACTCGTCGATCCACGCACTAACGCGCCGGCAACTATAGCGATCTTCAGCCCGGACAGCCGAGCAATATCGCTCACCCATGGTATACTGTTCTTTTTGTTATGGTCAACCTGTTCACTCGGTCGTTCATCGGCAAAAATCATCTTTAGTGGCGTGAAGTATGCATACTGCTGATTCGCAGCATAATACAACTTGTTGTCATAATTATTCGACACAATGACTCCGACTCTGAGCATGTTTGACAATTCACGCCGCACCGAGTTAATTTGCTCTCCAATCAATCGCGTAATCTCTCTAACATAAAACGATTTTTCAGGGTTCGCTAAAAACAGGTGTAGTAACTTCACCCTCGTTTTTGAGCCGAACAGCGCATCAATCATGTATTAAAAATTGTACCATAAATTTTACGCCTGAGCCAAAAGTTGTGACAAATAGTGTTCAGCAGAGTCAAGCGTCGCCCACATGATAAACGGGTTACGCCGCAGCCACGTCATCTGTCGCTTCGCCAACCGCCAATCAGCTATAACAAATTGCCGCTTTAATTCATTTTCGGTAATATTTTTATTCAAAAATTCTTGGACCAGCGGGTAGACATTACCTGTCATGGCCTCATTGTCCCAGCCATATTTTCGGGCCAACAGCATTGCTTCGCTTACAACATTATTTAAAAATAATTGTTCAGATCTGAGCACAATTCTTGTTCGTAATATTTCCTTATTTGTTGCTATACCTACAACGATATTATTATCTCTAATCATAAATTCATATCTGTTATTTTTATTTTTTTGTTCAATAGCACGTATAAGATGGCGTTTATTTTTGTCATTTTCTGGTAATTTTATGTTGTGTATACTACAATAATATTGTAACTCGGCTACTGTCCTTTTTTCTAGCTCATGCCGTAAAGTAGGATCAGGAGGAGCTCCAAATTGAAAATCAAAAATTACTGCATCGATATAGAGGCCCGTGCCGCCAACAAGAAATGGTAAACGCCCCCGAGAGCGAATTTCACTTATTTTTTGCAGAGCATACTCCTTAAACTGTGCGGCGCTAAATGTCTCGCCCGGGCTGACCAAATCAAGGCCCCAATGGGGCACGGCTTCTCGCTCAGCCATAGTCGGCTTTGCCGTACCAATATCCATGTCTCGATATATTGTTCTGCTATCGGCACAAATTATTTCGCCATTATACTGTTTTGCCAGGCGAATCGCTAGCGAGGTCTTACCACTAGCAGTCGGCCCCGCGATAACAACTAGGGGTAATTTTGCTTTTATAGTTTCGGCCGCCATCGTCGTTCCTCAAAATCAATTATCCGCCACCTCTCATCGCAATAAATACCATCTTGTTCAAGTAGCTGCCTTTGCACACCTTGCCCACCCGGAAAACCTACCGCCAAGCCACCTTTCGCGTTCACTAGGCGATGCCACGGCAAATTCTCTGGGCCACCATGCGCTATCCCGCCCACAATTCGCGCTGCGTGCGGGTGTCCAGACAGTGCTGCCAAGTCACCGTACGTCGTCACCTTGTCGTCAGGTAGCTGCGCCATGAGAATATAGATCCGGTCTCGCAAGCTAGCTATTGGCAATTCGCTCAATTTCCACCTCCACTTCTGACCACGAATGGCATCGCACCACTCTATCCGGCAAACTATCTGCTCTATTCCAAGTATAATCACCAAATAAGATGGCATTACGACCAGTCTCGGAAACAGCTAAACAATGTTTCAACTGATCATCAATTAAAACATCGGCATTAATTTGCGTGATTAACTCTGTTTTTGTCAGTTTATGAGAGCCCTCGTGCACTGTATCCCATAGGCCAGAGAAGTAGACCGCAGAACTGGCGAAAATCCCTGGAAAATACTCCTCGATCCAAAGCAGTGTATCGCTTTGCACCTGCAAGCGACGCGAAGTAGCCACCATGAGATGATGCACCTGCGACATGTTTCTAAGCACCTCCTCCGCCCCCCCCTATATGAGCATATCCCTTTATCACACCAGAGTCGTGAAAGACATAAGCACGCCGTTCTGCCTCCTCGCTATCAACATGCCACATCTCTGACCAATGTTCGCTATAGTCATCAACACTCAATCGTGTGCCCCACCGTTCATTGCTAAACGCCACAAACCCGATTGCATTTTCTGCTAGAACATCGTCGATATCAATTGCAATTCTTAGCCTACGCACAAGATTACAGTCCCCGTACATACTCAGCTAGCTGTTCAAGCGGAATTTGCTCTTCACCCGCATGCGTCCTGATGCTTACGACACGTGCTATCTGATCCTTTGGCCCAACAATAATCTGTATTGGTATTTTTACAACAGTCGCTTCACGAATCTTTTTCCCGAGGGATTCATTACGACTATCTATTGTAAATCTTACATCGTTGTATTTTATTGGTTTCATTAATGTTACCTCTGATAAAATCGATGTAATTTCATCAACATAGTCTGAGACAGTGTCATTAATCGTTAGAATGCGTACTTGTTCTGGCGCCGCCCAAAACGGGAACCAGCCACCCGTGTGTTCAATGAAGACACTCAAGAATCGTTCAATCGACCCGAGCAGCGCACAGTGAATCATCACAGGTGTTGTAAAATTACCATCACTCTCGGTATACTCTAAGCCGAACCGTTGCGGCTGCACGAAGTCCAGTTGCACCGTCGCAACTTGGTGCTCACGGCCAATAGCGTCAGTCGCCATAAAGTCAATCTTTGGACCATAAAAGGCGGCCTCACCTTCCTGCTCAAAATAGTCCAAACCAACTTTTTCAACGGCTGATTTCAACTGATTTTGTGCGGAAACCCACAGCTCACGTTCGCCCAAATATGCATCAGAATCATCGCGATAACTCAGTCGAACCCGCAGTTTCATATCAATAGTACCGTACAATTCCTGGGCAGCGGACAGCAAATTATTGATCTCTTGCTCAATTTGATCTGGACGACAGAAAACATGACTATCGTCCTGGGTTAATGAGCGCACGCGATTCAGACCACCAAGCTCACCGGTTTTCTCGTCACGATAATCAGTGGTCGTCTCCAAGTAGCGCACCGGCATATCGCGGTAGCTACGAGGTTGTGAAGCAAAAATCTGCGTATGGTGCGGGCAGTTCATCGGCTTTAACGCCATTTCATCACTGGTTTCCTGACTTTTAACCAAAAACAGCTCTTCGCCAAATTTGGCCCAGTGGCCTGACGTTTCATACAGGTCCTTTTTGGTAATATGCGGCGTCCAGACTTTTTCAAAACCAAACCTCTGACGCAGCTGATTTGAGTATTGGGCCACGATATCACGCAGAACAGTTCCACGAGGTGTAAATAACGGCAGACCTACACCCACTAACGGTGAGGTTGTATATAGATCAAGTTCCCTGCCTAGCTTTCGGTGATCACGTTGTTTGGCTAGCTCTAATTTCTCCAAATATTTATCCAGCTCTTCCTGCGTGGCAAAAGCCACACCGTACAGCCGTTGCACCTGAGGGTTTTTTTCATTACCACGCCAATAGGCGCCTGCAACCCGCATCAGCTTAAACGCGCCGACCTGACTGGTGTTTGCAATATGGGGTCCACGGCACAAGTCCTTAAACGATCCGTTTGTGTAGAATGAGACTTCATCAAGCGCACTATCACCTTCAGCAATTGTACCCATTTCTGCAGCGTCCAGATCTTTTGCTACCGTTGTCCCGGCACGTTTTAGGTCATTAAGGAGTTCTTCTTTATACGGCTGATGGCTGTCTTTGGCCCATTGAATTGCTTCGTCAATCGGGCATTTTGTGCACACAAAATCTTGCTTTTCGGCAATGATCCGTCGCATTACCTTTTCAATTTTATTAAACTGCTGCTCACTGATCTTCGTTTCGCCAAGATCAATATCGTAATAAAACCCATGTTCAACAACCGGACCGACTCCGAATTTGGCATCTGGCCATAATCGCTGCACGGCCGCCGCCATAATATGCGCCAGGCTGTGTCGCATTGCATAGAGTTTATCTTCACTCATAAAACCTCCTTTAAAGTAATTATAAAAGCACGCCCAACGCATATAGCGTGCGTGCCTCGGTCCTGGGGACAAGCCAGGAGGTTCCACCTTGGCGATGACTCTTGCTCCGGCTGGTTTCCGTGCGCCGCAACCGCTTTCACGTTGCTCGAGAGGTGGTTAGTCTCTGTCTTCGCTACTCTCACCGTAGCATAGTTAAAAGTTCCGGGCAACCCTTACGACGCATAGACTAGGTAGCGGATCCGTAATACTACACCAAGAAACGACGTGACGGCCAGCCCCTACACTCTCCGCAAGAGGTAATTGCATTCACCACTAATTCCTGCTATTATTGGTAATAGTCGGGCGATTAGCTCATTTGGCTAGAGCGCTTCATTGACGTTGAAGAGGTGAGAGGTTCGAATCCTCTATTGCCCACCATCATTGCATACAACCCTCGCGGTGCGGAGGGTTTTTAGTTTTTTTCTATTTTACACATTTTCATATACTTTTCCACTAGTATTTTTTATAGCGATATGTCAATATATTGATATGATTTGTATAAATTGTTTTCACGATAAAACTACTACCAAAAACTCCCGCAAGCACACGAAACACCCCAGCGTCTGGCGGCGACGGGCCTGTCCAGAATGTGGCGCAGTCTTTACGACATACGAACGGGCTACGCTAGACGGGCACATGGTGCTAACACACGACGGGTTAACCACCCCTTTCAATCTAGGAAAGCTCATCATAAGCATTAGTCGTAGTTTTCAGCATAATAAGCATGTTGCGGCACATAATAGCTACTTCCTTGCACAAACTGTGCAGGAACAGATTATCAAGCAAGATAAGCCGCTATCTACGCAAGTCATCGCTCAAATAACGCACATAGTCCTCCAACGTTACGACCCAGTAGCAGCACTCCAGTACGCCGCCCAGCACCGACTCATCACTTCTCGGCGACGCGGGAGGCCTTCGACCGTTTACGTGCAGTCGCTTTCTGGCGAGCATTAATCGCCGCTGTGGCTTTTTCGGTGACGTCAAACTTATCAAGATACCGCCCAACTAACAGACGGGTCTGTGCAGTGAATGCTGCGGCGGAGCTATAGACAATGGCCGTCACTGGCATCAGCACCCACTGCAAGAGCATCCAGATATTCCGGCGGCGTGTGTAGCGAATTGGACGTGACGGTAAAAGCTTGAAGGCACTAAAAATCGCTATCGCCATACCAATTAGCGCAATTTGCTGCAGCGTGCTCACCGTATCAGGCAATTGATGCGCGGCGACACTACGGGCGGCCTCGGCATTAATGATAAGTGGTACCCAGCCACCGAAAGCGATCAGAATTGAAACACAGGCTAACGTCACGTGTCCATCAAGCAACCTGACAAATCGCGAAAAGCCAGCCCAAAATGGTACATTACGCTGCTTGGTAAAGACCCGTTCGCCAACATACGCGATATCAGATGCTCCATACGCCCAGCGACGAAGCTGAATAAACTGCGCTTTGAGCGTTTTCATATACGTGGCTGACAATACTGCGTCTTGATAAATCGGTACATGGAGCGGCACGACCCCGTAGTTACCACCAAAATAGAAATAACTGCGCCAATACTGATGGCCATCTTCGACGATCGTTCGAACACTCCAGAAGTCCATCTCAATGAGCGCATCCATCGGCTGAGCATGTGAAGCAAAATTACGTAGCGAATGAGGGCGCATTGAGCTAATAATATTCCAAAATGAGTTACCCGTCGCGACCACACGCATCGGCGCCGGTACGTCCCAGATGTTACTAGTGAATAGACACACTGGTTGATATGAGTAGTGCTTACGGTCCTCGCGGACGATATATTCGTATGTCAGGTAATCAAAGTAGGTTTCATGTGGCTTGTTGTCACAATCCATCGTCGTAACAATAACGTTACTATACGGAATATGCTGCTCCTTGAGCCACCCCTTCAGCCAGCGCCCGGCATGCGTAATATTGCCACCCTTGCCGATCACTTCATTTGGAATGTCTTTTGGGTGCTTGACAATGTGAAAGGCGTGAAAATACTTGCCATAGCGTTTTTGTAGTGTCTTGGCGGTTGTGTCGATATCCTTACCGCCCCGCTCCTCATACGCAAACACCATAATCATATGTTTTTTGTCGTACGTAGTGGCAATTACCGATTGAATGGCTGGTTCAATTACCTCAATACTCTCATTATAGGCGGGCATGATAACTGCGTTATAAATTTCTGACGGCTTCGGGAAAAACCCTGGCTGCGCGGAAGCGATGAGGCGTAAGTTCTCTTTATGCTGCGCAAAACCAACCTCCTTATGTCGTTGGTCGCGAATATGTGCATATACCGCCTGTGCGTCTTCAAGATCTTCAAGACGCGCATGCCAATCAATCAGACTCGCTTTATCCATTTTGGCGCGGCCAGCAACCATATGATACGTGATACCGACAACGCGCACCATCATCGACAGAATAATGATGAGCAGATAGAGCGACGCGACCAGCGGGCTAAATATCGACAGCACGACAAGAAGAATAACTGCGCCATAGCTCAACAGACCCGGCAGAACCTCCAAGAATCGATAGAATGGCTTTCGTTTACCAAGTGGTATCTCTATATCCATAACCCTACACCACCGACGCAATTACGATTATTGAGTAGGCAAACAGTGCTAGCATAACTGATATAGCAATTGTGAACCAAAGGAACGCCAATGCTAAATCACGACGCTGGGCCGCAGCAAGCTTGGCACTCAACATAATGTGCCCAACCGTAATCATAAGCTGCAGCACGCCGTACGCCCAGAGTGAATACCAGTGACCGCGATACAGCCCCGTCACACTAAACGCACTGTGCTGAACAATGACCTGAGTTTCCTTGGGTTTAATAGTAATAGCAAAGGAGATAATGATTACTAATGCCAACAAGACATTAGCAACGACGAGACCAAACAGCCAGCGATCTTTCATCATCTGTCGTAATGTGCTTGTGATATGCTTCTTCATATTACTCTGGAGCCGCTGACCGGATTCGAACCGGTGACCTACGCTTTACGAAAGCGCCGCTCTACCAACTGAGCTACAGCGGCATGCCTCCCCAAGGATTATAGCAGATGGGCAAGGCTTTCGCAAAGATGACAATGGATAACAGAAGGCTATTTCTGCTCACTTGACTTTTGTTCAGCCGGCTGGTCAAGATGGACATAGTAAGTGACTTTTTTACCATTGATCAACTTATCAAAATTAGTTTTGAACGTCGTCAGTGGAATCTTGAGATATGAATAAGTGACCGAACTATCGTCTCGCGAGCGTGGCTGAACAAAGTAGTAGCCATCGCCACCGAGCGGCTTAATAACCCCAGAGATCGTGCCATCTGCGGTTCTAATCGCCGCCTCGGTCAAGCCACCATCTTTGTTGGTCTTCGGAACAACCGTCTCCGGCATTAATTGTACTCGTTCACCTAACGCCGCTGCGACATCGGTCAACGATTTACCGGCCTTGAGCTGCGCTTCGACTTCCTTAACAAGATTGGCCGCCGCTTCATCAACAGCAAACGATACCTCCCAGCGCAGCAGCGATGCCCTGATACCATCACGCGCCTCATCAAGCGACCAGCCAATCATATCTTTTACCGCCGAACGATAGGCTTCTTTTGACAGGCCGGCATCCTTTTGCTGGCGGTCCATCTCTTCATCAACTTTTCGATCATCAACTGATATACCCCTTTCTCTCGCTAACTTGCGCACATATGCATCCTGCACCGCTTGGTTCATGGCCCGCTGCCGCTGAAAAGCAACTTTATCACCCGCCTGATCTTGACCCTGAGTCTTAAGCACCGCCATATTACCGCGGTTATATAGTAAATAATCACTATAGCGCACAAATTCCCCTTCAACTGAACCAGCCGGTAGCGGCAAAATTTTGGTAATACGATATGCTAAATCGCTTGTGTCCTTCCAAACATAGAGCTGAAGATATAACAGAACAATCACCGTCACAAGCCCGGCTATGCTAATAAAAATCGTGTTCCAGACTAGCTTATGCTTGGAGTACTGTATCGGATATTTGTGTTTACGCCCCCCAGCCAGCACCTTTTCGCGATGCTCCGCGACCGTGTCATTGGTAATCCGTGACGGCAGTGAACGCTTGTCCTTTTTTTTACCCTTCGTTGTTTTCTTTAGCACGATCACTCCTTTCAGCGGCGAGATCCACCGCATCTTGCAGCTTATTATAAATCTTATCTGGATGTTCAACGTTTTTGATGACAAGATCACCAACAAACGTCTGAATAACTATTGTACCAAATTTGAACATTTCGCCCGTAAAACCAGGCACAACGTAGCTGATATTCTGGACTTTCGCTAGCTTAAGTTCAATTACATCCTTACCAAAAAAACCATGCTGCGTTATCTGGCGAAGTCGCTGATTTGTCACAATGTAATACGTATAAAACCACATCAAAAAATGATAACCAAACAGAACGAGTCCAAAAACAAAGCTACCAAGAAATACCCATAAAAGATTGAGATTATCCTGCCAGATAAGATATGGTAGCGCGCCAATCGTCATCGGAACGAGCAGTAAGTAAAAACCCTTGCGCATGGCAATAATATGCCGACGAAACACGAACAACAGCTCCTCGCCATCGCGCTGACCATCAAATGCTTTGGTTGATTTGGCTTTCTTCGTCATAATGCTTTGGTACCCCGGGCAGGAGTCGAACCTGCAACCTTATCCTTAGGACGGATCTGCTCTATCCAGTTGAGCTACCGAGGCATACACAAAAACTACCCGTGTCAATTATAGCACGGGTAGTTTTGAGTGACGAGAATGCTATCGAGTAAACTTTTCGTTTAATGTAACATAGTCCATCAATTCTTCGGGCTTAAACCAGTGAGCGACTTCCTGCTCTGCCTCGTCAGGATCACCCGACGCATGGATCAGGTTTGGCACGCCCTTCCGACATTCGTTAGCATAGCCAAAGCTAACATGTGAATAGTCACCACGAATCGTACCCATGTCGGCAGATTTCGGTTCAGTTGGGCCGACAATTTTACGCACCACGGCGACCGCCTCAACCCCCTCAAGGACCATAGCGATAACTGGCCCGTCCATCATCATATCAAGCGTCATCCCAAAGATTTCTTCACCACGACGTGTTACCATCTTGCCAATCGTTTCATAGTGCGCAAAGTAATGCTCACGACCCGGGGCCACCATCTTGACACCGATAATCTTGAGGCCAACGCGCTCAAATCGCTGCAAGATTTCACCGACGATTCCCCGCTGTACTGCATCAGGCTTGAACACAATCAGTGTTCGCTCAATGCCACACATATTCTTCTTTTTTGACTCAGCCATACGCCTCCTTCGTATATTATTTTCTTCATCATAGCAAAAAGTATTCATTTGATAAACGGTATAGATGTTGTTAAAATTAAACTATGTATTTCTCCGAAGCATTAGCAGATTTCCTGGAGCACCTAGAAGTTGAGGGTGGCCGTAGTCCTCGCACCATTGAGAACTACAAATTATACCTTGAACGCTTCATTGATTTTGCTGGTGATATTGATGTTGCAAAAATAACATCAGAGACAATTCGTAAGTATCGCCTCTGGCTAAACCGTTATAAAAATAGCAACACCGGTGAAGAATTGTTGTTAATTACACAAAATTATCACTTGATCGCCCTACGAGGATTATTGACGTATTTATCACAACGGGATATCTCTTCGCTAGCCGCCGACAAGATTACCCTACCAAAAACCGTTCGCAAACAAGTCACATTCCTTCACTACGACGAGGTGGTACGACTAATTGAGCAGATCCCCCTGGACAATGAACCGGGTCTTCGCGACCGAGCAATCATTGAGCTTTTGTTTTCGAGCGGGCTGCGCGTGTCGGAGCTTGTCAGCTTGAACCGTGACCACATCAATCTCGCTCGACGCGAGTTTATGGTGCGCGGCAAGGGCCAGAAAGACCGGCCCGTATTTGTCTCAATGTCCGCTGCCGAGCACGTCAAAAATTACCTTGACGCGCGGCATGACAACCTGCCGGCTCTATTCATCAGCTATAGCAGGCGCCTAGCAAAGCCATCAGTCTCTGGCGATTATCGTCGGCTGAGTGCTCGCTCGATCCAGCGGATGGTATCGCACTATGCCCGACTTGCTGGCATCACCAAGCACGTTAGCCCGCACACTATGCGTCATAGCTTTGCCACCGACCTTCTGATGAATGGAGCGGACCTACGGGCGGTACAATCGATGCTTGGTCATAGCAATATCGCCACGACCCAGATTTACACACACGTCACCGACCAGCACCTCAAAGACGTCCACGAACGCTTTCACAGTGATACGAGATAGGTCCCTAAGACACTACGGCCGACAGTTACCCGGCGTTACGCTGCCTTCGGTCACCGAAAAGTCTTTACAGAGGCTGTTCTCAAGGTCAATAGCATTTTCAGGATACGGGAAATCGTCACCTATCTGGAGACGCGCCTCAACCCGTCGAAACACATTACTGGCACGACCAGTCGCATCGACCGCCGGCTGAACACCATCAAACTTGACCGGTTCTGCACCATTATATAGGGCAATTCGCACGTGTGACATACGATATAGCGGCGTCAAACGCAAGAATGAATTGACACTGGCGGCGGCCGTAACAGGTGATATATCAATTGTGGCTCGGCACGAATAGCCACTATTAGCAAAATCCGGGGAACAGCTCACCGGTGTCGGAGCATTGTTAAATTGCCCACCGCCGCCCGCTCGCGGTAGATTAATTGCCGATACACCTCCGTTCGTCGGCCCGGGAACACTCAGCGTCCGTGGATAAAGGAACATCGTCGCAACACGAGAGCTATCAAGACTAGCGAGGTCGAATGTATCGCCTGGAAAAATCATCTGAGTGCGTAATAGCGCGGGTGCGGGACGAGACGGCGACTCATCCCAGTCACTGTACGCTGGCAGCGAGGTTGACGCCGAGGCAGCATTTTTTACTCGTCCAGCAGCCACGTTACCATTCGCATCCTCTTTAGTAAACCACTCGAAGACAATTTTATTAAATTCAGCTTTGGCTTTCAGTGGTACGAGACGAGATGATCCTTCAGGTATGCTTACCAGGAAATCTTCCGTATCCATCGTAATATTGACACAGGTATAGGCTTGGTTGAACTCTTTACCATCCCCTGAGCGACGCGACTGAATCAGCGTCTCGTTAGCGGCCACATTGCCAGCGACACCTGCGCGTGCGACTACTTTGCAATCATTAGGCAGTCGTAACTGCTCACAGGCCTTGCCACCGTTATCTCCTTTTTGGCAGGCACGCACGACTCGCTTGGCGTCTTCAACACCGGACAGGGCCGCATCGTACGCACTTTGTGACAGCTCATTGTTCAGGGCTTGTCGCTGATCAACCATTATGAGCCGCATGAAGCCGAGCATCAAAACCGTTAGTAACAGTGTCGCAAAAATCACTGCAAATAACGACACCGCGCCTAATTGATTATTTCTCGCTATTTTATCCATTTGTCCTCACAATCATCTCAAAGCTATTTATTGCGCAAAAGTCGAGATTCTCACTGTTATCCGCCGGTGGCTTACAGGTACCGTTAGCTGTATTGACCGCCTCAAGCTGACTGGTTCCAAGGACAAATTCCAAACGATACAGACTGTCTGCCCCGCTATCACCCGCCACTCGCGCTGCCTTCATTTGATGAATTGCCAGCACCACATCATTCGACCCGGCTGGCTTGAGAAGATGCGTCACTTTATCCGTCGCGACCGTTGACATATACGCCCCCGTTGTTTCATTTTTTTGGCACAGCATGCCATCTGGGTCAATCACTCGAGCAAAATTAATCGGACGACCAGAATGCGGCCCGCCAACTTCGGTAATAATACCCGCACCGGCCTTCACTTCTCCAGAGACAACTTTTGGCACATTCCAGACATATGAATAGTCACCGAGGCAGAGTCGGCCACTCCGATCAGCGCCACCCGCCTGCACCATGACAACGGCCGAACTAGCATTACCACTTATCTTGCCGGCATTAGCCTGCAAAAAGTCGCGCCGCAAGCTATCGCTAATTTCGCGGCCGGACTGATTGATACTTTTGAGCGTGAGACCTCGATTATACAGCTTGCCAGCCTGGATTGCTATCGTAGCAATCGCCAGCAGCAACACCGACACAAATGCCATCGCCAGCATCAGTTCAATCAAGGTAAACCCGTATCGTCTATACCGCTGTGTCATACATCCTCACAATCGTCCCCGTGGTCATTGGCCGATCAGTCCCCACACTCATCCAGCAGGCCTGAATGTACGCATCATAGGCGCGGCCACCTTCAACACGCACCAGCTGAATTGAAATACCTAAAGAAATTGGATTTCGGGCAGTTGAAATCTTGGCATATGTCGGCGATAATTCATACTTATTAGTAATCAACTGAAAGGTATTTTTGCTGGGCGCTAGTGCAAATCCCCCACTCGGCATTGCCTCTGGACATCGATTAACATTCAGTAGCGAATTGGCGTGGTCAATGGTCCGACCTTTCATTGCGTCCCAGAGGGTAGCAAATGAGCTGCCGGCCTGAGACGACTTGTCGTGAATGTAGCGCAGCATTTCTGCTTGACTATCAATCTGTTGCCGCACAAGCGTCAACTCTAATGATCGCTGCGCCATAGCAATACCGCTGTTCATGAGTGCCATGATACCGATCGCCAGCATGCTAAACATTGCTACCGCCATTACCACTTCAATGATCGTGTCGCCCCGCGCGCTATGCCGTCGCTTCATTATCGCACCCCTTTGTCGCATGACCGACCGTCACTGCCTCGCTTGAGCCGGCCTTTGCCCCCAGAAAGACTGACAGCCTCTGGCCAACTGACCAGCCAGTATCATAGATACAAAACTCTCGCTGCCGCAGCTGTAAATCGGCCGTATACATACTGCCATTCGGCTGCATATTGCGAATAAAATTATTAATATTAGCTGGTGAATACGGCGCATCATTCGTGCGTACGATAACCTGCCCGCTATCTGGATCGCGGTATATTAATAAAGCCAGTTCTCTACCAATGGTATTGGTTGCCGTGAGCGAGCGTACCTGCGCACCCCAGCCAACCGTATAGGTATTTGCCTCACTCTCACTGTAACTATACGTCCACACTCCCGAGCGTTTCAGAGCGTACAGCGGATAGGCGGTAAATGAACGTGCCTCGGAATTCGTTGACTTGATATAACGACCAACGACAACGCAATTCGACTGGCCCCGAGCTCCGTCGTTTGTTGCACCCTTAACAGGACACGTGTCGCGATCGCCCCGATCATTCTCGATACTAATCACTCGGCTATACTGATCACGAATAAAGCCGGCGAACGATTGAACAGCGTCATGGTATTGTTGTTGGCGCAGTGCAGCACTCACGCCAGCTAACAAGCCAACGGTCAACAAGCCAGTGATCGCCAAGAACAACACCACTTCAACGATTGTAAACCCGGATTGCCACCGCTTCATATGCTCATTATTATAGCATAAGCACTATCAAATCACGATAAGCCAATCCACGATCCTGGCACCAAAAAACCACGAGATAAGAAAGCCAACGATTAGTAGCGGCCCGAATGGGATTCGCGCTCCACGCTGCACCGTACCTCGAAGCATCCCCGGTAGCACTAGTAGCGTGCCGAGTAAATTTGCCAGAAACAGCGCAAGAAATGCTAGCCGCCAATCCATCAAAAAGAGGGCGAGGCCGAGCGTCAGCTTGACATCACCAAATCCTATCCAGCGACCACTCGACACGACGTAGAGCAATGCGTACACGCCACTGAGGATAACAACCGCCGCTATCAACCCCAGCACTCCGCCCGGCAGCTGGCCAGTCGCTACGTGAATCCCGGCAAATAGCGCCCCCAACATCACGAACGGCCAATTCGCCACGTCCGGGAGCAAAAACCACCGCTTGTCATACACGAACAGGAACGCTAGATATGATAGCCCCATCAGTATAATCGCGACCTTCGTTATCACTAGTGGCGCCGTAAACGTTATCATGCCATACCACGTCACTGCGACGAACAACCCGGCCATTGCCACTTCGAGCCCCAGCTCCATCCAGCCAATCGGCGCCTGGCAGTACCGACAGCGACCTCTAGCAGCCAGCCAGCTCACCACTGGCAGCAAATCATACCAGCGTAGCTCGTGCCCACAGGAAAGACACTGCGATCGATCGTCCTTGAGGGGCTTAAGCAGCGGCTTCAGGCGGCGTAGCTCCAGCGTATCAACCGGTTCGCCGGCCTGCTTGTCTTCAACGAGCTGCCGAGCACGGACTCGCCACACCTGAGCACCGATAAAACTTCCCATCACTGCGCCAAGAATCGCTACACCCACCAGTATTGTCACTACCATCATACTGTTAATGGTAACAAGAAATCATGAAAAAAGCAGCCCCCTGATAGTAGAAGGCTGCCAATAATTCGTTGTCTCTGGTTAGTTTTGGTTGTCTTTACAAAACGCACCGCTTCCTTCTAGCTGCACCTTGACGGCGAACGAGCGCGGCGAGCCACTTTTGGCGACAATATTTTCGCCATCACATTGAGCGCTCGTGGCATAGACCATCTTCTCGGTCGTTGCCGAACCTTGTTGGGCGACGCCAGTCACCACGCTGTAATTATTGCCTGTCTGCGGGTCCTTGAATTCACCATTGCCACGCTTCATATACGAATCAAGGAAGCTATTAATCGATCCTGTATCGGTTTTCGGAATACTTCCCTTGTTGTTCGTCGCGTAACTATTCACCTGCGAGACAAACCTGGTCACATCGCTCCGTCGTTGTGTATCGCGCTGACTGCGCTGCAGGGCCGGCCATGCCAAGAATACCATCAAGAATATCAGCCCAGCGATTGCCAGCACCAACACGACCTCGATGATTGTGAATCCTTTATTTGCTTTTTGCTGAGCCATGAAGTTGCCCACCTTTCTGTGACTTAACTTTCTTTCGTTATTGTACCGTACTGCTTATGGATTGTCTAGAGGCTAATATCTCCGACCAGATTATAAATTGGAAAGATTATTGCACCCACCATCACGCCGGCCACGACCGCCAAGACCACCATCAGCACCGGTTCAATCGTTGTCGTGATCGCCTTGATCTCCTCATCCAGCTCTTCTTCGTAAATCTGCGCGCACTTGCCCATCATCTCGTCGATTTTACCCGACTGTTCGCCAATCTTGATCATCTGCGGCACCATCGGCAAGATATAATCCTCATTTTTTAGGGACACCGACAGCGCCTTGCCGCCCTTCACCTTTTCGCTGGCATGCTCAATGCCTTGACGGATAACTGAATTATTGACCGCCCGAGCAGTGATGCTCAGCATATCCAGCATCGCTACCCCGCTATTAAGAAGCGTTTGACCGGTACGAGTAAAGCGAGCCATGTACAGCTTGCGGAACATAGCGTCGAACACTGGTATGTTCAGCTTGAACGTATCTTTAGCGCGAATACCAGCCTCGGTTTTGAGATACTGCTGAAAGAAATATAAACCGATGCCAAGTAAAATCACCAACGCCCACCAAAACTGCGCCAAAAAACCAGCGACGCTGACCATGGCCTTCGTTGTGAACGGTAGCTCTTTGTGTAAGCTGCCATACAGTCCTTCGACCTGCGGCACTACCATCACGAGCATGAACACCACTACCGCGATGATCACCAGCAGCACAATCGCCGGATAGACCATGGCGCCACGCACCTTGCTAAGCATCGCTGTATCTTTTTCTTGCTGTGACGCGATGCGCTTAAGCGCTTCATCCAACGTTCCTGACGCCTCACCGGCCGCCACCAACGCCACGTATACATTGTCAAATACTTCTGGATGCTTCTCGAACGCACTTGACAGTTGCCGACCGCCCTCAATATCAGAAATTATCTCCTGAATAATGCTCTGCATCTGTTTATTCTGAGTTTGCTCCAGCACCGTATGCATGCTCTGCGCCAGCGGCAACCCCGCACCAATCAACGTCGCTAACTGCCGCGTAAAGACGATCTTGTCCTTGGACGATATTTTATTTGACAATCGCTGAAAGAAGCCCTCACGCTCATCCTGCAGCTCAATTTTCAGCGGCACGAAGCCTTGAGCATTCAGCAACTTTGCCGCGGCAACCTCGCTCTCAGCCTGCACAACCGACTTGGTTATCTTTTGCGTAGCTGAATCCCTGGCCTCATAATGATATTTTTTCATGCGCTACCCTCGAATAAGCCGCTCGAACTCCGCTAGATCAACCGCAAATTCACGAGCACTATCATACGTAATCGTACCATTCTGTACCAGATTCACTAGCGTTCGATCCATCGTCTGCATACCCTGATCAGCACCCGTCTGAATGACAGCATCCAGCTGATGACTCTTGCCCTCGCGAATAATGTTACGCACCGCTGGATTAGCAATCATGATCTCGGCCGCCACCACCCGACCGCCACCGATAGATGGCACCAGCCGCTGCGAACAAATTGCCATCAGAATATTGCTGAGCTGCGCACGAATCTGCGGCTGCTGATGCGGCGGGAAAACGTCAATCATACGATCTATCGACTGCGCCGCCGAGTTGGTGTGCAGCGTCGCAAACACCAAGTGCCCGGTCTCGGCAATGGTAATCGCCGCCGAGATTGTCTCGAGGTCGCGCATCTCGCCGATCAGCACCACGTCTGGGTCTTGGCGCAGGCTAGAGCGCAGCGCCGCTGAGAACGAATAGGTGTCATAATGAACCTCGCGCTGTACCACCACCGATTTTTTTGACTTGTGCGTAAACTCAATCGGGTCTTCGATAGTAATGATGTGCTGCGACTTTTCGGCGTTAATTTTGTCGACCAGTGCTGCCAGCGTCGTCGATTTACCAGAGCCGGTCGGCCCCGTCACCAACACCAAACCGCGTGGGAAATCGGCAAATGTATTGACAATCGGCGGCATGCCCAGCTCCTGCGCAGTCTTGATCTCGTTTGGAATTAAGCGCAGCGCCGCCGCCAGGTTACCCCTCTCATGAAAGGCATTTACCCGGAATCGTCCTAGTGTACCGAACGCAAACGAAAAGTCAAACTCCTTATCTTTGAGCAGAATTTGCCGCTGATCCTCATCAAGAATCTGAAATACCAGCCGCTCCACGGTCGCCTCATCAAGCGGCTGCGTGCCCGTTGCTGCGACCAATGTTCCGTCAATGCGCAGCATCGGTGGCAGGCCCACTTGAATGTGAAGGTCTGAGGCTCGCTTCTTGACCACCTCTTCGAGTAAAATTTCGATGCGTAATTCTTGATTATTCATAATCGTCCCCCTTTTCTTTTATGCTGTATCGGCTGCTACCCGATTTACTTCCTCTAATGTTGTCACGCCACTGAGCGCCTTGAGATAACCATCTTGACGCATCGTTATCATGCCTTGCTGAATGGCAAGCCGCTGAATCTCGGCGCTCGTTGCCCGCTTGACAATCAGGTTTTGAACTTCCTCAGTGACGTCCATCACCTCGTACAAACCACATCGTCCTGAGTAACCTTGCGGCGTCTGCGGCATATCGCGGCCCCTGACTAAAGTATAAGCGGCTTGACCAGATAATGGCAAGGCCTTGTAGCCCAAATCCTGCGAAACAGTCGATATGTCAGCCTGGGTTTTTGGCAGGAGGTGGCCAACCGTTGACTGAATAGTCTCCGTTTCAAGTGGTGACGATTGATATGAATCATATTTTGGTGCCACCCGCCTGACTAGCCGCTGGCCAATGATGGTATTTACGGTACTAGCAATCAAGAACGGTTCAATCCCCATATCCAACAGCCGCGGCAGCACACCCGCCGCCGAATTAGTGTGCAGCGTCGAGAAGACTAAGTGTCCGGTCAATGCCGCTTGCACCGCCAAATTCGCCGTCTCAGTATCGCGGATTTCACCGACCATCACCACGTCGGGATCCTGCCGGAGAATTGACCGTAAGCCCGATGCAAAGGTCAGCCCAACATCAGCATGCACCTGGATCTGATTAACGCCGTCAATCTTGTACTCCACCGGATCCTCCAGCGTCACAATATTGATCGAGTCGTCCTTGATTTCCTTGATCAGCGCATACAAGCTAGTTGACTTACCCGAACCAGTCGGCCCAGACGTCAAAATCATTCCACTTGGCCGCTTGATGCCTTTTTGGATGGCTCTCAGTGCCCGCCCAGCATACCCCATATCAGTCAAATCAAACGAGTTGCCCGTCTTATCAAGCAGACGAATCACCACCTGCTCTCCCCACACCACCGGCGAAATCGCAATACGCAGGTCAACGTCCTTGCCGGCCACATTGACTGCGAACTGGCCATCCTGCGGAATCCGATGCTCATCAATTTTGAGATTTGATAGAATCTTAATACGGCTGACCAGCGCTGGTTCGATACTTTTTGGTAGCTGCATAATTTCCCGCAACACGCCATCAACACGACAGCGAATTTTCAACGCCTTTTCTAATGGCTCAATGTGTACGTCCGAGGCATGGCTCTTTACTGCATACTCTAGGATCGTACTAAGCGCCCGCGAGATCGGTGAATCTTGAACGATCGTCACAATGTTCTGCGATGACTCATCCAGTGCTTCGCGCTGCGAGTCTTCCGCTGCTTCATTGACCGATGATAAGTCTGTTCTGTACTGGCCAAGGACATGACGGATGCTTTCTTCGGAGGCCATGAATACCTTGAGCGGCCGCTGGATACGATTTGCTAGGTAGTCAACCGCCTGGACATTATTAGCATCAATCATCGCCACCGCCAAGCGCCCCTGCACCTCGGCCAGTGGTACCGCCATAAATCGCTCGGCAACATCCTCCGGCAGCAGGTTCAAGATGTGCTGCTCAATCACGCTGCTTGCGAGATTAACATACGGCACACCAGACAATTGCGCCACCGCATGCACCAATAATTCATTCTCCAAAAGGTGCTCCTCGGTCAACAGCGACAGTAGCGGCTTACCCGACTCGCTGGCGCGTTTTTGCGCCTCCTTAACAACTGACCGCTCGATCAAGCCCTCGCTCGTCAGCAAGCCAATCAATTTTCCCTGCATATCATCCGTCAGTAGCGCCATATCACCTCCGCGCTAACTACCAGTCGCTTTGCCAACAATTGCTTCCACCGTTGGGTTAATAGCTTCACGATTAAATACTGTCTTATCCGGCTGCTCAATATCTGGACTAATTTTTGATATCGTCTGCACTTCCACACCCGATGATGGTACGCGCAAGAACGGAATACTACTGGCAACAAAATATGCCACCACAACGCCAAGGCTAGCTATCAACACGATCATCGCTATATCGCTCTTCTTCATGGCTTGATCACCTTCTTTCCTAATCCAACTTTTTGCGCCGGCTCAAAATAGGCCTTGCCAGAGATATCCATAGTCATCTTGCCATCCTCGCTGGCCTGCATCTCAATCTCGGTAATATTGATAACCCGAATTGATTTTTCAAAGCGCGTTAACAGCTCCTTGAGGCTTGATGACGTACCGCTCACTGTTATGGTGAAACTCACCGCCGAGCGACCATCACCAGCGTCCTCTTGCTCCGCACCCGACTCATTCGCCGTATAGTGGACCGAGATGCTTTCTAGTGACAGACCGGCGATGCCATTGACGAACTTCTTCTGGATGGATGCACCAAGCGCATCGGCATTCGCACTAGCTGGCAGCGCATCAAGAATCGTCTGCAATGGACTACTACTATCCGTTAACTTCACTGAGTTAAGTGCTTCATTCGCTTCTAGTGAGCGCACATTATCTTTGAGCGACTCGGCCGCCTTTTTATTATTCTCCAGTGTATTAATGGTGTCTTGCTTCGCGAGTACCACTGCGCCATGAAACAAAATCTGCCGCACGAGGAAGAACGACACCACAATTGCCACGCCACTCACAAATGCCGCACCCGCCACAAACAGAAACATGGTTTTTTTCGAGGAGTCAATCTGCTGGCGCTTACGGATGGCAACGTCTTTATTTTCAGGCATTAGTTTTTCTCCTTATTTGAAGCGTCTTTTGGCTTCTTGGCAAATAGGCTCTCTGGCACCCCCAGCCGCGAATCAGTCACATCAACTTTACCGTTTGGCGTCGCAATCACCACTGAGCCGCTCGTTTTCGAGAACAATTCTGCCGGATAGGTAAACGTGAACGAGAAGCGCAACACCTTCTTGCCGTTGGCATCTTCACCAAAGCTGGCCTCACCCGCCTGCAGATTCTCAGCCAGCGGTTGTTTAACCTCTTGCCCATTTTGTGTTGTCTGCACAGTCGTATTAGTAATCGTCTTTTTAAATATCTCCAGTGCAATATAGCCGTTTTCGGCTGAGCCCTCAATAGTAATTGTCCGCGACTCTGGCTTGAGCTTTAGTGTTGCGATTTTAATACTATTTGGCGCCACTGGATTCACCGCCGTCATCACGTCAAATAGCCGCGAATCAGCCTGCCGCTCACTTGATAGTTTGTTGATTGTTGCCAGCTGATGCTGAATGGTCACCAACTTATCAAGGTCTTCAATCGACGTCAGCTCACGTGTCTTGCTCTTAATTGTCCCATCATGCAGCGCCTCCAGGGCTACTTGACCGCCAAAGATCAAGCCAAGCGCAACTGCCACTCCGACCGCGATCATGCCGACGGTTATCGACATCGCGGTGACAGCGTTACGCATCATTTTTGCCCGAAGTAACTCGCGCTTGACATCAGGAATCAAGTTAATCTCAATCACGATCCATTCCTCCGCTGCGCTAAACCAACGACCGTCGCAAACTCCGAGGCAATTGGTGCTAATTTTTGCTGATCGGCCTGCCCAAGACTGACATGCTGCCACGGATCAGCCGTAGTCGCTGGTATACCAGTCTTGTTAGCAATGTAATTATCCATCATCGGTATCGCCGCGCCAAAGCCCGACAGCAGAATGCCTGACACGGAAATACTCGGGTAGCGCGTCTGGAAGAACTTGATTGATTTGGTCAGCTCAGCTGCAAAATTATCCAGCACGCCGTCAATCGCCCTGAGAACTTGCCCCTCAAGCCGGTCAGGTGCCAAGCCAAACTTGATAATAAACTGGCGAGCCTGATCATCCTGCACGTTGAGATTTTGCACCGCCGCTCGCACCAACGCCTGCAATCCGCTCGGCACCGTGCGCACTAACCGCGGCATATCGCCATAAATGACTGCCAAGTCAGTCGAATGTTCGCCCATATCCAAAACTAGCTTTGCGGTTGCTCCATCAGTCGGCGCTAATGCCCGAAGCATCGCGATCGGATCCGGTTCCTCAGCGACCACATTAAAGCCAAGACCTTCAATGAACTCGAGTCGTTCCTCGACATAGCTAATCGCTGCACTCGTCAATAACACTTCGTACTGACCTTGCTCACGCAAACTGTCGCCGAGCAGCGCCCAATCAACCTTGGCATCCTCAATCGCCATAGGAATGTACTGATCGACCTGGTATTTCATGGTCGCCTTTAGCTCTTGGTCTGACACTTTTGGCACATCAATAATCGCCGTAAAGGTCTTGCTCGACGGCAGCCCAATCGCTACATTTTGCGTCTTGATACCGCTCTGTCCGACAGCGGTCATGATCACTTCACCAAGCTTACGCTGCGCCTCTGGCGAGTCGCTACTTGTGACCTTGGGGTCGACAGGCGCATATCCATAATGCAGCAGATTCCATCCGTTGCTCGTTCGCGCCAGCTGAACTACACGCACCGCATTCGTCCCGATGTCTAATCCGAAAAAGTCGCCCAGCCCTTTTGCTATTTTCATACTATTCTATTATACATAAGCATTTTAAAATGTAAAACCCTTAAAAACGCGGCGGCAATTCCTTTAAATGCATCGTTTTGATAGCCCCCGATTCTTTCGACCGCTCATTTCCCCACAAATATGCATCGGCACGCAAATTCAATATTTCCGCCGGCTCGCCCGGATTATTGCCAGAGGTATCGCCACCCTTGGTAAAGGTACGACGCAAAAAGAGGTGCTTCGCGATAATCGGACCGTTGATCCGCAGCTGTTTTTCGCAGGTTTTTGCATCCAGCCCCGACAGCCACTGACGACTATCACGAACTATGGTATCACAGGTGTTAATTGTACCATTCTTGGTCACCAGCCAAGCATCAAGCTGCGTCACATTCGGCTCAATGATAATATGCCGAGCGCTGATAATCAGCTGCGGCAAATCCCGAGCCGCCGAATAGTTACCGCCCTCCTGCTTTACATCGCCCTTGATAATCACCACGCCGCTCGATTTGATAACAATTTGCCGGCCACGCTTAATTTCTCCACCAGTAATCGTCACGCTGCCAGCCTGATACACGCCACTAGCCACGTCGCTCATAGACACCGCCCCAGACAAATTTCCCGTGTTCGTAAAATAGGCATCAGGCGTTCGCACGGTCGGCATCTTGTCGCGAAAATTACCAAACGGGGTGTTAGTGTTTTGAAATGTCAGATCATTATATTGCCGTGCCTCAATCGCCCCCGTTCGCCCTGTCGGCGTAGATGATAGTCCTGCTCCCGAGGAGGAAATAATTTGTCCAGGCGCACTAACGGCATATTCCGCCCACGATCCGTACAGCCGCGGCTCCCCCGGCACCGGCTGCCACCCCTTTGGCGCATACACACCGAGCAGCCAGCGAGCAGCCGCATTAGCATTGGCCAGGCTAGTTGGAGCAATCGCATCTTGCACCTCTAGGGCAATCACATTATCACCAGCCCGCAAATAATCTGCGATGATTCTCTTCATCTCGACACCAGACGACGCTTTCGGATTGGCAAACACTGGCTTGCCATTAATGTACACCGCAGCATAATCATCAACCGCCAAACGTAAGTACAGCCCTGATCGTCCGTCATTCAACAAATCTAGCTGACGAATCTCTTCGAGCTGCTGGCTCGTCAGCCGGAATTTCTGCCGAAATAGCGTTACGCCAGACGACTTCACGTAATTTTCACCATTGGTATCAGTTTGCGGCGCATTGTGACGCCGGGTCAGTGTCTCTTTCAACTTTGTCTCGTCCTTACAACGCGCACCCCAGAGCGGCTTCGACTGGCCACCTTGATCATATATCGACTGCCGAAACGCTCCATCAGTTGCCCACGCAGATGTTCCTAATTCCTTAGCAACCCCGCCGCATTCGGCAAACTCAGCCGCCCCAGCCGCGCCCGATCGTTGGGCAGGTACACCAAATGGTACTTTCGTCGTGGCATTAGCATCCGTCGCCCAGCCACCATACGCTCGTGGATTAACATATGCTCCGCCCGCTAGACCACCGCTATTGGCCGCTACCACATCGTCAAACCAACTCGGTGCTGGCGTTGCCGAAGATGTGCTATTTTCACCGTCCGGTGCCGTCCATGTTGACACCGATCCGCTACACTTATCCTGACCAACTGTCCGATTACCAGACATCGGTGATGGCAGCATCGTAAACCCACCATAATTAAATGTCCCGCCAACACCATCGACCACTGTCGTGGCATTTGCGTTCACGCGACAGTCAGATCCACCATCCCCGGCCGTTGGCCAACTACTAATCCGTTCTGGCGTCCCGCCGATCTGCTCTCTCTCGCCAACCGGATATTTCTCCCACGGCATGTGATACGACGTGGCTGGGTCATAACTACTGCCGCCCGGTGGCGTTGTCGTACTTGCTGCTAGCACCGCCCTCTCGACGTGAGTTACGTCAGGTGCTACTTGCGCCGTTACGCTGATATAATGACGCCAGATATACACTCCAAGGCTTCCGAATACCACTAGCCCAACGGCACCGACTCCGATCCACCACCTTCGGGTTTTTAACTGCAACGCCATCTATCGCCTCACCCTCGTCAGTGATGTCCTGACTTCTGCATTATTATTACCCGCACTGCCGTCTATCCCGACACCAACCCGCACATCCGCCCCCCAGAACTGAACTTTTGGCCGTCCAGCGACTCTTGCACAATCTACCGCATAGCGAAACGTACTGGTATTCACATGTTGGTTATATGTACTCACAATAGTCATATAGCACAACTGGTCGCCAGTCGTCATCGTCACTCCGCTCAAGTTATCCTTGCCAAGCGGAATTTCCAGCCCACCTCGCTGGATAATTGTTCCCGCGCCATTACGTGCCAAATTATTTGACGTACAATCTGCCACCTGCAAACCCGGTCGACTATTTTTAATCGTGTTCTTGGCGATATAACAATCCCAATCGCCCACTAAATTACCCGGCGAACGTCTATCATACGGCACAACAACTCCCTCACCGCCCGGCACGGTATAATTTCCACCACCCCTTAACACAAACCGCACTACAGCATAATTTGCCCGATTTGACCGTGTCGATCCTGTATGATTAATTCGCGCGGTCACGCCACTCACCTCAATCGTTCCTTCATTAATATAATCTGGCGCCTGCACCTCCGGCCGCAACTCATAATCATACGGCACCGATGCACAGGCATTCGATGAGACCCCCCAGCCGTCAGTATTCCACGCACCCGGCAGCCATAAGATCTTTTGACATACTGTTTTACCGACATCATCTTGCGTCACGATCCCCTCAGCCCCAAAGACATTATTATATGGCTTAACGTCGCTCGGCTCATAAAACGTATTCCACGGGCTAGCACTACGCGTATACGGCGACGCCCACGCATGATGGGTTGTCGTACCATTAACATCCTGATTAATTCCTATGCGCTTTAGGGTATAGGGAGGAATCGTGTACGAAGAATTATTCCGTAGATAATGAAAAAATCGTACGCGCTGTCCTGGCGCAGCGGTCGCGTTTTGCACTAAACTGCCACCATTGATTGACACTCGCGATTGCCCTTCAACGGTCCATTGGTTTGGCGCCTGCTCACGCTTAATCCATACCTCGACATCTTGTGTCGCACAAGCACCGCTACCGCCTGGACTACTATAGAAACAGCGCCGCACCTGCAAAATGATACGGCCGGAACTTCCTGGTGCAATTACGCCAGATATGTCAATTCCATTTACTCGAATGCTGCTACCGCCATCAACCCAGTGGTACGCGCCCGATGGATGCGTCCCACGATCAAGCGTACCGCCAGATAGTAATGTCCGACCATTCTGACTAACCGTTACATTTGTTGCCCACACCCGTGCTCGCGACTGACCATTACCATTCACTGACCCCCTCAAGTCAAGTGATAATGACGTCGCATTCCAGCTAACGGTGTTAATAACATCATTCGTATACGACGTCCCAGGTGACGACATCCACATCGCACCGCACCGCGTTCCGCCACCCTTACAGATATATTGCACCGCAAACCGTTCACCATCATTGCGTGCATTAATACACATCAAACGTCGTCGGCCGCTCAAACCGCTACAGTCCACCGCCTCTGCTCTATCCGCACCAATAATCGCCAACGTCGATGCGACAACCACAAGTGCCAGCATATAGCCAATAACAAGCCGTAGTCCGACCCTAACCCTGACCCGGTGTACCATCCTTATTCCCCGCACCCGCATCAGCCTTACCGATCTCGACCAGTGCTTTTACCGTATCCTGATTAATACCCAGTCGATAAAACGGCTCGACCGCCTGACGCATCTTCATCGAGTTGACCAACCCTTGATGAATCTGATCAATCCGCTGGCGGTCATTCCGTAGCGATGCATCGTGAAGCACAATATAGTGACACACCGCATCGTCACCCGGACCACCACGCTCTGAGATCTTCTTCACCAGCCCCTCAAGCGCTGTCGGACCATACCCATTTGGCGCAGCGATAATTGACCGATATTCTTTTATCATATCCTCGCCACACATCATCTTAGCGGTTGGCGCGATATCTTGGCTCGGCTCTTTTAGTCCAACATGCAATCGCCCCATCACCATCATGATAACGGCGACTATCGCCCCGGCACTCAACATGATACCCACTATCATAAATATTCGCGAGACAATAACCTTATTCATACTGCTTATTCTAATACATATTATACACTGAGGCAAGTTTGTATAATTTGTTATAATACACGATATGAGTCTATCAATCGGAATCGTCGGCCTGCCAAATGTCGGTAAGTCGACCATATTTAATGCGCTTACTAACAATAATATTCTAGCGGCTAATTACCCGTTTGCCACCATTGAACCGAATACTGGCATCGTACCGGTTCCCGATGAGCGGCTCGATGTGCTCGCAAAACTGTATGATACGCAAAAAATTATCCCCGCGACCGTAACGTTCGTCGACATCGCTGGATTGGTAGCTGGCGCCTCAAAAGGAGAAGGGCTTGGCAATAAATTCCTGCACAATATTCGCGAATGCGACGCCATTATCCACATCGTTCGCGCCTTTGAAAACTCAGATATATTACGACACGACAATACCCCGATTAATCCTCAGGCTGACATTGACATCATCAATACCGAACTTATCCTTGCCGACATCCAAACTATAGAACATCGTCTGCCTCGTCTCCAAAAAGAAGCCAAAGCCAAGCCGGAGGCACGACAGGTGGCTACATATCTTGAAACGCTCCTGACATCACTTAATTCAGGTACACCAATAGCATCCATAGAAAATATCAAATATGAGATAATTAATGATCTTCATTTACTCACCGCCAAGCCAATTATTTATACATTTAATGTTGACGAGGCGGGGCTCGGCGACCATGTCCTACAGGAAAAACTTGCCAAACTCGTCGCGCCAGCTCGAGTATTATTTATTTGTGCCAAGCTTGAAGAAGAGCTCAGAGAATTATCAAATAATGACGCTTTGGAACTGCTTGATAGCTACGGAGCTTCCGAAACTGGATTGTCGCAGCTTATCCATGCCGCGTACGACACACTTGGTCTACAGAGCTATCTCACGGCAGGTCAGAAGGAAGTTAGAGCATGGACAATACATAAAGGCTGGACGGCGCCACAGGCTGCTGGCGTCATCCACTCAGACTTTGAGCGCGGATTCATCGCCGCGCAAGTCATTAGCTACCACGACCTTGTTGCCGCAGGTTCAGAAGCTAAGGCCCGTGAAGCGGGTAAAATACGCACTGAGGGTAAAAATTACATCATGCAGCCTAATGATGTCGTCGAATTTCGGTTCAATGTCTAACCTTATTGTATATTATACTACGTTACCTTAAATACAACGATGCTATTTTTACTACAGTTATTACCTCTGTTATTTTTTCAGTTGTAGCTTATAAAAGCGCTCAACGTTACCCTTACTACCAGCGACGGTGCTATCCTTTTTATCAAGAACTACAAAATACTGTTTTGCCCATTGCTCAAAATCGGTCAGGATCTTTCGTCGTATAGCAGCATTTTTTACAACACCCTTTTGTACCAAATGATGCCCTGCCTCGAACTGCGGTTTTACCATTGCTACAAGCACCGTCGCACTGCCCATCAGCCGTTTTGCAACGTGTGGTAGAATGTCGCGCAGACTAATAAATGACACGTCTCCCACGATAATGTCTGGTGGACAATCAAGCTCAAAGTCACGAATGTCTGTCTTTTCGTGTAATATTATGCGCCGATCGTCACGCAGTCGATGGTGCAACTGATTCGTGCCCACATCAACAGCATACACGCGTCGGGCGCCATGACGCAGCGCAAAATCAGTAAATCCACCCGTACTCGACCCTATGTCCAGCACTGTTTTCCCCTGAAAGTTCAACCGAAAACTATCCGCCACACTCGCTAGCTTGAGTCCTGCACGCGAAACGTACCGCTCACGAGTCAGCAATGTAATGTCTGCTGTCTCGTTAACGAAACATCCGGGACGCGTCGCCACCCTACCATTGACCATGACTTGCCCTAAGCCTATCCAATTCTCTGCTTCTGAACGCGATTCAACCAACCCGCGTTCTAGTATCATTTTATCTAATCGCTGCTTCATGTCACTTCTCATTGTAGCCTGAATACATATTTTTCTCAATCATTAGCGACCTACTGCGATAGCATAAATGCTGTTATAAATACATCAATAGCTATTCTTGTTTTTACCTATTGGCTGATCTTTTCTATCATTAATTCTACGTTAACTAAAATACAACGTTGTATACTACGCATCAGTGTAATTTATACATCAATAGTTATATTTACCCCTGTAGTGGCCAAGAAAACTCTCACCATTATCGCAAATAGGCTCATATTTTTCATGAAAATAATTATTATATGTATCACCAAAAACACCCTACCAGCTATACATACATTACGTTGTATTTTTAGCATCAATACCTAAAATCTCGTTCCATTCTTTGTCGTTATTTGATGTATTTATGACAATAAAAAGTGTCGCCCGAACACCCTGGGCGACGCTTCTGGCAAGAAGACCCTTTTGTCATTTTTTGCGCTCTCGATATTCACCCGTCGCTGTGTCAACACTGACAATATCGCCCTGTTTAATGAATGCTGGTACCTTAATAACAAGGCCCGTCTCAAGCGTTGCATCCTTAAGTACGCTTGAGGTTGTATCGCCCTTCACGACATCTTCGGTATATGTAACTTCGAGATAAAGATTTTTTGATAATTCAACATTAATCACTCGCCCGTCAAACACCTGGAGATTCAGCTCACAACCTTCTTTCAAATAATTTTTTGCCTCATCTACCACATCATTAGACAGTTCAAATTGTTCAAAACTTTCTGGATCCATGAAGCAGAACATATCTCCGTCATGATATAAATATTGAACAGTCTTGCTAGTCACCTCAGCTGGCTCAATTTTGTCTTGACCCTTAAAGGTTTTCGGGATGACACTTCCATCCAGTAAGTTTTTCAATTTAACGTTCACAATAGAACCTCCACGCCCCATAACCTTCTGTCCATATTCAATGACGCGGTATGGCTTACCGTCAATCTGACAAACCGTACCTTTTTTAAGATCTGTCGGCTGATACATATTGTCTTTCCTTTCCTATAACTTTAAACTACCGTACCTAATTCTAACATTCTTTCGGACGGTAGAGTATTTCTCGCTGACTGAACATATTTTTTACTCAAACACCCCACAGTGGGCTTAGTAACATCATAATACTATCTTGTATCAAAAATAAAAACACGCTGTACAGCAGCCCACAAACAGCAGTGGCCCGCACCTTACCCTGCACAGACCACTCGACTTTCTCTCTTATCTCTAAATACGTCTGGGATTAGAGAGTTCCCTCAACGTATACTTATTGCCCTTGCGATACAAACGGCAGCAATGCTAAGTGCCGAGCACGCTTGATTGCCACTGCCAAGCTACGCTGCTGCTTGACACTGAGACCCGTCTTCGCTATCGGCTCAATTTGACCATACGCATTAACATAGCGCATTAATGTTTTGACATCCTTGTAGTCAAAAACCGTTGGGGTATCTTTCTTTAATCGTTTTGCCATTTTGCTCTCCTTTAGAACGGTATCTCGCTAAGATCGATCGGCTTATCATCAATATCCGCTACGGTCTCAGCCTGCTTGGTATTAGTATTACGTGGTGCAGTTGTATTCGCGCTATCGCCGCTCGGAGCATCAAGAAATGTTACGTCGGTCGCCGTCACTTCAATACGCGAGCGGCGCTTGCCGGTTTCTTTATCATCCCAGCTGTCCTGTCGCAACCGACCCTGCACCAACACGCGGCGGCCTTTTGACAGGTACTGCATCACCAGTTCGCCCAATTTTTCCCACGCGGTAACGTCGAAAAAGTCAGCCTGATCATCCTGTCCGGCACGATCAACTGCAATACTGAAGCTGACAACTGTCCGACCTGATGGCGTTGTCCGCTGCTCTGGATCGCGTGTTAACCGTCCCAGTAAGATAACTTGGTTAATACTTCGTGCCATGATGACCCTCCTTTTTTATTATGTATCGCGTTGAATGTTAGGCTTCTTTATCAGCCGCCTCGGTAGCGGCCTTGGCTTCGCGCTCTTTCTGCTCAGCAAGCGCCTGGCGTGTCTTCTCGTCGGTCTTAACCAACAAATAACGAAGTACCTCGTCGGTGATATTCAGAACATTTGATATCTTGAGCGGTGCACTGCTTGGCAACTTCACCTCAAAGTAAACATACACCGCAAAGTCTTCACGGCGAATTGTATAGGCTAGTTTTTTCTTGCCCCAATTGTCTTCTTTGGTAATTTCGCCACCATTGGTAGTGACGAGCGACCGGACCTTGTCTAGGGCCGCATCCAGATTTGCTTCCAAATCTGGATGGACTAGAACGGTCAGTTCGTATTCGTTCATGTTTCCTCCTTTGGAATCCATTACGGATGGTTATGTTATCGCACATAACCTTAGGTTATTATTCTCTCGTATTATACGGTAATCTGATGCAAAAGTCCAGTGATACACCCCGCCAGACCATGTTACAATAGAGTTCATGCGTATCGCCATTCAAGGACAAGCTGGATCATTTCATGAACAAGCAGCAAAACAATGGTACGGACCTGACGCTACCGTTGTTCCGTGCATGACCTTTGGCGACGTCTTTCAAGCCTATGCCCGCAATAAAGCCGACGCCGTTGTCGTGGCAGTGGAAAATACCATTTATGGCACCATCAACGAAACTTACCGTCACATTGAATCCTGCAGTGCTCCCATCGTTGGTGAAGTGACGCTTGCTATTCAACAAACCCTCATCACCAATCCAGGCACAAAACTTGAAGACATCACCGCTGTCTATTCACATCCTGTCGCCCTGTCACAGTGTCAGCATTTTCTCCGAGAACACCTACCACAAGCCGCACAAATTGAATATTTTGATACCGCTGGCGCTGTCGAATTCATCAAGCAACGGGGTTCACCACACCTAGCGGCCATTGCTAGCGAAACTGCTGCCCAACTATACAATATGCCAATTCTCAAACACCACATCCAAGATGCTCAGGACAACATCACGCGTTTCCTGGTCCTTGACCAGATAACCACGGCGACCGACGCTGATCGAGCAACGCTTGTGGTGACCACCGCCCATCAGCCAGGCAGCCTCCTTGAAATACTCCGCACATTCGCCGATCAGTCCATTAACCTCACCAGCCTCCAGTCCCAGCCCATCGTCGGTCAACCATGGAACTATAAATTCTTCATGACCGTTGACGCTGCTGGCCCGTCATTACATCGCGCCATTAATAAAATTACCTCAACTGGCCACAAAATAACACTACTTGGTGAATATCTGGCGGCACGTTAGTTTACTGAGAGGGCAAGATATCGGATATATCACCATCGGTCGCGAGCCGATCAAATAGGCTTTTTGCCGCATCATATACCTTAGCACTCTCCACGGCCCGACCATTAATCTCTCCCTTAGCCGGTACCGCCGCTATGCTTTCATAATCTGGTCTCGATGGCGAGACAGACTTTGGTGAAACGATTGTAATTTCCTTAGTCTCCGACCAACCATCAGCAGTCTGTCTGTGCGACCATTCCACTTTCGTCGGTAACACGCCTTCTAGAGCCGGTAGTAGTGCTTCTGGAGATTCGATATGCTGATGTGCCACAGGTTCTGGAGACAAAAAATCCAACCGCCACGTTATCCGATCCGTCTGTCTACTCTTTGCGCCGACCTCAATTATATCAGTGGTAACTTCTACTGCGATCTCACTTCCACCAAACCTTTTGTCGCCTTGAGCAACATCAACCGATACCACGTGTCCCTTATCATCTGTAATTGTTATTGACTGCTGTTTAGGCCTATTGTGATCATCATAATAATCTTGGCGAACGAGTCGAGCAGCATTACTATCAACCGACTTCCCTGCAGCAGTAAGCACTCGTCCAGCAACATCGCGCGCAGACTGGACTATATTGGGATCCTTTAAAAAGACCTCTGCCTCTCGACGGCCTTCGGTGTTTGGTAGCGTAAATGTAATTTCTTCCACTCTCGAACTATCATTGGACTCTTTGGATGTTCCACCATCGGTATTTTCTACTGATGGTGCGGGCGGAACATCGTGTGACCGGCCAAGACTATACCCAAGTATACCCGATACGGCTAACGTGACTGCAGCAACCCCCAGCACAAGAAGCTTCCTTAACTTGTCGCCTTTACTATCAGGAGATAATTCTCCATTATTTCTACAACTTATGTGCGCCATGTAGCCATCCTTCCACATACAAATCAACTTCTCACTTAGCGTATTATAACCTATAAAATAATTATGTCAAGCTAGCTATTGCCCTAGCTCATCGACACTTGAGACCAAAACATCACGAGCTTTTGAGCCGTTCGCTGGGCCGACAATGCCACGCTCTTCCATCTCTTCAATCAGCCGGGCTGCCTTGCCGTAACCTATCCGCAGCCGCCGCTGCAGGTAGCTGGTAGAGGCCTTACCGCCCTCAATCACCACTCGCACCGCGTCCATAAATGCTTCATCTTCACCACCACCGCCAAAATCAACCGCCATACCACCCTTGCCATTCAGCTGAACTGGCTGCGCTACTACCTCATCATTGTACTGTGGCGCTGACTGCATCCTCAGGTGGTCAGTAATTTTATTAACCTCGTCATCGGTAACCCACGCACCTTGGATACGCTTTGGCTTACTCATACTCGGCGTGTATAGTAGCATATCACCCTGACCAAGTAGTTTCTCGGCACCAATTTGGTCAAGAATGGTCCGCGAGTCAACTTGCGACGCCACCGTAAAACCAATTCGTGCTGGCACGTTCGCCTTGATCAAACCAGTAATCACGTCGACACTCGGCCGCTGTGTTGCCAAGACCAAGTGAATACCCACCGCTCGGGCTTTCTGCGCCAAGCGAACGATCAGCGCCTCAACGTCACGCGCCGCCACCATCATCAAATCGGCCAGCTCGTCAATCACAATAGTAATATACGGCATCGCCCCGTCTTCGTGCTGTTGAATATTGCCATCAGCGTCCGCTACTGGGATTTTTTTAGCTCGCGTGGCGAGGCGTTGATTATAGCTCTTGATATCGCGAATCTTCTCGGCGGCCAACAACTTATACCGCCGTTCCATCTCATTGACCGCCCATTTCAAGGCCGAGATAGTCTTTTCTGGCTCAGTAATCACTGGTGTTAACAGATGTGGAATATCCTCATACGGTGCCATTTCCACCTGCTTTGGGTCAACCAAAATCAATTTCATGTCGCTCGGGCTGTTGCGATATAGCAAACTAGTTAGCAAGGTATTAATCATCACCGACTTACCAGAACCGGTCTGACCAGCGATCAGCATGTGCGGCATTTTGTTGAGCTCACCAACCACCGCTTCACCAGAGATATCCTTACCGATGGCAAAACTCAATGGTTCGCGAGCATTCTTCCACTGCTTCGAGTCCAGAACGCCGTATAGTCGCACATCAGCGGCCCGGCGGTTTGGCACTTCAATACCAACGGCTTTTTGCCCAGGAATCGGCGCCTCGATACGCAGACTCTGCGCTGCCAAATTCAAAGCAATATTCGTCTCCAGCGCCGTAATACGCGTTAACTTCACGCCGCTTGGCGGCCGCAAGGTATACTGCGTTACCTTTGGCCCAATATTTGCATCTTCCATCTCTACGTCGATATTAAACTCTGCCAAGGTGTCATGAATAATCTGCGCGTTTTGCCGAATATCACCAGCATCAGCCGGACTTTGCTTTTTCTCCAGCAGATCAAGGCTTGGCGCCTGCCAGTTCGGATCGTGCGCCGCCACCAACGCTGCTTGCTCTTCGGCGACCTTATCCCGCGCCACACTGCCGCGCAGACTGCTCAATGGTGACGTCCTTCTGTCTTTTGGCGTGACTGGATCGACGGTCGGAACGCCAGCATTCAACTTGATGTCGCTCGATGATTTGGCGCTGGCCACATCTTCACGAGCCGCCTTCTTCATCACCGCCGCATTGTTGTCATCCTCAGAGTGGTCGCGCTTGAGCGCCTCGGCTACTTTCTTAATCACCGTAAACGGCGACGTCTGGGTAATAAATAACGCCGTGATGATGATGAGCACCACATATATCAAAGCAGCGATGCCCGGGTCGACCATGGCACTCATCGCTTGATTAGCCGTATCGCCGATGAAACCACCAGCCTCCGGGCGGGCCGGTGTTTTTACTAGACCAAACAGCCCTGACAGCCACACTACTTCGAGGATAGCTGCTAATTTCATCGCCAGCGGTAACCGATTATTCTCCGCGCGGAAAATCTCCACAGCAATATATATTAGCAAAATCGGTAGCCCATACATCGCGTAACCAAGCATGCTCATGGTCGCTTTGTGTAGCCACCCCAGCACCGGACCACCAACACCAAACCACGCCACCACCAGAAGAAGCGACAACACGACGAGCAGTACCGCGCCGACTTGCGCCCAAAAGCCGCTCGGCACATCATGCTTTGGAGCCGTGGAAACTGATTTCTTGCGAGTAGGTTTTCGTTTTTTTGGCATAACTGTTTTTATTATATCACTTTACCAACGTTCACATTGTAGCATATTTTACAACAAATAGCAAACGTAAGCTAGTACGCGCGTACTCGGCCAACCTCCCGGGCCTTGGTATCATTTGCCTCAGTGTCTGGCACTTGGCGACGCGGGAAACGGCGACGCGGCATAGTTGGTAGCGTCATTTTCGGTTCCGCCGCTGAAGTAGCCGCAGGTTTCTTGCCACGTACTGGCGGCGTCTTTACGATAGAAGTATTCGAAGTGGCAGTCGATTTTACTGTCTTCAAGCCGCCCACTTCATTAATCACCGGGATGACAATTGGCGTCCGGCGCGTCTGGTCATACAAAATATGCGTGACTTCGTCCTTAATCTCCTTCTTCACTACGTCAAGGTCATACTTGCCAGCAAAACTACGTGCTGCCTTCTGTTTCAAGTACTGGCGGATCATATTCATCAATTCCTCGGAATCACGCAGATAGATGAAGCCGCGGGAAATAATGTCTGGGCTGGTCAGTAACCGTCCCGTGCCACGCTGTACCGTCAACACCACCACAAACATGCCCTCTTGAGACATGTGAATGCGGTCTTTCAATACCACCTCGGAAACGATAGCGCCCGTATCATCATACATCACACCACCAACCTGAATCCGACCGGCTTTCTTGGCTTGGCGTTCAATATCAATTTCAATAATATCACCGGCATCACACACAAAGATATTCTTCCTAGGAATACCGCACTCTTTCTCTGCTAACCGAGCATTATGCACCAGCATATGGAACTCGCCGTGAATTGGCATATAGTACGTCGGGTTCAAGGCATTAATCAGCTTAATGTGATCATCGTAGTAGCCATGGCCCGACAAGTGCAGCGGTCCAATCCCCGTCAAGTGTGTCTTGCCGTTCTGAATCACATCAGAACCTTCACGCATCAAGCCGTCCACTGTTCGCACCACATTTTTCTCATTGCCCGGAATCGGATTGGAGCTAAACACCACCACATCAGAGCCCTTGATCTTCATGTATTTATGCGCGCCAGTCGCCATACGGCTCAACACGGCATTAAACTCACCCTGCGAACCAGTACAAACCACTGTGATTTGGCTATCCGGCAGCTTGATGATGTCCTCCATCTTCATGACGGTATCTTTGGGGATCTTGATAGTACCTGAGCGCAGCGCTACTTCCAAGTTCTGAATCATTGAAAAGCCAGCAAACGCCACCTTACGCCCGTGCTTATGCGCTTCCTCCAAAATCAATTGCAAGCGGTGCACCTGTGATGAAAAACAGCTTAAAATCACCCGGCTGTTACTAAATTTATCCATCACCTGACCGATGGAATATTGAATATCAAACTCGGTGTGCGTGTGCGTCCCCTCTGATTCACAGTTGGTCGATTCGTTCATGAACATCAACACGCCCTCTTTGGCGGCGATTTCTGTCATACGCTCAAGATCAAACTTTTGGCCGTCAACCGGACTTTCCTCAAACCGCCAGTCACCAGAGTCAATCACCACACCCAGCGGCGTCCGGATCACCACCGCCGTTGAATCTGGAATCGAGTGATTCACCCGCACCAATTCTACCGAAAAATGCTTCGACACTTGAACAACTTCGTGGCTCAATGGGTCCATTACTCGAAAGTCTGGCTGAAAATCGGTATCCGCATCAGCCATCGACTTATCGAGCATACCAATGGTGAACTTTGACCCATACACTGGTGCCGGAATCCGGTGAATAAAGTGCCGGAAAGAACCGATGTGATCAAGGTGTCCGTGAGTAAACACATGCGCCTTAATCTTGTGCTTATTTTCTTCTAGCCAGGTGATGTCTGGCGTAATGTAGTTGATGCCTGGATAATCACTACCTGGAAACAAAAAGCCCATATCCACAACGATAATTTCATCGTCATACTCAATGGCGTTCATATTTTTACCGATGCCCATTTCGCCGACACCGCCGATTGGGATAATTCGTAGTTTTGGCTGGCCGCCACGAGTCCGTTTTGGCTGCATTTTGGCACTAAATTGCTCACCGCCATAGCCGTTATAAACCGACTTATTAACCGGTATATCGATCACGTGCTGCGACGCCCTGAGATTGACATTCTCGCTCGTCCGCCGCTGCGCCCGAAACACCTCGCCTTTGCGAGTGGTGGTGCTATTCATCACCGCCGTATTACTTTTTTTTGTAGCTGGTCGTTTTGACTGATCATCGCCCTTCGGCGTCGCAAGTCGTCTCTGGCCCATGCGTATTGTTCTCCTTTTATAAAAATAAATACCTTGCAAAATTAGAATGACAGGCGATAGACACGGGGGCAACGTACGACAAATCTATCCCCTAACAATTGCGTCCATTATAGCACGGGGTGCCAGCTCTTGTCAAAAATAGCTCAGGCGCTCGCCTGGGCGGCCAATTGCGCCGCCCGCACAAAATCGTCAATTAACGTCTGCCGTAATGCTCCATTATACAGCGCTGCTGCCGGATGATACAGTGGGATCACCAAGAACTTCAAACCGTTGAACTGCGCCCAGCGCGGATTGCCATGATCACGCGAGATCGCCAAGTCAGGAATGAATGCCATGCCGCTATGCCGACCCAATGTGATGACTACCTTTGGCTGAATAATTTGCAGTTGACGCATCAGATACGGCCAAAAAGCACGCTTCTCTTCTGGTAGCGGATCACGGTTGTTTGGCGGGCGATACTTAACGATATTGGTAATGTAGACATCTTGACGGTGCAACTGGGCTGCGGCTAACATCTCGTCAAGAAATGTACCAGCTGCCCCAACGAATGGTTTGCCCTGAAGGTCTTCATTTTTTCCTGGTGCTTCACCGATAAATACAATGTCCGCGTCAGCTCGACCGTCGCCCATCACCAGCTGCGTTGCCTGTAGCGCCAAGTCATGACAAACATCACCAGCGATAATCTCTGCCGCTAAAACCTCCAGTCGCGCTGCCTCATCCATATTTCTATTATACAAAACACCTCGTCACTATGCGAGGTGTTTTGCTTGATACTGAAGCGAAAATTACTTTTCAGCTTTTTCTTTCACCAGGTTGACGAAGTCTTTCTCGTGCTTCTGCAAATTTGATTCTTGGATTTTCTTGGCAAAATTGGATAGCGGGTTTGACCTGCCTGACGACAGGCGCGGTGCCTGAACACTGTAATCTTTATTGGCGCGTGCTACAAAGAAATCACCTAACGCCTTGTAATACTCTTTCATCTGCTTACCAAAGTCCTGCACTTCTTTTTGCTCTGATTTGATAATGTTATCAAGTAACTGATAGCAGCCACTCATTTTTTCATCGTAGAGCTTCCTAACTTCATCTGCTGGCTTACCGATATAGCTAAAATAGCTCGGTGAACACTTCTTGGAGAAGTCTTTCATATCTCCTATCAGACTGGCAATGGCAAGCATATTTGGGCGCACCTTTTCATAGGCAGTCTTGTACTCGTCAAAGGATTTTTTGGTCTCCTCGTCGCGCATAATCTTCGATGAATCAAGCTTCTTCATCATCAAATCAGCACGTCCCACCGCCTCTTCAATCAGCTTCTTTGCGTTATCAGCATTCGACGACTTGAGTGCCGAGTTGAGGCTGTTACCGTCAAACTCCTTCAGTGTCTTAGCAGCTTCTTGGTAGTCGGCTTTTGATGGCCCACCAAGGAATATAACAGCCAGCACAATGCCAACCACGATAACTATCAAACCTATTGAACCGCCAATGATACCCCATAGCGCGCCCTTGCTCAACCCTTTCTTGGGCTGCACCGGTACACCTTGCTGCAGTGGCTGCTGTGGTTGCGGCACCGGTGGTACTGGCTGCGAGGGCGCCGGAGCAGTCTGCTCGGTCGCCACGGGCGATGTTGCTGTCGGTTGTGGTACGTTCTTATTATTCTTGTCGTCCATAATCCCCCTCAATTACTCTTACATTCTCATTGTATCGTATTTTGCTAAAAAGCAAAAGTTACAACCCGATCATCGTTAAGTTAATCTTGCCCCGCTCATCAATGCCGGTAATTTTTACTCGAACCATCTGTCCTTCCTTGACCACATCAGTCACCTTAGCCACGCGGTGATCGGCCAACTTAGAAATATGCACCATCCCGTCAACTCCTGGCAGAATATTCACAAACGCTCCAAAATCTTTGATGCTGACCACCTTGCCCTCATAGATTTTGCCAACTTCTGGCTCTTCGACCAAGCTCTTAATCCAAGTAAGCGCCTTCTCAATTGATTCGCCGTTCGGACTGGCTATGGTAATCAAGCCGTCTTCCTTGATATCAACCTCAGCACCAGTTTCGCTAGTAATCTTGTTAATCACCTCGCCGCCCTTGCCGATCACAGCGCCGATTTTATCTGGATCAATTTTTAGCTTTTCAATCCGCGGCGCGTACGGGCTGAGTGCTTCACGCGGCGCTGGCAAAATACTTAGCATATGGTCAAGGATAAATGCCCGGCCAGCTTTGCTCTGCTCAATCGCTTGACGCAGCACCGCCACCGGCAAGCCATGCACTTTCATATCCATCTGCAGCGCCGTGATACCCTTGGCTGTACCAGTCACCTTGAAATCCATATCGCCGGCAAAGTCCTCGGCATCGGCAATATCACTCAGTACGTACGGCGTATCACCGTCCATCATTAAACCCATGGCAATGCCGCTAACCGGCGCCGTCAAGGGCACGCCAGCATCCATCAGCGCCAGACAGCTTGAACAGGTCGCTGCCATCGACGTCGAACCGTTTTGGCTCATAATTTCAGTGACGCTACGAATAGCGTATGGGAAGTCTTCTTCACTCGGCAGCACTGGCGTCAAGGCTCGTTCCGCCAAGTAGCCGTGACCAATTTCGCGCCGGCCTGGACTGCCCATCCGCTTAACCTCGCCAACCGTATAACCTGGCGCATTGTAATGATGCATATAGCGCCGCTCGCCGTCGTTGACCTCCATAGTATCAACCAGCTGCGCGTAACTCAGCGGTGCCAAGGTGACAATATTCATACCCTGGGTCACGCCGCGGGTAAACAGGCTCGAACCGTGCGCTCGCGGCAGCAAACCAACCTCTGAGCTTAAAGGCCGGATTTCCGTCAAAGCGCGGCCATCCGGGCGCTTGCCGTCCTCGACGATACCGCGGCGAACATCGTTATGCAACGCCAAGGTAAATGCTTCATCGTACTCATCGCGTACATTCTCGTAGTCCTCAGCGCCCAAGCCCAGCTGTTCGGCCATCGCTTCGTGGAATGCCCAGCGAATCTCATTGACCACCTCGTTGCGCTCCGGATACGGCCGGCGAATTTTCTCGCCCAGCTTGCCATCAACCCACGCATCAGCCGTCTGCTGAATTGTTTCGTCCGGCAAAACCAATTCATATTCTTGCGCGGCTGGCGCAACTTTGGCTGCCAATTCCTGCTGCAAAGCAATCGCCGGCTGCATCATCTGGTGCGCCCAAGCCATGGCGTCGACGATCACCTCTTCTGATACTTCCTTGGCTCCAGCCTCCACCATGGTGATGCCACTCTCGATACCCGCCACCACCAAATCCAAATCAGATTGTTCGCGTTCCTCGGGCGTCAAAAAGGCCTTAAACTCGCCATTCACGCGGCCCACCCGCAAGCCCGCCACCGGTCCGTCAAACGGCGTGCCGGTCAGCATCAAAGCGCTCGACGCCGCAATCATCGCCACCACATCCGGACGGAAATCCGGATCCATGCTCAGCACCGTCGCCACCACTTGCACTTCTTGGCGATATCCTTTCGGGAACAGCGGCCGAATCGGACGGTCAATCAACCGGCCGATTAGCACCGCCTCGTCGCTCGGCCGGCCTTCGCGCTTGATAAACCGCGAGCCAGAAATTTTACCCGCCGCATAAAACCGTTCTTCATAATCAATCGACAGTGGGAAATAATCTAGCTGCACCGGCCGGCTACCTACCTGAGCACTGCCCAGCACCACCGTATCGCCATAGCGCACCAGCACGCTACCAGTCGTCCGAAAACCAACACGGTTGACCTCCAGCGTTAGCGGCCGGCCGCACAGCTCGGTGGTAACGCTAAAAATCTCCTTGCCGCTCGGGTTAATAATTGCCATAGATCCTCTCTTTCTCGCAAAGACAGTAACAGGTGTATGCGTGCTGGTTTACTATCAACACACCACACATCCATCACCGTCTGCGGGTTATATTCGCACTTTCTATTATATCACAGGGCCGCATGCTTTATAGGAAGCCGGCCCGACCAAACGCATCCCGAACCGCAGCGAGCTGCTCACTTACTCGGTCCAAAACCTTTGGCGTTGGTAACAACACTTCCGGTGAGCTACCGCCAGCCGCACCAATGACTTGTTGTATCACATTAAAACTCTCCATTCCCGGCAGCATAGCAGTCCACTCATACGGCTGCTCACTAGTTGGCGCTGTCGGTTGCCTCTGAGATACTGGCACAAAGGATAGCATCAGCTCTTCCGGATCAATTTCATACAGTATATCCCGAAAGGCACGTTCTGTCGGTAACCCTCGCCTCGATACTCCCCAAACCGCCATCAGCTCAGCGATCTTAGCTTCGGGCTTACCTGACAACAATTCAAACGCGACGGCTACGCGCACCCTACTATCATCACCCAAATCCGAAGAGACTCCCGTGCCTATCACTGCTCGCTCAGAATGACCGGCCTTACGCAGTAGCGCACTCCCCGTCATAAAACCGCGCTTACCTCCGCCTCGAGAGACAGATACCGATGCGGGTGGTGGTAATATCGGCGGCATTTCGCTCGTAAACACAGGTGCACCCTCAATACATCGCCGAAACATGTCACGGGCTTGACCATATATCTCACACGCCCCTTCAAGGTCAAGCTTCGAGGCATTCGTCTCTACCGATAGTATCCGTTGACTTTCATCGCCACGGTTCATAAGCAGCCCACCAGCCGTAGCCGCCACTGCTCCAGCCGCACCAAACAACAGACCGCGCCGACTTATCCTTGATGGCTCTGCATTCATATTTCTTACCATACCGAACTCCTATTTGCACAAATACTCATGCGCACTTGAGCACTCAGCCTCAATAACATTTTGTTGAGTAACCGTATGTAGTGCCAGCACATAGAGCATAAACATTGCCTCCTTAAGATCGGTAAGGTGCTCTTCGCCAGCTGCTGACTCCAGGGTAGCAAGTTTGTGACTATCAATATTGGTATCCTCAAATAACATCCCAAACAGCTGCTGAACCGATGTGAGGAGTTCTCCTCCCGCCAGCTTCAACCGTTGTCGCGGTGGTTTGCTTAGCACAACCGAGCCCAACAGCTCATCCTTCTCAAACATTTTATCCGGAAAAAAGTACTGCCAAAAATTATTGACAAAGCTACTCGGCAGTTTTTCAGACGTATCAGAGCCGTCTTGTGACGGATTTGCTTGCGACGGATCCATACCGTTTTTCCAAAAGTCATCCGCATTCGTAAACCTTGGGCTATGATCATCAGCACTCAGCTCTTCCAACCTCTCAAGATGCAGCGGGCCATCACTTAATCGTCCCCCATCCGGACCAATCTGCTTCTTAACAGCAGCCACAACTTCACTGACTCTTGCCGCTTGTTTAGCCACATCTGGCGGTAATTTATCAGCCCGCGGCGCGTATTCATTCATACTCTGTAATTTAGCATAAAAACTATAAAAAGTCAATCAGCACCCCATCGAACAGATCGGCTCACCCCGATAAAACAACGGCCCATGCTGCTAGGCTGACCCCGCCCATGCTACAATTAACAAGTGAAGCAGATAACCCACGCCAAAAACCGCCGCCGATGGCTCAGTATGAGTCTGGCTATTATCATGCTCGCTGGTGGCGGCTATACGCTCATCACGGCATTTAGCCCATTCTTTCGCGCCCAGCTCATTAACCCAACGCGCAACGAAACCACCAGGCTTCTCGCCGCTACGCCAGAAACCAAGATCACCGAGGACCGTCTCTACATCCCCAAAATTGATATTAATGTGCCGTACGCTACTGGCGGCGCCGAGACTATGGAGCGGGGTGCCTGGTGGCGCCAACCAGAGAATGGCAATCCAGTTGATGGCGGCAACTTCGTATTGTCGGCCCACCGATTTATCATGGGTCTGACGCCGCAGCAAACTGTTCAAAAATCACCATTCTACAACATCGATAAGCTGCGCATTGGCGATGAAATAATCATTGACTACCGCGGCAAGCGCTACACCTACGTCATATCCCGGCTATTTGATGTCAAGCCGGATGCCGCTCACATCGAAAACCGAACCAACAAGCCACAGCTCACCCTCTATTCATGCACGCTTGGCGGCGCAGCTGACGGCCGGACGGTTTTTGTAGCCACGCCACGTTAAATCAAAATACCCACCTCGTGATATATCAAGGTGGATATCCGTACAACTACCCGGCGCGACTATTTACGCAGGCCCAGGGCAGCCACAACCGCTTTATAACTCTCAAAATCAGTTCGCTCCAGGTATTTGAGCAGGCGCTTACGCTTGCCAACCATCTGGATTAAGCCACGGCGTGCCATGAAGTCGTGCTTATTCGCCTTCAGGTGCTTTGTGACCTCTTTGATACGAGCCGTCAAGATCGACACCTGCGCCTGCGGGCTGCCGACGTCGTCCTTGTTGACCTGAGTCAAAGCAATTGCTTTCGCTTTATCGTCTTTGCTAATCATAGCCTCGTCATTATACCAATGCTACGCTAAAAACGCAAATCAGCCGCACTTGCTAAAATGTCTGCACGTAATTATACGCTGGATTACCGGTGGTCGGCACGGCTGCGCCCGGAATGTTGCAGGTCGCCTTGACCGCATTAACCTGGGCCGACTCCTGCGGCTTGGCGGAATTAAGAGCCGCAAATACCGCAATACCTGTTATCTTGCCAGAGGTATCTTTGCACGGATACCAAACAAAAATATCGTTTGGATTTGACGCGTTCTTGCTGCTGACACCCTTGCGATACCCCGGCTGGATATACTGCGGCACAAGCGAGTCAACACTATTAGCGTTGTTGAACGTCCCCTGTCCTGACGGCAGCGTTCGTTTCTGTGTGTCATATATCTGCAGCGCATCCCCGGCGATCTTGACAATGGAACGGATCTTGGTATCGGTAGCGTCCTGGCGCACGCCTGAATACGCCACAATACCGATGGCCGCCAAAATCGCGATTACGACCATCACAATTAATAGTTCAACGATTGTAAAACCTGTCTGCCTACCCATGCTTTGATAATAGCACTTCAAGACAAAATCCCAAAATCCGCTAATGGTTTTGCCTGAGCGACGTCATATTCAGCGATAGCCTGGCGGCGCAGCTGGCGGCAGTAGGCTCCTGTTCCTAGCTTCTGACCAATATCAACCGCTAGGCTCCGAATGTACGTACCGCTCGAAACATGCGCTCGAATCACCAGACGAGGATACTCATAGGCGACAAGCTCCAAGGTATAAATCGACACGGTGCGTTCCGGCATATCGACCGGCTGACCCTGACGCGCCAGCTGATAGGCCCGACGGCCATTGATCTTGATGGCGCTAAATATCGGTGGGCGCTGTTTAATTTCACCCACAAATGTACCGAGTACCACTTCAATCTCACTGCGAGATGGCTGCCGCGTCGACACGCGAGTTAGTTCACCCTCAGGATCACCGGTCGTCGATATCTCGCCAAGCATGATTTCTGCTTCATACCACTTATCAAGCTTCGTAAACGTATCGGCCTCGCGGCACTTCTTGCCCGTCACGATAATCATCAGTCCCGTAGCGAACGGATCAAGTGTGCCGGTATGGCCAACTTTCACTTTCTTGCCCGCCGCCTGGCTGAGCACTCGCCGCAACCGCGCTACTACCCCGAAACTTGTCATGCCAGCTGGCTTATCAATGAGCAGCACCTCATCCATGGGTTATTTTTGCCCCGGGATCTGGAATTGGGACGGATTAAAGGTGCGCGGCGGCGCCGGGGCGGACGGTGCTGAAGGCAGTGCGCTCAACGCTGGCAGTCCACCATCTGCAGTACCGACCGGAGCTGGTGGTAGCGGTGGCAAACCTGATCCTGAGAAGTCAGAGAAATCAGGCAGCGGTGGCAGGCCATGCATCACATTAGACTCAATATCAGCGAGCGTAGCCGAAGCAGATGACACTGTCGGTAGCGGCGAAGATGAAACTACTGGAGCGGGCGAAGCTGCAGGTTCAAGCGGCGGTGCAGCAGCCAGCGCCTCGGTAATTGCCGCGCGAGCGTCGCGCTCAGAATCTGGCAGCGATGGCGGCGCGGTAGATTGAGTCTGCTTGTCAGCCAGCGCCTGCGTCTCCTCTTTTAGCGCGGCAATGACCGCTTCGTCTTTATTGGTGGTCGCAAACGGGTCAACGCTCGGCGGTTCATCAGACTTCCCCATGGCGGCATTCAACGGCGATTCGCCGAGGGCCGGCCGCGACGCACCGACATAGGTACCGTGATGCAAGATAGTCTTGTTTTGATCAGTGTCAAGATCGCGGCGCTTATCCTCAGCCGCCCGCTCCGTCGTTGCGTTCAGCGTTCCACCCAGTAGTGGCGTGGCCGTTTCTGGCTCAGCCGACACCGACGCACTGATTGGTTGCGATGTCGATGGCGTACTGCTCCGTCCGCTCGTCACTGACGCTGCTCGAAGGCGATCAAGCTGCGCCGTGGCCACACGAGCCGCTGCATCCTGCTCTTCGGCCCGAGTCTGCTTGGCCACATCATCAAGGCTACCCCGCCGCTCGTGGCTGATTGACAACGCGCCATCATCTCTTTTTGACTCAGCTGGCTTTGAGCGTTTTCCCCGCTCGACCTTAAAATTAGCACCATCCTGGCCGTCATTATCGTGCGTCTCATCATCAGCTGCATCGGCTGCTTGCTTTGATTGCTCTAGCTCTGAGTGTTCCTCGGCTTTAATCGCCTGCCCCTCGGCCAACTTAGTAGCAATCAGTTGCTGGTTCGCGCCAACCGCCATCAGCTCCGCCGCCAACGTCATCACCCGCGACGATGTTAAATTGTTACTAAACCGCTCCGTCGCCGCCACAACACCGGTTAGTAGCGCCGTTGCGATCTGCTCATCCATGGTCACTTTCGGTGTTCGTAACTCATCAATCAGGTCAACCAGCATCTCACTGACACCCGACGCCTTATCGTCATGCCAATCAACCGTCCCGAGGTTACTCCTCACCATGCCGGCGGTCACCGTCGATACCACTGCATCATGCAAAATCTTGCCATGAGCCGTCAGCGCCTTGTCGAGATGATCCTGACTCTCAACGTTCAATGCGAGCACCAGTTCAATGTTATAATCGCCCTGCGAAAACTCTAAATCAGCCTCGGTAATTGTCGCCCGGTACGGCGTGATAAAAATCTTCACTGCATCATCAACCACCTTGTAGCGCAGATGGTCGGCTTTTTCCTTATCAAGCGCGATGATAAAATCACGCAGGCTATCCGCTGTAGTTTCAAACGTCTCGTCAGGCTCGAGGAACGAAATCGCCGGCGGGACTTTGCCACTAAAAACAGCCGTGGCGTGCTTGCCCAGTTTATTTAGGAAAATTGTCAGCCCCAACGCTGCCGATAGCTCGTCCACCGATGGATCAGCGCTTACCGTCACCAAGATATTAGTCACATCTTTGATGCTCTGAATGATCTGCTGCTTTTGTGACTGGCTCGCCATTGTTGTGTCCCTGTTTATTTTTGTTTATACCGTTGAGTCACATTATACATAAGCATTTCAGGAAAGTCAATAGATTATCGTCAATACGGACCACTCTTTACTTTTATTGGGTTTTTCTGTATAATCCATCCTTGATTAGCGAAACAAATTTATAGAGGTAAAGGAAATCTATGCCAATCATCAAATCCGCCATCAAACGGGCCAAACAAACCCTAAAGCGCCGCGAGCGCAATATCGACATCAAGCGCGACATCAAGTCAGCCGTCAAGGTTTTCATGGCTGAGCCAAGTGCCGCAACGCTGGCCGCTGCCCATAGTGAGCTTGACACCGCTGTCAAGAAGAACCTGCTGAAGAAAAATACTGCTGCCCGGCGCAAGAGCGCCCTCTCAGCTATCACTAAAAAGGCCGGCGTGAAGCTTGAAGCGACCAAAAAACCCGCCGCCAAAGTCCCAGCAAAGACGACAGCAAAAACCACCGCAAAATCAACCGCTACCAAAAAACCGGCTGCAAAAAAGCCAGCTACCAAAGAAGCTAAATAGCCGTTCGGTTTGCATCAACAATACTCCCGTCGGTTGGCGGGAGTATTTTATTATGTTAATGTCTGGCAATATCAACCAGCGCTGCCTCGACCAACAGCCACGGCGACACACGAGTCGTTTTCATCTGTTCATCAGCCTGCGCCAAGGCAGAGTTAATTACCGCGAGCTGCGCTGGTGTCGTCCGCGCTGCATACGGCGCTACCTTTCGCAGTGCATACGGATGGGCCGCAAAATCACGAGCCACCGCCCCCGTGTCACCACCAGATAGCACCAACGCGTTCAGCTGCACCAATTGTGAAACCAGTAGCCCCAGCGTCTGGTACGCCCCATCATCACCGCTCTCCGCCTCGAGATAGGCAATGATCGCGCGCACTTTCCCCCGGTCGCCATCCAGCATTGCCGCAAACAACTCAAACGCACTTTCAGCCGGAGCTAGCGGCACCAGTGCATTAATTAACTCATCATTCAGTTCGCCAGCCAGGGCCAACTGCTGCAACACCAGGTCAAGCCGTGATTGATCAAACCCCAACCGATCGATCAGTGCCGTCGCCTGCGCCGCTGTCAACACTGCCCCATACACCTTGGCCCGCTCAACACACCACGCACTCAGCTGCGGTTTTTGGCGTTCAGTAAAATGAGCGCATTCCCTTACCTCGGCATGACTTTTCAGCCACTTATACGTTTTTGTGCGCTTATCAAGCTTTGCCTCCAGAAGGACAACCGTGGTCGCCGTCTCACCAAGCAGCTCCGGCAACTCACGCCACAGCGCCACATTCTGACTCGCATCAGTAATGACCACTGCCTGCTCTAGCATGAACAAACTCTGCCCCATCACCACCTCACAGACCTCGGTGGCCGTCAGTTCTTCACCGTCGCGCCGCACCACCTCCATATCACCAACCAGCGCCGCAAGCGCCGCCCGTTTCTTAAATTCGTTGTCGCCGTAGAGGAGATAGATCACGACTTAATTATACCAAATACCCCCTTAAGCCATGCCTTTCGGTATACTGACTTATTCTTCCGCGTTATTCGGCTTTTGCATAATCTCTTTATATGCAGCTATCAACGTAGTTATTTGCTCATTAGACAAGCCAGTTCTTTGCAACTCCGCCATATAATTTGAGTAGAATGACCCCTCTTTGTCACGCTGCCCGCCCTTCTCTTCTATTACCGCAAGGCTGGTCACACTGCTTGCCACAGACAACATCTGCTCATCGGAGAGTCCGCCACCGGTTTCCATAAATATACCGTCAAGAAGCTCGAGAAATTTAGCATCCTGATCCCTTGTCTTGTTGGCGGCAGCTTGAGCATTCATTTCCTTCTCTACCTGTCCTGACGAAACACCCTCACCACCAAGTGCTTCATTGAGAAACTTAAACCAAGGCGAGCGGGACGTCTCCTTAAGGTCAAGCAGACGCTCTGTGATCACGACTATTTTCTTCATCGGTTCAATCGTATCACCTGTTATTGTACGAGAAGCCATTTCAACTAACGACACACCTATAGCAGACCTCTCCATAAAAACACGCTCAAGAATTTGATACATTATCACTTGTCGAGCAATTGTCCTCTTCAGCCCTAGATCATCATTGCGATAGCCTTCATAAGCTGATAAATCCAACATGCTAAAATCACACTTTCTAGGCGTCGTAGACCACTATTAAGAACACCCCTCCCTCGCTCAAGCAACTCTTCTCCGCTCAATCCTGGCCGATAAATTGTGTCCACTCCATGCTTGTCTAGCATGCTATTGACCCTCAGATTAGCCTCTCTAAGCCCGGGGGACTGCTCTTCTTCCCCTAGTGCTATCAGGTAGTTTACCCACTTTTGATCTAAGTTGCTACTTGGCCGATCAAATTCACCATGTAGCGGATGCTCTCCTCTTGTCATAATATTGTATTCTACACTATAAACCACTATTTGTCAAATATCAGTGACTTCTGGCACACCGGACAAATATGCGTACCGCGGCCGCCGACTTTTAGCTTGATAACTTCTTGGTCGGGGTGGCGATGGCAGGCCTGACCTTCGCGGCGAAATACACGAGCAAATGTCAGATAATTGCCTTTCCGGCCCTCAGCATCAACATAATTTTTATCCGTCGAGCCGCCCTGATCAATACTGAGTTGCAAGATGCGCCGTAGCTCAGTAAATAATGTATTCAGCTGCTGATCACTGACATTTTTCACCCGCGTTTGCGGATGAAGACGTGCCGCCCACAACGCCTCGTCAGCATAAATATTACCAACCCCGGCGATCACTGCCTGGTCAAGAAAAGCTGGCTTGATCATCGAGTTTTGACGGCGACGAATCCGCTGGATGAAATCCTCGGCGCGCGTATCGGGATCAAGCGGTTCTGGGCCGACTTTTTGCATGAACGGCAAATTTTTCACTTCATCAGTCGGTAATAATTTCATCCAGCCGAATTTGCGCTGATCATTAAAAAACAGCCGCGACCCGTCCACAAAATCAATCTGTACCCGCGTCGACCGATCCGGCAGCTCGCCGATTAAGCTGTCGTTTGGATGGCCGCCAGCAAAATCGTCGATCTCGCGAGCGGTATCCGCAGAAAAATTGTGGGCAACTTTACGTGGGCCCCGAGATTTTTTTGGGGATACCCGAGCGCTATGACGAGAGCTTTGGCGAAACACCAACTGCCCCGTCATTTTCAAGTGTACCACCAGCGAATAGCGCGTATCCAAATCAATCATCAGTACCTTTGCCCGCCGCCGCACCGCCGTCACCCGCGCACCATATAAAAATTGTTCAACATCAGCCGGCGCATTCGGAAAGCTTTTTGGCGAATCAAACACCGCCGTTCGTGCCACCACTCGGCCTGGCAGTAGCTCCGCCAATCCGCGGCGAACCGTCTCGACTTCGGGAAGTTCCGGCATAAGACGCTCCTAAAACTTGAACAGCGTATCCCGCTGGTACAGCCCGATAGAGGTGGCCATTTTGCTACCGTCAGGGATTTGCTTGATAAACATATCGACAATTTCCTCGACATTGGCAACCGCCGAGCCTTTAGAACCACTACAATCCGACGTCCACAGCGCCTTGATCGATGTTCCATTCATCAACAATTCAAATTTATACACCTTGCCTGTCGCACAAATACCGCGCAGGTCATTTTGTTCATCGCTCAACTGTCGCCCCTCCATCATCTTGCGCTTGTCCAGTGCGTACACCAACTCTTCATAGGCCTTGGCGTTATTATTCAGCTGCTTGGTGTTCAGCTGCTTCTCGACATAGCCTTCATACGTCGTCATCACCCGCGACGACGGCGCAATAGTTATTTGATACGAACGGAATTTCTCATTAGCGACAATCGGGCCACGCACTGTCAGCCTGACCGCTCGGCTCTCGTCGGTTTGTAGCAAGTCGCTTTTTTTCTGCTCGGTCGTCTCCTGCTGCTGTTTTTGCTCATTGCCACCAAATATTGACCGGCTGATGCTGATAATCGCAACAATGGTCACGATGGTGATGATAATGACTAGTAAAATCGGCACAAACCGGGAAAAGGAATTAAAAGAATTATACGTACGCCTCATGGGTTGATTATACCATATTCTGTCAGTTTTGCACTCACCGCCCCGGCTACACCTCGTCCCAGTGCAACCCCACGCCGACGTCCACTTTTAGCGCAATCGGCAGTTCCGGACAAATGCCTTCCATTTCCGCGCGCATCATTTCACCGACTCGCTCGGCGTCTGTTGCCCGGCACTCCACTAAAATTGAGTCGTGAACTTGCAGGACCGGTTCAGCCAGTCCAGCCAACTTGTCCTCCAACCGAATCATCGCCAGTTTCATCAAATCCGCTTCCGTGCCCTGGATTGGCATGTTCATCGCTGCCCGCTCGGCCGCTGAACGCACCATAAAATTGCTCGACTTAACGTCGGGCGTTGGCCGCCGCCGGCCAAAATAAGTCTCGACAAATCCTTGTTCACGCGCTTGAACTAAAATTGTATCCAGATATTGGCGGATTGGCTGGCGCACCGCAAAATAGTGTTCAATAAACCGCTTCGCCTCAGTAAAGGTCATGCCGGTAGCTGCCGCCAAGCTGTGCGGACTCATGCCGTACAGCACGCCAAAGTTAATCACCTTGGCCGCTCGCCGCTGTGCTTTCGTCACCTGTTCCATCGGCACGCCGTAGGTCTCGGCCGCCGTCTTGGTATGAATATCAACATCGCTGTTAAAATCGTTAATTAACTGTTCATCACCCGCCAACACTGCCGCCAGCCGCAGCTCAAATTGTGAATAATCCGCGCCAACAAATACCTTACCCTGGCTCGGCACAAACGCCTGGCGAATTTTCCGACCCAATTCCGTCCGTACCGGAATATTCTGCAAGTTGGGGTTTGTGCTGCTCAGCCGCCCAGTGCTGGTGACGTCTTGATTAAACGTAGTGTGAATCCGCCCGTCCTCGGCCACCAACTTTGGCAGCGCTTCAATGTAGGTGCTGATCAATTTAGTCAGCTCCCGGTACCGCTCAATCAGCTCGATGATTGGGTGTCGCCCACGCAGTTTATCCAGCTCTTTCTGTCCCGTCGAATAGCCCGTTTTGCCCTTTTTGATACCGGTCGTTGGCAGTTGCAATTTGGTAAATAACACCTCAGACAGCTGTGCTGGGCTAGCAGCATTGAACTCGCGCCCAGCCATCGCATACATTTGTTGTTCAAGCTGACTCACCTCCGTCCTCAGCTCCTCGCCCATCTGTTCAAGGAGTGCCGTGTCCAGCTTCATACCGCGCTTTTCCATCTGAAACAACGGCCAAATCACCGGAAAATCAAACTCACGAAGCACTCGGGCAATCTGCTGATGCGTCGCCATATAATCCTGTTGATGGCGGTATATTTGGCGTAGTCGCGCCAGCTGCCGCGACGCGGAATTATCCTCAGAAAAATCGCCCGCCAGCGCCATCAAACTACGGTCGCGCCTCAGCGGATCGATCAAAAAAGCCGCCTGCCCAACATCCCAGACCTCATGAAACCGCACCGTCACATCGTGAGCATCCAGCGCGTGATACAGCCCCTTGACGTCCGCCGCGATAACCACGCCCTGCGCCAACAATTGCCAAACCGACCAGCCAATTTCACTAACCTTTGCGCGCCATGCCACACCAGGCTTGGAATTAATATACACCGTATCCGGCTCTAAGGGGTCAATATAGATAATATTTTCCGCCTCAAACAGCGGCTCAGCCGGTAAATCTTCGACGCGCGGCAATTCCAGTTCCACCGTCTCTGCTACCTCGTCCACTGCCTGCATCGTTCGCGGCAATCGCCCAATCAGCGAATGAAACTCCAATTTTCGCAAAATCTCCGCCACCCGCGCAAAGTCACAGTCGTTAACATCCGCCACCTCCCAGTCCAGCTCCACCGGTGCATCTGTCCAGATTTCTGCCACCTGCTTGGTCAGATATGCCGACTCGCGGCCACTTGCTAGCTTTGTCCGCAAAGCGCCTTTTTGCTCGTCCAAATGCGCGTACACTCCATCCAGTGTGTCATATGCTTGCAATAATTTGACCGCCGTCTTTTCGCCAACACCCGGTACACCTGGCAAATTGTCGCTGGAATCGCCCTTCAGCGCCTTCAAATCCAAAAACTGGTCCGTCCGAATACCATATTTTTGTTCAAAATATTCCGCCGTAAATTCCTCGATATTCCTCAGGCCGTTTTTCATGGCATATACTTTAGTGAGGGGCGACACCAATTGCAGCGCATCCAAATCCGACGTTAGTAAACACGTCTGCACGCCGCGCGCCTCCGCTTGCCGAGCAAACGCACCCATGATGTCGTCCGCCTCGTAATCATCCAGCTCATACAACGGCCAGCCGAACGCGTCCAGCAGTTCCATCAAAATCGGAATTTGCTGATAAAAATCATCAGGTGCTGGCTTGCGGCCCGCCTTGTACTCTGGATATAGTTCCCGGCGCTTACGGATATTGGTGCCGCGCTTATCCCACGCCACCGCCACATAATCCGGCTCCAGCTTCTTGATCAGCTCAATCGCCAAACTCACAAATCCATACACCCCGCCCGTCGGCGTACCGTCCGCCGTGCTCAGCCCCGGCATGGCATAATACCCTCGGTAAAACACTGATTTTCCGTCGATGACCGCCAAACGTTTCATGTACTCAGTATATCAGGTTTGCTATACTAACAACATGATACAACCACACGCAAAAATCATCGCCCTGGTCGGTCTGGCTGGTAGCGGCAAAAGTTCAGCTGTCGAGTATTTGACGAAGAAGGGCTTCCCAAAAATTTATTTCGGCGGCGTTATCTACAAAGCCATGGAAGAAGCTGGCATTGAGCCAACCTGGGACAATCAACAAAAATTCCGCGAGGAAATTCGCCGACGCGAAGGCAAAGATTTCGTCGTCAAGCGCGTCGTCAAATCCGCACATGACTTGATTGACGCTGGTCAAAAACTCATCGTCCTGGACGGTTTGTACACCTGGAGTGAATATAAAATCCTCAAGCACGAATTCCCTGGTCAGATGTCCGTCATCGCCGTTGTCACACCAAAACACCTGCGCTATCAACGCATGGCCAAACGCCCCGAGCGGCCAATGCAGCCACACGAAGTCGACCAACGCGATTGGTCGGAAATTGAGAATCTAGAAAAAGGCGGACCAATCGCCATTGCTGACTATTTCGTGATGAACGACCGCGGACTGGACGAACTATATGCGCAGCTGGAGGCCATCACTCACCACGAGCATTTTTGTAAGGCACCTGAGCAGTGTTGAATCACAACGCATCAAAAAGGCCAGACATATCCGCCTGGCCTTTTTATTATCGCCCGTCAATCTAGCTCAAATACTCATACAACTTTTTAGCATCTTTGTGCTTCCGCAATTTTGCCAAAGCCTTCGCCTCAATCTGGCGAATTCGTTCGCGCGTCACGGCAAATTGTTGGCCGACCTCCTCGAGCGTATGGCTTTTACCGCCATTATCCAGCCCAAATCGCATGCGCACGATTTTTTGCTCGCGATCAGACAGACTCGACAGCACCTCGGCGACCTTTTCTTTCAGCAGCTGATTGGTCGCTGATTCTTCTGGCGAAATTGTATCTTCATCCTCGATAAAATCGCCCAACACCGAATCTTCCTCGTCACCATCACGCCCAATGCCGGCATCCAAACTCGACGTCTCTTGTCGAATTTTATTGATGTACTCAATCTTTTCCGGCTCCATATCCATTTCCTTGGACAATTCTTCCATCGTCGGCTCGCGGTTCAGCTCCTGGGTGAGCCGCCGCTGCGTCCGCACCAGCTTGTTAATCGTCTCGATCATATGCACGGGGATGCGAATCGTCCGCGCCTGATCAGCGATCGCCCGGGTAATCGCCTGGCGAATCCACCACGTCGCGTAGGTCGAAAACTTAAAACCCTTGTCCGGATCGAATTTCTCCACGGCGCGCAGTAAGCCAGTATTGCCCTCCTGGATCAAGTCCAAAAAATCTAACCCGCGGCCCGAATACCGCTTAGCAATCGACACCACCAAACGCATGTTCGCCTCAGCCATCTTGTCCTTGGCCTTCTTGTCGCCCTCGATAATCCGCCGCGCCAGCTCCATTTCCTCGTCCGAGCTTAACAGCGGGATTTTACCAATCTCACGCAGATACAACCGCACCGAATCGTCCGAAATGTCATCCAGATACTGGCCAGCGCTCAACGCCTCGAGATCTTCTATCTCCTCTTCATCATGTACCGCCGTTAAATCTGGCTCGAGTGGATCGTCATTGGTCGGGGTGTATTGCTGGTCGTTGTTCACGCATTCTCCTTAATCAGTGCGTTCAGCTGCTGCCGCAAGGTGCGCGCCCGCGCCTCATCGCTGAGCTCCTCAGCCTCACGCAAATCTTCTAATAATTGTTGTTTTTTTGTGTCGCGGTGTTTACGTATCAATTGCTTTACCAAACGCGCCATTTCACTGTCCAGAGCTTCCGGCCCCCAGTCCATGTAGCGGCGTTCACTTTTTAACTGTACTATTTTCACATACTGCTCAAATTTTTGCAAGGGACGGGGTAATTTTTCTGCGTCAAGTAGCGGCTCAGCTTGCAGCGCCGTCACCACTGCTCGAGCCGGCTCATCCAAGCTTGCCGCCTCAAGCGCCCCAACCCAGCGCCGGGTCGACGGCTGACTGAGCGCTAGACCAACGATGATGTCCGCTAATTCATCACGAGGTTTACTTGGAGTCGCCTTTTCAATCTTTGGTTTTTTGAGCTGAGCAGGCGGCACCAGTCTCTCAGCACCCAGCTTTGCTCGCAGCGCCACGAGGCTGGCGCCAGTTTCTTTAGAAATCACCGCCAAATAATGCTCTTGCTCCACCGGATCTTTCAGGCCGCGCACAATTCTCAGCGCAGTTGTTGAAAATCGCCGCTTGCCTTCGGCCGTCGCCAAATCCTCCATTTCGGCGTGCCGAGCGATCACCCAATCGACGGCTGGCTGCGCCCGCTCAACCGCCGCTTGCCATAATGCCGCATCCTTTTGGACCAATTCATCCGGATCTTTCACGCCGTCCGGCAGACTCACCACCTCTAAATCCACGCCAATTTCTTGCGCCAAATTGATCGCCCGCTCCGTTGCGCTCACGCCCGCCCGGTCGCCATCAAATGCCACACGAATCCGCCCCGCCAGCCGGCTCAGCGCCTTCAAATGCTGCAGGGTCATCGCTGTCCCCGCCGTCGCCACCACGTTTTTGACGCCAGCTTGGTGGCTGCTAACCACATCCAAATTCCCCTCGACAATCACCGCCGCGTCGCTCTTACGAATCGCCTCTTTCGCCTGATACAGCCCAAAAATGTGGCGCGATTTATCAAACAGCAGCGTCTGCGGTGTGTTCAGATACTTTGGTGCCCTGGGGTCGTCATGAATAATTCGCCCCGTAAAGCCGACCACCTCGCCACCGCCGTCACTCAAGGCTACCATCATCCGCCCCCGAAACAGGTCGCCGCCAAACCGATTCACCAGTCCTGCGTCAGCCAGCTCCCGGCGCGAAAATCCCCGCTTTTCCAGCGCTTTCGTCAGCGCATCGCCCTGATCCGGCGCATAGCCGATGATAAAATCACCGATCGTCTGCCGATTCAACCGCCGTTTTTTCACCGCGTATTCCAGCGCCGCCGGATTTTTCACCAAATTTTGCTGATAAAAATTTGCTGCTAATTTTAGCGCTTCCCTAGCCCGGGCTCGCCGTTTGGCCGTCCGTCCATCACCATGAGAAAACAAGCTCAAATCCACGCCTGCCTTGCGCGCCAAATGCTCCAGCGCCTGGCGAAAATCCATCCCCTCCACCAGCATCACGAACGTAAAAATATCGCCTCCCTTGCCCGAAGAAAAATCATGCCAAATCTGTTTTTCCGGACTGACCATAAAACTTGGCGTCCGCTCATCAGTGAATGGACTCAGTCCTTTAAGATTACGACCCGCCCGCTTCAGCTGAACATATTCACTAATCACATCCTCAATATTCAGCCGCGCCCGTACCTCTTCCTTGGCATCATTCATGGTTTTTATTATATCACTCTTTACCTCTGTTGTTGTTTATGCTTTAATGGGTGTATGCAGCCACACAATGACTATGACGTGCCAACCGGTATCGATTATCTCAATCAAATTTCCGCACCGCCAGCACCGCAGGGCTTTGATAAAAAGTCAAAGATTATCTTGCTCGTTCTCGGTATCATCGGACTGCTCGGTCTGGTCTTTATTATTAATGCCGCCCAGAACGCCTCCCGCGGCCCTTCATTAACCAATCTCGTCGCCCGCTTGCAAAAACTCCAAACTGTCTCCGAGAAATTTACTCCCCGCCTTAAATCCAGCCAACTCCAAGACGCCAATAGCTCGCTCACAGCCGTTCTCACCACTGCCAATAAGTCCATCGAGACACCAGCCGCCGCCCAGAATATCGACGTCAAAAAAGACCTCAAAACCATCACCGCACTCGATCCACCAACAAAACTCGAGGAAAAATTTGAGGAGGCCTATCTCAACGCCGACCTTGACAACACCTATGCTTACACCATGAATACCGAACTGGCCGACACGCTGTTGATGATGAGTCGTATCAAAGAGGGTTCGCGCAGCAAAAGCACAATTGACTTTCTTGAAAAAACCATTTCCGACCTCACCAACGTGCGCAAACAGCTCATGGCGATCACCGGTGATTCGGAAAAGTCATAAGTTTTATTCACTCTGTCACCAGCTGGGGTAAATCAGCGCTACTTTTCTCAGCGATTAGCCCCTGCTGTTTTACTCACTTCGCCGCCAGCTGATAACTCAGTCGCACCAAATCAAAAATTTCTTCATCACTCAATTGTCCCGAACAAATGATGGTATTCCAATGCTTCTTATTGAGGTGATAGCCCGGCAAGACCGTCTCGTATTTCTCCCGCAAATTCTGAGCCAATAGCGGATCACATTTCAAACTGACCCTGAGCGGCTTTGAGCCTTCCGCCACTAATGCTACCATTTTCCCCGCACCGTCATTACTCTTGCCAAACTTATACACCGCAACATCCTCGCCAAACGGATAATCCAACCACACACCGGGCAAACTGAGGATAAACTCTTCAAATTGTTTATGGGTCATGAACTAATTATACAATCACAATGTCTTGAGAGCAATTTTCTCAGCAATTCCTAGCGTTACACCAAATCGGCTCGCAGCATTTACCGCCACGGCCGCCATACCGCGAAGCGCCGCTCGTGTTCGCGCCCTGAGAACATCTCGCCCAGTCAAGCCCTTTCGCTGATCCCGCTCTGATCGCGGCGCCAATTGAATCGCTCGCCAGGCCAGCGCCAAGCCTTGCTGTTTTTCACCCACCAAACTTTCAACCATACTCCAGCGAGATGTCATATTTATCTCGTACTGGTCAACGTTCACACCTTTAGAAAACTCATTTACTTCTGCCATATCACGCTCGGCTTGCCGTGTCATGAGTCGCGCCTTGTCTGCCATTTCTTCATCCTGACCATCCGCCAACAGATACGCTTTTAATGCAAATACACCAACATACGACGCCGTGGCCGACCGCTCTCGCAATGTCTCAGTCCCACGACTCCTATTAGCTACTGTATCATGAATATCATATGCGCGATCAATATACTCAAGTGCCGCATCATTTCGACCCAAACGATCACTCACGGCGGCCATATTACGATATACCTCTCCGAGCAGTGATTCGTTGCCGGGGCCGCGCAGCTCCTCCATCATCAATGCTTTCTCGCCAAGGTACACAGCCTTATCAAAGTGACCACGCGAAATCTCATTCGTTAGCCCAGTCATATATTGCTGTAGTTCAGAACTCACTGCACGCATTTTGGTCAACTCCTTTTGTCAAAATAGTATCAGAAAAGTATAATTTTGTCAAAAATTTAGTGGTTGTAAATGCGCCAGCTGATCAACCTAGCTTTTCACCTTTTTCAAATAATATTTTAATTCTTGAATACTACCGCGGATATCCTCCAACGCCCGATGATCCTCTGGCTTGGCAAATTTTTTGCCGTATTTGCCTTCAAACACTACCTTCCAGGCACTAACATCCAGCATCCGGTAATGGAGGCGTTTTGAAAATTTCTTGAACCAATGGTCGATAAAGCGCCGGTCTTGATGAATTGAATTGCCCGCCAGCAAAATTGGCGTATCATCAAAATGCTCATCCAAAAACGCCAAGATATCGCGCTCGAGCTGCGCCTTGGTCGTCTTGGTGATCTTGTTTTGCGCTATCAACTGCTCACGCGCAGTCGCGCCATCACCATACCAAAATGATTTATTCTTATCAAATCCTGCTTGCATTTTCTTGCTACACCAGTGCACTGCACCCTCAAAATGAGCAATTTCCGTAAACCCCCAGTCGGTCACAATCATCGCCACCTCAATCGGAAAATCCTCCACCGGATCTAGCCCCGTCATTTCCATATCCAGCCATAAAATTCGCTGCGGCTTGAATTTCGCTTTCATATTTCTAGTTTACCACTTTTTGGCGTCGTAGTAATCTCGAGAAAACACCTCGCACTAAATGTTTAGTAGTGTCCTTAACCTAACTGTAATTAAAATAATGAAGCTACAGACTCAGGGGGCTGAATCACAATGGCGGTCGTGTCATCCAACTTTGTAGATGCCTTTACAAGCTGCTCAGCAGCTTTCTTGGGTGATGATGAACTATGCACTATACGACCAACTGCATCAGTCGACATTAAATCAGGATATCTGTCACCGGTGACACCGTCAGTTACAAGTACCAAGCGATCGCCCTCTGCAAATGGAACAATGACAATATCCGCTCTTGTTGAATCAGTTTCCCCCATGGCCTTATAAATTACGTTTTTATAACCATGATCATTTGTCAGCCGCGATGCCCAACCGTTTTTATCGACAATATAAGCACGGCTATCGCCGAGGTGGCCTATACATATCATTGGGTCTCCGGTCTCATTAATATACAACCGCGCGACGACACCAGTCGTATCACCTCGCGTACTTTTATCTAAAGTATTTCTTGTCTCAGAAAAGTAACGTCTCATCCACTCCACAACATCCTCGGAAGTAGTTTGTTTAATCTTGCTCATTGCAGACGACTTCCGCTCAAGTACTCGCGCAGCAGTATGAGATGCCTCCCTGCCTCCTACCTCACCACCGACTCCATCAAAAACACCAAAAACCCCTGAATTCGGTAGCGAGATCAAACTATCCTCATTTTTACTAGGTTGCTCACTACTGTCTGGGAATTCCCTATTTATCTTTGCTGCCTTATCAATGCTATGCGCACCAGCAGCCAATCCACGATTCAAATCAGCAGGAGAATACTGTAGACGATCTACATAAGAATTTCTACCCTCATAAATATCTTCATCCGTGACAACAAGCCGGCGAAAATTCTTGAAATAAGGATGCTCCCGTAGCGATTCAAAAGCCCGCTTTAGACCGCCGAGAACACCACCCTCCCTCTTTGTCACCGTATCACCTAAAATGACGCTATTGCTACTCCCTGAAACTGGCATATATTCCGACCCCTGCGGACCTCCTGGTTTCTTCCACACTATCTCACTCGGCCTCAGCCCTTCAAACTCAGTATCGACTTCTCCCGCCCGAATTACACCGCTATCAAGAGCGATCACAGTTTCCCGAATAATTCTCATCGCCTCTCGCCTCTCCTCAGGAGAAGTGGCAAACATGCTTAATGCCTGCGCAGCCTTAGTTATCTGCTCAAAAAGCCTGCTTGGGATAGAGCCCGTCTTACGGTTAGTTTTATCAGGATCTTCACCAATTATGGGTAGGCCTTCAAGCCTACCCATAATTACCTTAATACACTTAAGGGCCTCTTTCCTTTTCTTGTCTTTCTGGAGTAGCGTAAGCTCGGAGGAAATATCTTTTCCGTTCAACACACGCGCAGCCTGCATTATCTGCGCAGCCTCTTCTATTGTGATAAGCTTAACGTCCTCGCTAACCCTCTCTGGACTCTGTTGAGCTGGGAGGGTTGGTTCTGTTATTTCTCCTATTGTTAGCTTCTTGTTAGAAGTGGGCGGCATGTTCAATGCGCCTCCCTCACCCGGCGCACTCTGGGCTGGTGGTAGCGGTGTTGACTCTACACTATCTTGTGGTGGAGTCGTTGGTGACGCTAATGCACGAGCTGGGACCGGAGGAAGTCCCAACCCCAAACCCGGCTTCGATGAAGTCTGTAGTGGTGATCGTGGCTGCACCGGCTTCACCGGAGCTG
>CAUQHW010000003.1:0-127752 GCA_963518125.1 uncultured Candidatus Saccharibacteria bacterium | reverse complement strand
TGTGACGGTAGTAGTACTTGTCAGTTTCCTTGTAGCCAGTAACGACGGTGTTTGCCGCGTTAATAACCACCACATAGTCGCCACCATCAACGTGTGGTGTGTAAGTTGGCTTGTATTTACCGGTCAGGTGTTTAGCAATTTCAGTTGCCAAACGTCCCAGTGGTAATTCGCTCGCGTCAAACAATACCCAGCGGCGAGAAACATCAGATGGTTTTTGTGAATAAGTCTTCATCTTATTTCTCCTTCTTTGGCATTGGTTTGATGTCGTCAATAAACTCGATGATTGCCATTTGCGCACCGTCGCCAACACGTAGGCGTGTTCGTTCAACGCGAACGTGTCCGCTGGTGCGACCGCCGAGTTGTGGGGCAATTTCATCAACGAGTTTGTAAGCAGCAGCGCGAGTGCTGAGTGCTGCGATCACCTGGCGGCGGCTGGCTAGATCGCCTTTCTTCGCCTTGGTGATGATTTTTTCAATGTGGCGCTTCAGCTCTTTGGCTTTCGGCAAGGTGGTCTCGATTTTGCCGTGCTCAACCAGGCTGGTCGCCAGGCCCTTGAGTAAGGCTCGTCGTTGATCACGCTCACGGCCGAACTTGCGCCCTTGATATCCGTGTCTATGCATAGTTAAAACTCCAACTCCGCCATCTTGTCGCGTACTTCATCTAGCGCCTTTGAGCCAAAGCCTTTCAATTCTCGCAAATCTTGCTCGGTCAAAGTCACCAGGTCGCGAATGGTGCGGATTTCATTGTTAATCAGCGCGTTTGTCGTGCGGGCGCTGAGGTTTAATTCTTCAATTGACATGTCAAGTTCCGAATCATCTGCCTCGTCGTTGCCCAGCGCTGGCGCACCAGTTACCACGGTCGAACCTGCCAGCGCACTGTATTGGCTGACGAGGATAGCTGCTGCTTCCTCGAACGCTTCGCGCGGTGTCATCGTACCGTCGGTCTCCACCGTCAGGGCGAGCTTCTCGAGGTTGGTCTCGTCGCCAACACGGGTCGAGTCAACCTTGTAGCGAACGCGCAGCACCGGTGTAAAGATAGCATCGAGCGCGATCATGTCGGAGTGCAACCGATTGGCACTCGACTCTTCAATCGTCTGATAGCCACGGCCAGCTTCTGCCACCAAGTCCATAATGACGGTCTTGTTCGGATCATCGATGGTAGCGATGATGTGGTCTGGGTTAACAACTTCTACTTCGCCGTTTGCTTGGATGTCGCCAGCGGTGATAACACCACCAGTTTTTTCCAGACGCAGCTCAACTGGCTCGTCAGTGTGAACGCGGAGTCGCACACCCTTTAGGTTCAGCATGATATCGACGACGTCCTCTTTGACGCCCTCGACAGTGGTGAACTCGTGTGTCGCACCCTCGATACGAAAGGCAACGATCGCGCCACCGCGAATGCTCGAGAGCAAGACGCGGCGCATTGAGTTACCCAGCGTATTGCCATAGCCGGCGTGCATCGGCTCAATCAGAAAGGTCGCACTGGTCGCAGAGGTGTCATCAACGCTCGCGAGTGCTGGATTGTAAATTGCTTTTGCCATAATTCTTCCCTAACCCTTCTTTTATCGTGAGTAATACTCAACAATTAATTGCTCGTTGATGTCAGCTTCTGCTTCCTCGCGCTTTGGCAGTCCAGTCACTTCAATCTTCAGCTTCTTGCTATCGCTTTTCAGCCAGCTCAGCGGGCCTTGGATTGAATTATTGATCACATCATCAATCCGCGTGAAGTATTCAGATTTGGTGCTCTTTGGGCGAACGGTGATGACGTCGCCAGCCTTAACGCGAATCGATGGAATATCGACACGGCGGCCGTTTAGTTCAAAGTGGCCGTGGCTGACCAGCTGACGAGCAGCGCGGCGGCTAACAGCGAATCCAGAACGATAAACGACATTATCCAAGCGGCGCTCCAATAGCTTCAACAGGTTCTCGCCTGCCAAACCTTCTTGGGCGCGGGTTGCTTCGTTCATCAACCGCGCAAATTGCTTTTCAACCAAACCGTAAAGCCGGCGAACTTTTTGCTTTTCGCGCAGCTGCGTAGCATACAGGCTTGGCTTACTTTGGCGACCGTGCGCGTGCTGGCCTGGGATGCCAGATTTTCGTGCCAAAACTTTATGTGCTTTTGGATGAAGCGCATAACCTTCGCGGCGGCTTTGCTTGACAATCGGTGAATTATCTCGTGCCATAATTATGCCCTCCGTGCCTTTCGTGGACGAACACCGCCGTGAGGCACGCCGGTTACGTCCTTAATGCTTTCTACTGAGATGTCGAAGGCGCCAACCGCACGAATAGCTGCGTCACGGCCCAAGCCGACACCTTTGACGAAAACGTCAACTGATTTCAAACCATACTGCGTTTTCGCAGCTTCAGCAGCTTTTTCAGCAGCAACCTGTGAAGCATAGGCGGTGCCTTTTTTGCTACCACGGAAACCACATGCACCAGCTGATGAAGCGGTCAACACGTTACCCTTCTTGTCAGAAAAGGTAACAATGGTGTTGTTAAATGTTGCTTGAATATGTAGCTGACCAGCTGGGACTGATCGGCGCTGCTTTTTCTTGGTAGATTTTGCGTCTGCCATTTCTTAGTCCTTTCTTTAGGTCTTACTTGCTGCTTTTGGTTGTGTACCGCCCACGGCGATGGCGCGACCCTTGCGAGTTCGTGCATTCGTACGAGTCCGCTGTCCGCGTGTCGGCAGTCCTGCTTTGTGGCGAAGACCGCGATAGGCGTTGATATCCTTCAAGCGCTTAATGTTGTTAGTTACCAAGCGCTGGAGATCACCTTCGACGGTGTATTCGCTGTCGATAATTTCGCGAATCTTGTTTTCTTCAGCCTCGGTGAGATCTTTCACCCGAGTGGTCGGCTCAATCTTAGCCGCCGCAAGGATGCTCGAAGCGTGCTTTGGCCCAATCCCATAAATATAGGTGAGCGCGATTTGCACTTGCTTCTCTGTTGGGATAACTACCCCAGCAATTCGAGCCATGCTTAACCCTGCCTTTGCTTGTTCTTAGGTTTTCTTTTGTTGATGACATACAGGCGGCCTTTGCGGCGCACTAGCTTGTCACCTTTCTTGGGATCTTTGTCGATCTTCTTGACACTTGCACGAACTTTCATAAAGTGCTCTGAAATCTCCCTTCCCGAGTAAACCCGAGATTATCGTTAGTATTATGACGAGCGCCGCGTGTTTCGAGCCACGTGCGCTGGTCGCTCCTCCTTGAGGCGAAAGACGATGCGACCCTTTGTGAGATCGTAAGGAGTCATCTCGACTTCCACCCTATCACCAGGCACCAGGCGGATGTAATTCTTGCGCATCCGTCCCGAAATGTGCGCGATGATACTATGGCCATTCTCCAGTTCCACCCGAAATTGGGTATTAGGCAGTGCTTCCACCACCTTACCAATCATCTTGATGACTTCCTTTTGACTCGCCATAAGTTACAGTTGTCAATTATACCGTATCGCCTCGGCGATTACAAGAGGGACGAGCGTCGTTTTTTCGACTTTTTCTTGGTCAGTTCGTCTGGGTCGAAGTCGTCATAGGTGACCATTAGGGCGCGCGAGTTGAGCTGGCGTAGTGATTCGAGGCCGACCGAGACCACGATGAGCAGCCCGGTACCGCCGATCGACAGGCGTGAGCCGCGGATTGCCGCTAAGTGATACATCAAATATTCAGCGACAAACGGCAAGATGGCGATGATACCAAGGACGATTGAGCCGAACAAAATCAAGCGATTAACTGTCCGCGTTAGATATTTCTCGGTTTGCTCACCGGGCCGAACACCCTCGATAAAGCCGCCCTGCTTTTGCAGATTCTCAGCGATCTCGTTGGCGTTAAAGACGATCCCTGTGTAGAAATAGGTAAAGGCAATGACCAGGAGGAAATACAGCGTCGGATAAATGAATGCCTCCCACGTACTGCCGGTAAAGGAGCCTGGGTTTGGCGCCTGGAACCACGTGATCAGAGTGTTGGCGGTATTTTGCAGATTTGGATTGCCTGAGGCCTTCATGACTTGGCCGATGAATTGCGGCAAGCTGAGGAAGGCGACGGCAAAGATGACCGGGATGACGCCGGCAGCGATTAGCTTGACCGGCAGGATGCTCTTGATACCACCGTAGCTGGAGTTGCCGTGGATACGCTTGGCGTAGTTGATGGTGATGACGCGCTGGGCTTCATTAATTTTCACTAGGAAGTAGAGAACGATGAGTGAGGCGATAGCCATGATCACCACTAGCCAAAAGACGGTTGGATTCACTGGCAGGGTAAACCAGTTAAAGACGTTCAGCCCGCCAGCCGCAGTGTTCCCAAGCGACGAAATGAGTGAGCCGAGCATCTGCGGGATCTGGCTGATGATACCAGCGAAAATCAAGATAGAGATGCCATTACCGATACCCTGCTCGGTGATCAATTCACCCAGCCACATCAAAAGTACCGAACCGGCCGTCATTGCCGTCACGCCAACTGTCCACTCGAGCATCGTTGGATCACTCAGCGTGGTCGTACCGCCAGCTAGCACTGTCTGGCGCAAGAGGAAGATAAAGGCGATCGACTGGACGATAGCCAGTGGGATGGTCAGCCGCCGCGTCCACTGTTGGATCTTGCGCCTGCCCGATTCGCCGTCCTTGTGTAGCTCCTCGAGCTTTGGGATGGCCTTGGTGAGGAGCTGAGTGATGATACTGGCGGTAATGAATGGGCTGAGTCCAACCAGCACGAGTGAAAAGCTCGCCAGCGCACCGCCTGAGAGCAAGTTCAAGAACCCGCCGAGGTCGGTTTGCCCCAGCGCTGCTGCCAGTGCCGTCTTCATCTGTGTCGGATTCGCTAGCGGCACCGGAATATGCGCCAGCATTCGATATACCACAATAATCCCCACCACAATGGCCAGGCGTTTCTGCATATCTTTATTTTTCAGCGACCGGAAAATTATTCTCCAATTCATGTTTTAGCCCCTCATAGTCACTAACAATTCTTAACTCTGTTAATTATACATGACCGTGGCCAATATTTCCATACTAAAAACATAAAGCACATGCGCTATAATTGAAATAATAACATAACGCAAGATTGAGGTGTCATATGCAACAACGTCCCGAAACTCTAGTAACTCCATCGCCAATGCCGCAGCTAAGCCCAGAATTACCGCCACATTATCCGCCAAAGAAAAGTAAGCTATGGCTGTGGATTACGCTGGCGATTGTCGGCGTGTTGGTGATAGTCGGTATTATCATAACAATTATTATTGTGTCGAATAGCTCCACTTCTTCAGCTGATACAACAACTTCACGTCAGCGAGCGACCAAGCCTGATAAGAATAATGACAATGAGGAGGATAAAGACAAGCAGCAAGGCTCAGCTGCGGAGACCACAAAGTGCCTAACGTCTGCGGATTTTCGAAGATCTGGCTATACGCACGTAAAGGATGGCTATTTTGTGTTAGAGAACGGCAAATTTAACTTTCGTAGCATTCTCTTTAAGCCAGATTCAACGCAATACCAACGTGGAACTTCCAATGTTGAAATGGCTAAGCTAGGGGTGCTTTACAAATTTAATACTGACAAGCAATTTTCGATTGAACTGGTCCCTAATGAGACAGGTGAGGGCTCAAAGCTGGCTTTGGAGCGTGCCGATAAGATTAAGCACGATTTGGTGTCTAATGGAATTCCAGAGCGTAAGATTACTGTTTCTGAGCCAATAGTCGCCACCCATGATACTAGTGATGATACGGCCAACAGGCGTGTAACGATTTATTTCGTTGCATCGCAGAAATGTAGCGAAAAGTAATCCGACTCACCAAGATAAAAGAAAATCCCCTTCTCTAACAAAGGGGATTTTATAGTCGCTAAAGGAAATTATTTTTCCTCGGCTTCTTTCATGCTTTGGCGCAGTGGCGTTGCGACTTTCTCAAATGAGCCGCCAGTTTTTTCAATCGCTTTAACGACTGAAGCAGACGCAGCTTGTACTTTCAAGTCAACCTTAGCTTTCAATTCACCGCGGGCGATCACCTTGACCGTGTGGAACGGTGTGGCGATGTAGCCTTCGGTAAATAGCAATGCGTTGTCGACGGTTTTGCCGTCAAAGGCGTTCAAGTGATCGAGGTAGACTACCTGAGCTGGCGTGCGCAAGCTCTTGAAACCGCGAGCCTTTGGTACGGCCTGAGCCAATGGACGCTGACCACCCTGGAACATAGCGCGAAGCTTCTTACCAGTGCGGGCGTTTTGGCCCTTGGTACCACGACCAGCGGTTTTACCCTGACCAGCAGCGATACCGCGACCAACACGTTTTTTATTCTTGTTTGCTGAAACTTGGAGATCGTTGTATTTCATTACTTAGCCTCCTTTTTAGCAGCTTTTTTGACTGGCTGAGCATTGAGCCACTGTTCGCGCGGAATCAATGATTTCAATGCTTCAATGGTTGCGTAGGCGATGTTCACCTTGTTGGTTGAACCCAGTGACTTGGTGAGTAGGTTGCGAACACCCGTCACGCCGATGATCTGTCGAACAACACCACCAGCGATGATACCAGTACCAGGAGCGGCCGGCTTGATCAGCACGCGGGCGCCTGAGAACTTAACTTCGCTGTCGTGTGGAATGGTTTCGCCATTGAGTGGCAAAGTGATCAAATGCTTCTTAGCAACTGAGGTTGCCTTAGCGACAGCAGCTTGCACGTCGGCACCCTTAGCCACGCCAACACCGACCTTGTCCTTGCGGTTGCCGACAACCACCAACGCCTTAAAGCGGAAGCGGCGGCCACCTTTGACCACGCGGCTCACGCGGTCAATGTTGATTACCAATTCTTCAAACTCTTTTGGTGCGTCATCGCGCACATTTCGCCGGTCATCGCGGCGACCACCACGCGGACTGCGAGGCCGACGGCCTTCTGCGCGTGGGGTAGTATTTGCAGCTTGTTCTGCCATACTAGAACTCCAATCCTTCTTGGCGCGCAGCATCAGCCAATGCCTTCAAGCGACCAGCGTACTGGCGGCCGTTGCGGTCAAAGACCACTGCGCTAATTTTACTTTTCTTTGCTTTCTTGGCAATTTCAGTACCGATGACAGCACATTTCTCGCTCATCGTACCTTTTGCTTTGGTGCCAACGGTGGTTGCGGCAGCCAATGTCTTGCCTGCGACGTCGTCGATCAGCTGAGCACTAACGTGCAGGTTGCTGATGGTGACCGTCAGGCGTGGGCGCTCTGCGGTGCCTGAAACTTTCGCGCGAACGCGGTTTTTGCGAAGAGCTTGGTTGAGTAATTTCTTGTTTTCAGTCATGATTACTTACCTGTCTTTCCTGCTTTGCGCAAAATTTGCTCGTCAGCATACTTGATACCCTTGCCCTTGTATGGCTCAGGCTTCTTCAGCGCACGGATTTCCGCAGCGACTTGGCCGACTTGCTGTTTATTGATACCGCTGACGATGATAGTCATCTTTTCATTGGTAACGGTTATGCCTTCTGGGGCTTTGTATTTGACTGGGTGTGAAAACCCGAGCGCCATTTCCAGCTCGTTGTTGCTGGAGCTGACGCGGAAACCGACACCATTGACCTCGAGACGCTTCTCGTAGCCCTTGGTTACGCCGATTACCATGTTGTTGATCAGCGCGCGCATCAGACCGTGCTGGGCGCGAGCAGTTTTGGACTCATCCTTCGGATGAACCGTGACTTGTCCGTCTTCGACTTTCACCTCAACTGCTGGCGTGATGAATTGTGTCAATTCACCTTTCGGGCCCTTTACGACCACATCACCAGAGTCAACCGTGATTGTCACACCGGCCGGAATAACCACCGGCAGTTTTCCGATTCGACTCAGACTCATTACTCACCTTTCGTGTGATTTGATATTAACCCTGGTATTTTAGCATAGATTAGGGGTAAAATGCAAGGCGGACTCTCACCGACCATGTACTACATAAATCGCGTTAATTATATATATTGTAATGTTCTTTTGCGATGTTCAGCAGGAGTTCGTATGCCCACTTGATCAGTTCTTTGTCGCCCTCGTTGTCTACAATGTCTTTATCTCCATGAAACAAGTTACATCGTATAATGTATATCGTAGACGCAAGCTCGTTTAGGTTTATAGGTTCTCTTTCGTTATCTTGAATAAAAGTTACTTCTGGCGTCCTACGCCTTCTGGATTCGTTATAATCTAAATTTTCAACATGTTCTCTTCCTCCAATCTTTGTAGACTTAAAACCGTCAATAATCTCGCTCTTATGCTCTACTACATATCTCTCTGCTATATCTGTAAAATATCTTACGAACCTACTCTGATCGTTGCCATGAAAATTAGACCTATTGTAGCTGCTATTATACGCAGTCCAAAGTATCATAAAACCAACAATTGATTTATCGCATTCATTAAGATTGAGCTTGTCTATGTATCTAATAGCATTTTCAAAGACCTTTCTTTTCATGCTTGCGTCGTTAGTTTCTCCATCAGGCATAGTGCCACCCCTTTCGTAATTAGTATATTTACCTGAAGCGTCATACCACTCTGTATTCATCATTGTAGCAGAATAGCAAGCAATAGTAATTGTAGGTTGACTACTAAGCATCAGCCCTTCATTGCCCAATACCCAAAGCTTTTCTATAATAAACACACGATGGCAATGCGCACCACACCTCACCTTATCCTCATCCCCGGTCTGGGTGATCGTAAATGGCTATACCGGCTGGTTTGTCCTTTGTGGCGAGCGCGCGGTTTTTGCCCGCATGTTTTCGCGTTTAGCTGGGAGGATGCAGCAAATGACTACTATAAGAAGCAAAACCGTTTGCATGATTATATCTGCAATCTGGAGGGAGATGTGTATCTTATCGGGGCGAGCGCGGGCGGCGTAGCGGCATTGAACGCCTTGGTAATGGATAACAGCGACAGAATCAAAGCCGTCGCGACAATTGCTACGCCGTATATTTATCGGCAGCAGCTAAAAAACGAGACACTTGCCCGGGCAATCAGCGAATTATCCAATAACCTGCCCGCTATGCAGGCAAAATTCACACGCATCACTTCCTTTTACGGTATTTACGACCAAGTTGTATCGCCAAACGACAGTCAGCCAGATGATAGTGAATTCGCAGACGTTAATTATCAGCAACTACCAACTTTCGGACATGGGCTAACGATTGTGGCAGGATTGACAATGTTTGGCGGACGGATAACACGATCTTGGGGCAATGAAGCGCCGAAAAAGGATACATTTTTATCATGATCTCAAAATACCTCATCGCAAAAATAAGCTTCGTCGTCCTTTCCGTATCCACGGTGCTACTGTATGTTTTGGCGCACAATGGAACGATGACTGCGGTTTTTGGGCCGATGCTAGCCTATGTTGTGTACCTGCTCAATTTTGCGCTGCTCATCGCGTCCACACTTTTCTACATCTGGCAGCGCGCTCACAAAGACACGCCGCAGAGGGATCGCTTGGAGGCGCTCGAAACATATGCGCGACTAGATAATGACGGCCTGTTGATTAGTAGCGCGGTAACTATTATTGAGATCGAGGCGGACAGTTTTTGGCGGCTCAAGGAATATGGCGAGACGATCACTATACCTATCAACGCCATGAATCCGCTGCGCCTACCACCAGTGGGCACGCGGGCAACATTCGCGCCGATTGGCAATAAAGATAATCGAGTCATCGGCGTGATTACCGAGATAACGAACGGAAGGATGACGGTCGCACCGGCACCAACCATCAAGCCCAGTAAACCGAAACTCACCGCCAAAACCACGACGTCCAACTAAGCGGTATCAGCATGAGCAAGGACGCTATCGCTAGCGTGATGTACGCCCCCAGTGCCGGCCGCGTCAGCTGTGGCGTATCATAATGATACACCCGCCGCAGCTCATAATAATCCCACAAACGCCATGCACAAATCGTTAATAAAACGGCAAAAATGAGCGACAGCATCCCGCTAAGCTCAAAATGATATGTTTGATTACTAAAGTTAACAACAAACATGAACTCCGCCGCCGCCAAACACGACCACCATCGCTTATCTCGTTTCAATCCCATTACCGCTACGCAAAATCCCAACGGAATGATCAATCGCACCACCGGTGTGTAGTCAAAAAACAGCTGCGTGTAATATTCAATCGGATATTTATTATTGCCTGCGGCCGCCATCAACGCACCTACGCCATAAAATAATGTTAATAACACGACGCCAAACACAAACAGCCGCAACATATCGTTATAGAACACATCTCGCAGTGTGATAACGTCAGTTTTAGAAGTAGCGGGAAGCTTCAGAAATGGGATCATTTTTAGCTACCGTTAGTCCGTGAACACGTCCTTATGATTTTTCATAAGAATATCGTAGTTTGCGAGGCGGGTACGTGTCAAGACAACGGGGGTGTTTAGCCGAGAGACTACTTCTCTTTTACCTCGCACCAGCCGTTGTTACCGTTAGGATAGCAGGTGATATCAAGATCCTTGCCGGTAAATTTTGTAAAGCCAGAATAGCTTACTGTACCCCAATCCTTCTTCGTTCCACCACAACCAACGGAAACTTTTATTTTTTCACCGATCACGCCCACCATGTCTTTAGTGTCAACGACCGACTGGTCGCTAGTTGGATTAGTCTCCACCCAGTCCGATTTTATTTTTCCTGTTCTCTCTGCCCACGCACCGACAAACTTCTCGCCGTTGGCACAGGTGATTTTCCCGCCGATAGTGACGATGTCTCCTTCTTTCGGCGTAGATTGCTGTCTGGATGTCTCCGTCGGACGCGAGGTTGGTTCTGACGGGGACGGCGTCACGGTTTCAGTGACGCGTACGGTTTGCGTCGCCCGTGGCGTCTCGGTCGTTTGCGGATGCCTGTTCGTCGTGGTCACGGTAACAGTCGCTGGGGCTGGCTTGGCGTCCAGTCCCGACAGGCCGCAGCCAGAGGCAAACAACGCCACTACGCCCATAAAGCTAGCCAGCGGTCGGCGTAAAACGTTACCAATTTTCCCGCTGATAGTGGATTCTGGGGATTTACGAATCATGATTATTCCTTTCTTGTGGTTGATTATCTAATAAGTCGCCGGATATTATAGCCTCGTAAATATGCGCTGCGAGACCGGCTGCAGCAATTTTATCAACCGTGTCTCCCCTATATTTGCTGCCCTGTTTATTAATCTTGTTAACTTCATTACTTATCATGCAACTGACTCTGTGATCTAGCTTCTTTTGAGTAGCGCGTCTCTCTTTTTGGATGTTAGACCACTTAATTTCTCGAGCTGTTTTGAGTCGATCACGCACAGCGCTTAGTCTGGCTATAGTAGGCCTAATTTTAGCTATTTCACAAGGAGACTTGGGATTTTCAAGTATTTCCTCTAGTTTTATTATACTATCACCAATCTCTACTATCTTAGCATCAATGCGACGTACCTCTTCTAGCTTATTTTTATCGTCGATAATCTCGCCAAGCAGAGCCTCAATTGAAGACTGGGCCTCAGGGTCACGATTCTTTGTACTGCACATATCTTTTATCACTGCTATAGGATAATACCATAAAATAATCTTACTGGCAAGTAAAACGCTCTTGTGAAATGGCACGTTACCACGAGACAATGATTAGATTTCACATCAGAGGCACAAGAGCCCTCCGCCGTGTACTATAGTAATATCATCATCATGGATAAGGATTCTACTCGAACACCACGAACACCTCAGGACACTACGCCGCCCCGGGGTGAAATACCACAACCTCAATATAAAGCAACGAAACCACAAGACAGCACCACAAAGCGACGATGGCTGGCTCGGTTTGTCAACCGTTTGACATGGCAGCAAGCGACCGGGGTTGCTTTTGGTATCTTTATCGCACCAATAGTAATTGCCATCATTTTAATTAACGTATCAGGTGCCACGCTTCTTGACGGACTCTTTGGCATCTATCGTAATTCACCACTCCAATCTGGTATCGTCAGCCTATCTATGCTCGCTGTGCCGCTCGGTCCTCTGTGCGCACTAATATTTGCTATATATTTTGCCACGAGGCGAAAGGATCTGGCCGGCCCAAAACGGGTAATGCCGCTTGCATTGCCTGTCTGCGTATTCTTGGTTGCCCTGCTGTCTGTGTTGCTAGAGTCGTAACCTGTCCGCATAAAACAGCAGCAAATATAGCACAGCTAACTCTATTTATGTTTTGCTAATTGCACCTGTGTCCCAGCCAGCATATCCCCGAGGTGTCGCCGGTCACGGCGCATAGTACCCATCAAGAACATAATGACCAACAGAATACAGGAGATAAGTGACAATACGATACTCATTGTGTCGAACTCAGTGTACACTCCATGAATGACAGCCATATGGCCGATTTGCCAAGGGAGGAATTTAATACCATTACGAACGAGACTGCGACTAAAGCTTCTATGTGCAAAATAAATCTCTAGCCCGGCGGTGCGCTTGCCGATGCTACCGCCTTTGAAGTCAAGATAGGTAAATAGTGCGACGACAACCAAAACTGACGCAAACGTAGCGATGAGTTGACTGTGAAACTCAGAAAAAGCCGGGATACCACCAAGCATCATAAAGTAACAGGCCATTGACACGGCAAAAAGACAGAGTAGATAAGCGCTGATGACCAGCCAATCAATACATAATTCTTTGATTCGGGCGGTGAATGGGATGGGGTTATTCTGCTGCATAGCTGTATTATAACGGAAGTAATTTGGGCATGCAAAAAGCGCCCGGAGATTATTTCCCCGAGCGCTTTTCTTTGCCGACGAAGCGTAATTTAGTACACCTTCAACAGCAACTCACCGCCAAGTTTAGCCTTGGCTGCCTCAGTGCCAGTCATGACACCTTTTGAGGTTGAGATGAGTACCAAACCGCGGCCGCTTTTCACCTTTGGAATCTCGCTAGCGCCGACGTAGACACGACGACCTGGCTTTGAGACGCGGGTGATCTCGTTGATGGTGCTGTTGGTACCTTCTTCATTGATGGTAACGACCAGCACACCGCGAGGCTTGGCGTCCTCTAGTTTAACATCTGCGAGGTAGCCGTTTTTGACTAATTGTTCAGCGATGACTTTTTTCATCTTGCTGGACGGAACACGAACTTCCGTCTTGCCAACCAGTTTCGCATTGCGAATGCGCGTCAGAAGGTCGGCGATTGGGTCTGTAGTTTGCATAGACATTGTCGAATCTCCTTTCCTTCTTACCAACTACTCTTTGTTATGCCTGGGATTTCACCCTTGGCTGCTTTTTCGCGGAAATTGATGCGGCTCAGGCCGAACTGGCGCATGTAACCACGTGGACGACCGGAAATGCTGTCGCGGTTCTTGTGCCGAGTTGGGCTCGAGTTGCGAGGCAGCTTCTGCAAACCGTCGAGGTCGCCAAGTTCTTTGAGCTCAGCGCGCTTCGCAGCGTATTTTGCGATCATCTTCAGACGCTTTTTGTCGCGAGCGACCATTGATTTCTTAGCCATTACCTGACGCCTCCTTTCTTCTCAAACGGCATGCCAAATTTCTCCAGCAAGGCTTTTGATGCTTCCTTGCTGCCGTTCTTGATGACAAATGTTACCTGCAACCCGTGCAAAATCTGCGTTTCCTCGAACGTCAGTTCTGGGAAAATTGACTGCTCAATGATACCCAGGTTGTAGTTACCACCTTTGTCAAACTTCAGGCCAACACCGTGGAAGTCACGCACGCGAGGCAGTGCCACGTTGATCAAACGATCCATGAACTCGTACATCCGAGCCCCACGTAGCGTGACGCTCACGCCGATTGGCGCACCCATACCTTTACGGATGCTAAAGCCAGCGATCGACTTCTTTGCCTGGCGGGCAACTGGCGCCTGACCGGTGATCTTTGCAACGGTGTTTTTGACAATTTCAAAATGACGCTTGTCATCTTTCTTTTTGCCGGTGCCAACGCTCACGATGATCTTTTCCAAAGCTGGCACTTGGTGCACGTTCTTTAGATCTAGTTCGGCTTGCAGTTCCTTCAGGTATTTCTCCTGGTACAAGGCTTTCAAGCGAGGAGCTGGCACGACGGTTTTCTTCTCTGCCATTATTTAATCTCCTTATTTTTTGCTTGGCGAGCGACGCGAGTTTTGCCGCCGTCAGCGTTCTTTACTAAACCAACCCGGCTGGTTTTGCCTGACTTTTCGTCGACAACCAGGGCGACTTTGCTGATGTCCATCGGTACGTGGATGTCTTTCTTGCCGCCTTTTGGATTGTACTGGCTTGGCTTGACGTGGCGGTGTCCGACGCCAACACCTTCGACCAGAACAGTCTGATCTTTGGTGCTAACTTTCAGGACTTTACCAGTCGTGCCTTTGTTTTTACCAGCAATGATTTTTACGGTGTCATCTTTGTGAATACGAGCCATTAGAGTACCTCCGGAGCCAGGCTGATGATCTTCATGTAGCCCATGTCGCGAAGCTCGCGTGGCACTGGGCCGAAGACACGGGTAGCCTTTGGCTGCTTGTCATCGTTGATAATCACCACGGCGTTGTCATCAAAGCAAATGGTTGAGCCGTCCTTGCGGTGGATTTGGTCGCGGGTACGAACCACCACAGCCTTGACGACAGACTTCTTCTTGACGTTGCCGGTTGGGCTGGCGTCCTTGACTGAACAGACAATCACGTCACCAACGCGAGCGTAGCGGCGGCGGGTACCGCCGAGAACGCGGATACACAATACTTCTTTGGCACCCGAGTTGTCAGCTACCTTGAGGCGAGATTCTTGTTGGATCATTTGTCATCCTCCTTGGTCTCTTCCTCAGTTTCGCCAGAAACTTCAGCCTTTAGTTTGATAGAACCGCGAGACTTTTCAATCACCTTGACCAGCGTAAAGCTCTTGGTCTTGGAAATTGGGCGGGTCTCTTCGATTTGCACCTTGTCGCCTTCGCCTGCTTGATTAGTCTCATCATGAGCAGTGTACTTGCGAGTCACGGTGTACTGTTTGCCGTAGAGCGGATGCGTTTCGCGGCTAGTGACCGTCACAGTGATGGTCTTGTCGCGCTTGGCACTCGTTACGACGCCAATCAGTGTTCGTCGGGCCATTACTTGCTCTCCTTTTCGTTAATTTGTGTCAGCAGGCGTGCGATGTCCTTGCGGAGTGAACGCAGCGCTTTTGGATTAACTAATTCGCCAGCAGCGTGAGAACGTTTTGCTTGAAGCAGGTCATTTCGCTTTTCGGCGACTTCCTTCTTCAAATCATCAACGGTCTTCACAACTGCTGCTTTTGCAGTTTTCTTTGCTTCAGCCATTATGCGTCCTCCCGCTTGATGAACTTACATTTGACTGGTAGTTTGTGGCTCGCTAGGCGCATTGCCTCACGAGCGACTTCCTCTGAAACGCCCTGCATTTCAAACATCACCGTGCCGGCCTTCACCTTGGCAACAAAGAACTCTGGATTACCCTTACCACCACCCATCTTCAAACCAAGTGGTTTGCGAGTAACTGGGGTGTGCGGGAAAATTCGGATCCAAATCTTACCACCACGCTTAATGTAGCGGGTCATTGCCTGACGAGCAGACTCGATTTGGCGGGAGTTGATGCGCTCGTTTGATTGTGATTGCAGTGCAAAGTCGCCGAACGCGATGTAATTACCACGGGTTGCTTGACCACGGTTTTTACCGATGCGCACTTTGCGGTGCTTGGTTTTCTTTGGTAACAGCATTTAGCGACTCCTTTCTCCCTTATAAATCCACACTTTCACGCCGATGATACCAGCTGGTGTCTGGGCGCGAGCACAGTGGAAGTCAATATCGGCGCGAAGAGTGTGCAGTGGCACAGAGCCTTCAATCACCTTTTCGCGGCGTGCCATTTCAGCACCGTTCAAACGACCAGCCACCTCGATGCGGATACCTTTGGCACCAGCACTCATGGTGTTTTGCGCGGTCATTTTGGTTGCGCGGCGGAAGTTGATACGGCGTTCCAACTGGCGGGCGATGTTCTCGGCCACCAATTTGGCTGCTAGTTCCGGTCGGCGTACTTCTTCAATGTTGATGCGAACTGCCTGACCGACGATCTTCTCAACTTGCTTTTTCAATTCATTCACGCCAGCACCGCCACGGCCGATCACCACACCAGCTTTCGCCGTGTGAATGGTTACCGTGATCAAGTTGGCACTCCGCTCAATCTCAATGCGATTGATGGTTGGGCGTGAGGCAAATTTCTTCTCAATCAATTCGCGGATTTCGTGATCCTGGCGAATTGCCTCCGCAAACTCTTTCTTATTGGCCGTAAACCAACGAGAGCTCCAGTTCTTGTGAACTTGTAGGCGGAAGTTGATTGGATTCACTTTTTGACCCATTTACTTCTCCTCCTTTTTTGCCGTGGTTTCGGCGGCTTTTTTCGCTGCAGGCTTGGCAGGTTTGGTCTCTGCTTTAGCCTTGGTCTCTGGTTTTTTCGCAGGCGCTTTCTTTGGCTTCTCCACGCCAGTTACTTCAACCAAGATGTTTGACGTCTTTTTCTGGAACGGCAGGGCACGGCCCTTTGATGCTGGCTTAAAGCGGCGTAGACGCGTGCCAGTGGTAACGCTCAACGTGGTAATCACCAAGCTTTTAGCGTCCAAACCGTGATTGTTAATGGCATTTGCCTTAGCGCTGTCGATTGCCTTTTTCACCGGCATAGCAGCGCGTTTTGGCACGTGCTCCAAGATAACCAATGCGTCAGCAACGGTGCGGCCGCGTACTAGTGCAGCCACCAAGCTAACCTTGCGTGGTGTTTGATCAACACCTTTGGCGTAAGCGCGAACAGTATAAGTTATATCAGCCATGATTACTTCTTATCCTTTCCGCCGTGCTTACGGAACTTACGAGTTGGGCTAAACTCACCGAGTTTGTGACCAACCATGTTTTCAGTAATTAGCACAGGCACGTGCATCTTACCGTTGTAGACGGCGATAGTTCGACCGACCATTTCTGGGGTGATGGTCGAAGCGCGCGCCCATGTTTTGATAACGGTTCGATCGTCAAGGCTGAGAGCAGCGACTTTTTTCGCAAGCTTCACATCGACGAATGGACCTTTCTTTAATGAACGACTCATCGTGATTTACCTCTTCCTCTTCGCGTCGTGACGCGTGCGTACGATTAATTTATTTGAGCCTTTGCGGCGGCGAGTTCGATAACCCAGCGTCAATTGGCCCCATGGCGTACGTGGTGCTTTACCAGTACCGTGGCGACCACCGTCACCACCACCATGTGGGTGATCTGCGGCGTTCATGACGACACCGCGCACGGTTGGGCGAATACCCTTGCGGCGGCGGCGACCAGCTGAACCGATCTTCACGTTCTGGTGCTGGACGTTACCGACTGTACCGATGGCAGCGGTTGCCTCCAGGCGAACTTTGCGAACTTCACCAGATGGCAATTTGATAGTTGCGTAATTGCCTTCTTTGGCCATCAACTGAGCTTTGGCACCAGCGGCACGAACCATTTGCGCACCTTTGCCGGCAGTCAGTTCGATAGCATAAATCATCGTACCAACAGGGATAGCAGACAATGGCAGGCGGTTTGAAGCCTCAATTGGCGCTTCCTCACCAGTCTGAATCGTCTTGCCCTTGACCATCGAGGTGTCGGCCAACACATAGTGGTACAAATTGTACTGATCTTTCACTCGAGCGATGCGTGCTGAGCGGTTTGGATCGTACTCAATTTCTTCAACCGTCAGAGTCAAGCCGGCCGGCAAATTGTGGTTCACCAAACGGTAGTGACGGCGAACGCCACCGCCGCGATGACGCACGGTGATGCGGCCTTGGTTGTTGCGGCCGGCATTTTGCTTTTTGGCCTTGGTCAGACTTTTGAGCGGTTTTCTTGTCGTGATATCCGACAAGTCCTGGCTCGTCATGCCGCGACGAGCAGGAGTGGTTGGATTGTAAGCTTTCACTGGCATTACTTGGTCTCCTCCATCTGCTGCTCTACTGCGTCAAACACATCGAGCTTATCGCCATCTTTCAGCGTCACGTAAGCCTTCTTCCAATCCTTGCGCGTGGTCGTGCCAGGATAGCGGTTCTTGCCTCGTGAGAAACGCACAGCTTTGCCGTCTTGTACCAAGGTCTTTACCTTCAGGACAGTAACGTCAAATTGCGCTTCAACTGCTGCTTTGATCTCGTTTTTATTCAGGTTCAGCGGAACGCGGAACACGTAGACACCATTGGCGCTCTGTGCATAGGCTTTCTCGCTGATGCGTGGGATAATTGTCATCTGTTTCATATTACGCTTCCTCCTTACTCAGCCACTCAGTGATTACTGGCAGAGCTTTCGGGGTTATGACAATAGTATCCGCATTCAGGATGTGGTAGACGCTGAGGTAGCTCGCGCGGATTACCAATACGTTCTGAATGTTGTTGCTCGCGCGCATCAACTCTGGCGTCTTTTCTTCGACGACGATCAGTACGCGGCGCTCAAACTTGTTGTCAGCCAAGAAGGTTGCGACCTCTTTGGTCTTGCCAGTCGTCTTGATGTCTTTGACGACGATCTTCTTTGCTTCATTGGCTACCGTCAAGGCTTGGCGAATTGCCACTTTCTTGGCGGTTTTAGACAATTTTTTGGTGTAGTTTTCGTTGCCGCGTGGGCCAAAGACCACACCACCACCGCGCCAGATTGGGTTACGGGTTGAACCGAAACGTGCTCGACCAGTTCCCTTTTGCTTCCATGGCTTTTTACCACCACCGGAAACTTCACCACGTTGCTTGGTGGTTGCACTTGCCAAACGAGCGTTGGCCAGGTAGCTATCGTATGCCAATTTCAACAGTTCGTGATTTGGCACTTCAACAGCAAAAATGTCTTTAGGAAGTTTGGTTGATTCAGCCATTACTTGTTACCTCCTAAAATAATCAGCCCTTTTCGTGGCCCAGGCACAGCGCCCTTCACCCCGATCAGATTGGTCTCTGGATCAACATATGCCACTTCCAGGTTCTTGACGGTAACGCGCTCGTGGCCCATGTGGCCAGCCATCGTCTTACCCTTGAACACTTTTTGTGGATACATCGAGCCAATTGAACCTGGCTTACGAGTATTACCTTTACCACCGTGCGTCTTGCGGTGACGCTTAAAGTTGTGGCGTTTAATGGTTCCAGCGAAACCTTTACCTTTGCTGGTTCCGGTCGCATCGACAAAATCGCCGACTTCGAACGCGGAAACGTTGATTTCATCGCCAACTTTGAGCCCCTCAGGGATCTCGTCGACGCGGAATTCCCGAATGTGTTTCGGGGCCACTTGGGCTGGCTTGACGTGTCCAGCCACGGCCTTGCTCAGGTTCTTACCCTCTCCATAAGCGACCTGTACCGCATTGTAACCGTCGGTTTCGACAGTCTTCACCTGAGTCACGGTGACAGGGCCGGCTTGGATCAGCGTCACCGGAATGGCTTTGCCGTCTTCAGCCAAGAGCTGGGTCATACCAAGTTTGGTACCGAGAAGTGTTTTCACTTTTCCTCACTCCCACTTAAATACTCCTGATGACGTGCGGTTTCTGGGTTCTGAGTGAGGCGTTTGTGATAAGCGTCCCATCATAACCAGACCTGCTCATTCATCAAGGAGAACAGTTGATATTACGCGTAATAGAAATTACCTTGTGATTGTAGCATATGTGGCGCTCTAAAGTCAACGCTAGAAACACCTCTGGGGAGATAGCTTGGGCACAGTAGTCATACCCTATTTTATTATTTTATAAATAATGCTACAATGTTAGCCTATGACTGTCAATATCTTGCAACGAGCCGGTGAGTTTGCTCGTTTTGTGGGTCAGAATGATCCAGATAAATTACTCGAGGTAAGAAACCCTGCGCGTAGATTACTTTTACAAGGAGCAATGGCTACAAAGTTACTGCCACTATTGTTTGGACGCTACTATAACCGTAAGGATTATTCTCCCATAGAACGCTTTGGTTTGAGTGTTATTGGTCGGGGCCACCACTCTATCGCCGCCCATGATCCCAAGACAGATACAGTGATAAAATTTCATTATCGTCACTCTAATCACACCGAGGCAGAAATGGAGCAGATGGTGCGAGAGCTTGAAGGCAAGCAGCGAAAGTGCTTATCAACACTTGGAGCAATCGCAGTCGGTCAAACGTACGAGATAGACAGTTCTCCGTACAATCCATCACGGCCAATAATTATCGCCCGCCAGCAATTTATACCGACGAAGCACGCCATAATGTTAGCCGATATACCAAGACAAGGTATAGGGTCTATCCCCGATATCCGAGAGTTTATGGCTGGTAATGCAAAAATGCTCTACGGACATAGGGCAGTGGCCGACATATTTGGACACGGGAATCTAGTAGTTAATAATGACAATGAGCTTAAACTTGTCGACCCGATACCACTAGTTGCCGAGGAAGCTTCCCAAGCACGATATCATGAGGCAAAAAACATTGTCAAAGAAATGTCCGACGCGTTAGTATGCAACCATTAATATGGCGCGAGCTACCCGCTCAATCCCGATAGCAAGCACTCTGAGGCCACCTACTAAATACCGCCCCGATAAGGAGCGGCTTTTTTAGCATTGTTATCACTACACCCTAGGCGTTGCGCTTCTCAATAATCTCCTGCGCTACGTTCGGCGGTACTTCCTCGTACTGCGCGAGCTCCATGGTGCTGGCTGCACGGCCCTGCGACATTGAGCGGATGTCCGAGGTGTAGCCAAACATATTTGCCAGCGGTACAAAGGCCCTGACCAGTTTGACGCCGCCCATCAGATCTTCCATAGCGTCGATGCGGCCGCGGCGTGAGTTGAGGTCGCCGATGATGTCGCCCATGAACTCTTCTGGGGTGGTTACTTCGACTTTCATGACTGGCTCAAGCAAGATTGGATTGGCCTGCTTGATACCTTCACGAGCTGCCAACAAACCTGCCAATGAGAAGGCTAGCTCCGAGGAGTCGACATCGTGGTACGAACCATCGTACAGGGTCGCCTTGACATCAACTACTGGATAGCCAGCGATGACACCGCCTTCCAAGGTTTCCTTGATACCCTTCATCACAGCCGGACGATATTCTTGAGGCACCACGCCGCCTTTAATCTCGTCGATGAACTCAAAGCCCTTGCCAGCATCATTCGGTTCAAATCGCACCCAAACATCACCGTACTGACCGCGGCCGCCGGACTGCTTGGCGTGCTTACCCTGAACTTCGGCGCGACCCTTGATTGACTCGCGGAAGGCCACTTGCGGCTCACCAATGTTCGCTTCAACCTTGAACTCGCGTTTCATGCGGTCGATCAAGATGTCTAGGTGCAACTCACCCATGCCGGACATAATCGTCTGGCCGGTTTCTTCATCAGTGTGAATGCGGAAGGTTGGGTCTTCCTCGGACAAACGCTGCAAAGCCAGCGCCATTTTTTCCTGGTCGGCCTTTGACTTTGGCTCAACGGCGATGGAAACTGGCGGCTCTGGGAACTCAATTGATTCTAGGGCAATTGGATGTGCCGGATCGGTCAAGGTATTACCTGTACCAGTGTTCTTCAAGCCAACTACCGCGGCAATGTCACCGGCAGAAATCTTATCGATATCTTCGCGCTTGTCAGCATGCATGCGCACGATACGGCCGATACGCTCCTTATCGCCAGTGGTGGTGTTCAAGACATAGCTGCCTGAATTTAGCACGCCAGAATACACGCGTACGAAAATCAATTTACCAACAAACGGATCAGCAGCAATCTTAAACGCTAGGGCTGAGAGCGGTTCTTTGTCTGATGGCTTGCGGCTCACTTCATCGCCAGTCTTTGGATTCTTGCCCCAAATTTCGTCAACGTCCAGCGGGCTTGGTAAGAAGTCAACCATCAAATCAAGCAGCTTCTCCACGATGACGCCACGGCCGTCGCCGCCAGTCACCAGATAGAAGTCGCCAGCCAGCACGCGCTTGCGTAGCGCCATTTTCAGTTCATCAACAGTAATCGCCTCTTCACCTTGGTCGAGGAATTTCATCATCAATTCGTCGTCAGCCTCAACGGCATTTTCTACCAGCAAGCTGCGAGCATTCTTCGCCTTCTCCAGCATGTCGGCTGGGATCTCGCCGACCTTTAGCTCATGATCAGTGTAGTCATCGTAGGTGTAGGCCTTCATGTCGACCAGGTCAACCACGCCGTTAATCGTCTTTTCAAAACCAATTGGCAAGTGAATTGGAAAGGCCTGCTTGCTCAAGCGGTTGTGAATTGATTCCAGAGATTTCCAGAAATCACCACCAGTCTGGTTAATTTTGTTGATAAAGCAAATGCGTGGCACGCCGTATTTGTTAGCCTGGCGCCAGACGGTCTCGGACTGCGCTTCAACGCCCATCTTGCCGTCAAACACCGTCACTGCACCGTCGAGCACGCGTAGCGAACGCTCCACCTCAGCGGTAAAGTCGATGTGCCCCGGCGTGTCGATAATATTGATCTTGTGATCTTTCCAGAAGCAGGTCACCGCTGCCGAGGTAATGGTAATACCGCGCTCTTTTTCCTGTGCCATCCAGTCGGTGGTGGCACCGTCGCCGTCACCCTTAACCACACCAATCTTATGCGTCAAGCCAGTGCGGTACAAGATGCCCTCGGTGGTCGTCGTTTTACCGGCGTCAATATGGGCAATGATACCAATATTTCTAAAGTTTTGTAATGGAACGTTTGCTGCCATTTGTCTTTCCTTTGTTAAAAATGGTTATTGTTCGAGATTCTCCGGAGCTATTTTGACGCACCAAAAAACTACGCTTGAGCTGTATTATAGCAGACGATTGGCGTTTTGTGAATGAGCCTCATCTTACCGCGGAATTTGACTACGACCTGATTGGATCCATTGTATTCCCTTGGCTACTAGTAGATAATCTTTGTTTTGAGCGTCAGACCGACCAAGGAGCGTTGCACGCACCATCATCACCAAAGAATTGTAGCCTTCGGGATCCGTGATAGCCTCTAGGGAGACAGACTGCACATACATCGCACCTTTCGCCTCTAATCCAACCCACCCCTCGTTGCGAAAAGCGAGGCCCATATACGTAACGTCATACGGCATATATGGATCAAGCGAAGCCAGTACCTTGCAGTGAATGTTTATCGCCTTAATCACTCGGTTGAGGTCTCTATTTGACAATCGCCCAAAAGGAATTTCATTAATCGGAACATCTGCTAGCTCCTTGATCATCCGAGCTGAGTCGATACAGTTATTGTTTGGATCAACTGGTCGTATATTATTCAAATAATCAAGGACTTCAGGCGTGTACAGCTGTAAAATAGCCTTGGCCTGTTCGACATCCATCAGCTGCGGAAACTGGATAAGGACATCCAGCGGAACAACATATTGAGTCGTGGTATCCCCTGGTGTTACGCCAAGACCACCAAGTGCGATTTCTGGATTAGATTTGTTCGCGACAATCAGACAACCGGCGCACTGGAGTTTATGATCTTCAATATATACGTATTCTGCTCCGTTTTTGGTGTATTGTTGCACCCATCCGCTTACCGTCATCAGCTGGCCTATAAACCCAGCAAATAGTTCTCGGTTAATCTGTGCAGTAGCTTCTGGATACTGATGAGGATTGAGCTTTCGAATGCCAGCCGTTCGTTCTCGAGCCAGACGGAGAATAGTGGCAACTTGCTGATTGAAAACAGCCTTATCAAGTAACGCAAGGTTCTCGGGCAGCGGGGCGGCAGATGGGCTAGGCTCAGTCGTCATCCCTTAATCATACGGCGTAAAAGCCGACTGACGCAACCATAACCGTAAAGCTCTTAGCGATAATTCACGCACTGCAGCGGCGTGTCATAATCATTCTCACGCACCAGGCTAATGACTTTTTGCAACTCATCTTTCGAGGCGGAAGTGACGCGAACGAGGTCGCCTTGGATTTGTGGCTTGGCTTTTGGCGCGTTGGTGCGAATGTCGGCAGCGATGCGCTTGGCGGTCGGCTGATCGAGACCCTGTTTGAAGGGAATTTCCCATGTGGTTTTGAGGTTTGAGGTGACCTTTTCTTTGGTGAGGTCGAAGACTTTGCTCGACTGACCCCGAGTCGCTAGTTTCTTACGCACGATATCCAGCACTGCATCAACCTGCCACTCATTATCACCAGTGAGTTTCAGACCTTTTTTATCATCCAGCCAGTCAATCCCAGCATTCGTTCCCTTAAAATCGTACCGCCCTTGGATCTCTTTTTCTGCCTGCATGAATACGTTGTTCAGCTCGGCTTTGTCAATTTCTGACACGATGTCAAATGAAAAACTTGCCATTTACCCCTCCTCGTTTTCTCCATTATAACAGAAATCGCCCGTTTTTCAGAGCGATTTCTGAGTGTGCACTCTCCCGGCAATTAGCCGCGAGCAAAGTGCGCAAAGGCGCGGTTGGCTTCGGCCATCTTGTGGGTGTCTTCCTTCTTCTTGAAGGCGGCACCAGCTTCGTTGTAGGCGTCAACGATTTCCAGTGCCAAACGCTGTGAATATGGCATACCGCTGCGAGCCCGAGCTGATTGCACCAGCCAGCTAAACGCGTAGTGCAGCTGCCGGTGTCCCTGAACTGGGAATGGAATCTGGTAGTTAGCACCACCGACGCGGCGGCTCTTCACCTCAAAGTTTGGACTGACGTTTTTCAAGGCTTTCTCAAACACTGCCAATGGATCTTCTGAATCCAATTTCTTCGCAGCAGTTTCTAGCGCGGTGTAAACAGCACGCTCAGCCGCCAATTTCTTACCGTCCAGCATTGACTTGTTGATCAAGCGCTGTACTAACACGCTTTGGTAGCGGCGGTCAGGCTTGAGTTCACGTTGTAGTTTCTTGGTAACTTTACGAGGCATGATTACTTATCCCCTTTCTTGGTACCGTACTTCGAACGGCCCCGCTTGCGGTTGTTGACACCCTGAAGGTCCAACGCACCACGGACGATGTGGTAACGCACACCCGGAAGGTCAGGCACACGGCCACCGCGGATCAAGACCACAGCGTGCTCCTGCAAGTTGTGACCTTCACCACCAATGTAGGCCCAGACTTCGTAGCCGTTGTTTAGTTTCACGCGGGCAACTTTACGCAAAGCTGAGTTTGGTTTCTTTGGTGTCTTGGTCGTCACACGCACACAAACACCACGCTTGAGCGGTGCATTTTGGTCGTAGTAACGCGTTTTCAGGGCGTTATGAATGCGACCCAGTGCTGGCGACTTGGACTTTTTCTTGGCCGTTTGGCGCGGCTTGCGCACCAATTGGTTGATTGTTGGCATCCAATTTCTCCTTGGTTGATTTACTAATGATAGCGATATTCGCCTGTTCTACGGCTTGGATTCAGCAACTCCGCCCCGTGTCTATACCTTTTCTGCCGAGCCCCGCAGCCTGTACACATTCAAACCACCGCGCGCTCCGAAAAGAGGAAACTCTGGGGGTCATTATAACACAGGTTCAGCCGATACTTCAAGTGGCGGCCCTCTTTAGATCTCTTACACGAGGAATACGCCTGCTACACGCCGCGTTGTATCGTATCAGTTGTCGCTATTATTCTGATATCGCACGCCACGTGCATCCATCAGTTTATCAAAGTCAGTACTTATCTCCTCAGTACGAGGTACGCGACGCGACGTGTCGATATCAGCCTTGAAGAACTGGACTGTTACCAATGTGTAGCCGGGCTTATGCTCATGCCTATTACCAATATCAACGATTCTGTATGCATTTGCACCACGAGGTTTTATTCTGCGCACCTGATCAAGTGTATAACGCAGAAAGAATTCCTCATCTACCATAAAAGTCTTACATTCCCCAACTGGAGTACATGATTTCACCAGATACTCCATGTCACTAGAGTCCATGTATGGTTTCTTTAGAGAATCTTTTGGATAACGTGTGAACGTCTTTCCTCCAATGTCACCCAGTCGCACAGGCGTAATCACTGACACATCCTCTCCATCGGTTGACCGCATGAAACGTTCTGGGTCTTCAGATAGTATTTCTTCTGCTGTAGGTAATTTGCCGATACCGGCTTCTATATCTGCTTCTTTTGGCACAGCTACAAAGTTACTAAAGGATCCTGGATCGGCAAAATATGGACTAACCAGCATCTCGTTCCACCTCGCATACAGTGCTTGAAAATCTTTAATACCAAGTATATGTGCCGCGGCATTCCTGCCTAAAGTAGCGATTTGTTCCACATGTTCTGTATATGATAGGCGACAAGGCATTGGTTCGCTTAAATCATGCCCCCTGGTCTCGAAGACAGGTTCAATAATGTGCACAGGATCTCCATATATCAGTCTCCCGGCTCGTCTCAATACGTCTTCTGCTAGGTTTGCCTGCGTACATAGATATCTACACGCCTGCGAGCCCAAACGCATCCTTGTCAGCGGATCACGCATAGCCTGATGTAGGTCGAGTAGCCTCTCACCATTCGCAGCGAGGCATCTCTTCCTTACAAAATTCTCATAGTCTACTTTATCAAGCACGGTTACTTCTGGAATCTCGACACCATCCCTATATACCTGCCCGGCCAAGGGGACAAATTCATCGGCATCAATAATCCTTACCTCCCCATAGCTACCATTCTCTAGACTACGAAACTGCTCCGTACTAATTACCCCTCCTGGGTTTTCTTGAAGATCATGGTCATAGGCCTCCGTGATTCCATCTAACGTAGACAGCGGACCAACACCATGAGCCACGATGATTTTTTGGCGACGATCAGCACCCGTTCCGACATATTCACCACTTGCACTAGCGTAAGCCTGATTCCATGCCCTCATGAGTGGCACTTCATCCCTCCCCATTTTACCGTGATGATTTCCATAGAAAGACTTATGGGCCGCCTCTCTTGCTTCAATGATCTCCGGGAGTGTCGCGATATGCCCTCCTTCACCAGCATACCGCAGGGCGTATTTCCAAGCAGTTTCTATATCCCGATTTCCTGCCGACATCAATGGACGACCGCGTTCTGACATATCTTCTCCTATATTTTTAATAAAATAGTCTACCTATGATAGTGCCCACACATTTTATAATTATACATACTTATTGTATTATCGTCAATCTATATAACTAGTCTATTGCTACTGAATACAGCAAAAACCGCCCCGTACCCATCGGAGCGGTTTCTGAGAAAGAAGGCTGGCTGGCTTATACCGCTACAGCTAATTCCTCTTCTTGGTTGTCGGCGAACTCGTCCTCACTTGGCTCGTCGGCTTCCGTCTCTTCGACAGCACCCGTTCCTACTGGAATCTTGCGGCCGATGATGACGTTTTCCTTGAGGCCATGCAAGTGGTCAGCGCGGCCAGATACGGCAGCGTTGATCAGCACGCGAGTAGTGTCCTGGAAGGATGCAGCCGATAGCCACGAGTCGCTCCAGATGGACACCTTGGTGATACCGAGCAGCAGCTGAGTGTAACTGATGAGGTTTTTACCCTCAGTAGCTAGTTGCTTGTTGGTATTCACCACCGCAGCCTTGGAGACGATGTCACCGGTCACGAAGTCGCTATCACCTGCATCTTCGATTTGGACGCGACTGAACATCTGGCGAACGATGATCTCCAGGTGCTTGTCGGCCACGTCTTGACCCTGAGCGGCATAAATACGCAGGACTTCGTTGATGATGTAGCGCTGAGTCGCCTCGACGCCCTTCAGCCGCATCAAGTCGTGTAGATTCAATGAACCGGCCGTCAAGCGGTCACCAGCCTCAACGACATCGTTAGCCTTAACGACCAACTGCATGGTGCCTGGGATTTCGTAGCGAGCCGGTGCACCAGCTTCAGCAGCAATCACCAAGGTGTCTTCTGCCGCTTCTACTACACCGTCAAATGGTGCGACCAGCGGACGAGTATCATCTTCGCCAGTTGCCAACACGTCGCCGGCCTTGACGCTTGAACCGGCCTTGACCACGATGGTTCGGCCGTCTAGCGGCAAGCGCTCAACTTTACCGGACTCTGGCGTAACTTGGACGATGTACTTTTTGCCATCTTCCCAAACGTCAACTAACCCGGCAATTTCCGTAACAAACGCCTGACCCTTTGGTGTGCGTGCCTCGAACAATTCTTCAACACGCGGCAGACCTTGGGTGATGTCACCGCCGGCCACACCGGAGTTGTGGAAGGTACGCAGGGTCAACTGAGTACCTGGCTCACCGACTGACTGGGCAGCGATGACACCGACTGGCTGATGATTGCCAACCAATTGACCAGTTGACATGTCAACACCGTAGCTGCGCTGCGGGATACCGTTGAGGTTGTTGGTTGATAAGACTGATTGAATCTTGACGCTCTGGACGCTTTCATCATCATCAATTGAGTCAGCGATTTCCCGAGTGATCAATTCGTCCTTGTTGACATGACCCGGAATCGTCTCGGCAGCGTAACGACCGGCCAAGCGGTTCGAGAAGTCGATCATCGTTTCCTCAGTTTCTGAGCGGTAGATTGCGTAACCTTCGTCGTCACCTTCAACGTCCTCAACGGTGAAGACGTCCTGCGCCACATCAACCAAACGTCGTGTCAGGTAACCTGAGTCAGCGGTCTTGAGCGCGGTGTCAATCAGACCCTTGCGCGCACCACGTGTCGCCACGAAGGCCTCCAGGCTGGATAGACCGCCGGTGTAGGAACTACGGATTGGCAGCTCGATCTCGCGGTTAGCGGCGTCGACCTGGATACCGATCATGGCGCTGGCGAGCTTGACATTGGAGATATCACCACGAGCACCAGAGTTGACCATCATCGAGATGCTGGTGTCCATGTGCGCCAGCTGATCCTGGAGGAACGCTGTGATCTTATTATCCACATTCCGCCAGGCATTGACCGTCAAGTTGTAGCGCTCGTCCTCGGTGATCAAACCTTGGTCGAATTGCTCGGAAATCAAGGCCGCCTTGGCGTCGCCCTCAGCCACGAACTCAGCGATCTCGTCAAAGTGCACGTAGTCGGTCATACCAGTTGACACGGCCGCAGTCGTGGCGAAGCGAAAGGCTTGACCCTTCATGCGATCAGCGATCTTGGCGGTTTCCTCGGCACCGTACTTGTTGAAGATTTGTGCCAATACTTTCTTCAGCTGCTTCTTGGTCTGGACGTTGTTGTCGTACGGGAAGTCCTCTGGCAGAATCTCATTAAAGAAGACCCGGCCCAAGGTTGTCTGGCGCAGCTTGCCCTTGGCATAGATGCGAATTGGCGTTTGCAGCTGGATAGCACCCTTGTCGTACGCCAGCTCTGCCTCGTAGACCGAGCTAAATGCCTTGACATTATCAGTCTGCGCCTGTGGCTTGTCATAGGTCAGGTAGTAGTTACCGAGCACGATGTCCTGCGAGATATGCAGCACCGGCGCACCGTCGGCAGGCTTCAACAGGTTGTTGGTGGCGCTCATCAACTCGCGAGCCTCGGCCTGCGCTTCCTTGGAAAGCGGCAGGTGCACGGCCATCTGGTCACCGTCAAAGTCGGCGTTAAAACCAGCACAGACCAGCGGATGGAGCTGAATCGCCTTACCCTCGACGAGAACTGGCTGGAAGGATTGAATTGACAAGCGGTGTAAGCTCGGTGCGCGGTTGAGCAGCACATACTTGCCTTTAATCGCCTCGTCCAGCGCATCCCACACAACCGCCTCACCCGACTCGATCAGGCGAGTCGCCGAGCGGATGTTGTGGGCAAATTCGCCCTTGATCAGCCAGCTGATGACGAACGGCTTGAATAGTTCAAGCGCCATTTGTTTTGGCAGGCCGCACTGATTGATCTTTAATTTTGGACCGACGACAATGACCGAGCGGCCAGAATAATCGACGCGCTTACCGAGCAGGTTCTGGCGGAAGCGGCCTTGCTTACCTTTCAGCATATCGCTGATTGACTTGAGGCGACGGCGGCTGCCAGTCGAGCTGACCGCCCGACCACCGCGCGCCGCTGCGTTGTCGATCAGGGCATCGACGGCCTCTTGCAGCATACGCTTTTCGTTGCGCTGAATCACTTCTGGTGCGTTGAGCTCGACCAGTTTCTTCAGGCGGTTGTTGCGGTTGATGATGCGGCGATACAGATCGTTCAAATCAGACGTTGCAAACCGACCACCACTGAGGGCCACCATTGGACGGAGGTCCGGTGGGATGACTGGCAGTACCGTCAGGCAGAGGCTGGACGGCTTAATACCGGCAGCCTGCATGCTCTCGAGCATCTTCAGGCGCTTGAGCAGTTTCTTCTCGCGCTGGCCCTTGGCGTGTTCAGCTTCCTTGCTCAGTTGGGTGATCAGTTCTGACAGATCAATTTCATCCAGCAGCGCCTTGAGCGCGCTGGCACCCATGCCAACCTCGATCAGCTCGTCGTACTCTTCTGGCAAGTTGCGATAATCTGTCTCCGAGATCAGTGCGCCCTTGATGAGGCCCTCGAGCTGTGACTTCTTCGTGGTGTACTTGTCGTTAAGCTCGTCAACCTCGCGGCTTTGCTCCTTCGCTAGCTGCTTGATGTCAGCGCCGTCAGCTTCCGCGAGCTGCTCGTAGCGCATCTTGATCGCCATCCGACCGGCCTCGGTCTCAGCCTCCAGATCTGCCAGATACTGGTCGCGCGTGGCCTCGTCAACCTTGAGAATGACATAGGTCGCAAAGTAAGCGATTCGCTCGATATTACGCACCGTCATGCCGAGGAGCAGGCTCATGGCACTCGGCGTGCCGCGCATAAACCAGATGTGCGCCACCGGTGCGGCCAGCTGAATGTGGCCCATGCGCTCACGGCGAACGATTGATTTGGTGACGAGTTCGCCGTTTTTATCGACGGCGGCCTCGCGTGAACGCACGCCCTTGAGCTTGGAATCGTGTGGATTGATGTCCTTAACTGGACCGAAAATTCGCTCGCAGAACAAGCCGTCGCGCTCTGGCTTTTGGGTGCGATAATTGATCGTCTCTGGCTTGAGAACCTCGCCGTGACTCCACTTTAGGATGTCCTCGGCGCTGGCCACCGCTAGGCGTACCGCATCAAAATCGCTAATTCCGGTCGCGTTAAATGAATATTGCGCCATCTTACGCCTCCTCCTTTATTTCTTCTACTTCGTCAATATCTTGTACGCTCATACCGGCCTCGATGTCACCGATGTCGTCTGATTCGTCCAGGTAAACTTGGTCATCGTCATCATCGTCGTCGCTGGTGGTTTGTGGCACGGTCTTATCAGCTGGGCCGCTTGAAGCAATGACATGCTCAGCATCAACCACGCCGCCCTCGTCAAGCAGGTCAACCCGAAGGCCCAATCCCTGCAGTTCCTTGACGAGCACGTTGAAGGATTCTGGTAGTTTCGGCCCGACGATTGGTTCATCCTTGATGATGGACTCGTACGCCTTGGCACGGCCATACACGTCGTCAGACTTGATGGTTAGCATTTCTTGCAAGGTTGCCGCGGCACCGTAGGCTTCCAGTGCCCAGACCTCCATCTCGCCGAAGCGCTGACCACCGTTCTGCGCTTTACCACCGAGCGGCTGCTGAGTGACCATGGTGTATGGACCAGTTGAGCGGGCGTGAATCTTGTCAGACACCATGTGGTGCAATTTGATCATGTGCATGACGCCGACCGTGGTGCGCTCTTCAAAGGCTTCACCAGTGCGGCCGTCGAATAGTTGTGATTTACCATCGCGCGCCAGTCCTGCTTTTTCTAATTCATCAGAAATCGTTGCTGATGGCACACCGTCAAACGATGGGGTTGCGACGCGGTAACCCAAGGCCTTTGCTGCCATACCGAGGTGCGTTTCAAACAGCTGACCGAGGTTCATGCGGCTCGGCACACCCAGCGGGTTCAGGATCACGTCAACTGGCGTACCGTCTTCCATGAACGGCATGTCCTCGACTGGCAGTACCCGCGCGACCACACCCTTGTTACCGAAGCGGCCGGCCATCTTGTCGCCGACACCGATCTTGCGCATCTGCGCCACAAAGATCTGGATTTGCATCAAGACGCCAGCCTTGAGCTCGTGGCCATTCTCGCGGCTAAAGATCTTGACACCGACGACCTTGCCGCCGCCAGCATTGTTCATCCGCTGTGAAGTATCACGGACATCCTTGGCTTTTTCACCAAAGATAGCGCGCAGCAGGCGTTCCTCAGAACTGAGTTCCTGCTCACCCTTTGGTGTAATCTTACCGACCAGCACGTCACCAGCCTTGACCTCAGAACCGATTTGGACAATACCGTTTTCGTCCAAGTGGCGCAGGCTATCCTCCGACACATTCGGAATATCGCGGGTGACGATCTCTGGGCCGAGCTTGGTCTCGCGAACCTCCACGTTGTAATCCTTGATGTTAATACTGGTCAAGCGATCGTCCTCCACCAAGCGGCGGCTAAGGATAATCGCATCCTCCATGTTGTAACCGCCCCACGGCATAAAGGCCACCGTCAGGTTTCGTCCCAGCGCGATCTCGCCCTCGGCAATCGACGCACCCTCGACGAGGATGTCGCCCTGCTTGACCGTGTCGCCACGGGCTACCCGAACCTTTTGGTTGTAGCAGCGATCGTCATTATTCTTGACAAAGTGCCGTAGCGTATAGACCTTGACGCCATCAGCGTACTTGACATGAATTTCGTCAGCGTCAGCCCGCACCACATCGCCATCAGCCTCGGCCTGGATCAAGTGACCGCTATTCTCGGCCACCGCCTGCTCAATACCGGTACCGACAATCGCTGGCTCTGGCGTGAGTAGCGGCACTGCTTGGCGCTGCATGTTCGAACCGGTCAAGGCGCGGTCAACACGAGTTTTCTCGATAAATGGCACCAGCGCCGCCGTCGAGCCGAGGATCTGCTTGTGAGCAGCGTCCATAAAGGTAACTTCTTCGACGTCGACCTGACCTGGCTGGAGGAATTTACGGGCACTGACGCGGCTATCGGTGAACGACTTGTCATCATTCAAGCGCGCTCCAGCATCGGCGATAACTTCGCTCGCCTCCTGAGCGGCATCCAGATAGACCACTTCGTCTGTCACCCGACCATCGGTGACGCGCAGGTACGGCGTCTCGATAAAGCCATACTCATTGACCCGCGCGTAGGTAGCGAGATTCAGCACCAGACCAACGTTGGCACCCTCTGGCGTCTCCACCGAACAGATACGGCCGTAGTGCGTTGGGTGAGCGTCACGCACGTCAAAACCAGCGCGCTCACGACTCAAACCACCGGGGCCCATCGAGCTCAATCGGCGCTTGTGGCTGAGCTCGGACAGTGGATTGACCTCATCGAGGAGCTGACTGAGCTGCGAGCTGGTAAAGAACTCGCGCACCGCTGCCACCACTGGGCGAGCATTGATCAATTGGCTCGGCGTGACGTTCTCCATGTCGGCCACACTCATCCGGTCCATGGCGTTGCGCTGCATCCTGAGCATACCGACGCGGAACTGACGGGCAATCAGTTCGCCGACTAACTTGACGCGGCGATTACTCAGCGCATCGATGTCATCAGCTGGCTCTTGGGTGTTGTTGAGGCGAATGATTTCGCGGATGATGGCCACCAAGTCACTCATCTGGAAAATACGGTTTTCAGCAGTGTTGGCAACGTCCAAGCCCAAACGTTGATTGAGCTTATACCGACCGACACGGGAATAATCAAATCGCTTGAAATCAAAGAACATTCGCTCAATCATCTGGCGCGCGTTATCAACCGTCGCCAAATCACCCGGCCGCAGGCGACGATAGACTTCGATCAGCGCTTCATTGGCACCACGAGTTGTGTCTTTATCCAAAGTTTCTTGGATGTAGCTGGTCTCGCCAGTGTCAATGTCAGCAAATAATTCACGAATTTCTGATGTTTTTGGATGGCCCAAAGCCCGTAGCAATGTCGTCACTGGCAATTTGCGACGACGGTCAATCTTGACATAAATCGTACCATTTGGCGCAGTCTCAAACTCCAGCCATGCGCCACGACCTGGAATCATCTTGGCACCGTAATAATTGCGACCAGCCACGGTGTCGGCCGTAAAGAATACACCAGCTGAGCGGATCAACTGGCTAACCACCACGCGCTCCGTACCGTTGATGATAAAGGTACCGCGCTCGGTCATCCATGGATAATCGCCGAGGTAGATTTCCTGCTCCTTGACTTCACCCGTGACTTTGTTGGTTAGTTCGACGGTTGCATGCAGCGGCGCTTCAAACGTCAAATTGTTTTCCTTGGCGAACTGGTCGGTGGTCTTTGGCTCATCAAAATGATAGCTGCCGAACCGCAGTGCCAACTTCTGACCAGTGTAGTCGTCAATTGGGTTAATTTCTGAAAAGATTTCGCTCAAACCATCCTCGACGAACCAGCGCCACGAGTCCTCTTGGTGAGCGATGAGATTTGGCATGGCGATGGCACTGTCTGTTCCAGTGAAAAAGACGCGCGCGCCACGAGTGGTCTGTTGAGCCACAGGCGTTACTCCTCGCATTGATTATAATTGGTGATCACGGCCGGAAGATCTCTTAGTCTCAGCACGAGCCCGAGGTTTGCCCGCCCATCAAGCTCGCCCCTCGCTAAAACTACACTACTTCACTGTGACACATTATGACGCATGAGGCGATGAATTGCAAGAGAAAAATGATGAAAAATTGACCATTGTTAAGCTACGGCCAGTTCTAAACGGAGACACACTTCACCCAGTAATCTAGCTGCACGCTCACCGTCAGTGATCGTCGCTAACCATTCCCAGCTTCCATCAGTTTGAAGCTGCGCCGTGTGTAGTCGATAATTACCAGCGATACCGCCAACCGAGTCATGTTTGACAATACGACTAACTTGGTGATTTTGTGGATTAATATCTTTGACGTGACCCGGTAGCAATAGAGCCTGCTCGTCAATATACATACCAAGATATATTAGCTGATTATTTGGCCCAGTCTCATGATTAAGTACTGCACTTACCAGTCCCCGAAACAGATCCCAGCGTTTCATATTTCTAGCCCCATACCGCTCGAGATATATCAGATTATTATCCTGTACATCCGGAATATCTGAGGCCAAGCCTAAGGCGTCGGTTCGACCTACACTTGCTGCCGCCTTGATTGACGCATCTGCGAGCGCAACATAGATACCACCCTCGGCAAGATCGGCTTGCCTCCGAAGTACTTCGGGCGTAAACTGTTCAGATTGATACAATCGCCTTGTCTCGCAAGCGCTGATATCTGGCTTCACATGTACGAGAGACTCAACCCACAAGTGGCGTAGCTCATCACACAATGAATTGGTAATATCACCACCACTTAATCGAACTGTCTCGATCATGTCCTCTCCTGTTTATGAAAATATACTACAAGTATCGAGTAAAGCTGTCAAGAATCCGCGCGTGTACTTCCTTCGGCGTGCCGGTGGCTGACAATAGCGGGATATTTCGCTCGGCGGCGATAGCCTCATAGGCGTGGTTAACCCTGTCCTGAAACGACTGCTCACGCGACTCAAATGTATCAGGATGAGTGATGCGCCCGCGCTCCGCGATGCGCTGCTGGCGCTGGGCGTCACTGAGCGTTAAAATGATCATCGTGTCCGGCTGCAGGTATCGCTCGTCGGTAAATAGCTTCGTCATCCGCATAATCTCCTCCGTATCCAGCCCATCGCCATAGCCCTGATAAGCCAGCGTCGAGATGTAATTACGCGCGCTGAGGACAATCTCGCCGCGCTGCAGGGCTGGCTGAATCTTTTCGCGCCACAACTCACGCCGCGCCGCCGAGAACAACGCTAGGTTAATTTCGCTAGCGCGCACTAGATTGCCATTTTTGACAATGCGCCTCAGTTCATTAGCTACCGGCGTCGACTTTTCTGGATCATCGCTGCCCGGCTCTTCAACCACGCACACGACGCGGCCGCGTGCCCGGAAATAATCTGCCAGTATGGCTACTTGCGTTGACTTGCCCGTGCCGTCGTTGCCCTCGATGACGATGTATCGACCGGGACGGCTCATTTGATGCCCTCACTCAGCCCGGCGATAGCCGCTGGTACGTGCCGCTGATCCTTAAACGCTCGCGGCAGCATCATTTCCGGCCGCCAGCTGCGGATAAGCTCGGTGAGGTCGTCAGTGTGCTGGTATTTACCGCTCATGCCGTCACGCCCGTCAGCGTAGCCACCATCCACCGGCCCAGTCTGGTGGAAAATTAATTGTCCAATGCGTTCGCCAACTGGCAGTACCACGCTTTCGTGCTTGTTCAAATTGTAAATCTCGAGCGTAATCCGATTGATATAGCCCGGGTCGATCCAGCCCGCGTCAAAACACACCGCCACGCCGTTACGACCCCACGAGCTGCGGCTTTTCACCTCAGCCGCGCCGCCATGCGCCCGAATGCCCACGAACTCATGGGTGTGCGCCAAAATCCGCTCGCCAGGACGCAGCACAATGATCGGATGCTCGTCCGGAATATTACGAAACCGCCTAAAGCCGTTATGCTCGCACCACTCGGCGTGCGGTATCGCCATCAGCGGCCCCTTGAAATACCGCGCTACCTCCGCTTCGTCAAATGGGTTATAAACGCTTGACTGATCGTCAAATTCCTGTTTATAAAAATAATGCCCCAGCGTAAAATCCAGGCTGGCTTCGGACACATTGTCCGGATCAAATGGCGTACAGACGATCGTCCCCCCCTCGACCGCTGCCAAAATTTCCCGGTTTGAATACACGCTCATGCCGCGCCTCCTCTTGTTTATCTTACCTCACTCCCCCGAGTGATTCTATTATGGCAATATTTGCCCACGAGGGCAAGCTTTTCGTAAATTTTACCACATGCTAGACTGGGGCTATGGAGAAAGCCATTATCGTTGCCTATGATAGCAACCGCGCCATCGGTCAGGGCGGTGATTTACCGTGGGGCCGTAGCCTACCGGCGGATTTGGCGAATTTCAAGCGGCTGACCAAAGGTAGTGACATTATCATGGGCCGAAAAACCTTTGAATCAATCGGCCGTCGTCCGCTGCCAGATCGTGAAAACATCGTCATTTCCTCGCGGCCGACAGGCGTCAAGGGCGTCCTCACGGCAGTGAACTTAGAAAGCGCCCTAGCGCTAGCTCGTTACAAAACCTTCATCATCGGCGGCGCGCAGGTGTATGACGATGCGCTGAACACACCAGAGATTGACACTATTTACGCCACCGAGGTCAACGCTGCATTCCCAGACGCCGACACCTTTTTCCCAGAGCTGGACATGACTGTTTGGGAAGAGACTGACCGCACCCGCTGCCCAGCAGATGAAGCCAATGCCTACGCTTTTGACTTTGTAATTTACCAGCGAAAACCTGTGATATGACAGTGTCTTACACTGCAATCGGTGCCTTAATGGGTGGATGGTGCTCATAATTCTCCAGACGAATATCGTCAATGGTGAAATCATCGATGTTCTTGATGTCTGGGTTGAGCCACAGCCTTGGCAGCGGCAGCGGACGGCGTGATAACTGCTCATCAACCTGCGCGTAGTGATTGGTATAAATATGCGCGCTATTCAGGGTGTGAACAAATTCGCCCGGCTGCTTGTCCGCCACCTGAGCGATCATTGACAGCAGCAGGGAGTAGCTGGCGATATTAAATGGTACGCCGAGGAACATGTCCGCCGAACGCTGGGTCAGCGCCAAATCCAGCTTACCTTTCTCGCCGTCCCCGCCTGGCCGCACATTAAACTGGAACATGGTGTGGCACGGCGGCAATCCGCCCGACTGCACAATATCGTCAATTTCCGCCACATTCCAGGCACTAACGATGTTGCGCCGCGACGTTGGATTATTCTGTATCATGTCGATGGCATTTTGGATTTGGTCAATCGTCCCGCCCTTGCCGTCGGGCCATTTGCGCCACTGCACGCCGTAAACTGGCCCCAAATCACCCCATTCCTCGGCAAAGGCGTGATCGGTCGCGACTTTACCGATAAACTCTTTCATGCCAGCGCGCCACTCCTCGCCGTTGATCTCAGGGATAGCCTGGCCGGTCTTCTCCAAATAATTCTTGTACGGCCACTCGTCCCAGATATGCACGCCATTTTGCGCCAGATATTCAATGTTGCCGGTGCCTTTGAGAAACCACAGCAGCTCGTGCGCCACACTGTTGAAATATAATTTCTTGGTAGTCATGGCCGGAAACCCGTTCGCTAGCTCATACCGCGTTTGCACGCCGAACACTTCCGTCGTGCCCGTGCCGGTGCGGTCGCCCTTCCCCATGCCGCTGTCGCGAACGTGCCGTAATGTGTCTAGATATTGCCTCATAACCCCTCCTCGTCTTTTCTTAATTATGACAATATCTCAGCATAACCACAAGCGAAAATAGCGGTAGTTTTCACAACGTCACGCCATATTGAATACATTTATGAATCGTGGCGGGAGGCTTCTTGGAGCCTACGCTAATTTGCTCAATACCTTATCCACCAACCCGTACTGCACAGCCTCATCTGGGCTCATCCAGTAATCACGCTCCATGTCAGCCTTGACTTTAGAGAGCTTCTGGCCAGTATTTTTAGCCATAATTTTCGCCAGCATTTCCTTCACTTCCAGCGTCTCTTTCAGGTCAATTTCCATGTCGGTCACCTTGCCCCGCGTACCAGAGGACGGCTGGTGAATCATCACCTTGGCGTGTGGTAGACAGAACCGCTTGCCTTTGGCGCCAGAGCTGAGCAGAAATGCGCCCATACTGGCCTGCAGACCGATGCCATACGTCGCCACGTCCGGCTTGATAAAATTCATGGTGTCATATATCGCCATGCCATCATAGACACTGCCGCCCGGACTGTTAATGTAGAGCGAGATATCTGCCTCCGGATCAACGTACGCCAGATGCAGCAGCTGTGCCACCACGCTGTTGGCAGTATGCTCGTTAACCTCCTCGCCGAGGAAAATAATCCGCTCATTAAGCAGCCGCGAATAGATATCAAACGCCCGCTCGCCGTCGGCTGACTTTTCGATGACGGTGGGGATGAGATAGTTGGTTGGCTTGGTCATGTGTACTCGCTGATGACCTTATTTACTATTCAGCTCAACCAGCTTGTCGATCGTCTTGTCGGTGATCATCCGGTTTGCGATGTCACGGTGGACGTTTGGATCATCAAATCGCGCGGCTAGTTTAGCGTCCTTGCCGTATTGCTGCTTGAAGGTGGAAATTTGTGTGTCAAGCTCCTCGCGGCTAACCTCTACACCCAGCTCCTTCGATAGCTCAGCTAGCACCAGGCCAGCCTTGACCCGCTTTTCAGCCGCCGGGCGAGCCTCTTTTTTCTGCCAATCGGCTTTATCCTTGAAGCCTTGCGTCTTTAGATACGAGTCCATTGTCAGGCCACGATATGACAAATTTTGCATCAGATCTTGTTCAATTGACCGCAGCTGATCGTCGATCAACAGCTCTGGTAGCGCCACCTTGGAGCTATCCGCCAATTCCGCCACCAGCTCATCCTTGAGCTTCTCCTCGGCCTCGCGCTCTTTTTGCGCAGTGATTTCGCGTTTGATGTCGGCCTTGAGCTCTTTGATGTCAGTGAACGGGCCGCACTTGGCGGCAAATTCATCATCGAGTTCCGGTAACTTCAGCTCATTTACTTTGTGCAGCGTCACGCTAAACACCACCTTGGCGCCAGCCAGATTTTCAGCGTGATAATCCTTTGGAAATTCGAGATCAAGATCAAATGCCTCGCCGGCCTTGTGACCAATCACGCCCTCTTCAAAGCCGGGGATGAACTGACCACCGCCCAGTTTCAGGGCAAAATCCTTGGCCGAACCGCCGTCAAACGCCACGCCGTCTTTCTTGCCGACAAAGTCGATGATCGCTTCGTCACCTTCTCGAGCTGCGTGCTTGACCTCGGCTTTATCGACAAAATTCTGCTGCATTCGCTCGATGATTTCATCGACGTCTTTGGCCTCAACCTTGACGGCCTGAGGTTTGGTCTTGAGCTTTTTGTAATCACCTAATTTGACCGGCGGCACAACGGTCGCCTCGGCGGTGAACTCAACTTCTTGATTAGGGACAAATTTCTTGACCTCAACGCTCGGCCGTTCCAGCGCCTGGAGCTTCTCATTCATAAAGGCCTCAGCCACCGCCTTGGACAGGGCGTTGTCGAGTACCTGCTCCTGGAGCGCCATTGGATTGACATGCTTAGCAGCCACGCTGACCGGCACTTTACCCTTACGAAATCCCGGCACCTTGAGGTCGCGCGCCATCTTGGTCAGCGCCACCTGCTCGGCCGCATTTAGCTCGTCCGCCCCGAGCGTAATTGTCAAACAAACGTTAGTATCTGATAGTTTCTTTACGGTAGTCTTCATAACTACTTATTATAACAGGGGTGGCACTAAATCTCAAACGCCGCGTCGTCATCACCGTCATAGCGCCGATCTTTGACCACGCTGATCATGCGCTCGAGGCTGACTTTTTGCTCGGTTGACTCGATGAGGTTTTTGATCGTGTAGATACCCGAAGCGATCTCTTCCTCGCCGACAAACGCTACGAATGGGATGTTCTTTTTGAGCGCGGTTTTCAGCTGCTTGTCTAACTTACGCCCGCTGAAATCTAACTCGGCCCGCACCCCCTCGCTCCGCAGCGTCCGCGCCAAAGCATCTGCACCACCTAGCGATGCCGCGTCCACCGCGATGATGTACACATCGGTGTGTGTCGTTAGTTTTGGTAGTAACTCGTGCACCTCAAGGAACTGCTGCATGGTCGTCGCACCGAGCCCCACGCCGACCGTAGCGACCGGCTCGACACCAAACAGCCCGACCAGCCCATCATAGCGCCCGCCGCCGAATAGCGCTCGATTGTTCTCCGGCGAATTATCAAAAAACTCAAACACCGTACCGGTATAATAATCCAGCCCGCGCATCAGCGTCACGTCAAACATCGCATTGCCGATGCCTTTCTGACACAGCAGGGTCATCACCTGACGAAGCTGCTGGACGCTCGGACTATCCGCTAGCTCCTCCGGCAGATCGTCGACGCTGCGCATACTAATTAGCTGCGCCAACTTTGGCAGGCCCGCCTTGGCCTCTTCTGAGCCAAAAATCTCAATGGCTTGCTCACGGAAAGCTTCTGGCGAAATCTTATTCTTTCGATCAAGTAGCCGCGTCATCATCTGAGCACCGATCACATCAAGGCCGAGAAACCCGCTCATCAACTGATTGATCAGCTGGCGATTATTCACCCGCACGGTAAACATGTCTTCGCGCGCACCAAAGTTCATGATGCTGCGGTAGCCAAACTCGATAATCTCCGCATCTGCCCACGGCCCCTCCGCGCCAAACAGGTCAGCATTCAATTGCCAAAACTCACGCTCCCGACCACGCTGCGGCCGTTCGTAGCGCATGAAATTAGCGATAGAATAGAGCCGAGCCGGCATAGGTAGTTCCTGACGCCGACCGGCCACCATGCGGGAAATCGACGGCGTCATCTCTGGGCGAATCGCCACCTGGCGACCACCGCGATCGGTGAATAGATACGTCTGCTCGCCCGCTAACTCCTGCCCTGACTTGGCGGTGTAAATATCCAGCGGCTCGAGCAAGGGTGCGCCATATTCCTCGTACCCAAAACTCTGCGCCGTGGCGTGCCACACCTTGAATATATAGTTTTGCAGGCGCTTATCCTCCGGGAAATAATCGCGCGCACCCTTGTAACTCTGAGTTGATAAATTGCTCATGGTTGCTTTTATTGTGGCACAATGGGGCGAATTTTTCAATAACACTCGAAGTAGTGCAGGATATCAACCAAGCACATTCTGTTGCAACCAGCAATACATCGCCACCGTGGCTGCCGCGCCGACATTGATGGAGCGGGTTGAGCCGAATTGTTCAATCGCCACAATCTCATCCGCCGCTTGTGCCATTTCCTCGGAAATTCCCGGTCCTTCTTGCCCAAATACCAGCACTGCGCGCTTCGGTAAAGTCGTCTCTGACATATTAACGCTGCCCGGGATATTATCAATCGCGATAATTGTCCTGCCTTCAGACCGCATTAACTCGACAAACTCCGCCGTCGAGCCAACATACTGCACGTGCAGATATTTATCAGTCATCATGGCGCCGCGCTTATTCCATTGCCGCCTGCCGATGACGTAAATCTGCCGCACGCCAAAAGCATTGGCGCTCCTGACAATCGTTCCCATATTAAAGTCCCGCTCGGTGTTCTCGATAGCAATCACCAAGCCGCGATCCTTGGCGTCCAGCTCTTTTACAATCTCCGCCTCGCTCCGGCCTTTGAATTTGTCGATTACATTTCGCGTATCTTGCATCTCTGTTATTGTAGCAAATGGGGATGAAAAAACAGAAAAACTTGACAAAAATCATTGACATTTTTTCATATAAGTGATATATATATCAGCTTTTGTTGACGAGTTGAGTGAATCCTTGTCCGAAAGTGTTCATTGACAGGCAATCAAATACGAGGTGAGATTTTATTGCTTTTTATAGAAAATATGCAAAGAGGAGTAAAACCTCGCCTTGTACTAAAAACAGTACTTTATCACCCAGAGGGCGAGGAGAAAGACAAGGGCATGAATATCATCCGTAGCATTATCCTCCTCTCCAAAGCCCGTAGGCTCAGGCGTCGGCGTGATGAGTGCCAAGCTCGTCTCGACGAAATCGATAAGTCCCTGGACTATCATTTGGAGATTAGGGCAGAGGCAAAGGCCAGCTTTGACTCGCTGAACTCCCTGCTGGGTCTTAAATTTATTAATAGCCCTCAATGTAGGGATATATGCCAGATATATTCCGACGCTGACTGGGCCATTCAGGCCCTCGGCCTGGCACGAGAACGAACTGTCCAGGAAATCAATCGTATCAAGTACCTTCAAGGTAAGTATTGACACAGCTAACTACGGGGTTGATAAGTATCTGTTTTACTTACGGTTGCCTGTCAACCCTTTCTTTGAAATATGAATTTTACGTTAATAAAAATCACCCAGCCCAGGGTGATTTTCTTGTAATGCAGTCGTCAATTCCTGGTGCGGATGAAAGGACTTGAACCTTCACGTACTTGCGTACACTAGCACCTGAAGCTAGCGCGTCTACCAATTCCGCCACATCCGCGTGACTACCGAGTATTATACACGACCAGCTGCCCATCCGCAAGGAGTTTGCCCAGCCGTTTCAGCCCGCCAGCCGACACCAAGCGTTTAACTCTTCTGCCAGCTGCTTCATCGGCACGACAGTTTTGATGCCCGGCGCGAGGATGCCTTTTGGATCAAAGATGTGCTTGATTTTTGCGTACAGGTCACGCTCCTCAGGTGTAAGTGTTGGCTGGACAAACGCCGCCTTGAGCCGACCCTCGCCACCAAAGTCCGCAAACGACCCTTCATGGCTAGTCACGATCCGCGCCATATCCGAACAAAGTTTGAGAATACGCTGGCGGTCACTAACCTTTTTGCTCGAGAATACTGGATAGCAATTGATCATACCAGTCGTCGCGTCGATAAACAGCGGCATGGCCACGCCATATTCTTTCTCGAGTGCGCGCATCGACTTGATAAAGCCATCCAGCTGCACACCCGGCAGCCACATCCCCGAGAATACCTGCGGCACGACACCGTGCTCATCGGCGGGATGCTCCGCCAGGGTCAGCACTGAATGTAGCGTAAACGCTTCTTTCATTTCCATGTCGCGTAGCTCAACCTGCACAGCCGTGCCACCGCGAAGCGCACGTAGTAACTTCTTGGCAGCCTTGTTGCGTACACGGTCTGAAAATGCGTGAAAGAGCGCTACCACCACGCCACCGCGATAGCATTCTTTCGGCGCCCACGCTAGTTTTTTGCCCTGGGCCGCCGCTCGCGAAAAGAGTCGCCCGTCGATCAGCTCGACTGTCGAGACACCCGCTTGCAAGGCTGTGTCAACCGCCGCCTGCGCTGCATTCATTGAACTATACGCGGCGCTCACTACGGTCAGTTCTGGATGGATGAAGTCAGCTTTCATGATTAGCTCGCCGATGATACCGAGGCTGCCTTGAGCGCCGACAAACAGCGGCGTGAGGTCAAACGAGCCGTCGCGCTGCCGCACCTGAGCGATGCTCGAAAAGCCGGCCATCTCTGGCGCACTGGCATCAATCCGAGCAATCAGCGCTTCATTATCGGTTATCAAATTATCCAGCTGTCGGTACAATTCACCCTCAAATGTCGCCAGGCCCTTTTTCTTGCTCAGCTCACGTTTCGACAGCCGGCCGGTCTGCACAATATCGCCACTTGATAGGACAACTTCCATCTGGTGAATCGACTGGCTCAATAGACCATACGCCGAGGACAGCATGCCAGCCGCTTCAGTACTAATCGCACCACCAATCGTCCCGTCCTCACCCGTCAATGAAATTTCCGGCAAGCCCAAGCCTTTATGCGTTGACAGAACCGCTTGCGCCGCTCTGTGAGAAATACCCGACTGGAGGTGAATCAGTTGCTGCTTGGCATCAATCCCGACGACATTATGCATATGCACTGACATGTCGATGGCGATACCGCGCCCGATCGCCGCGCCCGTACTGTCCGTGCCGCATCCGCGCGCATACACCGGCAGGACGTGGCCCTTCTCCGCCAGTTGCGAACAAAACCGCAAAATCTTGCGCACATCACTCGTATCTGCTACTCGTGCGATCAACTCCGGCCGACGCGCCAGCACGCTCCCGTCCCGCTGCGCATCCGCCAGAGCACCGTCATGCGTCACCACTTCACCCGTCAGATGTTCATTCAAATACGTCGCAACCTTATTCATAGTCCCCCTTTTTCTGTTAGTTTCATGATAGCATGGTCGAGGTGGGGCGTAAAGTGTATTGCCTGGGTATGGCGGGTCGTGTATAATTAAGGGTCGGAGGCGCCTAAACGTACGGTTGCGCGTCTTTAACAAATCATCATGCGGATGTGGTGGAATTGGTAGACACGCATGCCTTAGGAGCATGTGCCTCACGGCGTGAAGGTTCAAGTCCTTTCATCCGCACCAAGGTTTTATTTTATGGGAGATTAGCTCAGTTGGCTAGAGCGCACGATTCACATTCGTGAGGTCACAGGTTCGAGCCCTGTATTTCCCACCATTTGGTATTATGCAAAAATTCAACAGTTTAGATGGCCGCCTCAACGAGATAACCAAGCGTCTTGATAGCATAGACCGACGGCTCGGCAGTCTCGAGAAAAATCAGGCTGAAACTAAGCCAGCAGTCCGACACGCCATCCACCACCGTCTCAACCGCCACCCAGCGCCATGGACATTCGGTCAGCATCCAGACGATTACAAGGGCCCGGTTTGGATTCGAATTACTCCTGCTACTGGCAACGCCAACAAACCGCACACTATTCGCATTCTCTGGGGCCAGTACTTATTTGAGCGAGAGCTATGTATTCCTGACGGGCCGCTCAGCCTGACTCATCACAAGACCAATCTTGGCTCAATCCCGCTACAAATCAACGTCGAGCCAGCAGCTACCGTCACTGTTGGACAAGGCCCACCACCTGATGAGGAATGGGTAAATATTGATGAGGGTTGGACACGGTTGGCTGGGGTGCCGATTTATCAATAAGTATAGTGTCACATAATCCTTGATAGACCCACTTGATTTAAGGTTAGGAATGGAGAGATGCTTGCCTCTCTGTGCTTGATAAATATTTTTTTATCCCTATAATAACCTGCATGAGTGATTCTATAATAAATAACGCCAAAGGCATGCTGACAGGATTAGCAGTTGGCGATGCATTGGGGATGGTGTGCGAATTTGAGCAGCCCGGGACATTTCCATATGTTGATGAAATGAGAGCTGGCGGACCGTTTAATCTACCGAAAGGATACTGGACGGACGATACATCAATGGCACTTTGTCTAGCCGAAAGCCTGCTCAACAACGGAGGATATGATTCATACGATGTGATGGGCAATTTTACTCGGTGGCGCAATGAGGGATATTTAAGTTCCACCGGCTTTTGTTTTGACTGCGGCGGACAGATTCAAGCTGCTATTCGTGATTTTGAAAGCGACAAAAGTGCTTGGGTTGCTAAAGATACTCCACGCACTGAAGCTGCTGGCAATGGTGCAATTATGCGATTAGCTCCAGTGGTGTTAGCGGCATTCAAGCATCGCTCAGAAAAAGATATCCTTGCCATGGTTCGTTTGTCGGCCAGAGAGACGCACTACTCATTTGAAGCAGAGGCTGGCGCTGAAGTTTTCGCAGCGCTACTCATTCGAGCAATGAAAGCTAATGGCAATAAAACCAAAGTGGCAGACATTGATAGTCTAAGTACCAGTAACCTGTTTGATGATATTTGGCGGCGCGTTAGACAACCACAGGAGCTGAATACTAGCGGTTATATCATTCATAGTTTACAGGTTGCGTGGTGGGCGTTTCAAACCTACGACTCGTTCAGAGATGGCATGCTAGCTGTTGTAAACCTCGGCGGTGATTCCGATACAAATGGTGCAATCTATGGGCAGTTAGCGGGTGCATTTTATGGATATGAAGCAATCCCCACAACCTGGCGCCATGATTTATATGATGAGGCAAATATCACAAAGAAGGCCGAGTTGCTATATTTGATGGATAGCTGTGAAATTTTAGTAAGTCGTTTTGAAATCGATAAGCTACCGCCCACTCGTCAATAAACCGCGTAAATTACGTGTATAATAAGTATCATGGAGGCTACCGTGATCCCGTACGACCCACTTCCACCCGGCCTCTTTGTCTGGATGGATTTGGAGTATACGACGACCGATGTTGATACGGCGCGGATACTCGAAGTTGCTGCGATTATCACCAACCGCCAGTTGGAGCAAATCGGTGAGCCGTTTTCTTTAGCCTGCAAGCCTAATGGCTTCTCTGAACATTCTATGCCCGAATCGGTTGTTGATATGCACACGCGAAATGGTCTACTGGACGATGTCTCCGTGTCAAAATATAACGAGGCCGCACTCGAAAAGCAAGCGCTCAATTGGCTAAAGCAAACCGCAAATGACGCTGTTTTAATTCACTGCGGCTATTATCTGCAATGTGACCGCGAGATCCTCGCGAGACGCATGCCCGCGCTGTACGAGCGTTTGGGATTCCGGCAACTTGACATGCGTTGCGCCGAAGAAATAGCCGATGCTTGGACGAGCCAGGGGCGATATCGACGAACCAGCCGCCACAATCATCGTGCACTCGGCGATGTGAGGGAGGCAATCCTGCTAGCTGGGCAGTACAAAGAGCGGTTTGTGCCCAAGATATCACTAAACTAAATAACTTCCATATTTCGAGGAGATATGAGAGTTTATATGTTTTCAGCTCCAGCAGCATAATCAATAAAAACAAACAGCCCAAGATCTTTGCCTATCAGTTTCTCGTACGATACTTCTCCACGTCTATCCATTGATCTTCTATTACCATCCCGGTATGTCATGTCGATTATATCTGGCTCAAAATAATCACCCGTAAATTGAGGAATATTCACTTCAAATCCATTATTTCTAGCTCTGGCAAAAGCCTGGTCATTATTGGCTAATGGTAGCTCAAACATTATTTTACTTTCATGACCGCCCAAGACTCCAACGAGAAGAGGAACTGTATGGTTGGATGGATAAACTATATATACATGAATTACAGCATTACCGCTATCACTCGTAAAGTCCGCTATACAAAATCGCCCCTCAATACGATCAACCTCACCTATGTTGCTGTAACCAGAAATATCATCTCTTAGAAATATTACATCCCTTGAGAGCCAATAGATAGATGTTGATATGAGGTAGTTGGATTTATTATTTATAGCTTTTATGTCAAGTTTATTGTGACAATTTTTGATTATCGAGATGCTTAATTTCATATTTCCCCTTAATATATATTAACACCATAACGATGTTTTAGGTTAATGGACCCTTGCCCCACCCCAACAGAAAAGGAGTACTTTATGCGGTGCGGTAGATAATTTGTATTGTGTTATACTAAAAGATACAAAACACTCTGCCCTCACAAAGAAAGGATTGTTTTATATACTCGAGTGTTGCATAATGGTTGTGTAATTAATCGAGGAGGTGATGTGAAAGAAGGTAGTCCAAAAGCAGGGGCTTTGTTTGATATCCATACACTAAAGTCAATTGAGGACATTGAGCCCGTGGATCGTCCTGCTGAAATGAGTAGGCTCGCAAAATTAATAGAGGAGGAGCTTGAGAAAGATCCGAGCATTCCTCGCGCTTTGGGTGAAGTCGCTTCCCGTGAGGGCGTCGATCGCGAGACGATTTTACTAGGATATCGATACTTAACACAAAAGTCCGAATAGAGTATACTTCGTTATCGTTTATCCCATCCCCTTAAGTTTTAATAGCTACACGCTCAATTATATGTGTTCTAGCCTGGCTGTCAGTGGCAACTACACAAATTATGCTATAATTAGTATTGAGGAAGGTCTGCGTTAACATCAGACCATATTTTTATGAAGGACGCTAGCAAGATTCGAAATATTGCCATTATTGCCCACGTCGATCACGGCAAGACGACCATGGTTGATGGGCTGCTCAAACAGTCGCGCACATTTCGCGACAACCAGGCCGAGATGAGCCAAGAGCTGATCATGGATTCGGGCGATCAGGAGCACGAACGCGGTATCACCATCACCGCCAAACAGACCTCGATTTTTTACGGCGATTATAAAATCAATATCATTGACACACCGGGACACGCCGATTTCTCCGGCGAGGTCGAGCGAACACTGCAGATGGCGGACGGTGTGCTGCTGATAGTTGATGCGCAGGAAGGGCCGATGCCGCAGACGAAGTTTGTGCTGAGCAAGGCGCTGGAACTAGGCTTGAAACCAGTGGTGGTGATCAATAAAATTGACAAGCCAGCGCGGCGAATTGCCGAAGTCGAAGATGAACTGAGCGATCTGTTTTTGGAGCTAGCGACTGATGATAGTCAGCTGCATTATCCGATTTATTATGCCGTTGGGCGCGATGGCAAGGCGTGGCGGGAGATCCCTGCTGACCCGAGTGAAGACGCCGATCTCACACCAATTTTTGAAGCAATTATCAACGATATCCCGGCGCCGAGCGTCACGGCTGACGGCGGCTTCCAGATGCTGGTGACCAGCCTGCAGTATGACACCTTCCAGGGCAAATACGCTATTGGGCGGATTACTCGCGGGTCGGTTAAGCGCGGCCTGGCGGTTAGCTTGCTGAAGCACGGCGAAGTGTCAGGTTCAGCGCGAATTGAGAGAGTTTTTGGCTACCGCGGACTGAACCGCGAAGAGCTTGACGAAGCGTTTGCCGGCGACATCGTGGCGTTGGTTGGTGTCAGTGAAGCGCACATTGGCGATACGATTGCCGACAAAGAACAGCCGGAAGCCTTGCCGGCGATTGCCATCGAAGCACCGACGCTGAGCATGTATCTGGGCCCAAACACTAGCCCGATGAAAGGTCGCGAGGGCGAATTTACCACCTCGCGGCAAATCGGCGACCGATTGCGGCGGGAGCTAGAAACCAACGTGGCGCTGCGCGTCGAAGAAAACGGCATCGGCTTTACGGTATCTGGCCGCGGTGAACTACACCTCAGCGTCTTGATCGAGACCATGCGGCGCGAAGGCTTTGAGTTTGAGGTTGGTCGCCCGCAAGTGGTGACTATCACCGAGGACGGCGTCGAAAAAGAGCCAATTGAAGAATTACAAATCGAAATTAGCAGCGAATTCATCGGCGCGATTAGCCAGGAGTTGGGTGCGCGCCACGCTGAGATGAAATCGCAAGAAACCACCGCTAGCGGTGCTACCCGCATCACCTACGTGCTGCCGACCAGGGCGTTGATCGGCCTGCGCAACGTACTGCTGACGGCCACCAAAGGCACGGTGATTATGAATTCCCTGCCGCATGGCTATCAACCGCTGGGCGGTAGATTGCCAAAAACCCGCGGCGGCGTACTCATCGCCTTTGAAGCTGGCACCACAACGCCGTATGCGCTGCAGGCGGCCGAAGCTCGTGGCGAACTCTTGGTCGGGCCGGGCACGGAAGTCTACGCTGGCATGATCGTCGGTATTTATAACCGCCAAGAAGACATCGAAATTAACGTTTGCAAGGCTAAGCACCTGACCAACATGCGCTCCAAATCGTCCGACGGCACGGTACAGCTGACACCATTTACACAGTTCAGCCTGGAGCAATGCATCGACTTTATCGAAGACGACGAACTGTTGGAAGTAACGCCAAAATCTTTGCGCCTGCGTAAACGCTACCTCGACGCTAATGAGCGAAAGCGCGCCGCCAAGCGGTAGGCCCCACCCCGACAAACTCCCGATTGACAAAATACATAAGAAACTTAACGTTACTATAGATTATCCCACGGTAACACGCTATACTTAACCATATGCTTCCCAAAAAAACCACAACAATTATCAAGCGCACGTTAGCACGCACCGCCCAGCGCATCACACCGATCGACCGTAAAGATCCCGACGAAAAGCTCGGGCAGTTGTTTCATGAAGTGCAGTCACACCGCGTGTTTGCCGATGGTAAAACTTTCGTCGATCTCGTGCCGCGAAAGCGCGCCACCCGCATCCTCCAGGAGTATCGCCTGGCCCGACGTGATCCCAACTTTCGGCTGGATGAATTTGTGAAGCTACATTTTTATGAATTTGAATCGCCGGTCAAAAAGGTGAGCTTTGTCCAGGCTGACTCCGCCAGGCAGCACGTCACCAACCTTTGGCCGCTGCTCATCCGCCGCGCCCACAAGTCGAAGGGTTCGCTGATCGCTCTGCCGCACGACTATGTGGTACCGGGTGGTCGGTTTGCCGAGCAATTTTATTGGGATACGTATTTTATCATGCTGGGTCTGGCGGTGGACGGCAAGTGGAAGTTGATCGATGGCATGATGAAAAATTATGTGTACATGATTCAGCGCTTTGATTTCATTCCGACTGCCAATCGAACGTACTTCCTCAGTCGCAGCCAGCCACCGTTTTTCGCAGCGATGGTCAAGCTCCTCGCCAGCAAGCCCGGTCGGCGCGCCCCGAGCTTGACCTATCTCGAGTATTTCCCCTCGCTGCTGGCCGAATACAAATTCTGGATGAAAGGCCAGCGCAAGCTTTCGAGCATCGACTTTATGGCTACCAACCGCGTGGTAGCCATGCCTGATGGCCAGGTGCTCAATCGCTACTACGACGATAAGGCCACGCCGCGCCCAGAAAGTCGCCGCGAAGATATCGAAACCGCCAGGAATAGCCGCTCCGCCAACAAGGCCAAGGTCTACCTCGACCTGCGGGCCGGGGCTGAGAGTGGTTGGGATTTTAGCTCGCGCTGGTTTGATGATCCGCACGACATTGAGACAATTATGACGACCGATATTGTACCGGTAGATCTGAACTGTTTGTTGTATGAGCTCGAGATGACGATCGCGCATTGTTACGGCGTGCTGCGTCAGGCACCGCTCAAGAAACGCTTTATTCGCCTGGCCGAACGCCGCGCCGATAGCATCCGCCAGCACTGTTGGAATGAAACCGACGGCTTTTTCTATGATTATAATTTCCGCACCGGTCACCAGACAAGCCACGCCACACTAGCCGGCGTCTTCCCGCTCTACAGTGGTATCGCCACTAAGAAACAAGCCAAGCACGTGGCCGAGAAATTAGAACGCGAGTTCTTGCGCGACGGCGGTCTGCGGACGACACTGGTTGATAACGGCCAGCAATGGGACGCGCCGAATGGCTGGGCGCCGCTGCAGTGGGTAGCGGTTTGCGGTTTGAAGCGATACGGACTTGACAAGCTAGCGGAGGAAATTAGAAAGCGCTGGTTGGCTTCGACCGAGCGCGTCTTTACTGATCGGGGCAAGATGATCGAGAAATATGACGTTGACAGCGAATCGCGCATTGGCGGCGGTGGTGAATATCCGTTGCAAGACGGCTTTGGCTGGACTAACGGCGTGTACGCGGCGCTGTATGATCGGTTTGATGAACGCTGCCCGAGATAATCTAACGTTTCGGCGGACGCGGAATATCTTCTGGCAAAAATCCTTTCTTGTGCCGGAAACCAGCTTGCCATTTATAATCTTTACCGTAGCCCAGATCCTTCATCAGCTTGGTGGCGGCATTTCGAAGATGTAGCGGCACCGGCGAGTTCGGATATTTGTGCGTCAGGGCGAAAGCCTCATTCATCAAATCAGTAATTTCGCGCGATTTCTGGCTGCGCGCCAGGGCGATAGCGCAGTGAAATAAATTATATTTGGCTTCAGGTAGCCCAACGCGCTCCACCGCCTCAAAAGTGGCGACTGCCAAGCTCAGCGCGCCGTTGCCTGCTAATCCGATATCCTCCGACGCAAAGACCACCATCCGCCGAGCAATGAACTTCGGATCTTCACCAGCGTCAATCATGCGCGCCAAATAATACGCCGCAGCCACCGCATCACTACCGCGCAGCGATTTGATGAACGCCGAGATAACGTCATAATGCGCATCGCCCTTTTTGTCATAGCCCGGCAAACGCCGCTGGGCCGCTGCCTTGACAACCTCTGGCGTAACCTTCTCGCCAAAGCTCAGCGCCAATTCCAAATTGCCCAGCGCCACCCGCGCGTCGCCGTCCGCCAATTCCGCCAAATAGTCTAGAGCTTTGGGCGACACCCGCTTGGTTTGTTTCAAAACTTTCAGCGCTCGCTTCAATACCAGTATAATTTCATCTTTGGTCAGTTGACGGAGCACCAGCACCCGCGTCCGGCTGAGCAGCGGCGTGATCACCTCAAAGCTCGGATTCTCGGTGGTCGCGCCAATCAAGGTAATCAGCCCACTCTCGACGTGCGGCAGAAAAGCATCTTGCTGCGCCTTGTTGAAGCGATGGATTTCGTCAACAAATAAAATTGTCCTCAGTCCCAAATTCCAATTTTGCCGGGCATGTTCAATCACCCGTTCGACATCTTTCTTGCCACTAGTCACCGCTGACAGCTCAATAAATTCGGCATTAACTTCGCGGGCGATAATCCGCGCCAAGGTAGTCTTGCCCGTCCCTGGCGGCCCCCATAAAATCAAGCTGACCGGCTCGCCGCGCCGGGCAATTTGGCGAAGCAACTCGCCCTCGCCCAGCAAATGACTCTGTCCAATCACCTCATCCAAAGTTCGCGGCCGCATCTGTTCCGCCAGTGGTTGTCGCGCGTCCATTACCGCCAATTATCCTCTCGCGGACGATATTGTGAAAAGTGCGAGAAACAGTCAGCCGGTCGCCGCCCGAACGGTTTTGCCTGCAGACGTAACCCTCGATCAATCTGCTGAGCGCTTCCGCAGACTGCCACAAACTCCGGCGACGCCACGTACTCTCGCCATGTCATCCCATCCAGCGGCACATACTGCTCCAGCATATCCAGCGTCGTTTGATGCATGCTGTCTGCTCCCGCGTGACCAGCCTCGCGACGAGACCGGCGCCGCCCGGCCGCCGTCATTTCCGGCGGCAACGCGCAGCCAGCCCAGTGTAGAACCTGCGCCGCTGCTCTATTGACGAGACCAGAGCCGCCAGAGCAGTGACTAGTCAGTCGCACAAGTGCCGCGTGACGTTCCGCCTCATCAGTAGTCAGCGGTACGGCTGATGTACGACCAGTCTTAACCGCCATCTCATATGCCAATCGCTTTTGGTCGAGCTCCCCGAACAGCTCGTCTAACCACCTGCTGCTATCTTTGATACTACCAACCGGTGGCGGCAGATTATCGACCGCTTCCCTAAGCAGCTCAGACTTACGCTCACTATATTCGCGCAATCGGACAGCCTGAGATATCTGCCACAACCCCCCTATCGCCACCGCCGTGCCACCAAAAATTATCGCCTGCTGGCCAACTTCTGGCAAAACATTATGCCACGCCTCGCTCGGCAGAGCTATCAGCATACCAGCAACCACACCAATAGTACCGCCGGCCTCACGCTTATCATACTCAGCTACCGGGTCGCTACCGCCAATGACCTCAGGTGCCAGCGATCTATTAAGCCTTTCGTTCCTGTTACTCGCCATCATCATTTTATTATATCACGCCATAAATTCGCCCCGCCAAGGTGTGATGCGCTATACTAGGGTAATGGATAGATTGCGCGTTCTCCTCATATTTGGCGGCGAGTCATCCGAGCACGAGGTCTCGATTAGTTCTGCTACTAATGTGCTAGCGGCGCTGGACACAGCACGCTACGACATCAAACTATGCTACATCGACCGTGCTGGTCAGTGGCGGCTCGTCGAGACGATCGAGGCACGCAATCAGCCGAGCCCACACTTAACACCACAACTCGGCCAGCGGTCACTGCTCATCGACGGCGTTGACCGGCTGCCGATTGACGTGATAATTCCGGTACTTCACGGCAAAAACGGCGAGGACGGTAGCGTGCAGGGTCTGGCGCAGCTACTTCATATTCCCTATGTCGGCCCGAGTCTCCTTTCGGCGGCTGTCACCATGGACAAAGACATGACCAAGCGGCTGGCACTCGGCGCTCATGTCCCAGTTGTGCCGTGGCGAACGCTAGTAAGTGATGCGCCGCGACCGACCTTTGCCGAGATAGCTGATGAGCTTGGTGCGCCTGTTTTCATCAAGCCATCCCGCGCCGGCTCGTCCGTCGGTGTCAGCAAAGTCCACTCGGCCGAAGCATTTACCGCCGCGCTTGATGAAGCCTTTCGCCACGACGACACCGTATTGATTGAACAAGCGATCACCGCCCGCGAGCTTGAGCTAGCCGTCCTCAGCCGCGGCACGTCCGCCCGCGTCAGTATGCCTGGTGAGATTCTTCCTGGCGAAGAGTTTTATAGCTACGACGATAAGTACAGCGCCGCTAGCACTTCACGCGTCGTTATCCCCGCAGACGTTGACGAGTCGGTGGCGACAAAACTGCAGCGCCTTGCACTGACCGCCTACCAAGCGACCGGTGGACACGGCATGGCGCGAGTTGACTTTTTCCTTGACCCAACGGGCCAGATTTTTCTCAACGAAATTAACAGCATCCCCGGCTTCACCAACATCAGCATGTATCCAAAACTATGGGAGGCTTCAGGCCTCAGTCCACGGGCGCTGATTGATGAGCTGATCGAGGAGGCGCTTGCCAGCCGCTCTATACGTGGCGTATAATTTCCTTATAAACAGGAGGTCAATATGGAAATAGTAGCAGTAATTTTAGTCATCGTACTGATGTTTGTACTGAGCGGCATTAAGGTAGTTAACCAATACCAGCGCGGCGTGGTGCTGACGCTCGGTAAATTTACTGGCGTACGCGAGCCGGGTCTAAGGGTGGTGGTGCCGATTTTTCAAACGATGATGATGGTCGATGTGCGTTCCACGCCAATTGACGTGCCAAAACAAGAAGTCATCACCAAAGACAACGTCACTGTCGGCGTTGACGCGGTGGTCTACTTCCGGGTGATTAACGCGCCAAAGGCGGTACTGGAGACGACCAATTATATTTACGCCACCAGCCAATTCGCCCAGGCTGCCCTGCGCGACGTCACCGGTAACGTCGATATGGACGATCTGCTCGCCAAACGCGAGGAGATTTCGCAGCAGATTAAGGAAATTGTTGACGCTGAGACCGACAAATGGGGTATCGACGTTGAGAATGTCAAGATTCAGAATATTGAACTACCTGGCGACATGAAGCGCGCCATGGCCAAGCAAGCCGAAGCCGAGCGCGAGCGCCGCGCCAACATCATCAACGCCGACGGTGAAAAAGCTGCCGCCGAAACACTAGCGCAAGCTGCCGAGATCCTGGCAAAAACCCAAGGCGCGATTAACCTGCGTACGCTAAATACATTGGAGCGTATCTCCACCGAGCCATCACAAAAGACGATGATGCTCTTCCCAATTGAACTGATTGACGCAATTCGGGGTGGTAAGAAATAGGAGATTACCTAATTTAACCTTAGTCTTAAGAACCTGGATTTGAAATATATTCAAGGATGTGTTAATATATTGTAAGTAATGCCTAAATCTCACGAGCCACCTGCAATATCACTGCCTTCAAAGATGGAATCTGTTATAGATCCCGAAAAGGTACTATCAAATAAATATAACTATCCTGAGTTTAATTGGAATCCTGACATCCACGAGCAAAGAGCTTTAGCTCATGTTAGAGAGATGTTCCTTAATATTGAACTGTCACACGCCACTGCTAGCGACCCTAAGCTCCTCCAGAAAGAAGGTATATTTCCTCCAAGCAGCCTGCTAGGCAGACAGGATTGGAGATCGCAGACTGCTAGACTAGACAAATCGCTTGGACTAGACAGCTACACTTTTCTTCACTGGGGTGCATTCCATCCAACTCAAAATGGGCGCTATATATTTCCTGTAAAGACTCGTGAAATACTCCTATCGCCAGAAACAATCGTCACTCCGTATGACATCCACTCTACGATGTGTACTTATATGATGAATACCGACGACATCCGAGCACTAGACGAAGAAGGACAAAAACGTCTTAAAGAATATCTGAAAACAGTGGTACCGGGCAACGATTGGGTTGATATAGTTGCCAGACGTGCCCTGCGGCGCATGCAGTGTGCTGATGATAAGTCTGTTTACAAAGTAAGAAATCACTCTGAGTTAGGCGAGATAAAACATCTTGGCGCTATATCACCAACATCACTAGACAAGCCTATGGATATACACGATCAGCAGACTATGTATTCAAAGTGGCTATCGCTACTTGAAAATAATGGCCTGGCAGTGTCGTATATTACAAATATGTTAGAGTTTGGTTCAGCCGAAGATAAGACCGCATTACAAGCCAGCCTTGATAAATCACGAAAGCTGTGGCGCAAGATACTAGATATAGCCCAAAAAAGCTAAGCAATCATAAATAAAACTATCTAAGAGTAGTAAAAAGTAAGGAGTAAACCATGAGCGAACAAAACCGCACCGAAGAATTTAGTGTCAACGGCGATCAAGTTGTCGAGAAGGTCAAGCAGCTTATCAAAGAAGGCAACGTCCGCCGCGTTATCATCAAGAACGAAAAAGGCGAAAGCATCATGGAATTCCCTGTCACTGCTGGCGTGGTCGGCGCATTATTACTACCGACACTTGCAGCACTCGGCGCAGCAGTGTCATTGATGGCGCAATGCACGATCGCGGTAGAACGACGGAACTAAACGAGGCTAGTTTGTATAAAATATGGCTAGAGGAATGCACGCTGGCATTAAAATATATAAGCTAGACAATCACAATAACAGTGTCAATAACGAGATGCTTGCCTTTATCGCTAGCTTAGAGATAAGTGATGTATACCATACACTTAACAGATATAAATCAGCCTATCGTAGTCTAGAAGAGACTCGTGAAATTAGGTATTGTTGCTCATGTCTTTATGAAATATCCAATATGTTAGAGCATCTTAACGCCATAAATAAATATAAGAATAAAATTGAAGGTAAAAAGGACGAACTGAGTCAAACTATTCTATATATGAGAAATCACATACGTCATGACATATGTGATAATATATTTGACGACAGTTCAGAGAACGATAAAGAACGTCGAGAAAAGCGTATTAAAAGACTTGGCATTGATGATAGACTCCTCGTTCATGTAGGATTTGATATTGATGCCATAAAGACAGGAGATACGGAATTGACATTTTCACAGATTGAAGATTTTTTGAAAAGGTCGCAAAACACCTTTAAACAATTTACAGAAGAACTTATACAAAGTGGTAGGCTATCAACAATGGATTGAAGAATGATTGCATGACTACTTGTACTCGTTAAGTCCACTTGGTGGCAATTTACTCTGAAACTCGAACCTATTTCGAGCGTAAATGCTGAGTCGCGCAGGTTCAGCTCCAACGCCTGCGGGCGCCCATGCCCGCTCACCCCACCAAGAACCCTTTGAATTATCTTTTTGAAATTTCCCCCGCTAATAATCTCTGAGTTTATAAAGAAATTAAAGCGCGTATCCTGCTTGATTGGTTTCATAAGTCCGCACCCCTTACTAAGCTGCTTTCTAGAATGTTTATGTCCCAACCAACCAAATAGTATCGTGGATTTTCTCTAAGTATACATGATTAGCTGAATAAAATTAGTTTATAATAACCATATGAATATGATACTATGTCGAGATATTAATGGTAAAGCCCATGTCGTTGCCAAGACAAGCTTAATCAAGAGAACATCCGCCTATGGAGTCATAAGGAGTAAAAAAGGAATCCTGCTCGTCAGAGACAGAACCTCCTCCGATAAGAAATGGGATCTGCCGGGTGGAGGTATCGAGCCCAAAGAACGATTACTTGATGGCTTAAGGCGTGAGATAAAAGAAGAGACAGGATTGGATGTCGTGGGTAACCCTACAAAAATATGCAAATTCACCGAGTACTTCTACGATATCGATTCCGGGCAAGGATGGGAGTCAACGCGTCATTTCTATGAAGTTTCACACAAAGGCGATCCTATAATGGACGGAAACTACGAAGATATTGTTGATGCTCGGTATTTTAAACTTCCTTTGCCCGAGGGACGGGTGTCGGCCGTTGCCATTTTAGTTCTGAATTGGTGCGGATGGGGAGAGTCGAACTCCCGTCTCAACCTTGGGAAGGTCACATAATAGCCGTTATACGACACCCGCAATGAGGATATTATACCTGATTCCCCGTCAAACTACTAGAGTATTGTAGCATTTTCTTGACGCTTACGCTAAAAGTTTGACATATAATTTTAGTACGCTACAATAGATATATGACGAAGCAAAAACTGGTTATAACTAGCATAGCAACTCTTATCGTCATCGGCGGCTTGTCGCTTGGTGCACTACACTTCTTGTCGCAGGTGAATAACGCCCCGCCCCAAGCGACAAAATACGCTGACCGAACTACGTCGCCGACTGGCTCATCTGGCTCATTGAGTACCGATAATCGCTCTCACTCTGATACCAACTCCACGAACGACAATCAGCAACCAAGCAAGCCCAACCAAAACACTGACAATAAACCGACGCCAGCTGAGCACAATTGGGTAACGCAGACGATGCGCCAGAATCAAGCCCAGACCACAAATCAACAGCCCGAACGTCGCGACCCTCATGGCTCAACTGAGCAGACTAATCAACTGCCGCACAACAACTCATCAAACAATAACTCTAGCAATAAGAGGCACAAGCGTAGCGTTCCAAGCCAGCCTCAGCCATCAAAGCCCAGCGGTCCGGCGAACCACGACCGGAACCAGGCGGCAATTGATGGCTGGCAGATTGATTATTTTGAAGGCTTTGACTCATCGATCAAGCAAACTAAATGGGTGCAGTACGGCTGGGGCGATCCAGCGGTTGGCCACGGCTGTATGGGCGTGATGTCACAACGCAATTCGTTCACTCGAGACGGCAAACTGGTAATTCGTACTCAGTACGAGAACGGCCAGTGGAGTACTGGTGGCGCCGGCTCAGGTGATGTATTCACCGCCTCACGCGGTCGCTGGGAAGTTCGCGCCAAGTTCCCGAAAGCCAAAGGTGTTGGCTACGCATTCCTTCTCTGGCCAAAGGACGAAGGCTGGCCGCCAGAGATTGATTTCGCTGAGGGGCGCGTCAATGGTCCTCGTGTTGAGGCAACGTACCACTGGGATCCGGACAACAAGCAAAAGCAAGCATCCCTTGATAATCACGACATGCACGGCTGGCACACGTACGGCGTTATCGTCGAGAAAGATCATATAATCTTTACGCTGGATGGTAAAGAATGGGGTCGTATCAATCATCCGAATGTCACTGATAAGCAGATGTTCCTCGGTGTGCAGGCTGGAGCGATGAACCCGAACGGCATCAACAAGCATACCGAGACCGTTGACGGCGGTGTACCTAATCCACTCACGCCAGCTGTATCTAATATCGAAATTGACTATGTAGCGCATTACGTGCGGAAATAGCGGCTTGCCAGATAACGGTAACTTTAGTACAATAAGATAGCAAGTTTGTGGCTCTTTAGCTCAGTTGGTAGAGCAGAGGCCTGAAGAGCCTTGTGTCCCCAGTTCGAGTCTGGGAGGAGCCACCAAACATTGCATTTTATTCGCGGCTTTGTTACAATAAATCGTGAACCACATGCGGGTTTAGCTCAGTTGTTAGAGCGCTTCCTTGCCATGGAAGAGGCCAGGAGTTAGAGTCTCCTTACCCGCACCAGTAATTTAATTTTGATAGTAGACGCACACAAGCGTCTTTTTTGTTTTTTTATAAAGCTCGCCTTGCGGGTTATTTTTCGTAAAAGAGAGGCATGCACCGCAAGGCATGCCTCTCTTTTGTTACTCCAACCGGGACAACTAACGGGTTTAGCTGTTCCGCAGGGTTAGCAAAACTCCTGATGGAAATGTTGAGAACGTTAACAATTTGACTTTTGCAAACAACAATCACCTTTCCGTATTTGAGCGAACGGCCGAAATAATAATCACAAGCGGCGACAGAGAGCTCAATACCGGAAGGCTGATAATAACAAGAAATGGAGGTACAAACCGTTCGTATCATACGCATGGTCCTCGTGATAGCGATAGTAGCACTCATGCCAGCGGCGAAACAGCCCCAGGAAGAGATGGCAGCACCGCTATCACACAATAACGAGATTCAGAAACAGCAGACTATCAAGCCTGCTGAAAAACCTCAGCAGACGATATCACCAAAGCCTCAGACAGTTTTGGCGGTGTCCGAAGCAGAACCGCCAAGCACTAAGTACGACTTGATGCGTGCCGCTGGTATTCCCGAAAGCGATTGGATATCAGTAGACTACATCATCGAACACGAAAGTTCTTGGCGGCACAATGTTTGGAACAAAGGCGGCTCTGGCGCATACGGATTGTGCCAGAGCCTGCCAGCGACCAAGATGGCATCTGCGGGAGATGACTACATGACAAATCCCGTTACGCAGCTACGCTGGTGTCACAATTATGCCATCAGCCGATATGGTAGTTGGCAGGCAGCCGCCGCGTTCTGGAAACGTACCGACCCGCGCCCCTACCCGGGACATTGGTGGTAATAAACAACAAAAACAGCCGGAAAGGAGATCAACTCTATGGGCAAACTTAAAACAGCAATCAACAACGTAACTGTCTTTTTGGACAATGCCTGGACTATCATGGTCCGCGCCGCAGAGATAGTAGCGGGAATAAAGCTCTTTGGAGTCCAGTACATGGAAACCGCAATCGGGACTCTACCGATTGCACAAATCCTCGGGGCAATTCTCATTACTGATGTGACTGTCTTTGTTTATTCTCTGCTTCGCTCGCAAAGTGAAAAGAAGAGATGAAAAAACATATCAGTATTACACCAGTTAGCAAACCACGCATGACGAGAAGCGATAAGTGGAATGAGCGTCCGTCAGTGATGAGCTATCGAGCATACGGTGACGAGCTAAGGCTGAAACTGCCAGGATATGAGCCGCCTGAAACGTTTACGATTGAATTTGCTCTGCCCATGCCAAAAAGTTGGTCGAACAAGAAGCGTAAGTCCATGAATGGACGCCCACACCAGCAGAAACCGGATATAGACAATCTGGTTAAGGCGTTTCTGGATCATCTCTGCGAGGATGATTCGTACGTCTGGAAGGTGTGTGCATCCAAGATATGGGCTGAGCACGGCGGAATAACTATCGAAACTTAAGAAGGAATCCGAGAATGGGAATCTTACAGCTTTTATCCAGAAAGAAAGATGACAAGTCTGAGCTTGAAATTCGCAGTGAGGACGAAGACTATACCGAGTGGCACGTCAAGCCAGACTTTGAAGCAAGAGACTTGTCATTAACCTTTCGGTCCCGATCTGATGCACGCGATTATAAAAGACTGCTAGCGAAAAGCTTTTACCATATCCATTCAAAAATCATTCGCCGGGATTGGCAAGGCGGATTCATCCGAGAAGAAAAGGAAGTTAGCTAATCACACACTGGTGCCGGAAGCGGTTAAATGGCTTGGCGATGCCACCCTTGCCAAGCAGCAGCCATAGACAGGTAAAAATATGAACGATAGCAAGCACGTACACAAATGGGAGTGTCTCCGAGCAGATAAGCTTATTTGCCATAGATGCAATACGGTCGCGGAAATTGACACGTTAATTACTAACAACCGTAATGATGCTTATCTCAAAGCGAAGGTCGATATTCTGTCTAAACAGTTATATGCTGGCGACCTAAAGAAAGATGCTCGCGGGAAAGCTTATGCGTGGCTGATGGAGCATAGTCCGGATGCTATCAAGAAAGACGAACAGGTATCGCTGCTATGACAAGAGACGAAATGATCAAGCGGGTTGAGAGTGCACTAAGACGTGCTGAACGCGCCATTGTTGAACTTCGCAAAGAGCTAAAGAGACTACGGAGCGAGGGCTAGATTTATGGCGGTCGAGTATGTCCTGTACAAGGGAGAAGAAATAGTAGGAATAGGTACGGCTGACGAGCTATCTCGCCAGCTTGGGTTACGCCCGCAAACTATTCGAAGTTATTCCTCGCCTTCTCATATGCGCCGCGTAGAAGAAAGCGCCGATCCAGAGTCGAGGATTGTGGCGGTAAGAGTTAAACATGGAAAGGAAGATGATGGCGATGACTCAGAAAAACAACAGAGTGGCGATTGAGGCGCATGCTCAGCGTATTGTAGATGTGGTGGTCCGCAAAGCCGAGCCTGCACCTGAGCCGCCAAAGCCTGTCTATGAGTACTCGCCCGGTCGTCCGATGAAGTTTCAGAATATCGACGAACTACGCGCCATGATACTTGAATACTTTAAGGATGCAGCGCCCCACTGGGAAGAACAAACTGATTATATTGACCGCCGCGACTCTAAGTCTGGAAAGATTATCATTGAAAACGGAAAGGTCGTCCAGGACAAGGTGGTCCGCAAAGTTAAAACCAAACAGAAACCACTCACCGTTACTGGTTTAGCTGTTGCACTAGGCACATCACGCGATGTGTTATTAGACTATGAGACCACATATTCAGAGAAATATCCAGAATTTTCCAACACGATAAAAGAAGCAAAAGAACAGATTAAAGCCTATGCGGAGGAGTCTCTGTTTGGCACTAATACTGCTGGCGTAATATTCAGCTTGAAGAATAACTGGGGATTCAAAGACAAATATGAGACCGAGAACACTAACCGTGAGGTTAAGTTCATTAACACTGTTCCGAGGACGCCAGAATCATGACAGAAATAGTCAAAGTACCAGATTACACTGCTTCGCCTCGTCAGACATTGTTTCATACATCAACAGCTTTTGAGCGATTCTACGGTGGTGCTGCCGGCGGAGGAAAGACTGCCGCACTAGTTGCTGAAGCAGTAACACGTTGCCTTGAGTACGATCACTACGCAGCGTATCTATTTCGGCGAACGTACGAGGATACGAAAAAGACCCTCATGCGAGAAATAGATAAACAGTGCCGTGCATATATCAAGGACGGCAACATGATATTTAGGTCGCAAGAAAAGGGCTACTACTTCACCGCCACTGAATCGTGGATTTACTTGTGCTACTACAACCATGAAGATGATTTTAATCACTATCAGGGTTCAGAGATACACATGCTGGGTATCGACGAGTTAACTCAGTTCTACGAAAGCTGGTACGACAACCTCGTTGGGCGCGTTCGTTCTGACGATCCAGACAAACCGCTTACCGTCTTCGCAGCTGGCAACCCAGGTGGCGTCGGGCATGGCTGGGTTAAGACTCGATTTATCGATGCCGCACCACCTGAGCAGATAATTTATGACAAGCGTCCGTACGTCAAGCGAGACGGCTCAATTGACTACATCGAGACAACTCGTATGTTTATCCCTGCCACTCTAGAAGACCACCCGAGCGCGTCATTCAGACAGTCATACATGCGTAGCCTACTGACAATGGCAGACCCAAAGAAGCGCGAAGCATACTTGTATGGCAACTGGGATCTGTTTGCTGGTCAGGCGTTTAGCGAGTGGCGGCGACATCTACACGTTGTCGAGCCGTTTAACATACCAGACCACTGGCCGAGATGGATGGCATATGACTATGGACGAGGTACGTATGCGGGTGCTGTTTGGCTAGCACGTGACCCAATTAGTCAACGGATATATCTTTACCGCGAATATTATGTTAGCGGCAAAGGTCCAAGGATCCAGGCACGCGAGATGAAGCAGCTTGAGCAATCTAACGAGCAGCTGCCTGTTAGGCTAGCCGACCCGTCGCTGTGGAAGCATATTGCTAATGCTGATGACGGAAAAACTATCGCTGATCGATTTACCGAAGAAGGCGTCAACTTCACGCCCGCCAATAACGACCGGCTTCAAGGAGTCACTGCTGTTCACGAAGCGTTGTCTCTAGCACCAGACGGATTGCCATACCTGCAGGTATTCAGTAACTGTGTTCATTTTATCCGTACCCTACCGAGTCTCGTGATTGACACTAAACGACCCGAGGATGTTGATACAACTGGTGAAGACCATCTCTACGATGCACTGCGCTACGGGCTTGTCAATGAGCGTAAGGCGACAGTTGAGGATTCTATGCCTCAGTCTGATCCGGGACTGTTCAGCGATGGAGGGTATTATGGGTAGTTTACCGATAAAAAATTAAAGGAGGGTATATTTTGGAAAGCTTAGATTTACCACAATACATCATTAACCTAGAACGAGCCGCACGCGATACGCCGTTTGGTGAAGTTGGCCCGTTCTATCTCATGAGACACAAAGGCGAGACCGTGGGTATACGCGGGCAAACGTCGGAGATTATCCGATTCAAAACTACGGCAGAAGCAGTTATATACCTAGTGGATTACATCAAGACCCTGCCGACCGACAAGTCTGGAGATATTGTTTTTGCCGTTAAATTTACTAACGGTAGAGTCAAACAGATTACCACAACATCAGACATCACAACGATAATCGAGGATAAAGCAGATGACGACAGATAAAGCTAAAGCACTGTGTAAGAACTGTGGTAGCACAAGACACTATCAGACGTTCTGTCCATTCAAAAAACGACAGAAAATATCGCAGTGCGGCAAACACACAAAAGCGTGGGCAGCGTTCCGAGATAAGGTTGCGAAGCCATACCTCGACATGAAATTTGGGCATGTGTGTGCAGTCGCCGGATGTACCGAGACTAAAAACCTAGACGTTGATCACATTAAGGGGCGCGGCTCTCACCCACATTTGCGTTATGACGTCAACAACTTGCAGTACTTGTGCCGTAATCATCATCGACTAAAAACGGATGGCAAGCTATGACAAAAAAGGCCTTACGAAAGAAGCAACGCCGAAAGCGTAAACAGCGAGCGATAACTAACGAAATAAAGGGAGGTAAAAATGACTAAAGAAACAGAGTTGCCAGACGTATTTCTCTGGGCAAACAAAACGGACGGACGTAAGGATAAATTAGACATTGAGCTATTTGCAATCACCAAATCGTCTGAAATATTTCGCATTGACCATAACGAGGCAATCAATCATCAGCTGTTTGCGCTGTTTTTGTACGACATCATTAGTGGAGTGCAAGTTGACAGTATTACCGGCGTAAGGGTTGTCGATTATGCGGCATCTGAGGGCTGTCAGAATACCCTACCCGCCATCAAGGTAAATGACGTACCGGTTGCCGAAACGATCATGGAATATCTGGAGTATACAAATGACATCAACCTACTCGACTTGAATCAAATCGAGGCAAAGAAGCTACTAGCGATTTGCGCACGATTCACCGACAAGGAGACGAACGAAAGCTTTTACATTTTTAAGCACATTCGCCCAGCTAGTGTATTAGTCGGCGGCGCTGTCTCCTACGCTATTTCAGCCGGACGCATGGAAGAGCTGTCGTCAGAGTGCGCATTAAAGATAGATCCGTCGAATCAAGTTTTAGTGTTTGAAGATACGATGTTTGTGTTTAATAAGTCCAAGTTTGAATCGATGTTTCAACACGACCCAGTGTCAGTCGCTGAAGCTCGCAAGAATGGCAAAATACTTGACGAGAGGCTGTCTATCGCTACGCCGACGGTTGGTCAAGGCATTGAGTTTCTCTGTAAAGACAACCGCACACTAGTCAAACGGCTTGCTAAGCTTGACCCTGTCAATATGACCCGCGATGTTGTTGAGGAGATAATTCGCGATTACAACGTAGATCTGATGACCGACGCCACCAACGACAAACTCATCATCATGGACGCTAACGATGCTAAGAAACTGCTAGATATTGTCGAGGATAACTTCGTTCGCGGCACCAACGGCACTGCTTATATCGCCAAAAATAAGAAAGAACTTGAGCCAAAGGAGGATAAATAATGTTCTGGATTATGACAACCGCGGTGCTCATCGCATTCATCGTCGTTACAGAGATTGCGGTGGTGCGAGAAGACAAAGAATGGCAACGCGAACGCGAGGTCAGACAGTACAAAGACAAAATCATCAAGTCCCGCAAGCGAAATAAGAAAGATAGCGGAATATTTTAATGGGAGGTATTATGAAACGATACAAATTACTTAAAGATTTACCAACCTTCAAAGCGGGCGATTTATTCTACATATCTGAATATGGTGCTTTGGTTTATGATGACGGCGATGGTGGCGTTATGGCTTACGCAAGACAAACACTTGAGAAATTCCCAAATATCCTTGCCGACTGGTTTGAGAAAGTCGAAGAGCCGACGAACAGTATTCATTGGAAGCCGAAGTTTGACGAAGACTATTGTTTCGTAGACGATTTTGCGCGCATTACTCGAGCGCGTTGGTCCGACACTCATGTTGATGAGCAGCGCTACAAGCTCGGCATAATAAAGCGCACCGAAGCCGAAGCCGAGAAAGCTCTCGAACGTCAAATGGCTATCGCCACGCTTATGCGCGATTCAAACTTTGAGCCGGATTGGAGCAATAACGATCAGAATAAGTGGACAGCTTATTACAACCATAATGATAAAGAGTTGTTGATTGAGGCGACTGCCTTTCTGCAATATCCTTCAGCTATTTACTTCGACACATATGACAGCATTAAAAAATCCATCAAAAATCATAAGAAAGAATGGCTAATCTACCTTGGCGTGGAGGACAACTAAGTGAAGGATTCAAATTCACAAGAATTGTTTACTATTCACAGTGTACTGCTGGAGAGTTCTCGAGTAGTCCTGGAGCGTCGTCTTGGCAAGTATATGCTGCGAAACATGGAGTTGCGAGAACGCCGTGATATCGTTGACGATTTAGTAATTACCCTCTCTTCTGAAGTGTTGTCTACCAAGTTATGCGAGGATTCGTACGAAGTATCAGATGTTCAAACATACCACTTCCCGAAAGGCCCGTGGCAACATTTCAAGCACAACTATATGCCTATGTGGTTTTGCGATATATTCCCCATAAAATATTTTGTAAAACGAGTAGAGTTTCATAAAACCATTAAAATCACTCGTCGAGAAACCTATCCGATGTGCAATATGGACATCAGGAATAACCCGAGACTCAGAGTTCAGCTGGGTACGCCGGTTATTAAAGATGAGGTAAAAATTAGCTAATAGAAAGGACACGATATGAAAGGTGAAGTACTTGTATATATAGAGGGAGCGGAGGATAGTTATAAGTTATACAGCAAAGACATAGAATCGGCTTGCAGCCTGTATTACGACTTAGAGAAATGTCCGATTTATATTGAGCGTCCCGATGGTTTAGTTAAAGTTGTTGTTAAAAAATTGGATGTGTTAATAGAAGCTATCCTCGACACTCATAAGTATAGAGAGGAGAAGCTTGAATCTTTCTACGAAAACACACGAGTAAAGGAGTGGCGGGACGCGAGAGACCGACGAGTTCTCTTGGGTGCACTTATGAATAGAAACTACGAAGGTGACAGAATAGCCGGTTTGATTGGGTGGCTAGAATCCAGAAGGGCTATCAGTTGGAACGACAGAGATGCTAGAGTCGTGCCCTATAAATTAAACAATGGTAATTTGATATTAATCTTTTCCTAGGAGACTCAATAATGAAACGTAAAATATTCATGACAATCTGTATCATCGGTATGATATCTGGTGCAGCCTCAATGATATTTGCTGCTATCGAAAAGCAGTACACCGGATCAATATTCTATCTAATACTATTTTTCATTAACACGTTTGGATTCTATGCCGCAAAGGAGGAAAAATAGAATGGAGTCTTACTCATATTGCTCAGCCCTAGAAAAGTTCTGGAATTTTGTCATTGGGATAGTTATTATTTGTATTTTTGTGTCTGCTACTGCTTGGTCAATAACAGCAGCAATAAGCGTTCGAGGTGGACTTGACGCGCAAGATTCTCACCTTGATGCACAAAAGTCTCGCTGTGAATCGCTTCAGGGTAATTATGGCGGCGGAAAATGCTTTAAGGGTGGAAAAGAAATATGAAAAAACTAGAAAAGATAGATTACTTACAAAAAAACCATTTGTATGAATGGGTAAAAACTCATACCCAAGTAGAGCGAGAGTTGTCAGATGCTCATGGCCTTTTCTGCGAATGCGGACACCTAGCAACTGGGGCTCATGAATCTGGCTGCCGCAAACTCAGAAATAAAATCATGAGCGAGACGATAAAACGGCTATCTCATTTACTGCCTAAAGAGAATGTGAGGCTAGACGGAGATGGTTAGAGAGTTAGGCGATGTTTACAGCCATAGAGTTGTACCAGTCGGTACTAAGATATGGTTTGAATCAGAAAGACAAGGCTACACGGTTAGAGCGTCTAATACAGCGTTTGCAATTTTGACCAAGCCGTTCAATATCAGCAAAACCGTACTGTACACAATCATCGACTGGGAGCTTGGTATACGCGGTCCTAGCAACCTAATTTTTAACATTGGTGCAGAGACCGATGAGCAGTGTCTAGAGCTATTGGATATGCTCACTAGCGGCGAGATTGAAGTTAGCTCACGACGCTGCGTCGAGCTGAATATTCGAAGAGCAAAATTAAACCACTAATTTTGTAGACATAGATAAAGGAGATGTCAATGAAAATCATAGCAGAAAATCCAGCTGAAGAAGCCTTATTGCAACGTATCAAAGCCTTGAGCGATGAGCTAGTCAATCAAGACAATCGATACACTAGTATGCCAGTCTGGACAATCCTAGATAACAACAAAGCCGGCAAAGATTATGGCGCGGTTATGTACTTTACTGGCAAAGCCGCCGAGCAGCATATCAACGAGAATGCCCATCATTACAATAAACCAATGACATGTATTCGTAGCGCTCACGACAACCGAGAGCTGAAAGATGTTATTCACCTGCTTATTTTGGCTGGTGGTAATGAAATACCGAGTAACCATTATGGAGTATTGAGAAATGAATAATCGCAAGAGAGAGCTCATTGAACACCTAGTAAGATCAATTGACTTTACTAAAGAAAAAATACTGTACTGGGAAAGGCTTAGAACGAGAGAGAGCTACGACATTTTTGTACGGCTAAACGAAAGCGACAAAGAGAATGAACCAGTCAAAGTCGAATACAAAGACGATATCGTAAAGCGAATTATCGATGACTACAAGCGAAGCTTCAAAGAATATGACAAAGCACTGGACGAGCTGCTGGAGGAGAAATGAAAACTACCCCAACAACCATACTTGACGCTTGCTGCGGCGGCCGCATGTTTTATTTCGACAAAGATCACCCAAACATTCTGTATATAGATCGTCGCCGCGAAACTGTCGAAATGAAAGACAGGGACAAGATTAGGACGCTAGAAATCAACCCAGACCTAGTCATAGATTTTACCGACATGAAGTTTCCTGACGAATGCTTTAATTTTGTCGTCTTCGATCCGCCCCACCTCATCAACTGCGGCAAGAACAGTTGGCTCGCTAAAAAGTACGGCAAATTAGACAAAGACACCTGGCAAGAAACCTTAAGCAAAGGCTTGAGCGAGTGTCTACGTGTCGTAAAGCCTGGCTGCGTTGTCGCTATGAAGTGGAGCGAACGTGACATCAAAACCACCGAACTACTAAAGATATTACCTCAAAAACCAGCTTTCGGTGATAAATCTGGAATGACGCGGTGGCTGTTTTTTGTGAAAGGAGTAGATGATGAAAATATCTAGCTTTATATGCCAGAAAAAAATCGAGTGGCTGAGGTGGCGAATCAAACGAAATAGAGTTTGGCTTAATTATGCGATGAATACTTATAATCGTATCGCTATAGAGGGTCGCTGGGACTACAGTACCCTACAACTTCTTGAGTGGAGAATAAATCGTTATGATAATAAGATTTTGTTATATAAAGCAAAAATCGTCTACCTAACGGAAGAAGAAATGAGCAAAAGAAATGACGAAGAGTGAATCGAAACCATCCATCCGGTGCGACAAATGTCATAAGTGGATAGCATACAGCAAACACTCTGGCTATAAGCATTTCTGTACTAAGCATGCGAGAGACATTTGTGAGCTTGAAGAAGTGCGCAGGCACGCTATAAGCCTTATCCGAGACGATAGCATGCGAAACTACGAAATGACGCGCCTCATTAGGGACATGTCTTTTGTGGATGTGAGATATGACCCAGAATCTAGTAAATCATTAAGAAAGGACATTGAAGTGAAAAAAACCATAACAAGCCTCCCCACTCCAGATGAGGTCGCCCGAATCACTACAACTTTAGATTTAGCGAGCAAACTAGATAACACTGCTATTGCCAAGCTAAGCAGTTCCAAAGGCAAAAACTCCACGCCAAAAATTGGCGAACTGTGCGGCATGGATTTGCTACTCGACCTATCTAGCGCGCCAGATGAGGCAAAATATGAGCTGTATTTTAAGGCGCGTACCATACTTGAAAAGGTTATGGCTAAACTTGCCAAATAAATTAGCGACAAAAATAACCCTTCTGAATCAGAAGGGTTATCCCAACCAGGCGACGTATTTACAATACGCTTAATCAATTTGATCGCTTATGGCTGTGCAACAGTACTTACGTCTGTAACACTATACTACCATGCTAAGCGCAATGGCGCAAGCATTATGGCAATAAAATATCATTATGATATGGGATATTAGTATAGAGCTTCGGACGATTGAAGTTCCTGCCATACCATAAGCGATTAGCTAGAATATCACTTGCCTGAACCAGATAATCTAGGGACGAATCGCAAAACTTTATGTTAATTTTGAAGTCAGCAAAGAGTATCGGAGGGTAAAACATACCGTAATCAAAATTACGAATTCCGTGTATTAGCTCCTCTCGAATACTATCTGAGAGTTTATAGTATCCGTTGGTTGATGTATGCTGCTGGTCAATGTAGACTCGCAGAGAAACTGGCTTGTCTGCATCAATCTTGCCAGACGCAATTAGCTTTTCTAGCTTAGACTTTATCATTCTCTTTAGGGCGTAGTCTTTGTAGCGATGAATCGATAGCTTGTTTGCCATAATAGATTCATTGACGTCAGACAGCTTTACCGTAGCACTAAGACTATTGAACGACTTGACGCAATTATACAGACTTCTCTTGTATTTAATCTCTAAGCCAGCCGCTTTTAACTCCGACCCCATCGACATGCCGAGACTGGATTTTATCTCTCGAGACATCGTTTTGAACCGCTCTCTTGCTGCGATACGCTCGTGGTTATCCAAGAACAGATATCCAGCGTATATAAAATAATCATGCCCAGAATTAAGAGAGAAAACACCAGAATCATCTAGGTATATCGATATCTCTTGATACTCTTTATCACTCATATTAGTAATAATTATAACATTTTTCGTAAAAATGTTTGAGAATCCAAAAAGCTCATGATATGGTAATTATGTAATAGCTACTAGCGGGAAGGTCCGCAGGAGGCTCGCAGAGAAATCTGGGGGCTTTTTATTTTGGAAAAAACTATGAAAGCAAGCGATTTAGGTAAAGACTATCAAGAAGCAAGAACAAACATGATCCACACGCACGAGTTGTGGCGCGCTCTGCTCGATATTGCCTATGCTAAATTATCCACCGAGAAAGGCTTTAAGTCTCGTGTTCGCGAAGGCAGCCTAAGCTCGCTGATATTAGAACGATCCTCTCGCGTGGTAGCACAGTTACCGACTGGACGTATCCGTTCGCTAAGCAGGCGCGACCAAGGTAAGGCAATGCTGATGGATTTAGTATGGACTAAATATGTTATTCCTAACGCTAAAAGCCAGTGGTCATTCATGACGAAGCTCCGTATGTGGGATTATTACTCCCTCGTCTACGGTGCTATGCCAGTTCAGTACGATTACCGAGTTGACGAGGATTATGTCGGTCCTGACTTTAGAGTGATAAATCCGACGGAATGCTTCCCGCAGGTTGGTAATACTAGTTTGAATGATTGCGACGCTGTCTATATCGTTACCCACCATAGCAAACGCTATCTGCAAAGCCGTATGAAGTTTAAGGACTGGAACAGAGCTGCTGTCCAGACTATCCTCAATAAAGTAACTGAGAAACATCAGCCATCAGACACCAAGGAAACGACTACTAACCTGCAACAGGAACGCGGCGAAGCGGCGACCCTACATCAAGGGCAAATTACTCTGGTTACTCGATATGAGCGCGGCAAGAATGGACACTGGATTACGTTCGCGCCAGACTTTGAGAATATTGTCGTTCGAAACATTAAGAATCCGCACGAATCTGGACGTATACCTGTTGTATTTAAGTACGCTATCCCATTGATTGACTCGCTGTGGGGCATGGGCGATGTTGAGCGTGGCGCTTCATTACAGCGAGCAATCGACACGACCGTAAACCTAAATCTCGACTTCTCCAAGTTCAAGATATTCCCGCCAATGTGGTATAAGGGCGATGCTGTTGATCCATCTCTAATGCGTTACGAGCCAGGCGGCAAAATCCGTACTGCTAATGGACAATCTGACTTTGGCTTCGTCAATCCAGGCGCTAGCCCATCAAATGAGTTCCAAGCAACCTATCAGTTCCTGAAGGGTGCGTTGCTCAATCAGAACGGTACAACTGACACCACGATATCCGCAAGCGACGGTCTGCCGGGCTTTGGTCGAACACCAGAAGCCCTGAGCAAACTTGAAAAGCGCGAGAACGCCCGCGACCAGTGGGATAGAAATATGTTTGAGGAAGCTTACGAGGAACTGGTCGATGGCATGATAAACCTAATTGGCACCAAACAATCTGTTCCGATAAAGTTTCATGTCTTTGACGACGAGATCCTGGATATCATCAAATCTGGACACAAGGATCTGCTAGACATCTTCGATTCAGCCAAGAGTTACCGAATAGGTACCGACCCAGAGACTGGCGAAAACGGTATGATTGAGTACATTAATGCCCACGGTACAGCCGAAATGAAGATTGACCACACCAAGCTGTCTGGTAAGTGGATGTATCGAATAGATGCTGGCACGACCGCTGCCAATGACCAGAAAGATGAGTATGAGCGCGTCTACAATCTCGTTGAGCTACTGTCATCTCAGGCTGGTGCGTGGCTAATGGACGGTGCGCAAGAAGATGGACGCAAGGTCAACAGAACAGAGCTACTTGACCAGCTTATCGCAGCTAGCGGCATCAAAAACAAAGACAAAATCTTTGACCCGTACACTCAGGAAAACGACAAGACGAAGCCATTTACCCCAGAGATGCTCAATGATCCTCAAATGATGAGTATGCTTCAACAGCAGCTTCAAGGACAAGTCGAGGAGCAGCCGCAAGCACCGCAGGAAATGCAGCAAGCCCAAGAAGTCCAACAACTTCAGCCGATGGAGGCGGCATAATATGGAAAATATTTTAGACAGTGATATCAATTCCCTGCCACTCACACCAGTGGCCGAGGAGCTAAGCCTAGAGGCAAAAGTGGCAGAAGCTCGCCAGCGTGCCGAGGTAGCCGACATTGCTTCAATCCCGGGCTGGCCGCGCATCAAGGAGCAGATGAAGCAGGACGCGTTAAATCTGAGGCTCCACAGAGACCTAGAGTTTGGTCCTAATGATTCTGATGAAAAAGTTGGTAAAGAGGTGCGGTCTAGACTGCTAATGGCGCAATGGATCGAGAAGTATATCGAGAGAATTGAGGGTGCGGTATTAGCTGTTGAAGTAATGACCAAGGAGGCTGAAGATGAACAGCAATCCTAACCCGTATGAGACGTCAAACACGGAGTCAGAGCTAGTCGAAAAACCGCATTATGCTGAACTGGATATGAGTAGTATCGCGCCACAGCACAAACCAGACAGCGAATGGCGGCAAAACGGCACAAGCCTAAGGTGCATAAGTTGCCAGAATGAACACGGTATATTTTTGCCGCCGGGGACTTTCTATACTGGCAAAACTGACGAGAGAGGAATGCCTATCGTTGAGAAGAGATTCTGAGGTAGGTTGCGTTTCCGGCTGGTCTTTTACCACCCTACTAGCCGGAAACGGAGCGTATCTCCCGCCGCGGACTGCGTAAGTGTCTTGGCTAAATTAAACGAAAGGATGTAGCATGTCTACTTCTAGCGATACCGGACTATCGGCCGAACAGGTCGAGGCGGTAGAAAATATGGCGCTAACAGACGGAGGAGAAGCAACCGCCACACCAGAGACGCCGGCTGGTGAGAATCAAACTACGAACGAAACAACAGCGACTGGTGCGGAGGGTGCTGATGGCGACGGTCAACAGCAGTCCAATGGTGATTCCAAAGCTGAAGCAGAAGTCGGTATAGATACACAAAACGGGCGTCCAGACAAGCAATCGCGCCTCAATCAGCGTTTCGCTGCATTGACCAGCCAATTGCACGAGAAGGACGAGTATATCGAGTCTCTTAAGCAGGAAATGGCACGAAAAAACCAGCAAGACCAGCTTAAGCCCCCTACTCCTGATGAAGATGGTAATTACAGCGCCAGCGACATCATGGACTATAACCAAAAACAAGCCCAGCAAGCTGCCAATACTGCAGTAGAGGCAATGCAGGAACGCTTGGACGGTGAACAGGTGGCGTCGCGCTTTGACCGCGAAGAGGCAGAAATACTAAAAGCATATCCTATGCTTGACCCAAACAATGCTTCGTTAGATCCAACGGATCCGAACTGCTACAACGAAACCTTAGCTAAGGCGGTTGACAGCTATGTCCGAGGACGTATTGAGCCGCACATTTTAGCAAGGAACGTCGGAGCTCTTAAGAAGCTATCGATTCGGAAGCTAGCCGATGAGTACTTAGAGCCTATCATGTCTGTAGCGCAAGCCGAGCGCGAGCGTGCCCAGCAAAGCCTACAGAACCTGAACGGACAAAGCTCTGGCATGTTTTCGTCGGCAGCAGGCTCAGGTGGCGGCGGAGATTCTATAGAGGAACTAGAGGCAAGGATCGGAAACATTAGTTTATCGTAATCCATTTGGGTGGTAGTGGTTACAGAAAGGGCTGTTTAACATGGCTGACACTACTACTGCGCAGCTTCAGCACGATCTGCAAACCTATTTTGCGAAGAAAGTCCTTCGCGGAGCGGAGTTTCAGACTGTGCTTGACCAGTTTGGTCACAAAGAAACATTGCCAGAGGCATCAAGCAAGACTATCCAATTTACCCGTTACTCGGACTTGGATATCGTTACCAACCCTCTGACGGAGGGGCAAGCCCCAGCCGGCAGCCAGCTGACAACTTCTGCTATCAATGCGGTTGTTGACCAGTATGGCGACTTTGTGACGCTTACTGACCTCGCAAAATTAACACCAAAACACTCATCTGTTCAAAACGCTCTGAAGAAGCTCAGCGAGCAGTCATCGAAAAGCTATGACCATGCTATCAACAAGGTCATCATCGCCGGTACTGCTGTACGCTACGCTAATTCAAAGACCGCACGCAACTTGCTAGCTGACGCAGACAAGCTGACCTGGGCAGATGTTCGAAAAGAGGTTTCTCGCTTGCGCACCGCAGGCGCACCAACCTTTAAGGACGGCAACTATGTCCTAGTTGTCGATCCAGCCGTCGAGCAAGACTTGATGGATGACGAGGCATTCCGCCAGACGGTTTACCGCCAAGCATCGAAGGAGAAATCCAACGAGCTATACAAGGGCGAATTAGTCTCGTTTGCTGGTGTAACGGTTGTTCGAAGTAATAACCTAATCACTGACAAGGGTGCATCAAACGCGAAAGTGCACATTAGCTTGCTCTTTGGTGAAGACGCCTACAGCAACACCGACCTGCAGCACCTGAAGGTGTACAAGGAAGGTCCAGGCGGCGTGTCCGACCCACTTCATCAGAAGATGACGCTTGGTTGGAAGTTTGCCGCCAAGGCTGCCATTCTAAACAACAACTTTATGTGTCGTTTGGAATCCGGCTCTCTATACTAAACTAACCGGGCGGTAGCTTATACAGTCCGCCGCCCACACCATGAAAGGATAATCATGGAAGGTAACGCACCAAACACTCTAGGTCCTACTATGACCAATGTGCCGACTCCCCAGCCCCGCACGCCGCAGGCTGAGTATACCGCGCAAGCAGCACCGGACACAACACCGACCGTCTCGCCAGCGCCAGTACCGACGCCAGAGACGCAACCAGCAGCGGAGCCTACATCAGTGCCGCTAAGCGACCCGCGGGGGTTTTTGCATAATCCAGTAGAATCAGAACCAAAAGACGCACAGCACGAGCCAGACACAAAACCAGTGTATGTCCACGTCAAGCTGCGACGTACGGTGATGATTAACGGCAAGGGCTATCCAGCAGGCAAAGATCTGACGGTCCCGAAAGAAATCGCCGACGAGCTGTACCGCATTGAAGAGACTAACCTGGAGTACGAAGCAGATCTGCTCCGTGCAAACAACCAGGTCTCTACCCCAGCGGCCGAGCTGAAGGTTTAACAAAAACTAAGACAAACCAAAAAATACACACAAAACATAAAACCTCCACTGATAGCGCAGGTATGACATGCAATCTACTGGACGCTACGGAGAACGGTAAAGACACCCCGACTCGCAAGGGTGTCTTTGTCATGAAAAATATCTTCCTACTATAACACCAACAGCTAACCAAAGACCCACCGTAGCGACAAGCATACTATCTTTCCTCATAGCTTGAGCCTCCTCGGCGATAAAAAACATAAACGTGAGGAGTGAGGCTAGAAGCCCAGCGCTAATAACATTATACAAATCTGGGCGGTGGTTTATCATAGCACAATAAATACTAAATAATAAGCAGAATAACATCAAGGAGTTATCCTTTATCCACTCAATTGACCTCTTCATATGGACAAATCATACCATATTTGCTATAATGACGCCATGAAAAAAGGTGGTAAAAAAGAAAAAAATGACACGATGGTCACTAGAAAAAAGTGCCTCATCGACGTAGCTATCGTCGGTGTTGTTTGTTTTTTTATCGGTTTTTTATTCTGTCACACAGCATACCCTATTCTATACCATAACAAGTTAGAATCTGATAGGAAAAACACTGAAGCCACCCTGGACTATAAGATACAGGAGCTGAGAGACTTGCAAGGACGAACTCCAGTCAAAAATCAGAGCCAGAATAAGTCTGCTTCGCATAGCAAGCACACTGTCTATGACATCACGCCAGAGACAATGCTAGCTGAAGTCAACAAGATACGCGCCGAGCATGGCATCGCACCGATGCAACTCAGCCCAGCACTAAACAAGTCTGCGCAAGAAAAGTGCGATGACATGGCTACTAATAACTATTACGATCATCAAAACCCAACGACAAAGTTGGAGGGCTATGAGATTGCTATGAGAAATCTAAACAATGTCTACGGATATTATAGCGAGAACCTAAATATCACCTACGGCTCTGATAAGGGTGCGGATGATGTTAATGGAGACAGGTTAGATGAGCGAACGGTATTCAATGGCGATCGCGGCTGGATGAAAAGCGAGCCGCACGCTAAGGCTATCCTCGACCCCCGATATACGCTAACCGGCTTCGGCAAGTGCACTAGAAACGATCACGGCGAGTGGGGTAAGTGGTATTTTGTCGAACATTTCTATAGCCCGACAAACTAGAATCGAAAAAGTTACACAAATTTTGTCAAAATATTGATGATTTGAAAAAACGCATGATAACTTATAAATAAGCATGCGGTATTTCCTGTATTAAACCACGAGAAACACCGCTCCGTGAGCCGCAAGCTCGGCAACGGCTTTGGACGACCGGTCGTACGGCGGACATCAGGACTCCAGAGGCGAAAGACAAACTTGTATTAAGTGTGTCTTCGCAACTGGACAGTCCAAGCGAAACAACAGCCCTTTTGCGAAGCGCAAGAAAGGGCTATTTTTATGGCAGAATATCAAGGAAACCCAGACTTCCGCGGATGGTTGGCAGTACACGATCCTTACGCACTTGCCTACACCGGCAACGACGGCAGGATTGACTGGAACAAGGTCAATAACAACGGCGCCGATACAAAAATGATCAGCTACGACAAAGGACAAGCTGGCAAAGTTCAGCAGTACGTAGACGGACTGCATCGACAGTACCAATCCTGGCAGAATAATAATCGCGGAAATACTCCTCAACAGCAGAATGGTACTGGTGGCTGGGGCTATAGCAGAGGCGGCGGAGGTGGCGGAGGCGGTATGTCAGCAGTGCAGCGACAAGCCATCGACAAACAGTGGGCACAGAATAACCGCTACTACAACGATATGCTCGGCTCTATCGACCCGCGACGCAACGCAGCACGAGCGGCTGTCGACAGGCAGGTAGACACATCCATTAATTCATTGAAGGGCGAACGCGACAGCGCCTTCCAGAACCTCGACCGACAAGATCAGAAACTAGAAAAAAGCTATGCACGCGGTAAACAGTCGCTAGGCGAGATGGTCCGCAACACTCTGCAGGGCGAATCAAACAACATCGGTATGCTGGGCGGCGGCAACTCAAGCGCTATCGGTATGCTGGGCGTTGGCGTGGCCGACCTGCAGAACAGCGAACAAGGCAAGATGCTAGACGACCTGAACGAGCAGAAGACCGACATTGAAGTCAACCGTCAACAAGTACAGAGGAAGCTGGAAGACGAAGTACGCAAGCTGAATGACTTCCGCCAGAGCAAGTACCAAGAAATCCACGACACCTTCAACGAGCAGCGCAACGAAATCCTCAACAAGATGAACATGAACGACAACCAGCGCGCCCAAGCTCTCGCTCAAGCGGGTGCAATATCGACAGCCCAAATTCAGGACGTCGATAGAGCTATCAACGGACGGCTAGGTCAAATCGTACAGACCTACCAAAATATCACTGCTCCGCAAGCGTCACTGGCAAGTGTTCCGGAATACCAGGCGAAGAATATCACTCAAGGCACAGTAGATAGCTCGAATATTAACTCGCCTAGCCTGAGTGCAGGACAAGCAACAGAATCAGTTCTTGGCCGACGCTCTGACGATGACGACAGCTACTTTATGCGTCCACGGCGTTCCGCAGACGATGTCCAATTCTAATAGCCGAAAGGAGCTAAATACCAATGTTTGACTTTGGAAAAATGATACGCAGCTTCTTCGGATGGAGAGACGACGAAGAAGAAAAACGCCGCGAACAGCAAAACCACCGCGAGCCAATCCAGCAGCACAACGATAATCCGCTAAGCCAGCCAAAGCAGTTTCAGGGGTTTGATGCAACACGCCTGTCTACTATTCAGCAGCCGCGCCAGCAGGAGCAGCAGCAAAACTTCTCGCCAGAGAAGCCCAAAACGCCAATGTTTCAGCCAAACTTCGTAGAGACAATTGAATCGCAGCTAGAGAAAGCCAAAAAGTATGCCGCACTGGGCGATGAGAACGCCAAAAAGTACATTGAACAAAACCAGTCGAAAGTGCAGCAGCAAGATAAGCAGCCAAATTTCTCGATAAATAACCAGTCGCAACTACAATTACCACATCCGCAGCAACCCTCCCCTTTTCAGCAGCCAGCACAGCAATCACCGCAGATGCAGCAGCTGAATGAGGCGGTACGCCGCAACAACCTAAATTCTGAGGACTACCGAAAGCGTCGAGACGAATTAACGACGCTGCTTAATGATACTCGCGGTAACTGGACAAACGAACGGAAATTACTCGATGAAGCACAGCAAGGCATCACCTCTGACGAGCAGCTGAAAAACACCATCGAGAAGATAAAGAATGTTCAGTATCGCCAGAAAACCGCTGACGCTGCCTTGGGCGAATACGGACAATCGCCCATGATAAATTACGGTGGCAGGACACCGACACAATTCCTAGAAGACTTTAATAACATGGACGCCGGCAGACAACGCGAGGCTATTGAGCAGATATCTAAAAATCTGACAGATTACGCCAAGGTCCCATACGGATTTACTAACCCTGAACAGCGCGCGAAGTTCGAGCGTATCGTCGCTGAATCGGAACTGCTACGCAACCTGATTGACGACCGAGCAGTAAAGAAGGGTCCCAACCTAGAGACTGTCGGTAAGGATGCTGTTAGTGTCGGCAGCAATATGATTGGCGGCATGGCGCAACCGTTCAAAGCAGTCTATCGTTCAGGTGAAGCTTTAGTTAATCATAGCCCGCTTGATGCACTCACTGCGGAATACAAAGCAGGCAAGCTTTCAGAGGAAGAATATGCTCGCAGATACAACGCTATAGACCAAGAAATAAACGGCATAACTGGAGGCATGCAAGACAAAGGAGCTCTAGACCGTATACTTCGCGCAGCTGGTACAGCTGTTGATGTCGCTTCTTCTGTTGCTCCTGTAGGATCTCTTGCCAAGGGAGTTGTCAAGGGTATTGCACCAACCCTAGCTAAAAGTGCACTAGAAAAAGGTATTATCAGTCAAGCAGCCGAGAAAACCGTTCCCCAATTGATTGCTCATGAGGCAGCTACGAACGCTGCTCTAGGCGCAGGCGGGTCGCTTCGAGCCGGCACCGACTGGAAACCTGAAAATGCTTTGCAAGAAGCGGCGACCGGTGCTGTCTTTGGCACTGGAATGACAGGAGCTGGTGCAGCTATCGGACGCGGCGCTACAGCACTTCGCCAAGCATATGTCGATGGCGACCTACACATTCCACGTACGGAAATTACACCGAATGCCGGGCGAAATGAGCGAATGCGCACAGCTATCGAAAACTACCCTATCGATGAGCCGTTTAATTACGGGCGCGTTAGCCAGAACACTCTAGATCAACACAACGCGATCCAAGCGCAAACTGGACAAGACTTCGTAACCAACAGAGACGTAACAGTGTATCCGGGCGCGCATAATGCACATGTTGAGAAGCGGATTATTCAGGAGGGAGTAACACCTGAGGAGTATGTAAATATAGCGGAAAAGTCTATTTATGGCAATAACAGCACACTAACTCGCAGCCCTAACGATACAGGACTCCAGAATGTTACCTATGCAAACACTGACGCACCGAGCGGTCGAGTCCTAATGGGTCAATTTAACGATGGCTTAAGCCTTAAGAGTGTGCAAAAAATCCGCCCCGAAAGAATTGAGGCAGATATTAAAAAAGCCCAAGCTGAGCTTGGTACGCCCCTGATGGACGACGACTTGCGGGGCGTTACCCGTGCAGGTAGCAATCTAGAATCTGCTACAGGCACAAGTCCTATTAGTAATCCATCAGGAACTCGTACTGGCAGTGTATCAAACAATACGTTAAATGTCAATGGTGAGGATGTTTACAAGCCAACGAAACCAGGCTTTTTCGGTACAGCTCCTGAAGATTACCGCTATCGAATCGAGCAGACACCACGCGGCAAATACGCAATCGTTGAAGAGTATGCTGACGGCAGTCCATCACAGAGATATTCGACGCATTCAGACATTGCTATTGCTCGCCGTGAAGCACAGAGATTAGCTGAAGGACTAGAAAAACCAATCCAAGTTGAAGAAACCGGAAAAGGTTACAACGGATTCACCGAACGAGCGGCTGAAATTGAGCTGAAAAAGCTACAAACAGCCCGCCCAGAGTACGACTGGGAAATCAAGCCAGCCGAGCATATGGATAGCCACGATATAACGCGAGGTAAGTATGGTATTAAGGGGGTGCTACGCGAGAGTGACGCCCGCCTCGACGGTCCAAACCAGCCGGCGAGAACATACGAAGTTGAGGGTACTGTACCAAAAGTCAAGGAGGAGCTAGACCTCGGCGACGGCTCAAAGCTAACATCCACCACTAACGGGGACACCGGCGTCACAACAACCGAACGCGTCGCTCCTGACAATACAGCAGACCTACAGGCGGTAGCGGCAGCCCGAAGCGCCACCGATGTAGCTGACGGGTACAGAATCGATGATATTACGTCACAAAGCCAAGCCGCAGACATCAACCCCTACCCTCAAGCGACCGTTGATAATGTTATCGACAAACTGAACGCCGGCACTCCAGCACAGCGCCGCCTAGTTCGCGATGAGATCCGCAAACAAACCGGCTACGATGTTCACGACATACGAGGCATGAAACAGTATCCAACCATCGTACAGTCAGCATATAACCGCGTCGTCGGCAGCCAGGAGTGGATTGACGCTAGCAAAAAAATCCACGTCAAGGGTACGGAAGCTAATCGCAAACCTGATCTAACAGAGTTTGCTCTAGCGAAAGGTGTGGACGAGCAAGGCAAGCCAATATTCGATCTGGTCCCGCTTGACGGCAATAAACATACTATCAGCAGTACTGGTATGGTAGTCGACAAAGACGGCAAGAGTGTTGGTAGCTACGTCGGTATCGATGAGAACGGCAATCAGCATGCGTATGTTGAGGGTAAACCAGTCAATCTGGGTGCTATCGTCGGAGATATTGAGCGCTGGGGTAACAGAAATAACCCGCTTGCAGACATCGACCGTATCATCGACGCAAACGCACCAGATGCCGCAACGGCCGCAGCCACCAAGGAATTTACTTCCGTATTCAAAGACAGCCAAGAAGCAGCCATGAAAGTCGAGCTGAAATCTCGCCGCGATGGACTAACGAAACTAGAAAGCAAGATGTTAGACAACCTACCATCTCGCCAGCTGCGAAAAGACCTAACCGAAGATATGTTCGACCTCGTAGAAAAGAAAGTCGATGTTGCCGACCTGAACGCCAAATACGGCAAAGACTACGTAGACACCTACATGAAGCCAGCGGTGGATTGGTGGCGTACTCACGCAGATGATATCCTCAACAACACTAACCGTGTACTGGAAGCCAACGGCTATGACCCAATACCGCGCCGCAAGAACTACATCTCGCACATCATGAGCGACCCGTCATTCTTCGAGAAGGTTGGACTGAAGATTAAGGACATCACCGGAATGAATGGCTCGGTGAGCGGTGAAGCAATCCCTAGCGGAGTACGCGGGGGTGTTCCTGACGAGATAGTCGGAAATACTGAAAACACTGGTGCACGCCGCAAGTGGAATCCATTTGCACAGACACGCCGCGGCGAACTAGCCAACAAGGACTTCTTCGGTGCTATCGACAGGTACTACGAGGCAATGCTCTACAACCAGTACATGACTCCTGCTGCTTCACGCGTGCGGGTAGTTGAAAACGCCTTCCGAACATTCCAGAAAGCTAAGGAGATTAAGCTAGACAAAGCTATCGAAGAACTCGGATTTAACGAAGCGATGGCGCAAGTCGAGACCGGCAAGCCAAAACACAAGAACTTCAAAGAAGGCGAGCGCTCCCCTCTCATCGCCGCATGGCAGGAATATGGCAATATCCTTGCTGGAAAAACGAACGCCATTGACCGATTGGCCGTTGATAAAGGCTTTGGTAGGGCTGTAGATGTTTCAATCAAGGCACAAGGTATCGTCGGCGCTAACACTATACCAGGCTCAGCCACGGCAGCCGTAGCGCAGGTCCTAAGTGTTCCGCAGACAATTGCTCGAGACGGGTTGCCATCGTTCATGAAAGCTGTCAAGCAGATGATCCACTCTGGCTTTGACGAAGCAAGCGACCCGCTGAATAAATCTTCATTCATGAAAGCCCGCTATACCGACGCCTCATCGCAGCGGCGCGGCATCATCCGAAAGTACACTGATACTGCCTCCATTCCGATGGAAGCTATTGAGAAGTTTACTGGAGAGCTGAGCTGGCGCAGCGCATACAACGAGGCACTCAGCAAAGGACTGACTGGAGACGCAGCTATTAGGCAGGCTGACCTAGCTGCCAAGGCGACTCTAGCTGGGCGCGGCATTGGCGACCGACCATTGGTCATGAACTCGAAAGTACTCGGTGTGTTCACACAGTTTGGGTTAGAAGTAAACAACATGAGACTACAGTTCTTTAAGGACTTTACACCCGCCCAGAAAGCCAAATTCATCATCGCAGCAGCAGCTGCTAACTATGGGCTGAAGATGGTAACCGGACAAGAACAACTGCCAGACTTCCTGAAGGCGACAATAGACACTTATAACGACTTTGCCAGTAACGAGGACGATGCTAACGACAACCTTCTAAATAATACCGCGCAAGCAGGTCAGCGTTTTCTAGGCGAAGCCTCCAAGTTTGTTCCGGGTGGTCCCGCACTTGTTGGAGCATTTATAGACGACAAAACTAAGAAAACCATTTTTGGCGAAGATTCAGACATTTCCCGTTACGGCACGCCCGCTGTATCAAAGTTGATTAAGGCTGGACTTGCCGCTGGCGAGGGTTTATCGAGCGGTGATGCTGGTAAGATTGGCACCGCAATGCTTGATATAGTCCCAACCGGTGCGCAGATGAAGCGCACAATTCAAGGGGCTACTGCCCTAAAAGATGGCTATACACAGGATAGCAAAGGCAACATTCAGACACCTGTTGACCGCTCGCCAACAAATATCGTTAAAGGAATGCTCTTCGGCAAGAATGCCCTTGATGAGCAGAAGCAGTTCTATGACACCAAGCAGCATGCGCTCAGTGATAAAGACAGTGCTGCGTTTAGAGAGATGCTATCCAACAATCCTGAAGAGGCTAAGCGGTATTATAGCCTCGTTCAGGATTCAAGGAAGATGGATATTCTGGAGAAGCGTGCTAAAAATGGCGACACCGCAGCAATGGATAAACTCAGCAAAATGTCTCAGGCGACTGGCTCAGACGGACTGCCCGTGGTGCTAAAAGCCAAGATTGCTCGCGGCGACTACACACAAGACGGTGATGGGGCGATCAGAACAAAAGGCGGCGAAGTTGCTCGAGAAGTTCATAAGAGACTTGCTAAAGATTCAAAAGATGAATCAGACGCCACCTACCGCAACTACGTACTAGGCTACGGATTAAAGCAGAGAGGTTCGAGTGAAACAAGCAGCAATACCGGAAACGATATTACCGATAAACTATCTGCCCTCGCCGCTCAATCAAACGATAAAGCAATAGTCCATCAAGCTATCGACCTGAACAAGAACAAGAAGTACGCCGATATGCCGGCCTGGGTTAAAGAACGCTACGCTGCAGAAAATGGCATTGACAAGGAACAGCTAACCTATGCAACGCAGGCAAGCTATAAAGCAGATGTTAAACTGCAATACCTCAAAGAGGCAACCAAGGACATGTCGAATGAGCAGCTGGTTAACACTCTATACGCTGGACGCAGGAAGTCGATCGCCGACAAGTGTTTTGTAGAAGATTCTATGCTGAAGAATTTCTACAACGACGGACGTATCTCCAAAGATCAGTACCAAGCCCTGCGGTCCTTAATCATGGACGAAAACGGTAATGTTACTTCGCAATCCAGAAATGGTGGCGGAGGTGCTAGACGCGGCTCAAGCGGTAGCGGTGGACGACGAGGCGGTACTGTCAGTGGGATTTCAGTACCAGACTACAACGTCAAGATGATGAAGCTTTCTAGCCCGTACGGCTTTGCAAAAGATCCAAACGTAAGCCTTGGCAACGTCGGCTCAAACAAGAGCATCGTTACCGGCATCAAAGCCCCGTCACAGTTCAAAATTAGTAAGTCGGCGCTACCAACGCCGCGCGTAAGATAAGGAGTTCAGAATGAAAGTCAACGAGATATTAAAGAGCGTCCACGTAGCATACGAACAAGCAGCAGATGCGCCTGCACTCAATGATGAGGACGGACAAATACGACTAAACCTGCTACAGAAGGCTGTGCGCCGCTGGTCAACAGATAACGTTACTAAATGGAATGAGCTGTTTAGCGTAGGTGATATCGGTCCTATTCAACCTGGGCAGCGCGAGTATGACCTGCCGGAAGGATATTCGCTATCTAGCGGATTCTACCTACAGGGCAGCTCAGAACCGCTGCATGTAAACTCCCCTAGCCAGCTAACTGGCGAAGATGGCAAGTTTGTTACTATCCTGGGAAATCCACAAATCGGACACAAACTTCGGCTAGGTTGGATACCAAAATCTAGCGATCAGGAAATTGACAAAACTATCGTCGTTAAATACTACCGCGAACCATTTATTCCAACAAAACTAGACGATGTGCTAGAAATGAGCGACCCAAACTTCGCCATAGCCTACGTAATAGCAGAGCTGTTCGTAAATGACGATGCCAACCTATACACGAAATATAACAGTGACGCCATGATACTTCTAGCAAATATGCGACAGCGCAATGAGCTAGCTCCTGACGGGCAGTTTAGCGGACTTGAGGGCGACATTGGGATGGGAGGAGATTGGTAATGGCAGTACAAACTCCCCCACGTATGACAGGCGGCAGCGCTAAAACACAGAACATTATCATCCCGAATTTTAGCGGTGGTGTTAACAGCTATCTAGACGAGGCACGCCTACCGAATAACACACTCCGTTCTGCCGTAAATTACATGCTAAGGCAGGATGGTGTGCTGTATCCGCGTTGGGGTACAAAAACGTTTTTCCCTGTTCTAGACAAAATGCCCGACGGCTTTGACAAGTTCACCGTAAAAATGCTAGCAACAGCCAGCGGGCTAGAAGAATGGGCTATCATCGTGGAAGACGGCGTTGTCAAGCGATCAAACGGCGGAGCATGGCAGGAAGCAACCGGAGAAAAGCTTACACCTGGATATGAAGCAAAGTTCTATCAAGTGGACGATTGCGTATACATCGTCAATGGTAAGGATGTTCTGGCGTTCTACGACATCGCCAACAATAAGGTGAAGAAGTTTGAAGGTATCGACACGCCAAAAAACCTCAAGGTTACCAATTCTAAGAATCTAGCAACCGGCAGCTATTCCAACTTTTATAAAGTCTCGGCGGTCAATGAGGTTGGCGAAACAATGGCATCAGCTGAGATCTCCGTAAAAACCAACCGTATCCGCAACCAGTGGCGCCAGACAGGCGAAGTTGAGGACTATCTGGAATTAACCTGGGATGCCGTACCAAAAGCCACCCGCTACAACATCTACTACAGCGACATGTCGAATGATGAAACGTATATTGACTCGGTATCGACTAACTCGTATCGAGATTTGGGGCGTACCGCACAAAACGTAGCCGTGGAGGCTCCTGTAGCCGACACCACGTCCGGTCCCGTTCTTCGTGATATCACTGGATCGAGCTACCGTATATTTGGCGTTGGTGTAGACGACAAGGTTTACTGGGGCGGCGTTGGTAAATATATCAGTGCATTCAATGCCTTCTACGGCGGCGGCTGGGTCGAGATAAACAAAGGTACTGGTGAAATACCAATCACCGTCCGCAGTTATCGTGATGGGCGTGGTGAACCAGTAAACGTAGTGTTTATGACAACCGCATCTGGTGAGGGTTCTCAAAACCAGCTTACGCTCACCTCGATGACTGTTGGTAATACATCGTTCATTGTACCGAATATCGCCCGGGTTGTCGGTTCTTACGGTACATACGCCGCCGGCTCAGTTACTGAGGCAGATAACAACCTATTCTTTACCTGCTCCAGAGGCAAAAATACCACTGGCGCTAAACCTGACCTGCTGAACGTATTGAGTACTGAAGAAGTTAGTCTAGCTATTCGCCCAGATTTTGATGGTATCAACCCGCTATATGGCCGCGGGATATCGAGTGTACACTTTGATGGAAAAATATTTGACGCCGTACCAGCCGCCCAATCCAAGGTTAATAATGAAATCTGGATACTGGACTTGCAGCTGAAGGCATGGATACGTCCGTGGACTATTGGTATCAAGAAGCTTATTACCTTTACTCCGAGCGATGGACGCGAGCGATTGATGGGACTTCGCTCAACACCAGACAACAACGGCAAATATCGAATTGTCGAGTTTAGCGAAAAGTACATAACCGATGACGGCGAGCCTTTTGTGTCTACGTTCCGGACAGGACTGCTCCACTTCGATAAGGGACATATGAGCTGGGCAAAAATGAAGAAGACCTACATCGAGCTACTACGCGTGAGCGGATCATTGTCCATTGCGGTGAGCGGCACCGGCAAGAAACGTGTTTTGCACACTCTGAAAGACATTACGGTCTCTAGTGCCATGGTAACGACCGGATTTAACAGCGATAAATTCAACGATTTTGCATTTAACGATACAGAAGGAGGGCACGTAACTTTTAGCGACCCAAGTACTAAAAAATCACTGAAAATAAATAAGGTGGTCAATAACTACCGAGTAGACGGCAGATCGAGCAACGCCTCCTATGGTATAGCCACGATCACATCTGTGGTCATACCAAAGAAAGTGCCAGACCCTGCCAGCTGGAAGAAGTAAATAACTAAAGGAAAAATGAAATGGATAAACTACGAAAAACTTCAAACATACCGCCTACAACATTAAGTGCATCAATTAGCGATACAGATACGACGATTCCGCTATCCTCTACCGTAGGTGCGGAAACCAGTACGTGTATTGATATCGTCATCGATAGAATTGACGCTGCTGGTGAAAAGACTCCTGACAAAATGGAAGTCGTCACGGTCCTGATATCTGGAAACAATGGCACTAACGCTGTTCGAGGGCGTACTGCCCCGGCTATGCCGCACGAGCAAGGTGCTGTGGTTGAATACAACATCTCAACGTCTGTATTGCATAACGATTTGATTGATGGCATGTCGTCAATCTTAACTCTCGAAGGCAAGCCAAAAGAAAAATCCATACCTCTCGATTCTATCAATGGAGGTACCAAGACAGGTGTGCTTATGGTAGGAGAAGAAGGAAAAACTGCACCTGGTAAGCTCACTCCAGAAAACATCAATTTAGCGACGCTCAATAAACTAGGATTCTCTTCCGTAACGGTTAGACCTGATACTGGCAATTATTACAATAGCGGCTCTAACCGTGTTCGGCTCAAAAAAGTAATCAAACAACATGGTAATATTACTGTTGATACAGAAAACAATGAGTTTATAGTCGGCAAAGATATATCTGAAGTTGAAGTATACGCCTCTGTTATGGCAGAGGGGTTGTCGACCTATCTATATCTCCTTGTCCAAATTAAGAGGAAGGGTTCACGAGATTATGAACAACTTGAACAAACCCTAATTGGGCCTTCAAGTGGCTATGGCGGAATCTCTCTCTTTGCATCTATCAGTGTCAACGAGGGCGATAGGGTCTCTGTACTGCATGACTGCACTGGTACTATCCGTGGTAATCATTCAGTAGTTAAGGTAAAGTCAGCGTAGGTTACTTAACATAAACATATTTATACTCACACCGCAATCTCCTCAAGGATACGTTCCTACAATTTCGATGTTGCGCAATTTTGTCTGTTTTATTGATAAAATCACGCCTCACAATATATAATACAATCAGTTAGCTACAATGTAGAGACTGCCAATTTGATCTAATGGTGATCAGCGGCAGTCTTTTATTTTGGCAAAGGATAGCAAATGAAAGAAATAGACTTAACAGAATTTGGCGAAATGAAATCAGACGTAAAGCATGTCAAAGAGGCTGTTGACGAGATAAAACGCACGCTTGCCAGCCAAGATAATGTTAGCCGTTCTGAACACCATGAACTAGCCACTCTCGTCTCCGCCATGAAAGAGAGTTACGATAATCGTCTAAATACTCTGGAAGGACAAAATAACGTCAATGCTGCCACGTTCACCGGAAGGCTCGGTAAATGGTTCAATGACGCAATGGTCCAGGAAATCGGTAAGATTATCATCGCAGCAATGTTATTCCACCTTTACAATAGCCAGATAACTACTCAAATACAGAAGACCCAAGACGAGATCAATAAAACTAATCACTACGTCAATTCGCGGCTAGAGGCGGAGGCAAAGAAATGATCACTCTACTAATATCTCTCGCTACAATCTCGCTCATTCTCTACCTGATTTTTCGTAATAACAATGATCAAGGAGGTCAAATATGAAATTAGAAAAGAAAACTACAAGACAGCTGTCAATCGCGGTTGGCTTGCTGTCATTCGGCGCGTTCGTCGTGCAGGGGCTCGGCGACATTTGGGGCTTTGCTGCAGTTGCTAAGCAGCTGACAAGTACGGCGCTGCTGTTTGCCGGCGGTGTTAACGTCTACTTTCTAGGCGTGACAAATCAGAAGAATAACCAGGACAGAAAGGAATCAAAATAATGGAAACTACCAAGTATAACGCGCTAGAAGAATTGCATAATGAACTGAATCGCGGCACACCAGGCGATGAAGTTTCTCTTAGTATCGGTGGCAAAGAGGCGCTGAAAATCAAGTTTCAAACTGGCGGCACAGCTACTACAGAGCGTAACGGTGTATTTATCGAGGACTTGCTTATTGTAGCTTACGCTATGGCACTGAGGAGAAGTAGCAATGAAGAGAATAGTATCAAAGTTTAAGAATTTTCTCGCCAACCGCCTTGCCGTGATTCTGGTGGCGGCGGTCGTAGTGTTGTCGGCGACATTCGTCATTGTCGGCAAGCAAGCTGAGGACGGTAGTATCACCCTTGACGGTTCAAAAGCCAAGTATTCTAAAGCAACTGAGAAAGCTTTGTGCGAGCTAGCCAAGAAACGTGAGACGGCAATTGCTGGCATTATGGGTCTAGACGTGCCGCAGGATTCCGGTTCGGGCTGTGAAGCACCCGACAAAGAGCTAGCGCAGATGGGTTCTGGTGTGTATTACAAGACCGACCTATCAAGTCCTGCGGCATTTGTGAATGCTATGAACGGCCGCGGGTTTAATGAGGGCTACGGACTACAATGCGTGGCAGGCTTTAAGCAGTTTATGTTTAGCCTGAGCGGTCGTGTCGTGCCGACACGCACTGGTGGCGCGAGCGGCTACGCAAACCAAGTTGGCGAAATCCAAGCGTTAGGCTTTACCTGGCACGCTGGACAGGCTAGTATGAAGGACGGTGACTGGGCGATATTCGGTGGCGGCCAATACGGTCATGTAGCCATGTATTACCAGGGTAAGTTCTTCGGACAGAACCAAGGCTCAGGCAATATCTACGTCGGCAACGCATTCAATCTGATGGACTTAGGCGGCTACCGAAACTCAATCATCGGCTACTACCGGCCTAATATCTGGAATGGCACTGCTAGCGCGCCAGCCGCTCCAGCAGCCAGCTCAAAAACAGTGAATGACCAAGTGGTGGCAGATGTATTGAAAGGTGTGTACGGCAGCGGCAACGACCGCATATTACGACTACAAGCCGCTGGCTACAATCCAGCTGAAGTACAAGCAGCCGTTAATTCACGTGTAGCAGCACAAGCTCCACGAGCAACCGCGCCAGCTTCGACAGGCTACGTTCAGCGAAGCGGTGGCGATTACGTCGTGCGTCGCGGCGACACGCTCGGCGACATTGCATTGAGAAATGGTTGGCACGGTACGAACGGGCTGTTCGGTAATTCTGGCTATACACAGCGGCTGGCTGAGCGAAATGGTATTGCTAACCGCGGGTTGATTTATCCAGGGCAAAAAATACAGCCATAATTGAACTGTTCGGAAATTCCGAACAACTGAACCGCCTCGAAAGCTCGGAGGCGGTTTTTTGATATTTTTTCACAAAATGTTGATTATTCTCGCAATCGTCTGCTATGGTGGTAGTAAGCTAAACCCATTAGTTGAACCTCGCCACCATATTTTGGTGCGGGGTTTTCATTTGTCCCGACACTAAAATAGTAAAAGTTTTGAGGGTAATTAGTGGACGGTAATAAGGATTCTGATCCTCGTGTCAAGACCCTGCGTAAGCGACTTGGCAAAGCATCAGATTTAATAACAAACGACGCGTACCTACCTATGTTTCGAAACCGGCAGATACGCTATCCCAAAGAGTTCGAAGAGAGCCTGATTCAAGCTGCGCGTAAGAAACATCCAGACCGCTGGCTAGCTAAAGTATGGTCGTGCGAAAACATGATAGCCTCTGTGAAGATGCTGGCTAAATACATCGCACGGCGAATAGCTAAACACGCTAAGGAGGTTCATGACGCCAAAGTGGCTAAACAGTTGAAGCAGATAAATCCAGCTGGACTATTGAAGCTAACTGAAATTAAAAAGCAGCGTAAGTCTATAGCTGGTAATTTACTGCTATAGAGCTGGTTGATTCTCTTCTCTAACACGGCGACGACCGTGTGTTTCTTGCTGTCTGACCTCTGTTTTTATATAACAAAATGCTTATATTTTCAAATAATAAGACTTTGTCGCACTGAATCCTAACCGATTCTTGTATTATTTTTTAAGAAAGGTGGGTATTAAGCATGATTTTTATATTTTTTAGCCAATAAACAGCTCTATAAAGAACTATTTTAGTAAATCTTTCATTATAACGATCTTTATAAAGAGACCAGTGGAGTTTTTCATGATGAATAATATTTCAGATTGTTTTAGTGACTTTTTGCGAGACGAAGTCATATTATGCGACAGGAGTAGCAAAACCATAGAGCGTTACCAGTGCTTTTGCAGACTACTGATCAATTTCTTAGGGAACAAACCTATCGATTCCGTATCTCTAGAGGATACCAGAAAATGGCGTGAGATGCTCTACTCATACCAGAAGCCAGATACTGTCAGAGGCTATATAGTTTGCCTCAAGTGTTTTTTCAAATACTGCCAGCGCAAGGGTCGCCAACTATTATTTGACACCGAAGATATTAAAATTCCCAAGCGAGAAAAGCGTATACTAGATATCCCTACCGAAGATGAAGTTGAAGATTTTATTTCCGTCCTAGCCATGAAGCGGCGCGGCTACTGTAATGCCAATAGGCTGCGTAATGTTGCTATTGGCAGACTAATATTCTCATCAGGCATACGCGTTAGTGAGGCATGTTCTCTAAATCGTAATTCAATAAAAAACCGCCAGTTCACTATCGTTGGTAAAAGCCGAGACTCACGAATATGTTTTATTGATTCTCAGACCGAAAAATGCATAGCAGACTACTTAAAGATTCGCACCGACAATAATCCAGCATTATTCATTTCATACCAAACCGAAAAGAGAATGACACCAGGTAATGTCCGTAATGCCTTCGAGGCAGCCTGCGCCCGCTCTGACGGACAATTCGTCGGTGTTAGACCGCATGCCTTGCGCCATAGCTTTGCCACGAAGATGTTAAACAAGCGTGTCGATTTACGCTACATTGGTGACCTTATGGGACATGCCGATCTAAACACTACCAAGGTGTATACGCACTATACCAACCCTCAGCTACGTGCCATTTACGATAGGGCGCACGGCGAAATATAAGAGGTGAATTTATAAAGTAGTCACTGCTTATTGACATAAGCAGCTTTGTTTGCTATACTAAGCTCATGATCGAAAGATAGAACATTACACCACACAGATTTAAGGCTTATAGAAAGCAAAAATCTACTGTTGAAAGCATATTACATGCGGGTTTAGCTCAGTTGTTAGAGCGCTTCCTTGCCATGGAAGAGGCCAGGAGTTAGAGTCTCCTAACCCGCACCATGAAAGGCTTTTCAAGCTCTGAAAGGTCTTTTTTTATTGGTTATATCAAATCTAAGGGTATACAATGATAGGCAGCAAATTTACTATTTATGCTTGGAGGGAAATAAATAAAATATGAACAAGCCAGTTAAGAGGGCGCATTTTGTGCCAAAAGTCTACCTGAAAGGCTTTACCTACGACGAAACTCAAAGGGTTCACATTTATAATGAGAAAATAGGAGTAATCAGATCGAGCATTAAAGATATATGTATAGAAAAATTTCTCTATAAACTAGATCTTGCCCTTGACGGCGACCTGAACTACGTTGAGGATACTCTCTCAAAGATCGAATCTCTATACCCACGACTTCTTGCAGAGGTGAGAAAAAGAAAAATATTAGAAAATGCTGATATTGCCGATCTCTCTATTTTTATTGCCCTACAACACCTACGGACACCCAGCTCGCTCAACTATATTAATAATCAGCAAGCTCGCGCGCTAAAAGAATTCGGAAAAGAAGAACTAAAAAAGACTATACGATAACTCTAATAGAGATAAAATGTGGAGCGAGTTAAAAGCCGAGCAGCCCAAGCGCTGTCGAGAGATTATTGAACAACACCCAGAATGGAAAAACCATTTGCCTAAAGAGTTAATAGATGCCATGACTAGTGAGGAAGATTTAAAGATAGAAATAGACCCGGGTAAAAATAATATCCTGAGAGCGATGCTGGATTATATACTACCCCTCGCCGATCTGTTCATTCAACGCTCGTGGCAGTTCTTTTTTGCGCCAAAAGGGAGCAGCTTTATTACAAGTAGCACGCCAGCATTTGCTGCCATACCGACGGCTAACGGAGTAACTCGTTTCGGGCATGGTGGTTTTGGAAGACTAGATGCAGCGATATTCTTCCCTATGTCGAGAGATGTCTGCGCAATCATTAGCTCTAATAACTATAGCCAAGAGTTCATAACTGCCACCAAAAACAAGGTCTCAAGGATAAATCGGATAATTGCGTCCGGACCTGATCTTATCTTAATATCCTCTTCTGAAAAGCTAGTAAGAAAATATGGTAGCTATTTATCTTTACCTCAAGTACAGTTATAAATTTGTAGGCTTATTATGGGACGATAATGATGTGCGTACACTCTGATGAGCGGAGACTTAGTAGAACGAATCCTATCCTATATCCTAGTCCTCAATCTTATTCAATAGTCCGCCATAATTATACGGCGTGAATTTGTCATTGATAAAGATCGGATAGGCCGGAGTTTTTACTCCCATTTTCTCTGCCAAATTCTGATCAATAGGCTGGAATGCTCGTAGACTTGCCTGCTCAAGGTTTAACCTTGTTTTATCCTCCAGAGTCATCCGATACACAAAGCGAAACTTCTCCACCTCTGAAGCCGTCTGGCAATCAGCAATTTTCTTTTCAGCGAGCATTTGCAGCTTCTGGCGCCAAATTTTCACATCATTCAACCTGCTCTGCACGCTAATTTCTATCGACACGCAATTTAGAGCATACTTATTTATACAATCATAATCAGCCACAATCACCCGCGGTAAACCCAGCAGCCACGACGCGGCCAGCAGCTCTTCATTTGCATCTTCCCCGACAAACGTACAATCATTATCCGGACAAAACGTATTGTGAAAGTCAAAAACAATATCATATTCCTTGCACATTTTCAGTAGCTCAATCGGGCGCTGCTGCTCATACATGCCGCTTGATTTCACGCCGGGAAATGACCGGTTCAAGTCTTGTTCGACGAAACGCTTATTTATTTTTATAGCTTCCTCATTCGCCAGTACGCTGTCAATATTTTCCAGCGGATTTTCCTGTAAACTCTTGACCAGATCAATGCCCAGCATTTCATTCCCGTGCATGCCGCCGATTACTAATATTTTCATATTCTTATCCTCCTTATATATTATTTTTTACCGAGATAAATCAATTGATACAAAATTCCGCCAGTCAGGAACATCAGATTTGGCTTTATCAATGGTCGCATCATAGCCAAAGTCTCTCATGGCCGCGCGCGTCATCGCTGGCGCAATAGTCCGATAAGCCACCTTCGTCTGATCTAGGCGATAGGAAAACCCGTATATCATTGGGCGAAAATTTACTAGATTGTTACGTCTCGAAATCTGGCGGTCAGCAAAAACTTCGTCCAGCCATAATATCTCTGAATCCGAAGCAGCGGTTGACGAGTACTTCCGCTTAAGCCACGCTGCCATTTCCAGCAACCCAGGATATTTTTCCGCCGCAATCTGCACCAGATCAGCCGTCCAAGCGACCGCCGCCAATGCCAGTCCCGCTGGCGTCTCCTCGATATACCAACATGTTGGGCGCGTCTCACCGATAGCATCAAATTTCTCGGTCAATTCCTGTTCTGTATAGGCTTCGTCGCCAGTCGCGCTGCCGCAAGCTTGACATATATCACCAGGATTTTGACGAGAATAGCCTGACGAGCAGCCGCCGCATTTACTTACTTCATACCAAGGCTCTGCCGCGAACGCCGCTTGATACGCGGGAATAATCGCGTCGTACTTCTCCCTCGCCTCATCTGGCGCAGCGAACCTCGCTGTTCTTATTTCACTCATAAATATCTCCAAAAATTAACTAAATTAACTGTCAAAAAATCAAAACGCCAGCGTCGCGCCGGCATTTGTTTGGATTTATTCGCAAACTACTCAGCGCGAGCTGGCCAAACGTGCGAGTGATGCTTGAAGACGTTTTTATAGCCGCCAGTACCGTTTTGCATCCAGTCGCTAATCCGGGCAACCGTACGACTGCTAAGCTTCGTTGCCGCGATAATGTCGGCGTATTTTTCGCCTTTTGACAACATTTTGGCAGCTTGTAGGCGCGCGCCAACTTCGACAATCTCTTTCTGAGTCATGACATCGCGAAGAAACGCCCGCATTTCATTAGAATCATCTATACTAGCAAGAACATCCGCCAGCTGGCGTGCCTGTTCATCTTTCCAAATATCGTTCTTGCTATTCATATTTTTAGTTTACCAAAGTAAAGTAAGAATGCCAATAATCTTTGCATCGCTATCTAAAAACTAGAATTTTACTCTCATCTCGCTTATACTTAAACCATGAAAACTTGGCAAGATGTCGCTTCTCTGTATCAGATTTATCCGCGTAGTTTCCGAGACGCCAATGGCGACGGAATTGGTGATTTGAATGGCATTACCGAAAAGCTGGATTATTTGGCGTGGCTGGGGATTGACGCGATTTGGATTTCGCCGTTTTTTACCTCGCCGCTGACTGATTTTGGCTATGATATTGCTGACTACCGAGCCATCGATCCGACGTTTGGCGGGCTAGACGACTTTCGGGCGCTATTAGAAAAAGCCCACACCCTGGACATCAAAGTCATGATCGACCTCGTTCCCTGCCACACGTCTGATCAGCATCCGTGGTTTCAGGAAGCGCGGTCATCGCGCGACAATCCCAGGCGTGATTATTATGTCTGGCGTGACGGGCGGGATGGCAAGGAGCCAAACAATTGGCGAAGTTTATCGGGCGGTAGTTCGTGGGAGTTTGGCGAGCAGACCGGTCAGTTTTATCTCCACTCATTCCTGAAAACGCAGCCGGATTTGAATTGGGATAATCCTGCGGTTCGCGATGAAATGAAAAACGTGGTGCGATTTTGGTTTGATATGGGCGTGGACGGCATGCGAGTTGATGCAATTTGGGGCATTTCTAAAGATCCGGAGTTTGGCAATGATTCACCAAATCCTGATTTTCACGGCGATCCTGAAGCCTACGGCGCGTTCATTCACGACCACTGTAAAATGGGACTGCATTTTCAAGAATATTTGCGTGAGCTGGCATCAGTTTGCGATGAATATGACGATAAGCAGATGGTGTTTGAATTTTATCCGGACGAGAAGTTGGGCGATATTTACCAGCAGTACCACCAAGTGCTAACCGCTCATCCGAAGGCATCGGCGTTCTTTATGGAATATCGCCAAAACGAGTGGCATGCGGAGCATACTGGGCAGAAGATTGAGAAATATTTACAGGCGGCAGGTTCAGCCAAACCGTTTTTCTGCGTGGGCAATCACGATCAGCCACGCATTGCCTCGCGGCTCGGGATAGAGCGAGCGCGAGCCTTGCACTTTCTCAACCTACTCACGCCGGGCGTCAGCGTAATGTACTATGGTGATGAGATTGGCATGACCAATGGCGAATTGACTGCTGAGGATATTCAGGATAATTTTAGCCCTGTTCATTCTACTATCGACAGCCGCGACCTGGAGCGTACGCCGATGCAATGGGACGATACGCGGTTCGCTGGATTCTCAAGCGTACAGCCGTGGCTGCCCGTTCATGCCAACGCGACCAAAACCAATGTCCTGACACAGGCCATGCACCCTGACTCACTCCTACATCTACACCGACGGCTGCTTCACCTGCGGCGGAGTATGCCGATATTGCAGCGCGGCACGCTTGAAGTGATTAACACCGGTAATGGATTTGTCCTCGGTATCAAACGAGAGCTAGGCAGCGAGCGGGCTTATATTTATATTAACTTCGCTGATGCACCACAACATTTTTTTATCCCAGAACATACCGAGATCATCGCCTCAACCCGCCCTCACCGCTCTATTATCAGAAAAAACGGGCAGCTCACAATTCCTAGTCATTGCGGAATACTGCTACTTCATAAGGGTAAGTGGCTAAATTCTAGACCATAAGACAGCGCATCTTACATGTACACAGAGACCCTACTTGACAATCACGGCAGAGGTAATGGCCTACAACTTCTTTCATGCTTGCAGTCTGTAGAGACAGAGGCAATTTGTCAATCACCTACCACGCCACGGCTCACATGCTACGCCGTCACCGTCTCGGTCAAGCTCTTCCCGATAACCGGATTCACCTTCCCGTATTGACTCTGCACCATCCTCACGAGCTTCAGAGCAATTAGCATAATACACATCGTCTTCGCTTTCATCTGTATCGCCAGGATCGTAATATCTATTACTGGGATTAGTAGTACCCGAAGGACTACTAATCCCACTTTGACTATGGTCTGGTTTCTTACTGCTGGAATCACCATAATGATGATTGTGCGCATACGCTACAAGTGCTACTGCTCCCACTATCAGAACAGCAATAAGTACACCAGTAGTCCTATCTTGCATACGTTCACTCATACAGCCACTCACCTACACCCCCATGGTGCGAGCAAGCGCCTCTTCCAGTAGCATATGACCGCCAACCATCACGACAGATCGCTCCGACCCTATGGGTTGCTTGTTGCTGAATCGGCTGCGGTGCTGGCTTTGGTGCTGGCTTTGGTGTGCGAACAACGACATGAGTTATTGGTTGAGTTATAACCTCTACCTTGTCCTCATAACCTAATCTACTTGGTTTGCAGATTTTCTTGCTACCAACAACACCCTGCTGTTTGACTGTTTCTGTATAACCATATTGACCCGCTTTACCCTCATACTGTGTTTCAAACGGTATTTCTTCAGTTCTACAGTTTGAATAAGTTACGGACTGTACAGCTGGTGCTGTAGGTTGCTGTTGCTGACCGTTACCCATTGCTCCAGCGATGCCAGCCAATACAGCAACACCAATAGCGGCGCCGATGACGCCTTTAACGGCTTGTGGTTTTGTTCCCATCTTAGTAAAGACTCCCTATTTATTACTAAAGTACTTTTAGCATACACCACAAACCCCAAATCTCCAAATTGTGAAATTACTATTAAAAACGGGTACATTCTCGCTATCTATCTGGTCAATTATTATTTTAGTAGTGTACGCTCAGTATTATGGACCATTCTTACACTAATATATTCTCACTAAAATATGCACTTGGAGGTTATTGTCGTCTTTGTGACCAGTTTAGTTATTCTGTCTACAAGAGGTTATCAATGTCATATTGCTAACCTCTTCAAACAGAAAAACCCGCTGGCTATCTACTTCCAGCGGGTTTTTCTATACATCAAAAAACGTCCTGACAACTATCAGGACATTTTACCAGAAACTTATTTCAATCGTAGGAACCGGGTGAGGTGCGCACCCCCATAACTACGATTGTCCACCACAACAATTCCGTTCTGAATTGGCACCTCACCTATTCCTGAGTGTGATAATACCATATGTCCACCCGGTTTGAGAAGTCCCATTAGTCGCGAAGCTGTGGAAAACTGAGGATTATGATATGGCGGATCAGCAAAAATGATATCAAACTTCTCTGTTGCGCTCATGCTTTCTAGCCAATTTGATATCGTTGTTTTTATTACAATAGAGTTTTCGCTGGCGCCCACGGTGCTAATATTTTCAGCAATCACCCGCTGGGCAACGCGATCTCGCTCCACAAAAACCACTGACTCGGCGCCGCGGCTGAGCGCCTCCAAGCCAATCGCGCCAGAGCCCGCAAAAGCATCCAGTACCCGCGCGCCGCGAACCATTTCGCCTAGTGAATTGAACATCGCCGAACGGACTCGTTCGCCCATGGGATGCGTCGTCGAGCCTGGCGGAGCTTGGATGAATCGTCCGCCAAATTTACCAGCGATGAGTTTAACGCGCACGCTGTTCCTCGGCCAGCCACACTGCACTCAGCCAGCCTAGCACCACCGCACGAATAATCGGCGGCATCAGTTGACGGTTGGTCTGCCGCGCTAGCTCCGTTGTCCAGCCAGTCTTGGCGAACTTTTCATACATAGCCATATCCGCTACCTCATGAACACAGCCGAGATAAAATGCCCTAAAGCCCGCTCGTCGCACCTCCTCAATGTCGCGCTGCTGCGGCAGGCCAGCGGCAAACCGTTGGTAGGCTACTACGCTGGCGACACCCACCTCGAACGCCAGGTGCATAGTCATCACGCCCTTTGCGCCCCAAAATTCCCAGTTATTGCGCAGGGTCTTTAGCACCGTTTCGCCCGGCATGAGGCTCTTTTTGATCAGCGAATTGCGGGTCTCCATACCTTCACCGCGCAGCTGAGCCAGTTTCTCCTCCAGTGGAAAATGATGCGGTGGCGTTAACCCATCAGTGATCGCGTGCGCCATCCATGCTGCTTCAAACGCCGCTCGCTCACAGTTGTCAGCACTCAGCGCCGCTGCGAGATTGGTGATATGTTGATCAACCATCTCGAGGAGTGCTACGTCATTTGGATCGTGCGGGTCAATGAAATGCCACGGCTCATCAACGGCCGGACTTTTCCGCTTGATACCATCAGGTCCATTATTACCCTCGAAATGCAAAATCTGCCTGCTCGACGGAAAGTTACACCACGACGGCAACAGCTGCACGATGTGCCGCCGCGCGACCCGATCAATTTTTTGATGAACACCCATCAGATTGCCTGATTTGGTGTGAAATGTGGTTCCTGAATACATACTTATCTCACTAATTTAGTGTCGTTAATCGCTGATAGCGACTGACGGCACGCGCCAGATGGTTATATTGTAGCAAATCCTGCCCTTCTTTGACAAAGCGCTCAGCCTCCGCTTGCGCACGGGCGATCAGCGGCGTGTCGCTCAGCGAAGCAATTTTTAGGTTCAATGCGCCATGCTGCGCTCGGCCGTAAATCTCGCCAGGACCGCGCAGTTTCAAATCAACTTCTGCCAGATAAAAGCCGTCTTGGGACTTCTCAATTTCCCTGAGGCGCTGACTTGGCTTGTCATGACCCGACAGCATCAGATGACAAAAGCTCTGGTGTTCGCCGCGCCCAACCCGCCCGCGCAGCTGATGAAGCTGGCTGAGCCCAAAGTTATCAGCATTTTCGATGAGCATGACCGTAGCGTTCGGCACGTTGACGCCAACTTCCACCACCGTGGTGCTCACCAACATGTCCAGCTCGCCGTCGACGAATTGCTGCATAACCGCCGCTTTTTCCTCTGGCGGCAGTTTACCGTGCAGCAGCCCAAGGCGACGATGATGAAACATCGTTTTTGCTAATTTGTGATATTCCGCCTCGACCGATTTTTTGTCATTGTCAGGATTATCATCGATCAACGGGCAGATGACATAGGCTTGGCGACCCTGGGCTAGCTCATGGTCAATGGTTTCATAAAGCTTCGGCGCTGAGGCTGGCGACCAAATTTTCGTTTCAATCGGCTGACGACCGGCCGGCAGCTCGTCCAAAATCGAGATATCCAGTTCACCATACAACGTCAGCGCCAAGCTCCGCGGGATCGGTGTGGCGGTCATGCTGAGTAGGTGCGGCATGTAATCTGCCTTTTGCAGCAACGCCTGCCGCTGCTTGACGCCAAACCGATGCTGCTCGTCGATCACCACAAACCCCAGCTTATGATACGCCACTTTTTCCTGAATCAGCGCGTGCGTACCGACCACCACGTTAATGGTGCCATTTGCTAAATTATCCAGCAGTTGCCTCCGCTGAGCGCCCGTAACGTGCCCTGTCAGCAGCGCCACCGATACACCAAACGGCGACAATAATTCATCCAGCGTTTTGGCGTGCTGAGTCGCCAAAATCTCCGTCGGTGCCATGATGGCCGTCTGAAAGCCAGCCTGCGCCACCTCTGCCGCCACCAGCCCAGCGACCACCGTTTTCCCCGAGCCAACGTCGCCCTGCAATAAGCGGTTCATCGGATGTTCGGACTCCAAATCTTGCAAAATCTGCCAGGCGGCGCGGCGCTGCGCGTCGGTCAAGGGAAACGGCAGCTGCTCGACAAATCGCTTGACGACCAGCTGATTGAACGGAATGCGCCAGCCAGTCAATTTGGTTTGTTCTTGCTTATTCAACTGCGCTGCCAAAATCATTTCAAACAACTCTTCGAACGCCAGCCGCTCACGACCGCGGGCAATTTCCTCGTGATTGTTGGGCGCGTGGAGGAACTTGACAGCTTCGGCACGGCTGACTAACTTTTGCCGCTGGACAATGTGCTCCGGCAGCGTCTCGGGTAAAAATTCCATGATGGGGCGCAAATTCTTCAGCAAATCCTGCACGGTTTTGGGGCGGAGGTTTTTGATGGATTTGTAGACGGGATAGATGCCCGACATAGGCTGGGCGTCGGACGCATCGGTTTGTTTGGCGAGCTCGACAGATGGATTGCTGATCTGATAGCTGTTATATTGCATACCAAACTGGCCGGAAAACACGAACTCAGCATCAGATCTCAGCTGCGATTCGCGGTACGACTGATTGAACCAAACGGCCTTGACCTTGCCAGAATCATCCGCCAACACCGCCGTGGTGATCCTTAAGCCCCGGCGAACAATGCGCGTGGAAATCGACTCGCAGCGCGCCCGCACCGTCACCTTACCCGGTTGAAGATCAGCGATATTAACCGCCGCCGAATAATCATCATACGCCCGCGGCAGAAAATCCAAGGCATCCGCCACCGTCTCCAAACCCGCCGCCAACAGCGCCTGGGCAGTTTTGAGGCCAACGCCTTTAATCTGCGCGAGGGGGGTGGTTAGTTTCATCTAGGAAACGGCGTTGATGCCTTCCAGCGCGTAGGCGGTGTCTTCCCAACCTCTTACTTCTATTGAGTCAACGCCCATTTGTTTGACTGGAAAATCATTGCCGCCTTCCTGTAATTTATCGCCAAAGAATAGCGCTTCTTCCTTTGACCAGCCGTTCAGCTCAAGCAGCTTACCAATGCCATAGGCTTTATCAATTCCTGGCAGCGTAATGTCAGTACTAGTCGTACCACCAATCCTAACTTCGAGATTTGGTAGTTTCGCCGCCACCTTGTCACGATATACCGGACGGACATCCTTGTACTTTTCCGCCCAGGCATACTTATCCTCTGGCGACGCCTGTTGGCCCAGCGCCGACATGGTAATCTGGCTGTGGCGATCCTCGATAATCTCACCCGCAGGATTATCGCACCAAATGCCCATCTCTTGAGCAACCTCCTCCAGTACCGTAGTTATCTGAGTTTTTTGCTCATCAGACAGATCGTTCGCATACTGGACCTTCCACTCGTCATCAGCAGCGTCAAATCGATAATACCTCGTGCCACACGTCGGCATTGCGTGGAATTTTTGGAGTAGTTCGGGCTGAACATCAAGTCGGTCAATCACTTGCTTTTTGATCTGGTGGAATGTGCCGCCCGTGATGACACACATCTCATAGTTTTCAAGCAACCGACCAAGGATATCTGCCATACGATCACTAATTGGTGACTTGGTAATAGCTAGCGTGTCATCCAAATCAAACCCGATAATTTTTTTCATTATTCCTCTCCTTCCATATTTTCTGCAACTAGAATAAACGTATTTTTACCTTTTTTCAACAAAGATTGATTGTTGACGGCTCGATCATCAGCCAGTCTTTCGCCATTGAGGCTGATGGCGCCAGATTTGAGGAGGCGCCTCGCCTCACCGTTAGAACTGACCACACCAGAGACCACCAACGCTTCAATCACGCCGACGCCGACATCAACACGTGGAATTTCTTTAGCCAGGGTGTCCAAATCATCGTCTGACAATTGCCGAAAATCGCCGCCGCCAAACAATACTTCCGTAACCCGCTCCACTGATTCGCGCCGATTGACGCCGTGGACGATGTCGGTGACTTCGCGCGCCAAGACTTTCTGCGCCGAGCGCGCACCTGGATTGACGGCGTGGTTTTCAGCGATTGCTTCAATGGTATCACGATCAAGCATGGTGAAAATCTTCATGTACTCAATGGCGCTTTCGTCATCAACGTTCAGCCAGAATTGATAGAACTTGTAGACGCTGGTTTTGTTTTCGTCCAGCCACACGGCGCCACCTTCAGATTTGCCAAATTTGCGCCCAGTTGATTTGTTGATGAGTAGCGGTGCGGTCATGGCGTAAACTTCGGCATTCTCTTTTTTGCGAATCAATTCCACGCCTGAGAGCAAATTACCCCACTGGTCGGAACCGCCGATTTGCAAATTGACGCCGTGATGCTTGAACAGATGCCAAAAATCATAGCCCTGCAGTAAGGTGTAAGTAAACTCAGCAAAACTCAGGCCCTTGCCGTTGTCGATGCGCGCTTTGAAAAATTCACGACCGATCAAATCTGCCATGTTGAAATTCTTACCAATGTCACGGAGGAATGGAATCAGTTCCAGATTGCCCAGCCAATCCGCATTATCCACCAAGGTAAAATCGCGTCCCGCAAAAATTTGTGACACTTGCGCCTTCAAGGCTCGTTTATTGTGCTCAATTTCTGCATAAGAAAGCAGACTCCGCTCCTCGGTGTCGCGCATATCGCCAATCATCCCGGTGCCGCCGCCAACCAGCAAAAATACCTTGTGACCGCGCTCCAAAAAATGCCGCACCATCATGTAAACCGCCAAGTGCCCGACATGTAGGCTGTCTGCCGACGGATCTGTCCCCAAATAGAGCGTAAAATTTCCCGAATCAATACGCCCATCATCGGTGAATGTCGCTTGATTCCAAAACCCGCGCCACTTTAGCTCCTCTGATAATTGCATATTCCTCCTTTTCTGGTTATTAGTATAGCAATTTTATGATTGAAGCGAAACATAGGCGTGATATAATAATACTGTGAACAAGAAACCCTCAGATAAGCAGTCGGACGCCAGCGCAAAATCGGCGCCGTCGCGTCCGCATCCAAAGCCGGCAAAACGGCTGAGTGTCTATGCAAACTTGGCAAACAAGCGTCGACTAAAGAAGGATAAGCGCTCCCGCGAAAAAGCAGAGTATCTGGCGAGTTTGCCAAAGCACCCCGTCAAGCGGTTCTTTTACCGTCTCCACCCCAAGCGCGTCTTTCGCTATTGGTTCTCCAAGCGCGGCGGCTTGATGGCGCTAAAAATTCTCGGTGTCGCCATCGTTGTGATGATTATTCTGATCGGCGGCCTGTTCGCCTACTTTCGTAAAGACCTCGACAAGATCCGCCCGGGCGAGCTCGCCAAGCGCGTCCAGACGACGGTCACCAAATATTACGACCGCAATGGTGCCCTACTATGGGAAGATAAGGGTACTGATAATTATAAGCTGGTGGTTGAGGCTGATAAAATTAGCGATTATCTCAAGAAAGCAACCATTGCCATCGAGGATCGTGATTTCTACAAACACCACGGCATCAGTGTCAGTGGCCTGACCCGCGCTATGTTTAGTACAGCATCAGGTCGACAAGTTCAGGGTGGCTCGACGTTGACACAGCAGCTCGTCAAGCAAGTTTTTTTCGCTGAGGATGCCGACAAACGCGGCCTCAGCGGTATTCCACGCAAAATCAAGGAAATTATCCTGGCCATTGAGGTCGAGCGCATGTACAACAAGGACCAGATCCTCGCGCTCTACCTCAACCAGGCACCATACGGCGGTCGGCGCAATGGCGCAGAATCAGCTGCTCAAACATACTTTGGCAAGTCCGCCAAGGATCTCACTCTGGCCGAGGCAGCACTGCTGGCTTCCGTCCCGCAAAACCCAAGTACATTTAATCCATATAACGCTGCTGGCCGCAAGATGCTGATATCGCGCCAACACACAACTCTCGACTATATGCTAGAACAGGGCTACATCACTGAAGCGCAGGCCAAAGAAGCCAAGCAATACCCGATTCTTGACAAGATCAAGCCTGAGACTGAGCAGCTCGCTGGTATTAAGGCACCACACTTTGTGCTCATGGTGCGCAATCAACTGGAGCGTGAACTCGGCAAAGCGGTCGTTGGTCGCGGCGGACTGACTGTCAAGACGACGCTGGATTGGAGGATTCAGGAGAAGCTCGAAACAGAGATGAAAGCCTTCTTTGACTCAGGCCGTCCGGGTCGAGTGCGCATTAGTAACGGCGCGGCAACGGTTGAGGACGCACAGACTGGACAGATTGTCGCCCTCGTCGGTAGTCGTGATTTCAATTATGCTGGCTTTGGGCAGGATAACGCCGCCACCGCCTTTATCCAGCCGGGCTCGACCATCAAGGCTTTCGACTACGCCAAACTGTTTGAGAATCGCGGCAGTAATCAGCAAAATTACGGCTCAGGCTCAATCCTCAGCGACGAGAACATAGACAAGATTTATGGCGCCAAGCTGAACAACTGGGACCGACGATTTATGGGAAGTATTTCTATTCGCCGCTCGCTAGCGCTTTCCCGTAACATCCCAGCGGTCAAGGCAATGTATATCGCAGGTAACGGCTCACCAAAACCAACCGTTGACTATATTCACAACATGGGTAATACCAATTATTGCCAACAAGAGGAAGCGGCCGGCGGCTACGGCTTGTCAGCAGCCATTGGCGCCTGCGGTACGAAGCAGACCGAGTTAGTGAATGCTTATGGCACCTTTGCCCGCATGGGCGTCGCTAAACCAAGCACCAACGTCCTCGAGGTAACCAACAGCCAGGGCGATACGCTAAAGAAATGGAAAGACGAGAGCAAACAGGCAACCGACCCGCAAGTCGCCTACATCATCAATGATATCTTGGGTGACGCGGACGCGGCGCGTGACTTGCACGGTTACGGTGCAATGAATGTGCCTGGCGTTAGAACCGCCGCCAAGACTGGTACTACCGACAAAAACGGCCACGCCAAGGATGTCTGGATTGTCAACTATAGCCCGGCGCTGGTCATGGGTATGTGGCTCGGTAATTCCGACACCAGCACCATCAACACCCCGAACTCGGCCTTTGGCATGCCGGTGGTGCGTAACGTCATGTCGTTTGCTCACAACGAGGTTTATGCCAAACAGGGCAAATGGAAGCCAAATGATTGGTTCAAGCGGCCAAATGGCATCCAGCAGCAAGGCAAAGAGCTCTATCCATCGTGGTGGAATAAAAAACAGGGCGAGACTACTGAAAAGATTAAGTTTGACCGCGTCTCCAAGAAAAAGGCGACAAATTGTACGCCAGCTGACGCCATCGAGGAAATTGAGGTCACCAAGACCATTGACCCGCTCACTAAGAAACCATCATACTCAGCGCCTGAAGGTTACGACGCCAACGCTGATGACGATAAGCACAAATGTGACGACGCCAAGCCAAGTGTCAGCCTATCTCTTTCTGGCTCTGGCTCCAGCCGCACCATCACCGCCCGCGCCACCAACGGCACATTCCCGCTCACCTCAATTGACATCCTCGTTGATGGTCGCAGCGTCAAAAGCGAGTCAATCTCCGGTAGTGGCGGCAGCGTTTCGGTCGATATCAGGGTCAGTAGCCCAGGCCGGCACACCATTCAAGCGATTGCCCGCGACGAAGGCTACTATACTGCATCAGACAGCGGCAGCTTCTCGGTAGGCAGCAGCTCAAGCTCCGACTAATCCACCCCTCTTTCCCCTTGTGACACATAAAAACCAGACCGCTTTAGTCTGGTTTTTACTTCTTCTTAGTCTTAGCGACTATTGCTCATTAACCATCCGGATCAAGTCAGCCTCACGCTGCGCCTGGGTCTTGGGGCGAGCCGAACGGTGACCTTGAGCTGCGGCGTGCGAGGCATCAGGTTTCGTCGCCTTGTTGGTTTGCGGCCGACGACCCGTGGAGCGCTGCTTGGGTTGTTTGGGGACAGCTTGAGCTGGTGACTGTTGCGCCGCCTCTTTTGCTTCTTTTGGCTCGGCGCAGACCTTCGCAAACATCATCTTGCCAGCGTCGGTCTGTAGGCTACGAATAATTTCGATGCGTTTTTTCTGGCCTAGGAACTTTTTGGCTTGCTCAACCACCACCATGGTGCCGTCATGCAAGTAGCCGACTGCTTGGTGAGAATCTTGGCCTTTTTGCGTCAATTCAAGCACCAGCTCATCGCCAGGCAAATAGCTCATCCGTAAACTCTTGGCTAGTTCATTGATATTGAGAATCTGAATGCCTTCGACTTGCGCCACCTTGTTCAGGTTGTAGTCCAGTGTCAGGATGGCAGCGTTCATTTCCTTGGCGAGTTGTAACAAGCGATTATCAACACCCTCAGGAATGCGCGTTACGTCATCAAGTAACGTGAACGAGCCGCCCAACACATCTTTGAGTTCCTTCATGGCGTCCATACCGAAGCGGGCGCGCTCGCGCTTGGCGTGATCAGCACCGTCGGCCAACAGCTGTAGTTCGATCAGCACACTGCGCGGCACGATGATCTGCCCCAGCAAAAAACCAGTCTTTGCCAGATCAACCACCCGGCCGTCCATCAGCACCGAGGTGTCAACCAAAATCGGCATTTGCGTACCACCGCCTGCGTGCCGCCGCGGCTTGACCAGCAGATATATCTCCGCCATGATAGCCAGCAGCATGATAATGATAAGAAGTTCAATTGTTTTTTCCATACTAATTTCCTTTTATATAATAACGTTATTGTAAATAATCAATCAGCGCCTGGCGTAAATCGCCGACGCCGCGCACAAATGCGTCCTTGTGGGTTTTTGGCGCGATGGCATAGGTAAAACCAAGCTTCTTCGCCTCTTTGACGCGGGCATGCCAGCCTTGAGCCGAGCGCACTTCACCGCCCAAGCCGACTTCGCCAAACACCACGGCTTCGTCGCTCAGTTTGCGGCCAGCTGAGGCTGAGGCAATGGCCATGGCGACCGCCAAGTCCGCCGCTGGGTCACTCAATTTCAAGCCGCCAACCACATTGATGTAAATATCTTTGTCGGAGAGATTAAGCTTGGTGCGCTTTTCCAGCACCGCCACCAACAAGTTCAAGCGGTTGAGATCAAAGCCGCTGGCCGCGCGTTTGGGATAGCCGAAGTTCGTCGGATTGACCAACGCCTGGATTTCCACCAGTAGCGGCCGCGCGCCCTCCATGGTCGCCAGGACAATTGAGCCATCGAGGTTTTGCCGCTCGGCTAGCAAACTCGCCGACGGATTGGCCACAATCTGCAGGCCGTCCTCACGCATCTCGAAAATTGCCGCCTCATTGGTCGAGCCATAGCGATTTTTCTGCGCCCGCACCACGCGAAAACCACCGTAGCGATCGCCCTCAAAATTCAGCACCACGTCGACCAAGTGCTCCAGGACTTTCGGCCCAGCAATTGAGCCTTCCTTGGTGACGTGACCGACCAAAATCACTGCGGTGTTTGCGGCCTTGGCGGCGCGAATGATGACGTTGGATGAGTTGGTGATTTGGCTGACCGAGCCTGGCGCTGAACTAATCTCCGCCAACGACAGCGTCTGAATGGAATCGACAATCACCAGATTGTACTGGCCAGTCTGGATGGACGCCGCGATGTCTTCGGCGCTGTTGCTCGACGCCAGCTGCAAGTTCTCTGAATCAACCGCACCCAACCGCTCAGCCCGCAATTTAACCTGCGACACCGACTCTTCACCGCTAACGTACAGCACTTGTTTCTGCCGGGCAATAAACGCCGCGACTTGCGCCAGCAGGGTGCTTTTTCCAATTCCCGGCTGCCCCGCCACCAGTACCACGCCGCCTGGCAAAAAACCGCCGCCAAGTACCGCGTCGAGGTCAGCGATGCCGGTTGCCAGCCGCACTTGCTTGGCTTCGGCGGCCGTCTCGCTGAGCCTGAGCGTGGTGAGCGCCTTGCCCTTGCCGCTGCTACGCGCTACCGCCGACGCGCCGGTGTCAACTGGCAATTGCTCAACCAGTGAATTCCACTCGCCACAATTTTCACACTTGCCAACCCATTTCGGATAGCTGGCGCCGCATTGTTGGCAAATGAATTGTGATTTTGCCCGGGCCATCACTTGACCGCCTTTTGACTATCGAGGCTTTGATTGAGCTGATCAATCTTGCGCCCCAATGCGTTTAATTTTTCAACATCAGTGTTATAGGCATCGACCTTGCCCTGGATGGTCTGCTGTTCACGACGAAGCGCCAGACCGCGCTGACTCAGCTGGGTTTGCTCAGCCTGAAACTCAGCTTGCGTCTGAAAACCGCCCGTCGTCGCCCGCTGATTAAATGCCGCTACATCTTGGTTATAGGCACTAACGCGTGCACTGTACGACGTCGTTAGCTGCTCAATTTCGCGCTTCCGCCTGGCGAGACTAGCCGCCAGCGCGTCGGCCTCGGCCTCGGCATTAGTGAACTTTTGATTATACTGAGCATGCAATTTTAGTAGCGCCGCTCGATTGCTAAAGTACTCGGCATAATGCGCCTCCAGCTCCGACCCGAGATCGGCAAACTCTGTGCCCAAAATCGAATGTAGCTCATTAGCGCGCGTACCTGGCTGAGCACGCTCATAATACGCCATCCGCTCCTCCAGCTTTTTAGTCTTGACCTTGGTATAAGCCGCCTCCAGCAGCTCGCCCAGCCGCCGACGCTGCTCCGCCGAATAGCGCGACCACGCCACGTGCAGCATTTCGTGAGCCGCCGTCACCTCTTTGATACCGTCTAGCTCCGCGTTCTGCACATTATAAATGTGAATGGTCTCTTTGGCGTGAGCGTAACAGCCAACGATCGGGCTGGCCTGTTCGACACGACGGCAATCTTGATTAAACTGTGTGGCGTTTTCTAGTCGCGGCTGGGCGAGATAAAAGCTAAATTTGGCCTTATCAGTCATCGTTGCCCGTTGCGCCAATGTTGCTATGTCCTGGCTGGGCTGGTACTGCCAGACCTTGATATGATCCAGCACTAGCTGGCGATTGAGTACCAGCCAGCTACCGCCGGCCACCAGCCCCACGAACACCACGACACCGAGGAGATTACGCAGCCGTAACATTGATCACTACCTCACGATTTTTTGTACTCGCTGTCAAGACCGCACCGGGACGGGCCTGACGAGACAATAAGACATCACTGAGCGGATCAGCCAACATCGTCTGAATCGTCTGCCTGAGCACCCGCGCGCCGCGCCGCTCATCAAATCCGTTGTCTATGATACAACGCTTAGTGCTCGGCGTGATGACCAGCGTCATCTGCTGCGCTCGCACTGCCGCCTTGAGCTCGCTCACGAGATTATCAAAAATCTTACCCACCACCGGCCGAGTCAAACTCTTGAAATGCACCACCGCATCAAATCGCCCGATTAACTCCGGCCGCAGTAGCTCCTCCAGCTCGCGCCGCGCCGCTCGGGCATTGCGCTCATTCATATCGTCCGCCCGTGAAGTATGTTCACCATGCGAGCCAAAGCCCAGCTCACCGTCGCGCACCATCACCTCGGCACCAACATTGCTGGTCAAGATCACGATCGTCTGCTGGAAACTCACCGACCGACCACGCGAATCGCTCAGCTTGCCGTCTTCTAAAATCTGCAGCAGCAAGTTCAGTACATCCGGATGCGCCTTTTCAATCTCATCAAACAACACCACGCTATATGGCTGCCGGCGAACTTTGTCGGTCAATTTGCCGCCGTCATCATAGCCAACATAACCAGCTGGCGCGCCAATCAACTGACTGGCTGTGTGTCGCTCCGAAAACTCGCTCATGTCGATCTTGATCAAACTATTATCGCCGCCAAACACTTCCCGTGCCAACACGCGAGCTAGCTCGGTCTTGCCCACACCAGTCGGTCCGAGAAAAATGAACGACCCAAGCGGCCCCGACCGCCGACTCAGCCCGGCCCGCGCCCGGCGAATGGTTCGTGCCAATGTCGCCACGGCCTTCTCTTGACCAAGCACCGACCGGCCCAGTCGCTGCTCCAGCGCAGCCAGGTCTTTGCGCTCATTTACCGTCACTTTTTCTGCCGGCACACCAGCCATCGCCGCAACCGCTCGCCGCACGTCATCCTCGGTCAGCTCTGGTAATGCTGGATCGTCAGCCGGCAGCTGCTCGGCCTGCTGCTCCAGTTGTTTGATGCGAACCTTTAGTTCAGCTGCGCGTTGATATTGCTCAGCCTCGACCGCCGCATCGAGCTTACCCGCTAGCTGCTTGATCCGCCGTGCTAGCTGTTGCTGTTTGGTTGGCTTGGCCAGCCGCTGCGTATTAACCAGCGCTGCCGCCTCATCCAGCACATCAATCGCTTTATCTGGCAAATGACGCTCCGTCACGTAGCGCTGGCTGAGGGCTACGCTCAACTCGATCATCTCATCAGAAATCCGCAGTCGATGATGTGTCGCCAGTCGGCCGGCTAGCGCCCGCACCATGGCCACCGCTGCCTGCTCATCTGGCTCCGCCACCGTCACGGCTTGAAACCGCCGGCTGAGGGCCGCGTCTTTTTCGATGTGCTTGCGGTATTCATCAAATGTCGTTGCGCCGATCACCCGTACCTCACCACGCGCCAACGCTGGCTTTAGGACGTTCGCCGCATCCATCGACCCCTCGGCCGAGCCAGCCCCGACCAATAAATGCAGCTCATCAATGAACAACATAATCTCCTGATGATTACGCGCTGCAGCCACCACTTTTTGTAAGCGTTCCTCAAACTGACCGCGAAACTTTGTACCAGCGACCATGGCTGTCAGGTCAAGCTGAATCAGCCGCTTACCAACCAGAAACTCTGGCACCGTCCCCGCTGCGATGCGCTGCGCCAACCCCTCAACCACCGCGGTTTTACCAACGCCCGGCTCGCCGATCAGCGCTGGGTTATTTTTACCGCGCCGCCCAAGCACCGTGATCAGCCGCTCCGTCTCGGCTTCCCGACCGACCACTGGATCGAGCAGTCCGCTCCGCGCTCGCTCCGTCATGTCGACTCCGTAGCGATCGAGAATCTTGAGATCAGCCGACCAACGAGCATGCGGCGCGGCACTTTCCCTAGACTCATCCTGCATCGCCTCCAGCTGCTGCCGATCAAACACGTCCTCTAGTGTGCCACGCAGCTCGTCCAGATTTACATTCATATCACTGAGCAACTTCGTCGCCCGAGCCTTGTGCTGCAACAGCATACTATAGACGATGTGCTCAGTACCGATGCGCTCCTGCCCAAACTCCGTCGCCAGCTGCCAGGCAGCCCGTATCGTCTCCAGCACCTCAGCGTTCATGCCTTTGTGAACAACCATCACCACGAATGATTGCCCGGTTAAGCCCAGTGCTAGCTCCGCCCGATCCAGCGTCACACCGTTCTCCGCCAAAATCTTCGCACCCAGCGACGAATTTTGCGCCAGCACGCCAAGCAGTACATGCTCGGTGCCGACATACGGACTGCCGCTACTATGCGCCAACAGCCCGGCGCGCTCTAAGCTGGCCTTGGCGGTATCAGTGAGCCGAGATTCCAATTCAGAAAAATCTTCCGGCATATCGCCCTCCTTTCGTTTTCGGCGATTCTCACGAGGCAGCCTATTCCGCCACCTCCTCAACCGCGCTCATCAAGCTGTCCTCAATATTTTTGCGAGGTTTTGCTTCAGGTTTAGCAGCCGCCTTTGCCTCAATGTCCAGTTCATAGCCAGTCAGCCGACTTGCCAAGCGAACATTCTGTCCAGCCCGACCGATGGCCACTGACTGCTGATCCTCGCTGACGTAGACAGTTGCTCGCTTTTCGTCTTCATTGACCGTCACGCTCAGCACTTCCGCTGGGCTCATGGCGTTGGCGATGAAGCCAGCCGCATCTTCCTCAAACGGAATAATGTCAATTTTTTCCTGCTCGCCAATTTCGTTCATCACCGCCTGAACACGCGTACCATGGCCGCCGACGAAGGTACCGACTGGATCAACACCTGGCAGTGCTGATGCAACCGCCAATTTGGTGCGGCGACCCGCCTCGCGAGCAATGGCCTTGATTTCCACAGCGCCCGTTTCCATCTCTGGCACTTCCTGACTAAACAAGAAGCGTACAAATTCCTCATTGCCGCGGCTCAAAATCAGCTGCGGACTGCGACCTTCACGCTCAATGTCCTTGATGTACACTTTGACGCGGCGGCCAACACCGTAGTACTCGCCAGGAATTTGCTCGGACTGCGGCATGATACCAACTGCCTTGCCCAGCTCAATTCGCACCACGCGCGGCTCAACCCGCTGAATCGTACCGGTTACCACCGTGCCAATTTTATCTTCAAATTCCGCCAGCACCACTTCGCGCTCTGCCTCGCGCAGCCGTTGCAAAATCACCTGTTTGGCGGTCTGGGCTGCCACCCGGCCAAATGTCGTCACATTGTGGGTCTCGACCGTCACTTCGCTGCCTAGCTCAGCCGCCGGGTCAACCGCCTTAGCCTCGTCGAGACTGATTTGATTAACATCATTTTCGACTTCTTCAACCACCGTTTTGACGACCGACACCACAGCCGTACCGCTATTGATATTCAGGCTGGCGCGCACCAACTGCTCGCGCGTACCGTTATCACGCCGCCACGCCGCCGCGATAGCCTGCTCGATCACCTCCAAAACCGTTTCTTCTGGCAGGTTCTTCTCCTCGGCAATCGTCCGCACCGCCAACGTCAACTGCTTGATATTCAAATCTTCCATACTAGCTCCTTTACGCTATATTATTATACTACGTTTCACATCAAACGCCCAAGAGACGAAAAACTCCGACCTGATCGGCCGGATATGTCAGTAGTGTAGCATATCCAACCAGGCGGCGTCAAGTTCAGCCATCTCATTTACCCATGTCAGTCTGCAAACAGTTACGTGCCTCTAACAGAGGTAGCGGCTCATGGCCATCCACAATCTTGACAAAAAGCATTGACATTTTCTACTAATAGTGATATATATATATCAGCCTTTTGACAACTTACCGTAAGTTTTGTCAACTGCGCTTCGCTGCCCTGGGTCGGATACCTGCGGTGGCTTGAGGCGCGGAACGGCCGCACCTCAACAAAGAGAAAGGTCATATCATGTTCCTCGAGATCCTGACGATCATCATCGCTACGATCATCGTTCTCGGAGGTTTCCTTATTGTAGCCTCCAAAGACGATGGACCGCTCATGATTAACGGGAGTGTGCTTGTTTCATTTGGCATCACCGCACTGTTCTGGTTCGCAAAGGTGACTACGCCGCACCTTCGCGAAGAATCAGCGATCAAGTGGCTGTACAGGCCCATTTCTGACCTGCCTGAATGGATCGGCTACGTTGGGCTCGCAACAACTGCGACCCTTCTGGCAATCACTCTTGTTTTTTTGGTAGATGACATTGTCTACCTCACTCAGCACCGGAAAGGAGGGAGAATCTGATATTGATATTGAGGTGCGGGGCGGGATTGACGTTGCTACGTCTCCCGCCCCACTCACATCACTGAACTGAACTTATGATTACATAACTATTACATCGCTGGCTGCTGGAGGTAATGGCCGACGTCCGCTACCAGCTCGACTAGGCGATTAGAGTACCCCCATTCGTTATCGTACCAGACCATGATTTTCACCATGTTGCCACCAACGACCTTGGTTAGCGGTAGATCAACGATGCCAGAATGTGAATTACCGATAAAGTCGCGGCTGACCAGCGGCTCTTCACTGACGCCCAAGATCCCTTGATAGAAACTATCAGCGGCAGCTTTCTTGAACGCTTCATTTACCTGCTCGACTGTCACGTCGCGCCGCAGCAAGGCCGTCACGTCACTGAGCGATACCACTGGCGTTGACACGCGCACACTGAGGCCGTCGAACTTGCCGGTTAGCTGCGGCAGGGTTTTCGTCACGGCGATGGCCGCACCCGTCGTTGTCGGCACGATATTCTCGGCCGCGTTGCGACCCTCGCGAAGGTCCTTGGCCGGCGCGTCTTGCAGGCGCTGGCTGGCGGTGTAGCTATGCACCGTCGTCAGCATTGATTTTTCCACGCCAAATTCTGCGTCCAGAACCGCCATCACCGCACCTAAGCTATTGGTGGTACAGCTGGCATTAGAAACTATCGGCGTCGCGTCCTTGATCTTGCTGTCATTCGTACCCAGGACAATTGTATCGACGCCGTCAGATTTGGTCGGCCCGCTGATAACCACGCGCTTGGCGCCGGCAGTCAAGTGCTTGCCCGCACCATCTTTATCAGTGAATAGTCCGGTCGATTCGATCACCACGTCAATATTCATCTCGCCCCACGGCAAGTTCGTTGGATCTTTTTCGGCCAGCACTTTGACATGTTTTCCGGCAACGATGAGTTCATCCTCTGTAAAATCAACTTGGCGGCCGTATTCCCCGTAATTGCTATCGTATTTTAATAGGTACGCCAGAGTCTTCGTGTCCGTCAAATCATTAATCGCCACAACCTCCAAATCGCTGCGCTCCCATGCAATCTTAAAAGCATTGCGCCCGATCCGCCCGAAACCGTTAATTGCTATTTTCGTTATCGCCATGTAATTATCCCTCCCAAGTAGCATTAGCTTTTTACTAATTATACTACAAAGTTGTATAATGAGACTATGACGCGCGAGGAATTATTAGATCTGGCAACACCGCAGTACGACGAGATACCAGTACTGGTGTTAGACAGCGCTATTGATTACGCTACTAAAAAACACGCCGGCCAAAAACGCAAGAGCGGCGAACCGTACATCACGCACCCGCTGGCAGTGGCTGGGATTTTAGTGGAATGGGGCATGGATATCGACACGGTGATCGCTGGCGTGCTGCATGATACGGTCGAGGATACCGATGCGACGTTGGATGAGCTGGAGAGTTTATTTGGCCGCGACATCGCCTTTCTGGTTGATGGCGTGACCAAAGTTTCGCAGGCACGCGCTGGTATGCGCAGCCTTGATAGCTATTTGCCGCACACCAAGGACAACCTCGCCAAGCTGATGATCGCGGTTGGCGAGGATATCCGAGTGATTATTATCAAGCTGGCGGATCGGCTGCATAATATGCGCACGCTTCAATATATGCCGCGCGACAAGCAGAAGAAAATCGCCCGCGAGACGATTGAGGTGTTTGCGCCGTTGGCGGATCGACTGAATATGGGGCGCGTCCGCGTGCAGCTGGAAGAGTTAAGCTTTCGATTTTTGATGCCCAAGGATTTTCAGCGTACTAAGAGCCTGATGGATAGCCGCCTAAAGAAAAGCCAGCGCAAACTCGCCAAAGTCCGCCGCGACGTTACGGCGCGTCTCCAGAATGAGAGTCTGCAATTTGAGATGGACGGCCGGGTCAAAAGTGTATATAGCTTATTTAAGAAGCTCGACCGCGTTGGCGACATTGATAAGATTTACGATCTTATCGCCCTGCGCATCATCGTCGATGATTTAGCGACCGGCTATCTGGTGTTGGGCGTGCTGCACGAAATGTACCAGCCATTCTATGAACGCATCAAAGATTATGTCGCCAACCCTAAACCAAACGGCTACCAAAGTCTGCACACGACAGTGCAAACACCAACCGGGCAGATCGTCGAGTTTCAGATCCGCACCCAAGACATGCACGAATACGCCGAGCGCGGTTTGGCAGCCAGCTTTCATTATAACGAGCAAAAAATGTCTGACGCCTACCGGCAGGGGCGAATCGCGGCGCTGCCGACGGATTTGGCATGGATTCGCGATCTGCAGGAAACGGCGGCTCGGGCACGCGAGGGTAAATCATTTGATTCAGAGAAATTCCGCATGAAGTTGTTTGAGGATCGCATATTCGTCTATTCACCCAAAGGTGATATTTATGACTTGCCGCGCGGCGCCTTCCCGCTGGATTACGCCTATCGCATTCATTCCGACATCGCAGCACACGCCAGTGGCTTTAAAGTTAATGGCGCCATGAAGCCGTTCACCTACGAATTACAACACGGCGACGTCGTCGAAGTCCTGACCAGCAAATCCGCCAAACCCAAACCAGCCTGGCGCGACATGGTCATCACGCCGCACGCCAAAACCAAACTGCGTATGCAACTGTCAAAAAGCGGCGGCGTGCTAGCACATCTAACCGGTTTGACCGACGGTGTTTCGTCGTTGTTTCGACGGTAGGCAAAACACTCACGCCTCATCCCAGAGGCTATGGCAAACACGCGTACCAGATTCTTGGTGAGACGCGATGCCGCTTTGCTTTACAAGATAGTAGTATTACGCCTGCTCGTTCCAGCGCTCAATCGCCGCCGCCACAACCTGCTTGGCAGCATCAACGCCGGCAAATTCTTTGACAATGGTCGAGCCTGGCTTCTTCAAATCCTTGTAGTGATTGAAATGGAATTCAATTTGCTTAATCAGCTGCGCCGGCAGATCCTCCAGCGACTGAATGGCGTTGCCATTATGGCGATCGTCGCTTGGCACCGCGATGACCTTATCATCGACCTCATCGTCATCAACAAACTTCATTACGCCAAGGATCCGTGCCTCGACTACCAGCCCAGTCGTAAGCGGCGTGTCCGTTACCAATAGCACATCCAACTCGTCGCCATCCTCGTCCAGCGTTTGTGGAATGAAACCATAATTAGTCGGCTTGGCAAAAATCGCTGGGTCAACTCGGTCTAGTCGCATGACGCCAACTTTCCGGTCCCATTCAATTTTATGATTCGACCCAGCCGGAATCTCTACGACAACGGTAACCTCGCCGTCCTGATAGTTTCCCGGGGTTAATACGTGATTAAAGTCTGCCATATATTACTCCTCTCTGGCTTTTTCTTGTAAGTATTCACGAATTTGCAGCGCCGCCACTGCGCCCTCACCGACCGCCGAAGCGATTTGCATGGTTGCGCCCGAACGTACGTCGCCCGAAGCAAAGACGCCAGTAATGTTGGTATGCAAATGCTCGTCGGTGACGATGTGTCCTCCGAGGTCCAGCTCAACATCTGACTCCTTCAAGAACTGCGTGTTCGGAATCAAGCCGATAAAAACGAATAAACCATCTGCGGTAAATTCTTTTTGCTCGCCGTTCTGGGTCGATTTGACGCCGTAGAATTTGTCGTTCTTCACGATAATTTCGTCTGTCGTCGCGCCAAGGTGGACGGTAATTTTGCCCTCATCGACATACTTTTGCAGCTCTTTTTGCAAGACATCGCTGGCGCGCAATTTACTGCGCACCAACAGGTCAATATGGCTGGCATAGCGGGTCAAAAATATCGCTTCCTGCACTGCCGAGTTACCACCGCCAACGACGATCAGACTCTTGTCGCGGTAAAATGCACCGTCGCACGTTGCACAGTAATGCACCCCGCGACCATACAATTCATCTTCGCCCGGCACGCCCAGCTTGCGGTGATTTGAGCCGGTCGCCAGTAGCACTGCTTTGGCGCGCACCGACTGACCATCAACTGTCAATTCCAATTCGCCGTCAACTTGCTTCAATGCCGTCACGTCACCGTACTCAATATCCGCGCCAAATCGCTCAGCCTGCTGCTGCAATTCTGAGGCCAATTTCATACCGGTCACACCCTCGGCGAACCCTGGGTAATTGTCAATTTGGTCAGTGATGGCCGCCATACCACCGACTACGCCGCGCTCGTATAGTGTCGTCGGCACATCTTCGCGCGACAGGTAAATTGCTGCAGTGAGTGCGCTTGGACCGGCACCGACAATGATAACTTCTTTAGACATTCAACCCCCTTGACCTGTAATATCGTTTCATAACTTCTGGCATTTCTGGCTGTGGAATCTCTGCTGGTTTTTCGATAGCCATAACCACGAACTTCAGTGGTGAATTAGCAGGAATCTTATCGCCCTGGGATTGCTTACCATAAGCCTTGTCTGCTGGAATCGTCAATTCGCGCACGCCGCCAATCTTCATGCCAACCAGGCCCTCTTTCCAGCCCTGAATCACCGACGTATGTGCTGGGCCGTTTACCGCAAACGGCGCTTTCAATTTACCGCTGTTGATTGACTGATCAAAAATCTCACCCTTGGCATTCCAACCGATGTAGTAGACCGCAAATTTGGTGTCATCCTTGACCTCCGCGCCGTCACCCACGATCAAATCTTCTTTGCCTAGCTCCTTCACGCCAGCAGCCTCAAAGGCGCCGACTCGCGTACTAAATCCCGAAAACTTGCCGTGATATTTACTGTTCAATTCCGCCGTCTGAGCGTCAACTTTCTTTTGCCACTCCGTGGTTGCTTTTTTATAATCTTCTTGCGCCTGCTTCAGCTCAGCCTGATCTTTGGCGTCATTGCCTGGCTGCACCATCATGGCGATGAACCCGCCAATTGTCCCAACCGCTAATGTCCCCGTGATGATCCATATACCGAGTCGCTGTCCCCTCGTCGCCATAATCCTCCTTTATCTTACCTTGAAATTATATCAATGTTTCCTCTCGGCCGCAATGTCATAACGCGCTAGTTCGTCATCAATCCCCACGCCGGCAGTCCGCTGTAGCTTGAGCAAATTAGCATAAATACCGCCCGATTTTGCCAGCTGTTTCGGCGTGCCGATCTCGTCGACCCGGCCATGTTTTAGCGTCACGATCCGATCCACCGTAGCGATGGTACTCAGCCGGTGAGCGATAATCAGCGTCGTTCGCCCCTTCATCAGCCGCTCCAGCGCCTGCTGCACTAGATGCTCACTCTTGCTGTCGAGATTACTCGTTGCTTCGTCGAGAATGAGAATTGGCGCATCCTTGAGCACCGCCCGCGCAATGGCGATGCGCTGCTTTTGACCGCCAGACAATTTGAGGCCGCGTTCGCCAATTTGCGTGTCATACCCTTTGTCAAGCTCGCTGATGAAGTCGTGTGCATTGGCGGCCTTGGCAGCGGCGATTACCTGCTCATCCGTCGGCTCGTCGGCGCCATAGGCGATATTTTCACGAATTGTACCGGAAAAGAGCGCCGGCTCCTGAAACACCGTGGCGATGTGACGGCGCAAACTCTTTTGCTGCACCGCGTCAATAGCCATGTCGTCAACGGTAATTTCGCCACTACTCGGCTGGTACAAGCGCATCAGCAAGTTCGTTAAGGTAGTCTTGCCGCCACCCGACTCACTAACGAGAGCAACGTGCTCACCGGGATGAAGCGTAAACGAGATGTCGGTCAACACTGGCTTTTGCATGGCAGAGGCGTAGCGAAACGAGACGTTGCGAAATTCGACCGCCCCGCGGCTCACGACTAATTCCGGCGCGTGATGGGCATCTTCAATCGCTGGGCGCAGCGTCATTACGCCAACAAAATCCCGACTCCCGGCCAGAGCTTTCTGGAAATTATCAACAATGAAACTCATGTTAAACAGCGGCATCCGCAAATTATTAATCAGCGTGATCAATAGCACCATATCGCCGATCGAAAAGCGCCGCTCGGTCGTCTGCACAAAAATGTACGCAAAAATCATGAAGAAAATGACCGACAGCACCACGCCGCGCACAATGTCCATGCTGTGCCAGTAGCGAGACTGCTTGCGCGTGATGGCAATTGTTTTGCGGTAACGCTTGGCAAAATGACGATATTCGAGCGACTCACGAACGTAGCTTTTGACGACTTTGATCTGAGCAATGACCTCGGCGAACCGGCCGCTGGCCATATCTGTCTCGTGATTTTTACGGTTCTGAAAGGCCCGCCATTTCTTGCTCGTTAGTGCCGTCAGCCACATAAATAGCGGATACATAATGACCACCATTACCGCCAACTCCAGGCTGTATACCAGAACGATGCCGATGGTGATACCTGTCGTCAGCAGCATCTGGAAAAAGTTATTGGCAAACATGTTCAGGAAATTCGTCGTTTCGGTAATCGCGCGATTGAGGCGATTAATAATCGTCCCGGTCAGCTCGCCATCAAAATAACTTTGTGGCAAGCCAAGCAAGTGATGATAGTACCGCGTCGACAGCTGCTGTTTGAGCCGCGTGGCCATCACGTCGCCCCAGTAACCGCCAAGGTTTCGCACCATCGTATTCGTCACGTCAAGCGCCAGCAGCACCAGCGCCAAGAAAATCGCCTGCTCAATTCCCACCTTGCCGCCCTCAACCACTTCGACCATCAAGTTGGTTGCCCGCGAAATCACGAACGGCACCGCGATGCCGGTCAGCGCCACAATAACTGAGCAGATACTAACTCCGATGTAGTATCTGCCCATGCCGCGCGCATACCGGAGCATATGAATTAGCGGCTTCATCAGACTACTTCAGCACCCCACGCATCTTTGGCCGCCCGCTCAATCTGCTGCATTACCGGCGCGATATCCTTATCCGCCAATGTCCGTGCGAGTGAAGTAAACGCCAGCCGCCATGTTATCGTTTTCTGCACCGTTTCGTGCTCAGACTGATAAATAGCAAGCGGCTCAAGTCGCACCACCATATCAACACCCCGCACGACCTCATCCAGCGTCTGCAGTAGCTGCTGATACCTGACAGTGGATGGTACTTTGAGCGAGATATCGCGCGTCGTTGAAGGATAGCGGCTGAGTGGCCGATAATGACTGTCACGCTTGGCGTAGACAGCCTCCAAGCCAGCCGTGTCCAAGCTCGCCGCTGCCGCGTACGTCGGCGGTTTGAAGTTCTTGATGACTGATTGTTTCAACTCACCAACCATACCGATGAACGTTCCGTCAGTTGTTTCGACCATTGCACTGCGCGATTGGTCAAACGGTGCCGCGACTGGAAGCGTAAGTTCTTGTTCAATTGGCTTGAATACCAGCTCAGCGCCAAGGTCACGCGCCAACTGCTCAACCAAGCGACGAATCACATAAAACGGCGCACCCGCTCCCGGCTTTTTGGCAGCATAGACGATGTCCGTAAACTGACTGGCCTCTGGCAAACCATCTTCGCCTAGGCCATGCATTTTGCTGTGGCCCTTACCCATTTCAAACAAAGCAAATTCATCATGCCCGGCCTTGATATTGGCGTGGACCTTGTCCAGCAAACTCGGAAGCACCGTCAAGCGGTAATATTGCAAATCAGGGCTGAGGGCGTTTGATAATTTGTATGCCTGAGCAACGTCCTGCTCGGCATTTTTTAGGACATGCTCGTGGACGAAACTATAGGTCAAGACTTCGTTGGCACCAGCACGCGACAGACTTTGGCGAATAGCGTTTTTCAATTCACGGCGCGGGTTTTTCGGCGCGGGTTTAATGCTGCGATGCGGTAATTGACGCGGTAATTTATCAAAGCCATACAGCCGGCCAACTTCTTCGACGATGTCCTCAGGTAGCTCGATATCGGTGCGCCAAAACGGGCTGTAGACCATCATGCCGCCCTCACCATACTCGCGCCCTTCATCAACGAAAAACTCAACGTTTCCTAGCAGCGTGTTCATTTCACCATCAGCAAAATTTACGCCGAGCCGCTCTTCAACAAATCCACTCGGCACCAACAACCCACCGCACCAGTGCGTACCGCCAGCCAATACGGAGCGCAGAGACTGGTAGCTCTTAAATAGCATGGGACTGGCCTGCACGCCGCCCACCATACTTATCAATTGTTTGAGGACGGGGTCGGTTTGTGCCGGTGACTGACCCTTATTAAACCGCGTCAACGCATCGGTAAAAATACCGTGACGCATAGCTGTGCGGCGTAGTGCATACATGTCAAAGTTAGCACATTCCAAAACGATGTTTTTCGTGTCATCCGAAACTTCAGTGTCGATACCGCCCATAATTCCCGCCAGACCAATCACACCCTCGCCATCAGCAATGACGATGTCGTCCGTCGTCAGCTCATATTCCTTGCCATTAAGTAGACTGACTTTCTCGCCATCACGAGCCATCCGCGCCCCGAGTGTAGACCCACGTAATTTGTCATAATCATAGGCGTGCGTTGGCTGTGCCGTCAGTAGCATCATGTAATTCGTGGCATCGACAATGTTGTTAATCGGCTTGCCGCCCATCGCCACCAACTGACACTGCAGCCATAGCGGACTCGGCTGCACCTCAATATTTTTGATGGCCACCGCTGAAAACACCGGCACTACTTCAGTCGCCTCATTGAAGATCTCGAGCTCGAGACCGTCGCCGCCAGCAAATTCTTGAATCACGTTGTACCACTCGGGGCTGGTAAACTGCTGGTGAAAAATCCCGGCAATCTCGCGCGCCACGCCGAGCTGCCCGAAGCAATCCGGCCGGTGCGTAAACATCTTATTTTCAATATCCAGCACATAATCATCCAGCCCAAATATTTCCGCAAAACGAGCGCCCGCCGTTAGCTCAACACCCGCCGGCACGTCGTATTCATGAATCTCAACAATCCCTTCATGATCCGTACCGATCGCCAGCTCGTCCGCCGCCGCCAACATGCCTTGGCTCAGCACGCCGCGCAATGGCCGCGCATCCAGCACGAACGGCTCGTCGTCATCAAAACTTGCCGGCACCATACTTTTCGGCGGCAACCAAATCGCCCACATATCCGCATGTACATTTGGCGCGCCGCAAACTACTTGCACCAGACCGCCCTCATCGCGCGGTACGTCCGCCACTGCGCGGCCATCATCAATCTTGGTCACGCTCAGCCTATCAGCATTAGGGTGCTTGGCGCATTCAACCACCCGGACGATTCGCGCGCCGCCATATTTAGCGTTGAGGTCAATCACTTCATCGACGCCACCAAGCTGCTGATTGACCCGCGCCACCAGCTCATCTACGGGAGGCAATTCAAAATTAATCAATTGTTTGATAATGTTTAGGCTGACTTTCATATATATCAGTATACCATTCTAATCAATGGTGTAGTCAAACACCTTGACAGGAATACCTTTCGCTTGAGCTTGATCAATCGTAAAAGTCGTGCCGCGGCTATTATTAACCCGAAACGCCACCAGTTCGTCCGCCAAGTCAACAATTTGACAATTACGCGCATGAAATGAATCAGCATTAACTTCATTAAAATCAGTAGTATCGCGCAGTACTCCTGGCCGATGTTTGGCAATGTCTCGCAAAAGAGCGACCGTCGCGATCGCATCATCCTGACGGCATTTGCCGACAGCTGCGCGATCATACAGTGCTTGGCAATATAGCTCCAGCTCCACTGGCAAAAATATCCGAAACCGTGCCGCCTCCAGGCCACATTCATACGCCAGCCGAGCCGCTTCGTGATCAGCACCAGTAGCACCACCCGACACAATCCCGCCACCTTCAGCAATCTTTTGCCCGACAAACTGTTCAATGTCACGGCGAATCGTATCATCTACTTCGCGTGTACCGACAACTCCAAGCCACTTCATTATTTCGCCTCGTTGACTAAATATTACTCCCGAGCAGCAATAATCTGTGCCTGAATACGGTCTAGTTCGGCCTCGTCCATCCTCGGCCCCTCGGTCGTTGTCAGCCAACCGCGATAGTTCTCATGAAACTCTGCATTTTCCGCCCAGACGTCAGTCCGCCCCGCCAAGTCGCCATGCAGCGGATACAGCTTGGCGTGCACATGTGCTACACCCGTTCCCTCGAACACCAGCGCCACCCGCGGCGTATCAAATGCCCGTTCTAGTAGCCGCGCCACTTGACGCACTGCTCGCATAAACTCGAGGTATAGCGTCTCGTCAATCGCAAAAATATAATCGCCCGGGTTGTGCTTTGGAATGACCACTGTCACTCCCGGAGTATTTGGAAACGGCGTGAGAAACGCCAAAAACTGCTCGTCCTCCCAAACCTTCCATGATTTTACGGTGCCTGATACAATGTCGTCGAAAATTGTATGGTTCATGCTTTCATTATATCAAACTTATGCTAAATCGGTAAAATTAGCTTTGCATTTGCATGTAGCGATCAAAGGTAATCCTTATCGGGGTATATCGCCCGCAATACTGCCTCACCGTTAGGCAAGTCTATAGGGAGTTTGACCTTGTTAGTATGGTCAATAAACACAGCTAAATTATCACGCAGACTGGGTGCATAAAGTTGCAGCTCATGAATTTGTTTATACGCATAAGCTGTCACGCGCGCCATTATCGCATCGTATAACTCATGGTCATCACCACACATATCGTCAATTATCCTACACGCAATTTCAGCCGCCAAGCTGGCATCTGATAGCTGCTGGTACTCCTTTTCGCCAAGTTGGCTATAGACATCATCATTATGTCGTCGCAACTTCTCCACTTCCTGCTCAATACCAAACTTTCGTACAAGCTCACTTGACTCCTCCGGTAATAAGGTCTGAAGAGTGTTACGCAGCATCCACAAAGGATTAATGATTGGCTGAAAATTTTCCTGATTCCCATTGACTAACCAATCAGTTACCACCTGTGGATCGCTCACTGCTCTCACCGTATCAGCAAACCGCTCTCTTACATATTCGCTATATGCTGGGTCAATATTCTCAACTACGTGACGTAGCTCCTCTGGTGAATTGACGGCGTCAAACCTCTCTTCATAATCTTTAGCCATCTTCTGTCTAGGCGAACCCTCGGGAAACTCCCATGATCTTTTTGGCAGCCGATGATCAGGCTCGCTCAGTCTAATACCAAGCTCCTCGAGCTGGGCATTGGCAATGCCATCGAGAGTTTCTACCGCTTCACCACACTGCTCAAGCCTCATGATATGCTGCTTAAAATCTTCACCACCTTCCCAGTCCTCAGGTAACACCTTCCGCCTCTTTTTAAGCCACGAAATGACATCTTCGTAGCTATACCCATCATCATATTCCAATAAAAGGCCACCGCCCTGTTCACCCCAGTTAATCTCATCCCGTAACCCGTCTTCCAGCGCGCCAAGCCAAATATTACGATTATTCTCGTCGTTCAGAGTCGCTAGGATCTCATCTTTCACCTTTTTAAGTAGATCATTGCGACATGCTTCGCTAAATGGCAAGCTCTTGATATTCCTCTCGGCATCGCCCAGTAGTCTATTAACCATCCTGTCAGTACCGTTCACTAAAATATTCGTACCATACTTATCAAGTATTTCAGCATCGGCAACTATTTTCGTCAATGGCGCATGCAGTAGTGCCGCCACTTCCTGTTCATGCTTTCCGAACCATGTGCGACAGTCACCACGAAGCTCCTTGGTTATTTCACGAGTGGGCCAATCTGATTTTTTGAATAGATCACTCCAATATGCATCAAGATACTTCACGGTTTCTGGCGCACAGTGAGCTAACGTTAGTGTATATTCCATGACATCAGCAAGACTCGCACTACCTGTACGGCAATGCTTGACAAACCCATCCATATTGTCAGTAAACTCTAATGTTTCCGTAGAGCGACATGCTTTTCCTGTCTCAATTTTGATACCAATCAAACTTCCGTCATCATAAGAATGGTTTATCCTATCAAAGAAATCAGCTGGCAACATAATATCTTGTGCCGACTCACACAGCGTATCTAATACTGCTCGCTCCTTTAAGTACATGGGGTTATACCTCTCAAAAACTTCACGAATTTGATGGGACACTGACTCATGGTCGTGATTTTTATCCGAGGTAACTTCATGACTGTTGGCTAAAATATGTTCATTCATAAACTATATTGTATCATTTAATTACAAAACTTCAAGCGCTCGGATTCCTCGGGTGGCAGCACAACTGCTTTCCGGGTCTTATCGCTGGCTTTTTTGAGACACAAACTAATACAAATAATACCAACCTACCGTATAATAGCCATATGGATATACCATTAGAAATCGAACGCAAACGCCAATTAACCGGTGACGTAGAAGAATTAATTAAGCGATTACAAGATCTCGGTTTTGAGCTGCAGAGTAATCTCCACGAGATTGATACGTATTATTCTCGTCCTGATGTTGACTTTATGCAGACAGTTGAATGCTTGCGGATTCGCCAGCGCGATGGTTTTGCCGAGTTGACTTACAAGCCAGCGACGACCGCTGCGACACATACGAAAAACGATGTGATCATTAAGCCAGAGACAAACCTGCCAATTCAACCCGGGGACGCGGCAATCGCCAAACAGCTGCTCTCCAACCTCGGCATGGCGAAACTGGTCGAGGTCAACAAATACCGGCGATCATTCCAATCCCCAGACTTTCCGCAGGCAACGGTAGCTATTGATGAAATTAAAAACGCCGGAACGTTCGTGGAAGTTGAGGTTTTATCAGATGATGAGACTAGTGCGCTAGCGATGATTAGTGACATTGAGACCAAACTCGGCCTTGACTCGGCAGAAGTTGTCACGCGGCCTTATCGAGATATTTGTATGGGACTGCAGAGCTGTTTTCAAAACTGCCCCAAAAAAGCTCAGT
>CAUQHW010000002.1:0-181350 GCA_963518125.1 uncultured Candidatus Saccharibacteria bacterium | reverse complement strand
GTCTCGCTGGTCAAGTTGACGCCATCAAGCTTGGCATCGCCAAAGCATTGACGGCCGCTCACGCTGATCTGCGTCCAGTCCTGAAGAAGGCTGAGCTGCTCAAGCGCGACCCACGCGAGAAAGAGCGCAAGAAATACGGTCTGCGTTCCGCCCGCAAGCGCGAACAATTCTCCAAGCGTTAAAACAGAGGAGAAACCGACTCTCGAAAATACTCCGTCATGTGCAGGCGGAGTATTTTGGTACAATGTAAAACGACCGTTCAGTAGAGTGATGCTATAATAAAATCATGAATTTTCCGCCAAAACCAAGTTATAGCAATGGCCAAATCAATCGGGCAGGTGACACCATACGTCAATATGGTCATAACAGTAGCCGGTCAAAGAAGGCCCTCGCGCTCGTAAATAAATGGCGAATAAGTCATGAATACCCGATGCATACCTTCAATGTTACTCTTCGCCGCAAAGCGAAAGAAGTCTGCACCGACGCCATCGTCGCACGACGGCTAAAGCGACTCCAAACGATCATCGACAAAATAAGTAATCGCGAACAGCACATGAGCCTTAGCCGAATGCAAGATATTGGCGGCGTTAGGGCTATCATGCAAAGCATCAAGCAAGTTCAGCGACTACATGCAATCTATACGGAGCCGGGCCGCTTTCCTCATAAACTGAAAACTGTCCATAACTATATAGCATCACCTCAGCCAAGCGGCTATCGCGGCATTCATCTTGTTTTTCGTTTCCACAATTCTCAAGGGCGGCAACCAGAATCACGCTGCTGGGACGGCCTGAATATCGAAATACAGTTACGCACCGAACTCCAGCACGCATGGGCTACTGGTGTAGAGATTGTCGGAACGATGCGTCATGAAAACCTAAAGGCAGGACAGGGGAACACTGATTGGCTTCGGCTATTCGAATATCTTGCATCAATTATCGCTCTCGTGGAGGACAGCCCGACACTCCCTCAGCATAAAGATATGACAGCACAAGAACTATTTCAGCAGGCGCAAGACCTCTCTTCACGGTTAGGGGCTAAGGTGCAGCTGGGGGCATGGCTTACTGCCATGAGGGTATCGACAGAAATGAAGCGTTCTGGACAGCATCATTATAATATACTCACTATTGACACAAAAGAGCATTCACTCTCTATCCGAGGGTTCAGAAAAAATGATCTAGCTAGGGCAAACCAACTTCTCTCAAAGCTTGAGCGAGAGATGCCTGAGCTGCAGCCGGTGCTCGTGGCAGCCGGGGATATGACTAGCCTTAAACGAGCCTATCCCAACTACCTTCTTGATGCTAGAAAACTTATTACGATACTTGATACCATTGAAAAAACAACACAGAATCGTGTATAATAAAGTACATGAGCGATGCAGTACTCTTGCGCAAGATGAAAAAGATCTACAAAGCAAATAAAAAGCTCTCGTAGTCTGTTGCCTGGTTTATTATATTTACGAGAGTCTGCTGGGACTTTATTACGACTGAGTACAGTGGTTTTTTGTGGATTCCACGGACCGACCATGCCAACAAGCTAGGAACAATGAAAACGGGGTGCCGATGGTGCTGTATTCTGCTATAATACCCTTATGAGTAAACCCGTCATCCTCACTGGCGTGCGCGCCAACAACGATATTCACATTGGCAATTATTTTGGCGCCATTTTGCCGATTGTCGACATGGCGAAGCGCCGCTCGGCTGATTTTGATATCAATCTGTTCATCCCCGATCTACACAGTTTTACGACGCCAATTGACCACAGTAAATTGTACGACAGTATCCTCAACAACGCCCGGATTTACACGGCCGCTGGGCTGCCGCTGGACAACGAGGCCATTCATTTGTACCGCCAAAGTCGCATCCCGGCGCACAGCGAGCTGGCGTGGATTTTGGACTGTTTCACCGGGTTTGGCGAGATGCGCCGGATGACGCAGTTTAAAGAGAAGGCAGAAAAATTAAAATCTGACCCAGTGTTCAGGGAGCGTGCAGACCTTGAGTATAAAATGTACGGCATTTATTCAAACTATACCTCCGTCGGTCTCTTCAACTACCCAGTCCTGATGGCCGCCGATATCTTGCTTTATGGCGCCACTTACGTGCCGGTTGGCGATGACCAGACGCAGCACCTGGAATTTACCCGCGACATCGCCGAACGGATGAACCGCAAATTTGGCGAATTATTCATCGTGCCCAAACCAGTCGCCCAGCAGCACCAATTCTTTGGTAACGACCAAGGATTGAGGATCAAAGATCTGATGAATCCAACCAAAAAGATGAGTAAATCCGACGACAGCGGCAAAGGCGTCATTTTCCTTGGCGACGAGCCAGAGGCAGCCCACAAAAAAATCATGAGCGCCACCACCGACTCACTGGGCACGGTGCAATATGACCGTGACAACCAGCCGGGAATTTCCAATCTGCTGGAGATTTTGACGCTGGTACGCCAAGATGCCGGACGAAACGTCAGTTTAGAGCAGACCATCAGCCAGTATGCCGGCATAGAACGCTACGGCGATTTCAAGCGAATCGTGGCTGATGAAGTAGCCGAATTCTTGGCGAATTTCCAAGCGCGTTTGGCGGCAGTTGATGAGCGGGCCATCGAACGTAAACTGGAGTTCAGCGAGCGCGATATGAACCTCGTTGCTAACGAAACCTTGCACCGCGTCCAAACGGCTGTGGGGCTACGGAGGTAGCAGGCGATGGCAGGTTGTCTCACCAAGCGGGAAACGCCGCCACATCAAGCGCCGCAGATGTCTAGCCGCCCAAACCGCAGAGGACACGCCGCGTGAAAATTTCGCCGCGCACCGTCCTCAAGATCGCCAGGCTGTACCAGCTGGCCGATGACAACACGCCCGTCAAAGCCTTGCGTCACCTGAAGATTCAGACCGACGAGTCGCACGTACTGGCAGAATTCATCCTGAACAAACAGCATTTCGCAGTGCTCTACGGCTCAATTGTTGACGAGGAATCAATTGACGAGCTGTGGCCTGACAAGCCCGCCAATGCTGATATTTTGCCAAACCCGCTTGATGCGAGCTGCACTGAGACGCCATTTCAAGGCAAATTTGTCATCATGTTCCACATCGTGCCGACCAAGCAGCGCCTGGACGTTCACTTGTCCACGTCATTTGACCCGTCGATTTCGCGCAGTCTCTGGCAAAAGTACATCAAAGCCGGTTACATTTCGGTCAATCACCGCGTGGTGACGACGCCAAAGTTTGAGGTCGACGAGACTGACGAGATCGCCGTCAAGCTACCAGAGCAGGATCAGGCGAGTGCAGAATTGCCGATTCTATATGAAGACGACGACGTGATGGTAGTGAATAAGCCGAGCGGGCTCCTAACCCACGCCAAGGGCGGGCTATCGACCGAGCCAACGGTGGCAGAAATTATTCGCCCCAAAACTTTGTTTGCCTCGGGTACCGATCGGCCGGGCATCGTCCATCGGCTTGACCGCGACACTTCAGGCGTGCTGATCATCGCTAAAACTGCTGACGCTGCGACCCACTTACAACGGCAATTCGCCCAGCGCACCACCAAAAAAACCTACCTCGCGGTAACCGACGGCGTGCCGAAATTAGCCGCCGCGAAGATTGACCTGCCGATTGGCCGCAACCCGTCCGCACCCAGCACCTTCCGTGTCGACCCCAACGGCAAGCCTGCTCAGACAACCTACCGCGTACTGGCAGCAACTGATAACCAGGCGCTGATTGAACTTAAGCCTACCACTGGCCGCACCCACCAACTCCGCGTCCATATGGCGCACCTAAACACGCCAATTCTCGGCGACCGCGTCTACGGCAAACCGAGTGCCAGCCGCCTGATGCTCCACGCCCACAAACTAGAAATCACGCTGCCATCAGGTAAACGAAAAACCTTTGAAGCGGCCGCTCCAGAAGAATTTCGACAATTATTCCCGAAAATTGCCGCAACCCCGAACGAGCCCGGCGAGGCCACTCATGACTAACACCCACCCGCCGCGCACACCAGTGGTGGCGCATCGCGACCGCACGCCACTACACCAACTCGCCGATCGGCTGCCACAGGCGGTGATCATCACCGCCGAGCGTGGGTTAGACGGTATAGGCACCGCCGAATATCTGGCGAGCCTCACGCCGTCAGAGGTGATTCGGCTGCAACCACTGGAGGCAAAAACTACGATTACGACCGAGCAAGTCCGCACTATGATCGCCATGCTGCGCACGCATGCCACGGTTCGCCGCGTCATCATTATCAATCCAGCCGACCAGATGAGCGAGGCTGCCCAGAACGCGCTTCTCAAATCCTTGGAGGAGCCGAACGCCAACACGCATTTTTTGCTGGTGACCGAGAACGAACAGCAGCTCCTGGCTACCATTCGTTCGCGCTGTCAGGTGCTGACCCTGCACCGTACCTCGCCAGTACAGGACGAAACGCTACTTGACAGCACCTCACTCACTGCCAGCGAGCGGCGCCAAATCTTATTCCTGGCCGCCGGTCGGCCACTCCTCATCCGCCAACTAGCGCGCACACCGAAACTGCTGTCCGAATATCAAGCTATCGCCGCTGACGCCAAATGCATCCTCACTACACCGGGCTCGTACGAAGCACTGCGCACGCTGCCATCCTATTTCACCGACCGCGCCAAAGCCCTCCAATTGATCGACATCCTCCTGACCATGGTAGCGTTTCAGATGAAAACTCAGCCGAGCCCCGCGCACCAGCCCCTCCTTGATCGGATCATCACCGCCGAGACCCGACTGAGGCATAATGGCAATGTGCGGCTGGCGCTGCTCAATATTGTGGTATAATGGATGCATATGTCTGGATTATTAGTTATCCTGCTGGTTATGGTGTGGGCAGTTTGGTATCAGCCGTCAGTCGGCGAAGCACAAAACTTACCGGTTAAATTGTCAGAGAAACTCGACAAGCTCTGGGCCATCGCTCAGGAGTCACTGCGCGAAAACAAGTATCTACGCGCCGAGAAGGCACTCTTAACTATCCTGCGTGTCGATGAGAAAAATGCCACGGCCTACAACCGCCTGGGGATTTTATACGCCAAGCAGCGCGCCTACAAGGACGCCATCGAATGTTTTGAAATCGCCCAGAGCCTCGAGCCGAGCGCCTCGAGCCTGCACAATGTCGGCCTCATTTACTACGAGACGCAAGATTACGTCAAGGCAGCGCTGGCATTTGAGCAGGCGCTTGATATGGAAGCCAATCATGCCGCCCGGCACATCGCCTACGCCAAGGTTCAGGAGAAATTAGGTAATACGAAGAAGATGCTGGCGGCGCTAGAGAAGGCCGCCGAGCTCGAACCGACGCCGCACACCTTGAACACACTCGCCCAAGCCTACGACAGCGCCAAGCAGCCCGAACAAGCCGCCAAGCTTCGCGAGCGCGCCACGGCTATGCTCACGCCCGACAAGCCAGCCACCACGCCACACCGTTCGCAGCACCCAGCCCACCCTCAGCAGGCACGCCAGCCGCGGCAACAATCACGAAAAGTAATTATGTAGACCTTGTCTTGGGTGACAAAACTTGCTACAATCATTCAAGATGCCGATTTAGCTCAGCTGGTTAGAGCAGCTGTTTTGTAAACAGCAGGTCCTGGGTTCGAATCCCTGAATCGGCTCCATTTGCATCGCCTTCGCACCAAGCACGTAAAAACATGCGGGCGCCGCGATGCAGCAAGTTCCATGCCGGAATCGTGTAGTGGCAATCACAGGAGACTGTAAATCTCCCGCCGTCAGGCTTCGTAGGTTCGAGTCCTACTTCCGGCACCAAGATCTGGAAAACTTCGGAATTGTCGTCTGAAATGGCGACTTTTTCATTTGCATTCCTTAATTCCTGCCACAGGCAAAAACCACTTTTTGCCCCCTTTTGGAGAGTGGTTTTTGAGCTTGCACTTGTAAGGGTTTGGGTAATGGTTTTGTTATGGTATAATAAAAATATGATACGGCTATAATAAACTTTCTGTTTATCAAATTTGATTCTTTTCCAGGAGTTTATTATGGTCAATCTACAGAATATATGTTTATCGTATAACGAAAATTTAATCTTAAATAATATCAATTTTCCTATCAATCACGGCGAGGTCGTGGCGCTGATCGGTGAGAACGGCGTTGGTAAAACGACACTACTAAAGGTAATTACGGGCGAGATTCCGCCAGATAGTGGTACGGTTCATTTGCATAATGAAACTGTTGGCTATGTGCCTCAAAGTATTTCCGCTGAAGGAACAGTCAGACAATTTTTCGACGCGTCCTTCGAACCGTGGCGTATTGAGATGGCGCTAGAGTAAGTTGAGCTTGGTGATATTTCTCGTAACACAAATGTCAATGATTTAAGCGGCGGGCAGAAAGCGCGCCTAGTGTTAGCGAAAGTTTTGGCGAATGAGTTTACGCCAACAATATTGCTATTTGATGAACCGACAAATAACCTTGATCAAGCAGGTCTTGATTGGCTAGGGAACTACATCCGACAATTTCGTAGTGGCGTGCTGATAGTTAGCCACGACCGCGCATTCATCAATTAAGTAGCAACTAAAGTTGTCGAACTAAGTCCAGCTGGACTAAAACAATACGGAGGCAATTATGATTTTTACAAAACCCAGAAAGCTACCGAACAGAAATCACAACTTGCGGAATACGAAAAATATCTGGATGAAAAAAATCGCCTATTAAAATTGCGCGCGGCGAGGGATGATCGAGTACAACAAGTCTCAAGTCAGAGATACAATAAGCTAAAGGATGAAAACAGGATGACTTTCAGGACTAAGAAAAGTGCCACGCAGAAAAATACTGGCAAGCAGCTCAAAGCGCTGGATACACGGATTGCACACTTGGAAAGGCCCGAGCGCCTGAAAGTAACGAAACATTATAAAGCTTCAATTAATGGGCATATTGACGGTCATAAATTGTTGTTACAATTCACTGGTGTTAGCAAATCCTACAAAAAACCAATTCTGAATTCGCTTGATTTGGAGATTCGGGGTAGTGAGCGCGTCAGTATCGAAGGTAAAAATGGTAGCGGCAAAACTACTCTACTAAAGTTGGCAGCTAACTTAATTTTACCGGATGACGGCGAAGTAAATCGTGGCGAAAATATTAAAATTGGCTATTTTTCACAAGATATTGACGAACTAGATCACGAATTGACCGGCTTTGACAATCTTGCCCAGACTGGTACTGAGACAACCCTGATTTACACCAAAGCACGCAGCTTAGGGCTAACTGAATCTGACATAAAAAAGAAGGTTGCCGAACTATCGCGCGGACAACAGGCGAAATTAAGTTTTATTAAATTACTACTGAATAATAATCACATACTAATTCTTGATGAGCCGACCAACTACCTCGACATTCCAACCAGAGAAAATATCGAATCCGCCCTGCAGCAATACAAAGGCACCATTATCGTCACCTCGCACGATAGGTATTTTTTGGATGCCATAAAAATTCGGTGCAGTGTTAAACTGTAGTTATTTGAGTGAGAAGAGCAGTTAGAATTAAATAAACTTTTTCTGTAAGAAGTATAGGGTTATTTCGGTGGGTCGGGGGTGACATGCCGAACAGGATTTTACTCTGGCTATTCAGATTTGTGACTTTGTGCTAAAGCGGGTTCTAGCGTGGACGTAAAATCTCACTATATGGCTATTTTACAGAGAGCGTTAGCCAACACTCTTTTTTATTGAATTATGTGAGCAACATAGACCTTTTGATATACTGAAACTATGGAAAAGAAAAGGGCAACGCCAGAGGAAAGAAAAACGCCTATTGGTACACTTGGATACATTATTATAAATGCAACAGCTAGTGAAAAATTGGCAAAGTTCTGGAGTATTGTGACCGGTAGAGAACTGGGTGATGTCTCACCGCCATACATTGATCTACCGTCAACTAATAATGAGGATGGGGTAACGATTAGTATCCAACAAGTTCCCGATCAAGAATCTCTCGGGATGCATATTGATATTGTTGTCGACGATATTGACGAGGCTATTCAACAAATAATCGACCTTGGTGGAAAGCTCGTAGAAGAAAAGTCAGAAGGCAACTGGCGCTGGGTAGTTATGCAAGACCCCGATGGAAATAGGTTTTGTCTAGTGACTAACTAGCAACTATTAGGTAAAGTTGACTTTACTCATAAACAATGCTATAATTTCGAGCATGTTAGAGCTTATCAAGCGAGGGCTGATTACCTGGAACGAGCAGAAAAATCAGCGCCTCAAGTTACAGCAGGTCTACGTCGCCCTAGCCATCATCAGCTTAACGGTCGGCGGCGGGCTAATCCTGATCAGTAATTCAGCCGCACATCTGGCCGCCTCAATCGCCGGTATCGTCGGCGTGGTCTTCTTAGCCAATAGCATTGCTTGGACAGTGCTGGACGCCATCATCGCACCGCGCTTGCCACGGCCAGCCAAACCAGCCCGAGCGCGCACCACAAAATCCACCCGTACTTCACGCTAAGTTGCTCGCCGCCGCCCGACATGCTATTATCAAATCATGAAACGATTTCCATTTGCCAAAACACTCAAAGCACTCTATAAACCATTACCACGCATGTCCAAGCAATCGCGCCAAGCGGTCGCCGACAACCTCTGGATTGTCGCTGCAATGTTGGCGGTGGTGGCTGCTTTGTCACTAACCTCAGCCCTATCACTTCTGTCGCAAGCTGATCATATCTCGCTCTTTGGCGTCACCATATTTGTACCAAATATCGCCATCATCCGCTTGCAGCAGATCATCACGCTGATCTTTGCGATCACCGAAATTGTCCTCTTTGGGCTGGCTATCTCACCGCTACGACGCAAGCAAACCCGAGGCTGGCTCTTTACTACCGCTGGCATTGTCGTTACGTTCCTTGCCACCGTTGTCACCTTTATCCTCAGCTTCTTCACTCATTACTACGACGTTGCGAGCGGAGTTGTCGCCATCGCCCTGGTCGCCGCTATGGGCTATGTGCTTAGCGAAATCGAATCTGAGTTTGACTCAGCCAAAGCTAACAAGCCGACAGCGCACAAAGAAGAGCCCAAAGAAACAACTGCGCCAACTGCCCCTGAAGCCATTGATAAGCCAGATCAGATCGAGACAGAGAAGTAGTCTGAGAGCGCCATCGTCTTTGCACGGCCACGTGAGTATGGTACAATACGAATGTTGCTGTGCCGTTTTCGAAAGTAGCGGTGCGGTGCGTAGCCCCTACGCGTGAAACGCAAACATGCGTAGAGCACATGCCGCAGGCGATGGTGTAATGCCGCGATAGCTCAGTTGGTAGAGCGCATCCATGGTAAGGATGAGGTCTCGGGTTCAAGCCCCGATCGTGGCTCCATTTTGATTTTTAGATTATTTATACTAAACATGGATAAGCAATCGTCTGCCGCCTACATGCAACACGTTCGCGACCTTACGGCTGATTATCCACGCTTTGAAGATGGACGAGTTAACTATACTGATGAACGTGTGTGTTTTGTGTTAAATTGTGTCGTTGTCTCGGGCGATCAGGTCTTACTGACTAAACGTAGCAGTGAAGTTATCGCCTATCCGGAGCTGGTCAACGGCATATCCGGTTTTATCGACAACCCCAATCTTAGTATCGAAGACATCGCGTATGGTGAACTAGCCGAAGAGATCGGCATTTCAGGGCAACATATTATCCATATGAAGCTCAGCCGACCATTTGTACAGATTGATCAACAGTTAGATCGTGAATGGCATGTTGTTGCAGTCCTCGTTGAACTGGCAAGTACCGTTACGCCACGACTTAATTGGGAAAATAAATCCGCTGCCTGGTTTAATCTCGAAGAAGTTCCCAAGATGAAGCTCATGCCAGGTTTCGCCGAAACAGTGGGAGCAGCGTTAGCAATGCGCCACTTATAGGTTATAATAAACATATGCCTCACAACCTCACGCGCCAACTCGATGCGCTTGCTCAAGGCAACGAATCCTACGCCGCCTTTAACAAGCGCATCGTCAATACCAAGATGCCGGTCATCGGCGTACGCGTACCGGATTTGCGGCGGCTGGCGAGGAGGTTGGCACCTGACATGAGCGCAGCCGGCATTAGCAAATTACTAACGGCCAAGAACAAGTCATTTGACTACGTGCTGCTGTGCGGATTGTTGATCACGCACGCTCGGCTCGATGAGCAGGCGGCGATTGATTTGACTAAACAATATTTGCCGCGCGTTGATTCGTGGGCGCACATTGATGTGTTCATCGAGAAAAAGCGGCGCTTTGCTGGCGAACTGTGGTGGGATTTTGCACTAGAATGCCTACAAAGCGAAGCTGAATTTACAGTGCGCTACGGCGTAATTTCTTTGATGACTAATTTCCTGGACAAAGCACATATTGATCAAGTTTTCGCGGCGCTGCGAAACGTTAAACACGACGGCTATTACGTCAAAATGGCGCTAGCTTGGCTGTATGCGACGGCGGCGGTGCACTTCCTTGAGCTGACGCTGGCTGAATTAGAAAACGAGCATATCGACGCCTGGACGCGCAACAAAGCTTACCAAAAAATGCGCGAATCACGGCGATTCACACCCGAAGAGCAACGTATCATTAGGCAACAAAAAGGAGGACGCCAATGACCAGCAAACCAACCATTTCAGCAGCGGAAATTACCAAAGCGCTGGATTTTCGCCATGCCTGCAAGAAATTTGATGCTGATAAAAAGATCTCTGACCAAGATATGGAGCTGATCCTTGAGGCAATTCGCCTCACGCCAACCTCGTACGGTTTTGAGCAATTCGACGTCATCGTCGCCCAAGATCAGCAGCTGCGCCAGGATCTGAAAAAATGCGCGCCGATTAACAAGCCGCGCTTTGATGCCAGTCATTTCCTGATTTTTACCGCCAAGACGGCCGACGCGCTTAGCGACCACATCGATCACATACTCCGTGATGTAAAGCACATGAATCTGGTCGAGCGCACCGCCTACAAAACGTTCTGGAAGCAGTGGGCCAAGAAAGATTTCAAGCTGATGGACACACCTGATGGGCTGCATCAGTGGTCAGCACACCAGGCATACATCGCCCTCGGCTTCGCGATGCTGGTGGCGGCTGAGCGGGGGATTGACTCGTGTCCGATTGAGGGATTTGCCATCGATCAAGCGACAGAGGCACTGACAACCCATCAGCTCATCGACCCAGCCAAAGATCTGCCGGTTCTCATGCTGGCGCTCGGGTACGCCAGTCGTAGCGACCAGCCACACCCGCGCAGCCGCCGGCCACTTGATGAGATGGTACGCTGGTATTAGCTCGGGGGCAAGAGCAATTTTCCTTGTCAGCGCCCCTAGCGTTTCCTAATTATCTGTGCTATAATCGGTCAAGATTGTAAATAAACGTAACGAGTAAAGAGATGGCAAAGAAGAAGAACACGAAGCGGAAGTTGATTGGTTTGGTCAGTAATTTGAGCGGCCACCGCACGTACTACACCACGGTCAACACCCAAAACCGCACCACAAAAGGGCAGGGCAAGCTGACGCTCCGAAAATACGATCCAGTGGCCCGCCAGCACGCAACCTACACCGAGACCAAGAAAAACCTCGGTCGCAACGAGGTCAAGCCGCGCAAGGGCTAATGACATCAAGCGAGAATCACCCCTCAGACAGGGGTGGTTTTTTTATTTGTGGCAAACAACCAAATCAGTAGGCCGGTTTAACTCCCACACACCAATCTACCGCTGCGCCACGACCATATCAAGCAAGGTATTGACATATTCAGCCGAAGCTACCACCGACGACGCGCTGTGCTCACTCAGCATACCAGTTTTGGTAATGCGCCGCTCACGGATCAAGTCAACAATTCGCTCTGCTCGCGCTATCTCTCCTGTCTCGATATAATATTGCGCCAGCCACAAACTAGCGACCACGCTGCTATCGGGGTCATCTGCTCGGCGCTTAAACAAACCATCGACTGCCGCCAGTGTTTGTGTCGCCTCGTTAACCAGTTGCTTGGTCCAGTCAGCCTCGCCCTCAACGCCAAACATATAGGCAGCGTATACTGCATCCATCGTTGCCTCATCAGCATCACGCCCCGCCAACTGCGTGCTAATATCGTCAGCGCAGGTTCGCCACTGCACGGCATTGGCCGGGTCGTCATGCTGCTGCGCGAGTTCGCTCGCCTGTTCTAGTGCTGCACGCGACAACCGCCAAACAAACGCCGCGTCGTCGTCTGCCGCTGGATTATCCCAATTATCCGTCAAAAATGTCGCTACCTTGGCGGCCACCGATTGATACAGCTGCCGCGAGCGCTCCATGCCAACTCGTGACGTCGCAAATTGACAGAAGATAAATAGTACCGCCGCCGCGTCCGCCAGTCGCATTGGCGGCCGGTCTTGACTCCACGCGGTATCACTCGTCACCGGCTCACCATCCGTATAATACGCTGGCGCAAAGTAACCATCAGTCTCAAATATCCGCCGGCAAGCTTCGAAAAACATCACCGCCTCATTGCCATACCCCAGCCGAATCAGCGGCCACAGCGCGAACGCCGCGTCGCGCAGACGACAACTGCCCGCCGAGTCATCAGTGAGTACCAGCCCGGATTCATCCGCGTGAGCCCGCAGTGTCAGCAGGGAATTAACGAAAGTTTGGCGGTGGGCTGGCGGCAATTTCTGTGCTGCGCGAAAACCGGGACTCAGCCACTTGTGCCAGGCATCCGTCGTCCGCGCCAAGCTCCGCACCAGACCGACACTACGCGTCTTTTCGTGTAGCCCCAGCGCTTCCTTGATCGACGTCCCCGCTGCCAACCAGTAAGTACAGCGATCCGACGCCAGCGCCGCCAGTCGCAGCGAGCAGCCCAGCACCGAGTCAGTCATGCCATACTCATGCGGACAGCCCGCTAGTTCGCCATCCTCCCCGTCGCGCCACGCTCCATCAAGGCCATCGCCAAATCGCCCGACCGTCCACCGATCGAAATCACGCCCATCAAATATCCGTAGGCCAACAGCAAACGCCCGCCGTCCACGATAATGCAGCAGCGCCCGCGAAGCCTCGACATACTGCGCCGTATCAATCGCTTGACCATCGTCGTGCAGCCGAAACGCCTGATGCAAAAACAACCGCACCTGGCGTGTCTCAGTTCGTAGATTGACCACGTGAATATTACGACCAAACACATTGACCTTGCTATCAACGAAATCATCGCATTCCAGCACCAGTCCCAATCGCTCATGCTTGAGCACCGTGTGCGCCACCAGCGCCCCCTGCGGCAGTCGCATCGTCACTTGCCACGATCCATCATCAATCCACGAAAATTCGCCGTCCACCCACACGCCGATCCGATGCACGGCCTGATGGTTCTGGACTTCGCGGCCAACGTGCGGGAACGACAGCGAACTTACTCGACCAAACTGATCGAGCCTAATCGCCAACGTGCCATTTGCCAGTAGCACCGACATCAAAACCTCTCGTACCGATGCGCGCTTAGCCGCCAGCGCACATCGCGAATTGCATTAACATAATAGAGGAAGGCCTCGTACGGCGAATCATACGGACTGAAATAGGCGTGGACGTCGCCGTCGGTAAACCACTTGGTGCACATATAGTAAAAATGATCAGACGACTGCAGTCGCCGCCAGTCAGTGATCAGCTGCTCATCGCCACTCCTCAGTACATCAGCCTCCAGCTCATACAGATACCGCAGCGCCTCTTTCTGCAAGTCATTGCCATTCCACGCTGTCAAATCGCGCTCACTATCCGCCCAGGTCACCGTCTCTGGCATGCTGATCTCACCAACCGGCTGATGCGCCGCCAGCGCCTCAGACACCGTATAAAACGTATTACCGCTAACCTCGAGCCACGAGGCAACGAACTGATTAAAAAAGCTAAAAATACCGCTATCCGACCACTGGTGCTCGCCAAAGGTTTCATAATCCATGAACAAATTAACCAGCGGCGCCTCGGCCGTCGCCTCCATCAGCCACGTCCGATATTTTTCTGCCGTCAGCGGCCAACCCGCCCACGATCGATTGCTAAATCGAAAGGCGATATCGTCGCTCAGACGATAGTTCTTGAGCAGCAGCCCGATCGTTTCCGTACCAACCGGCCGATACACATAATTTGGACTGCGCCAATCCAGCACCTCATCCCAACCCTCGGCCAACACACCACTAAAGCCAGCGTTCTCCGCCCACTTGGCGAGGTCATCGTTATACGCCAGTTCGGTATTTGCGAGCACCCTGGTCTTGACGCCAAACAGCTGGCGCAGCTTCTGCTGATGGCGACGAATTTGTTCCTCAAACTCGGGGCGCGAATAAAAGAACGCCAGGCTGTGGTAATACGGGCTTGATACCAATTCAACCTTGTCGGTGGCAACCAGCCGCTTAAAGCTCTCGATCACCGCTGGGTTAAAGCGCTCCGCTTGCTCGAGGAACACACCACTGATGCTCAGCGACAGCTTGAAATCATGATGCCGCCTGAGCAGTTCCTCCAACAGGGCATTCATCCGCAGATACGACTTCTCGGCGACTTTGTGAAAAATTAACTCGTTGTTTTGCGCTGGATCATTCGTCTCGAAATAATCATGCCGCGCCGCCACGTCAAAAATACTGTATCGTCGCACCCGCCATGGCTGATGTACGTGGAGATAGAGGGTGATGCCTCGGCTCATACCCACCTCCTTTGGGCCGATGCTTGATATAGCGTGACGCACTGCTCCGCAGCATCCCGCCACGACAGCCGAGCGTACTCATCCTTGACATTACGCTTTAATGCCAATTGCAAGCCTGGCGAGCGCGCAATATTGACGATCTCGTCCGCCAGCTTATCAACATCCCAATAATCAAACCGCATGATGTTATGGAGTACCTCGCCAACACCCGACTGCTTACTGATGAGCAGCGCTGTATCATGATGCGCCGCCTCCAGCGCCGTCAGCCCAAACGGCTCTGACACCGAACTCATGATAAATATATCGATCAGGTAGTAGGCATCGCGCCACTGCTTGCCGCGAACAAAACCAGTGAAAATCACCCGGTCGCTCACGCCCAGCCGCGCGGCTAAGGCCACCAATTCATCCCGCTGCTCGCCATCGCCCGATAGCAAAAATGCGATCTTGTCGTAGCGCTCTAGCGCTCTGGCTGCCGCCCGCACAAAGTAGGTCAGCCCTTTCTGCACCGTCAGCCGCGTCAACGCACCAACAATGGTATAGCCATCAGTCTTGAGATCCTCGAGGTATTTATATGTCGCCGTGTCGTACTCATGCGGCGGCAGATCAGCCAGGTCAATCGCATTATATACCACCTCAACTTTATCTGGCGGGATGTGATAATTCTTGACAATCATATCCTTGGTGATACGGCTAACCGCGATAATTCGATCTGCCATCATCAGCCCCTGCTGCTCAATCTCATGCACTAACGGATTACCCGAATGTTCGCCCGAGCGATCAAACTCAGTAGCATGCACATGAACAATCAACGGAGCACCCGACACCTCCTTGGCGATCACGCCGGCCTCCATCGTCAGCCAGTCGTGAGCATGAATGGCGTCCGGTGGATACATCCGAGCGAACTGCCTGACAAACTTGCCATAGCGGCGCTGCAACCGACGCATCGGTTCAAGTTCGTGCCCATCCGTATCCTCGACTTCTGGTGCGACCCCGTGATCATACGCCCCGAGATCATGATAACCCGGTGGCAGCGGCGAGGCCGCGTGAATGTTCATATGGGTAATATTCGGATGCTCGGCCGAGTAGGGCACGACAAAATCAATAGCAACACCGTGCGCCGCCAATGCCTTTGACATCTGATAACACGCCACACCGAGGCCGCCACAATTGTGCGGAGGAAGCTCCCACCCTAGCATCAAAATTCTCATCTTATTCCCAGTATAGACCGCCGCTTATGCTTTTTCAAGCGCATCTGGCAATTTTTTCACGAGATCAAGGCATTATTTTCACAAGATACGAATTGATATGCGCTGTCAATTCTACAGCAAGCCATTAAAAAACGACTTTCATCAAGTCGTCACACCATAAACCGTGGCAGGGGCAGTAGGAATCGAACCTACCTCTGCGGTTTTGGAGACCGCCATTCTAGCCGATGAACTATGCCCCTACACCCCGCGCTAACGGGTTAGCTCATCTATTATACCAGAAAAAGATATTCTGCAAACAAACCCAAACTAACCATTTTGAAAAAATATGATATAAGTTATTGACAAAATAATGCTTGTGTGATAATATTGGGGAAACAACCAGTGAGGAGGATGTTATGAAATTAAGTACAAAGCTTAAGATCGTGGCGCTGTCGCTGGTCGCTGCTTTCGGAGCAGGACTGGTCTACTACGCCAACGCAGAAACAATTGACAATACCCGCGACTGTGACAAGTACGCCGTGGTGTATTGTGGTACCATGTCGGTACAAGAGATGCGCGAACGATATTTCAACAAAGGCGTATCAACAATTTACGGTGCGTTCGGTATTTCCTACGAGATGCTGAGCGGCAACTACGTTAATGGTGCAGTCTACCGTAACGGCGAGGTTCGCCTCGATAACGGCACCGTTGTCGCCACCAATGCCCGGACAGCCATCCGTAATATTAGCGGTGGTACACCGATCTCAGGCACCAACGCCAAGGTCGTCCCAGCCAGCCGCATGAGCAGTGCACAGCAAGCTTTCATTCGGCTTGATGAACAGGGTCGCTTTAAGTTCGCCATCATGACACCATGTGGTAACCCAGTTGTCGCCACCAACGTTGTTGTACCACCAAAACCGAAACCACAGCCAGTGGCTACTTGTAAAGCACTTGACCAGCCAGTCGTTAACCGTGAGACTAACACGGTCGCCCTGAAGGCTCACGCAACAGTCGAGAACGGCGCAACTGTCAAGTCATACACCTTTAGCATCACCGATGCTTCAGGCAAGGAAGTCTTCTCACGCAGCAACACTACTTCAGCGCTGACCAGCGAGACCAGCGCTACCATCAAGGAAGCGGGCACTTACACCGCTCGCGTCAAGGTCACAACCAGCCTTGGTGATCGCACCAGCAACGACTGTGTCAAGCAGTTCACCATCCAGCCAGAAACGCCAAAGGCTAACCCTGGCATCAAAATTGAGAAAAAGGTCGATGGCGTCAAGCACAAGACCGTCCAAGTTGGCAACGAATTCCCATACCAGGTAACCGTCACCAACACCGGCAACGTTGACCTAAAGAACGCTGTTGTCACTGACAATGCGCCACAAGGCGTCACATTCCTGAGGGCATCTGAGGGTACCATCCAGAACAATACCTGGAAAGCAACAATCCCTGAGCTCAAGAAGGGTACCTCAAAGACCTTTACCATCACGGCAACCATCAAAGAACAAGTCGCTGGCAAGGTCGTCAACACCGCCTGCGTTGACACCCCAGAGATTCCTGGCGACAAAGATAGCTGTGACAACGCAACCGTCGATGTACCAGAAAAAGTTGAAGCATGTAACGTCCAGACTGGTGTCATCGAGAAAGTCGAAAAGGGCAAAGAGAACACGCCACCATACACCACTGATCTGAGTAAATGTGAAAAGATCAAGGTCTGTGACGTCACTACCAAGACAATCCGCGAAGTTACCAAGAAAGAAGCTGAAGACACCAAGCGGTTCGTCGGTATCGACAGCGAAGAGTGTAATCCAAAGCCAACCACCCCAACCCCACCAACACCAACCGCACTACCACGAACTGGTATGACCGACATGGTACTCGGTGGTCTGGGCCTCGGTGCACTGGTTACCTCAGCTCTAGCATACGTCGCTAGCCGACGCCACCTATAAGAGACTGACCGCTCCGAGAATCTAATTCTGAAGCGCGAGGTTTCAGGCGAGAATCCCCCTTGGATAAGGGGGATTTTTTGTGTATACTAACATATATGAAACCTTTGCAACTTTCTTCTCCTCACATCATTGCCATGGTGGGCGTGCCGGGGGCGGGCAAGTCGCAATTCGCGGCTGAGTTTTCTGAGATGTTTCATGCGCCGCATTTGGACTCTGGTATCCTAACGGCATTATCTGATGATGAGGCGGCTGTTAATTACGCGAGCGGTGCACTACTCAAAGAATTGATGAAGACCCATCAAACCATCGTGTTTGAAGGGGCGACGGAGAAGCGAGCCTGGCGGGTTGAGCTTGCCAAGACAGCCCGTGCTGCTGGCTATAAGATTCTCTTTGTCTGGGTGCAGACTGACCTCGCGACTGCCAAAATGCGCTGGCTCAAGGCCAACGATAATGACGAAGCAACATTTGATGCCAAGATCAAACAATTCTCATCGCCGCACCCCAGCGAGCCATGCGTCGTCATCAGTGGTCGTCACACCTATAACACCCAAGCGCGCACCTTGCTCAAGCGGCTGGCCGACGTGCGCCCGAATACTACAGCCGCTCCGACCCAACCGCAAGCCGCCCAGGCTGATACTCCCAAACGCCGTCCGCAACGTCCGGTACTCAGCCGCGTTCGCATCAGCTAGGAGCTATACATGCCAACCATTACCGACGCTGAATTTGGCGAAATCACGGTGAGGCGCTCGCACTTGGCGCGTCAGGTGTCACTGAAAGTCGCGCCAAACGGGCAACTGCGGATTAGCTTACCGACGTACGCACCGCTGCTCGCAGCAAAAATGCTCATCAAATCATCCCGGCCGCGTATTCGCGAGCTCGTGAGCGAGCATCAACAAGGTCACTACTACACGCACGACCAATCAATTGGTAAAAGTCATCACCTGATCATCGAGACCCAGCCCGCGCTCACCGAACCCATTATCAAGCGCTCTGGCACCCGCATCCTCGTCAAGCTACCGCCCGACACCGACATTACTACTCCAGCCATCCAACAGCGCATTCGTGAAGTCGTCATCACAGCGCTACGTAAAGAAGCCAAAAGCTACCTGCCACGGCGACTGAAATTCCTGGCCGAGGAACACGGCTTTTCCTATCAAACCGTCAAGCTGACGCACGCCTCCAGCCGTTGGGGCAGCTGCTCGTCGCGCGGCACGATTAGCCTGAACATCGCACTGATGAACCTGCCGTTTGAGCTGCTTGATTATGTGCTGATTCACGAGCTAGCTCACACCCGCCAGATGAATCACTCCGACGCCTTTTGGCGAGAGGTTGCAGCTATCGACCCAGCCTATAAAACACACCGAGCGGCACTGAAAAACCATACACCGCACGTGTAGCGTGTGCTATACTAAAACACATGAGACAAGGGATGGGCACGTGGCGCATGAGGCGCAGTCAGCAGCGCGTACGCGACGAGGTGAAGGTCGCGCCAGAGCATAGCCAGATGATGACGTTGGTAAACAGCTTGACCGACGCGGTGCTAAGTACTAACGCTCACGGCGTCATTACGATTTATAATGCGGCAATGATTGGCCTGTTAGATACCAATGCCACACTCCACGGCCACCACATTAACGAGATATTTCAATTACAGACGCTCGGTAGAACGCCAATCAATGTATTTGAAGAACTGAGCAAATCGCCCTCAATCCGCACCCGTGACGACCTGATCATGCCGCTTGGCGATGGCGATCATTTGCGACTAGAAGCGACCTTTGCGCCAATTTTGGGCGGTAGCTCAAGCACTGACGGTTATGTGCTGATTCTGCGTGACGTCACCAAGATAAAAAGTCTCGAAGAGGAGCGTGATGAGTTCATCAGTGTCGTTAGCCACGAACTGCGCACACCGGTGGCGATCGCCGAGGGAGCGCTTGATAACGCTCGACTGCTCGCCGAGAAAGGCTACACCCAAAAGGTGCATGAAGCACTAGTGGCAGCGCACGATCAAGTGATGTTCCTCGCTAAAATGATCAACGATCTTGGCACCCTATCGCGCGCTGAACGTGGAGCGGCGGATGAGACGGAGACGATTAATCTGATGGAGCTGGCTAGCACGTTACACAGTGAGTTTGCGCCGCGAGCGGCCGAGAAGGGGTTGCGGTTTGACCTTGACGTGAGTGCGCAGATTGGCGTAATCAAGGTTTCGCGGCTGTACTTGACCGAGCTACTACAAAACTTTATCATCAATGCCATCAAATACACGCCTCATGGCGGGGTGACGCTGCGGATGCACCGGCGTAACGGCGTCGTGCAATTTGCGGTAATTGATACCGGGATAGGCATCGGCAAGACTGACCAAAAAAAGATTTTCCAGCGATTTTACCGGGCCGAGGATTATCGCACCCGCGAGACCAGCGGCACCGGACTGGGACTGTACGTTGCGGGCAAATTGGCGCACAAGCTCGGCTGCACCATCTCTGTCAAAAGCCGACTCAATCACGGCTCGACGTTTAGCTTTGAGCTGGCCGACCCACCCACGTCCGCATGAGACCGCCCTTGCAATCACGGCCCGAACACGCTACAATAGACTTGACAGTCTGCTAAGAAGCAGACTTTTAAATTGGGAGAAACTATGGCTCAAAAAAACGCAGCAGAATCAAAGACGAGGGTTCGCCGCATCACCGCGAAAGATGACGAGACGAAGCAGCCGTCACCAACTAAACCAAAATCAACCGCACCCACCAAAAAAACCACCAGTAAGACCGCCAAAAAAACGGTGACAGCGACCAGCACCTCACCAAAACAACCAAAAACCACGGCCAAAAAATCCACCAAAAAATCAGGCGACGTTGGTTATTTCAAGGGCGCGTGGCAGGAGCTCAAATTGGTACGCTGGCCGACTCGCTCAGCAACCTGGAGCATGACGGCGGCGGTGCTGGTATTTACGTTGATCTTTGTGGTGCTGATCTTGCTGCTTGACGCCGGCTTTAACTGGGGCTTTAATCAAATTTTGAAATAGGAAAGGGAAATTATGTCATCAAATCGCTACGATTCAACTCGCTCGTGGTACGCCATTCACACCTACTCGGGCTACGAGGAAAAGGTTGCTGAGTCCATCCGCCAGCGCATCAACGGCGTCGACATGGCCGACAAAATCTTCGACGTCATGGTGCCGAAAGAAAAGCAAATTCAGATCAAAAACGGCAAGCGCAAGGTTGTCGATGCCAAGATCTTTCAGGGCTACGTGCTGGTCGAGATGAAGCTGACCGACGAGACGTGGTACATCGTCCGCAACACGCCGGGCGTGACTGGCTTCGTTGGTGCTGACACCACGCCAACACCGGTGTCGGACAAAGAAATTGCCAAGATCAAAAAGCGCATGGGCGTCGAAGAGCCAAAGCATCAGATCGATTTCTCGGTCGGTGAAGTGGTCTCCATCATTGACGGGCCGTTCAAGGGCTTTGATGGCTCAATCGCAGAAATTGACGCTATCAAGGGCAAGATCAAGGTCATGGTCAGTATGTTTGGCCGTGATACACCAGTCGAGCTGGACGCGCTGCAGGTCAAGAAAGTCTAGCTGCCTGATCATCTAGCCGCGCAGCGATACACCACCAAGCTACCAAACATCTTTGGCTTCAACTACCTCGCTACTTTTGGCGAGGTAGTGTTGCGTGGCAAAGAGGACCAGCGCCACCGTAATTACTCCCAGTAGCACCGCCGCGATCGGCCACTGCCTAGCATCATACATCGCCATGATCAGCACTGGCACCGTCCCGATGCCGCACGCCAATATCTTGCCAAATAACAAGGTCGCCAGCGTCACTTGGCTGTGACATAATCGAATGCTGCGCTTCAACAGATACGAGCCGCAGCGCCCCAGCCAATACGGTAGCATCACCACCACACCCAAAACCGCCACCGTCATTACCGACATCAACACCAGCTGCACCACCTGAAGGAGAAACGGTACCGCACGAGGCGTCGTGTCGCTCGGCGTAGTCGGCAGGGTGGGTGCCGGCTGGACTGTCTCTGGCGATACACCGAGCTGCATGAGTAGGCCACTACGCGCCAGCCACAACAACCCAGCACCGACGATAACCGCATAAGTAAAAATCAACAGGCTGTAAGCGAGCGCCCCAAACATGTTGATTAGGCGACGAACCGGCTTGATGCTGCGAGCGTTCATGCTTGTATTCTAGCACAATTTTCGTTATAATACAGTGGTTACGCACGGAAAAATAAGAGGAAACTATGGCAAAGAAAGTTATCGGTAATCTAAAATTACGCATCCCTGCCGGACGAGCAACCGCCGGGCCACCAGTCGGTTCAACCCTCGGTCAGTGGGGGCTGAACATGATGGATTTCATCAATCCATTCAACGACGCTACCAAAGATATGATGGGCAAGGACGTTATCGTCCACATTCAGGTGTTTGAAGACCGCACCTTTACGTGGAAGAGTCTGGGGCAGCCAGTCGATGACATGATCCGCGAAAAAGCCGGCATTCAAAAGGGTTCAGGCAAGCCACACGCCGAGAAGGTCGGCACCATCACTCGCGCTCAGCTTCAGGAAATTGCCGAAGCAAAGATGGATCAGCTAAACGCCATCGACATCAAAGGCGCGATGAAGGTTGTTGCTGGTTCCGCTCGCTCAATGGGCGTAGAAGTCGCCGACTAATTTACGTCGTTCATTCAAACAAAATTGCTCCCTGCCGTGGGGGCAATTTTATTGTGGTATAATCATTTGGTGATCACCAAAAGTCTACTCGATCCTGCTGTTATCGAGGCGCTACGAGCTGACAAACTCGTCGTGGCGCCAACAGACACTATTTATGGCCTGCTCGCTCAAGCTGATAGCCCAAGGGCAGTTGATGAGCTATACCGCGTACGCCAGCGTGATCATACTAAATCCTGCATCATCCTGCTTAGCAGCGCCAACGATATCCCCGGCTTCACCACTGAGCAGCGACGTATCTATGACCAGCTGTACTGCGAACGACCGACCACTGTTGCCGCCAAGGTTAGCCCAGACGTTATGCCGCACCTGGTGCGTACCGATGCAACCTTAGCATTTCGCGTTGTACCACCAGAGACAGTATTATCTGAGCTGATTCGACTGGTTGGCCCACTGCTGGCACCAAGCGCCAACCTCGCAGGGCAGCCACCAGCCACTACAGTCAACGAAGCAACCGCCTATTTCGGCGACCAGGTGGCTGTCTACGTTGACAGCGGGGAAGTGACAGGGGTAATGCCTTCACGGATCATCACATTTACCGACGACGGACAGCTGGCCACCTTGCGACACTAAGCCCGCTACATCAACCGACCGCCCTGTCCGGCGTCTATCTCATAAATCTATGCAGCTTACGACTGCTTGAACGGCCGCACCAGCTCTAGCTCTGGCCGCATCTCGGCGATGCGCATCAGCTCATTGTACTTGGCGATACGCTCTGAACGCGACATCGAGCCGGTCTTGATCTGGCCCGTACCGAGCCCGACCGCCAGATGAGCAATGGTCACATCCTCGGTCTCGCCCGAGCGGTGGCTCATCACCGTATTCCAGCCGGCCTTTTTCGCCATCATCACCGCCTGAATCGTCTCGCTCAATGTGCCGATTTGATTTGGCTTGATTAAAATCGCGTTACCAGCCTTTTCAGCGATCGCCCGGTCCAGCCGCATCACATTCGTCACCAACAAATCATCACCGACCAGCTGCGTCGTCGAGCCGAGCTCCGTCGTCAACGTCTGCCAATCGTGCCAGGCTTCCTCGTCCAGTCCATCCTCGATCGACACCACCGGATACTCAGCCCGTAGCTGTTTGTACATCTTGATCATGCCAGTCACGTCGAGCGTGCGATGCTCCGTCTCCAGCCGATACTGGCCATTGCCCTCGTAGAATTCGCTCGAAGCCACGTCAAGAGCAAAGGCAAAGTCCTGCTCCAACTTGTAGCCAGCCTGCTGAATTGCCCGTGCCAGCAACTTGACCGGCTCCATATTGCCGCCGCGCACATGTGGCGCGTAGCCGCCTTCGTCACCAACAGTCGTCGGGTAGCCCTCGGCCTTAAGTACCTTTGCCAGCGCATGAAACACCTCGGCACTCATCCGCATCGCGTCCTCGAACGTCGATGCGCCGACTGGTATGATCATGTATTCCTGAATATCAGTAGCACCGAGCGCGTGCTGCCCGCCGTTCATCACATTGATCATCGGCATCGGCAGACTCATCGTGCCGGCATTCGCCAGCTGATTGACATAGACGAAAAGCTCAATACCCTTAGACTCAGCCGCCGCTTTGGCAACTGCTAGGCTGACTGCCAAGATCGCGTTCGCCCCAAGCCGCCCCTTGTTCAGCGTACCGTCCAGCTGCCGCATCCGCTCATCAACCCGATGTTGCGCAAATGGATCCATGCCACGCAGCGCCCGCGCAATCTCGGTATTGACATGCTCGACCGCCTTGAGCACACCCTTACCACCATACGCCAAGTCGCCGTCACGCAGCTCGACCGCCTCGTGCGAACCAGTGCTGGCGCCCGACGGCACCGCCGCCCGCCCGAACGAGCCATCGCTCAGCCGAACATCGGCCTCCACCGTCGGATTGCCCCGAGAATCTAAAATTTGTCGTGCGTGAATGTCTGTGATTGTGATATTGTTCATACCTGCTATTGTAGCAGAGATAAAAGAGCAGGGGCAAGTGGGTTACGACCTTCGCCTCACTCGTACAGGCTCTATGTTTCCCTCTCTGCTACTTTGCCGAGGTAGTGCAGGGCTATCACATACCGTCACTCGTACTAAACGACCCGTCTTTGTCGGAAATTGAGCTGTTGTCGGACCGGGACACTTCTCGGCAAACTGCAATACGCGATCTCCAGACTCATCGATCTCATCAAAACAGCCCGCTACCTGACTACGTAGATCTTTATTAAGTTCCTTTAGTACCTCGGGGTCCAGATCTGCGACATCAACCTGCACGCCGTCACCTCGAAAAAGTTGAATATTTGGATTATTGCTCAGTCCCTTCAGGGCTAAATCTGCAGCCTCCTTGGCAGCCTGCCGTCTATTCTCTACATTCTCGCAAGCCGGACCGGCAATCGGACAGTCCTTGCATCTACCTAAAAATTCCGCATTACTCATAGTAACATAATTGTACCGCTACGTTGCAGGTATGTCAAATTACTTGCAAAATAATGTGTTCTCATCTACACTTGTAGTTAATTATGGGAGAAAGACATCATTATTCGCCAATAGCTGACGGGCTGTCTGTGCTAAGTAGCCTAAACTTTCAGCGAGGAGTTAGTGAGGCAAATCATGCGTTCGCTGTCACGATAGAAATAGCGAAAAGGGGAGAGCACCTCCCGCCGGATAGGAATCCCGAAAACATAATCAAACAGCACATCATTCCGCACATCCCGGACGACTACATCGGCTCGCCAGTGACTATCACAAATGTTACTGAGAGCGATGAGCTAGCTGTCCGCCAACTAAAAGGAGAGCTCCTGTTACCAGAGGCTAAAACATTTACAGTCAATGATCACTCGCGAACGCTGGCAGCATTGGCCATTCGTTCCTGTGGAGGTACGCATCATTTTCCACTCTCCCAAGCGACAATCGGCAATATTCTCCAGTTTGATGTCCATCTACCAACTGATTTGCTGGCGAATTATTTTTCGGCTCAAGCCATAAATCCCAAGATACACAAGACAATACTCGACATAGAAAATGCCGCCAAATATACTACCTCACCCGCTGACCGTGCTGCGATAATCGCTCGGGGCGTACAAACATTGACTCAGCAATTGGGCGAAGATTTCTATAAGAGTGGGTCGTTTTCCGGTGAAGGGTCTACATTTACAAGTGAGGGGACTAGACTTCCGTATAGTAAATTTAACGACATGAGATCCACCGGCTTTAGTGTAATTACCGACCACACCAATGATGAGCCAGCTCCGCGGGTTGCCCTTTCGCTGGACGATGACGATAGCACTATTTATGTTATCCCAGACCGTCGTTTCCTCTCGAAGTTAATGCGCCATAACAGCGGCGACACAGATGCTCTCGCAGCATAAACCATAGTTGCTTTACTGCATTATTTCAGGTATAATTTCACTATTATCAAATCAATGCTGGGAGGCAGATTCGCCCCGGGATCGCGAGCCGCCGCTTGTACCACAGAAAGGATTAGTATGGCCAAGAAAGCCGAGCTGCTGGAAAAGGCAGCAGAACTAAAGTTAGCAGTCAGCGACAAGAATACTATCGCTGAGATTGAGGCAGCAATTGCCGAGGCTGAATCAGGCACGCCTGAGGACAGCAAGTCACACGACACCAAAGATAAAGACGTCATCGCCGAGCGCGAAGCTGTCGTTGCCAAGGCTGGCAAACGCAGCCAAAAAGCCCTCGACGAGGCTGCCGAGAAAGCCGAAAAGGAAGCTCGCAAAGAAGCAGGTGACACCACGCCGCAATCCGACGATGCCGAAGCACATGTCAAGAAAGGCCCGAAGCCAATCACGCGTCCGCGCCTGGAACGCCGCGGCAAGAAATACCAAGAGGCTGCCAAGAAGATTGAGAAAAATAAACTGTACAGCCTTGACGAAGCGTTGAAACTGGCGACTGAGACCAGCCTGGTCAAGTTCGACGCCAGCGTTGAAATCCATGTTCGCCTGGGCGTCGATCCGCGCCAAGCTGATCAGAACGTCCGCTCGACCGTAGCGCTGCCGCACGGCACCGGTAAAGACGTTCGCGTGGCGGTGTTCGCACCAGAGACCGAACATGCCGCCGCTAAGAAAGCTGGCGCTAACATCATCGGCGACGAGGAATTCCTAAAGCAGCTGGACAAGGAAGAATTGAACTTTGATATCTTAGTCGCCACTCCGCAATATATGCCAAAGCTTGGCAAGTACGCCCGGCTGCTCGGCCCGCGCGGTTTGATGCCAAATCCCAAATCCGGCACCGTCGCTACCGACGTCGCTAAGGCGGTGTCTGAAGCCAAGGCCGGCAAGGTCGAGTACCGCGTCGATAAGCAGGCAATCGTCCACTTGTCAGTCGGTAAGGTTTCGTTTGGCGCTGACAAACTGGCAGAAAACACTCGCGCTTTCCTCGCCAGCCTGAACGCCCAAAAGCCATCCAGCCTCAAGGGCATTTACGTCAAATCTATCGCCGTCGCCACCACTATGGGGCCTAGCGTAAAGGTTGAAACTTCGCTGTAAAGTTGGCCTGTTTAATATAAAACGCGCTTCACACCTGAGGCGCGTTTTATATTGCAATAACCGTGTAGTATGATATAATAACCCAATGAGTGAATTATTACCAAATACTAAGAACCAGTCCGAAGCTGCCACCGCTAACTGGCGTAATGAGGCAAACTGTCTCGGAAGTGACCCAGACACGTTCTTTCCAGAATCTAAAGATAAACGATACGCCAAAGACGCTCTCGCAGTTTGCCGTAAATGCGAGGTCAAGGATGACTGTCTTGATCACGCGATTGAGAACGATGAAAAATATGGCATCTGGGGCGGCATGACACCAGAGGCAAGGAAGAAGCTATCTCAACGCAGCAGAAATACACAAACCCGCCATCGTATACATAAAAATTCATAAATTAACCCATAATCGTCTTGCATCCCGTTGTCATTTCTGCTACAATTCTAATGAACATTACCAAAGACAGCGGCGATTTGTATAAAAACAGATGTAAAAATGCCGCCGAGGGATGAAACGAACAGTTTTATTTGACGTCTTTGGTAGTGCGAGAATCAAAGACGTTTTTGTTTGCTCGGCTAATGCCCAGAAAAACGAGAACCAGATTCTCCATTACCGCACGTTAACAAATCGGTCGAATCACACAAGAACCAATCAAAGAAAGGATTTTTATGGCAATTTCACGCGATAAAAAACAAACTTTGGTTGCTGAACTAACCGAGCTTCTGAAAGACGCCAAAGGTACGGTATTTGCGCGGTACCGGGGGCTGAGTGTGGCTGAATTGCAAGAACTGCGCAAGGCCGCCCGCGAAGCAAACGTCGTCATCAAGGTGGTCAAAAACCGTTTGGTGCGCGTGGCGCTACAGGGTGTTGACACCTACAAAGAGGCTGAGACTGACTTATTGGTTGGCCAGCTGGTTTACGCCATGAGCGCCGAGGACGAGGTCATGCCAGCCAAAGTTCTGGACACGTTTGCAAAGACGCATCCAGCACTACAGTTGGCCGGTGGTTTCTCAGGCGAAGGCCTGAGCATCAACGAAGCTAACATCAAAGCGCTGGCAGGCTTGCCAAGCAAAGACCAGCTCATCGCCGAAGTGGTGGCACAGCTGCTCTCACCAGTCCACGACACCGTGGGCGCACTTGGCGGCAATTTGCACGGCCTACTGGACGGTATCGAAGCCAAAGCTGCGGCTTAAGTTTAGCAATCAATCATCTCGAGTTATTCGGTCTTCATAAGTCTCCGTACGGCGATTGCAGCCCGAGCGCCATTAAAGGCGCGCGGCGCGAAAAGAGGAGGCGTTGAAGATTGGATGACTCGAGATGATAATAATCAATAATCTAAGGAGAATACTATGGCTGATATTAAAAAATTGGCTGAAGAACTGACCAAGTTGACAGTTCTGGAAGTTAACGAATTGAAAAACCACTTGAAAGACGAATACGGCATCGAGCCAGCTGCAGCCGCAGTCGCGGTGGCTGGTCCAGCTGCTGGTGGCGACGGGGCCGCAGAAGATGAAAAAACTGAGTTCACCGTCACTCTGAAAGACGCGGGCGCTCAAAAAGTTGCTGTCATCAAGGCAGTCAAGGAAATCACCGGTTTAGGACTCGGTGAGTCAAAGGCCATCGTCGACGGCGCACCAGCACCAGTCAAGGAAAAGGTGTCGAAGGACGAAGCTGAAGCTGCGAAGAAGACTTTGGAAGACGCCGGCGCTAGCGTTGAGTTAAGCTAATTTTTGCGTGAAACGACCGATTGTTTTCGTAGAGAAATGCCGCCCGGAGCTTATATCACGGGCGGTGTTTTATTGGCAAGGGTAAAAATTACCACATTTTTACCTGGCTATCTGTTGTCCTTGTGGAAAGACGAGCCGTTAGCCGATGCGAATATACTGGCGGGACTTGCACACTCGCATAATTAGTGCTATATTACTCTCACGTACTATCAAAAATAGACAAGGAATGCGAGCCATTATGTCTGATTTACCGGAAAAGCAAGTGAAGCGCCTCAGGACGCTCATCCAAGAAGCAGAAACCAACTTAGCAGCGGCCAAGGAGCTGCTGATCAGCATCGTTGGTGACGATGGGCAAGTCGTCACGCCAAAAACCTCATCGGACGATGTTGCTGGCAAGATAATTGAGGGCGTGTTTGATGGCCAAATGATGATGGGGCCTGATGGCAAGAATTATCCAATCCCGGCGAACTACGCCTCAAAGTCTAAGCTCGTCGAGGGCGACATCTTGAAATTAACCATCGCCGAGGACGGCAGCTTTATCTACAAGCAAATCGGCCCGGTCTCGCGCAAACAAGTCATCGGTACGCTCGTCCAACACGACGGCGTTTACTACGTCGAAGCCAACGGCCGCGAATATCGCATCCTGCTCGCCAGCGTCACCTTCTTCCGCATCGAAGTCGGCGACCAAGTTACCATCATCATCCCTGATGACAATCCGGACGCCACCTGGGCAGCTGTCGAAGCGCCGCTATAGACCGTTTTTGACATTTGAAGCCGTCCCGGGTGGTTACCCAGGCGGCTTTTGATATAATGGTGCTATGTCTGGGGAGTTTTTGCTAAGCTACGCCAGCTTTGATACCGAAAACCGGCCATTTCTGGAGTGGCAGATTGACGGCAAGACTGAGCGTGGTGATGTTTTGGGGCAGGAGTTGTCACTGGCGTTTGATTTTTCTGCTAAATACTGCACGGGCTGGGTGGACTTTGAAAATCACTGCAGCCAGGTTTGTCCTGACGGTGCCATGGTTGACGGCAAATATGAAAATTGTCTGAAATGTCGTAACAGAACTGGCTTTAATCCAGCATTTTATCATGCTAACTCGGTGTCAACCCGGCAGGAAAAAATCAATCAGCAGCCGCACTTCGTCTATCTGGCACATTTCGCGCCGGGAGTTATTAAAGTTGGTATCTCGCAGGAAAAGCGCGGTATTCGACGACTGTTGGAACAGGGGGCACGGCTGGCGTTGAAATTAGAGACGTTTTCTTCGGCCTTGATTGCTCGGCAGTATGAGGCAAAAATTGCCAGGCTGGACGGCATCGTTGAGACTATGCCGATTCATAAGAAGCTTGAGCTTATAAAACAGCCTTTCGATCGCGCGGACGGCGAGAAGAAATTGCAGCAAAAACTACTTGAAATTGAACAGAAGATTGGCGTATCATTTCCGAGGTCTGAGCTAATTCTTTGCGAAGATTATTTTCATACCGCTGGCGTTGATTTAACAAGAGTAGTACTGATGAAAGATCAGAACCAATTGGCTGGGCGCGTCCGCAGTGTCATCGGTCCGATCCTCATCGTCGATTATGACGGGCAGCTACTGGCGTATAACGTGAAAAAGTTCATCGGCTACCAGGCGCAAACAATTACTGGAGATATTGAGTTGGAATTACCAAGTGAGCAGTTGACGTTATTTTAAAAAATACCCACAGTTCCTAATACTAGCGCGGGCAGTCCTTATTTTTACGAAATATTTTTCACAAAATGGCATACATCTACTTTAGTCAGCCTATTTTTTAGATGGCTTAGATGTTTTCTCATTGTCTTTTTGTAGTTCTTTAGAATCTGAGTGATTATTATTACTTCTAAATAGCACTAGCGATTTAGCTATTCCCGTCGCAGTGCCAATCAGTATACCTTCTATTGTTTTCCCGATTGCAAATAAAAATATTGTACCGATGATACAGATAACATAAATTGCTATTGTTCCAAACGAGCCTGTCTTTACGGCAAACGAGTCTGAATCAACAACTTTATTTTCGATTTTGTGCCGATGTTTCATTTGAGTTCTAGCATCACTCACAATGGCTTTTTGCACTTCTGGCGGGTACTTATTGAATTCATCAGGGGGAGGTAAAGGCCCTGAGAATGTCGTACTCTTAATGATTCTTCGCTCGTGTTTTGGCAACTTATCGAGTATTTCACCCTCAATAGACTCAGGATCTTCAGTTTTAGCTATGACGCTTTTCTTTGGCGCCGATCGTTTTCTAGCCATTTTATTCTATTCCTGTTATTTTTTAATGCCTTTGAATATTCTTTATAGACGGCCTTATAATCGTTTGCTATTGCGTCACTATCGCTCACATTCAATATGTATTTAGAACGAGTGTGCTGGTATGACTCTCTAGTAACAATTTTACTCGCATAAAAAAGTGATTTAAGAAAACCGCTTGGTGGTGTCAAACATTTTTCTTCCATAGTTTTATTATATCTTTTATCTATAGCTTGGTCAACGTATATGCGTAAAACGATAGGGATAACACCTTGTTGCAGGTCTCGACAGCCAGCGATAGCTGTCCTTGTTTAACAGAAGAATGGAGGAATCCATGGACAATCAAAAAAACAACCAGCTAAAGAGTAATGATGAAATTAAGATAAAAGAAAATGACGAGATGCTTGAAGATCCGACTGCGTCAGACACTGATAGCTATTACTGTTTTTATGTCGCCGAAACAAAACACAAGGTTGACCTGCGCTATCCATAAATACACTAAACGCTGTTTTCTGCTATAATTACCGCATGAGGAATATGGGGTAATGAGTCAAGCACTGTACCGCAAATATCGCAGTCGTAGCTTGGACGAGGTGTTGGGACAAGATCATGTGACCAACATTTTGCGCCGAGCATTAGAGCAGGGTAAAATCGCCCATGCGTATTTACTGACGGGTCCACGCGGCGTGGGCAAAACCAGCGTGGCGCGGATTTTGGCGCATGAGATCAATCAGTTACCGTACGACGAGGACGCCTCGCACCTGGATATCATTGAAATTGACGCCGCCAGCAACAACGGCGTTGACGACATCCGCGCCCTGCGTGAAAAAGCGCAAGTCGCGCCCGTTTCCGCACCAAAGAAAATCTACATCATCGACGAAGTTCACATGCTGTCCAAGCCTGCCTTCAATGCGCTGTTAAAGACGCTGGAAGAGCCGCCAGCGCACGTGGTATTTATCTTGGCGACCACCGACGCCGACAAGCTGCCCGCCACCATCCTCAGCCGCGTCCAGCAATTTTTCTTCCGCCCCATTCCGGTGGACATCATGGCGCACCAGCTGATGACTATTGCCGAGAAAGAGGGCTTTGCCATCGAGGCGGACGCTGCTCGGCTGATCGCTGAGCGCTCGCGCGGCGGCTTTCGCGACGGCATCAGCATGCTTGATCAATTGTCGGCATTGACGGGCGCTGGCAAGCCGCTAAGCGCATCGGACGTTGCTCAGCACCTGGGGCTGAGTGCCACTGAGACGCTGGAGAACCTGCTGGAATTGTATCAGCAGCGCGACGCACCGGGAGCGCTGAACCTGCTGGGCGAGCTGGAGCAAGCCGGCACTGATCCGGTCGTCCTATCTCATCAATTATTATCACTGCTGCGAGCACGATTACATCAGCGGCCGGAGTTAATTCAACTAGTTAAACAGCTAATCGAGATTGACCGCCATCCGCATCCGGACTTGAAATTATTGACGATATTTATGGATGGAGCTGGGGGTGTAGCTTATAAATCACCCGAGACCGCACCCACGTCGACCGCCAGCTTAAAAGCCGCGATCAAACCGCCAGTAGCTATTTCCAAATCGCCAGCAGAAAAACCGGAGCCGCCAGTAGCCACTCCAGAAGCGCCAGCCCCAGCCGCTCAGCCAGCAGAAAATTCACCAAAAACCATCCCGAAACAGGAGCAAACTAATGACTCTGCAGATAAAACGGCAGCAGACGCCGCCCCGGCAGGCAGTCAACCGGCACCAGACAGCCCGCCAGATTCCACCGCCACAGACATCGACTGGGATAAGATTATCGCTCTGGCCAAAGAGCAGTCGTTCGCTATTGCGACATTGTTGCAAAAGTGCAGTTGGCAACGAGACGGCAACACCTTGACTCTGTACGTTGGCAATACCTTTAATAAAAAGAAACTGGATGATGCGAAAAATCGTCCGCTTATTGCGACAATTGTGCAACAAGTCGCCGGCACCGAACTGGATATTGCGACAATCGGACAAAAAGCCCCGCCCAAAGACGCCGAGCTTGCGAAAATTGCCGAGCTGATGGGCGGCGGCGAAGAAGTTAACCTGGAGGAATTATCATGAGCGAAAAAACTCAAACTGAGACTATGGCGGGCAAGCTACCGCCGCAAAACCTGGACGCCGAAAAAAGCCTGATCGGCGCAATTCTCATCGACGAGGAAGTCCTAGCGGACGCCTCGGAAATCGTCAAACCTAACGATTTTTACGATAAAAACCACGGGCTGATTTTCGCTGGTATGATGCGGCTGTTTGAGAAGCACAAGCCGGTTGACCTCTTGACTCTAACTGATGAGCTCAAGCGCAAGGACGAGCTGGAGCTCATCGGCGGCTCGGCGTATTTGACGGAGCTCACCAACTACGTGCCGACGGCAGCGCACGCAGCGGCATACGCCGAAATGGTGGCGCAAACAGCGGTGCGGCGGCGCCTCATCAAGGCCAGCAGTGGTATCACCGAGCTTGGCTACGACGAATCGACAACCACCCAAGAATTATTAGAAAAAGCCGAGGCGGAATTATTCAGCGTCTCCGACCAGTCATTGAAACAGGATCTGGTCAGCCTGGAAAGCATCTTGACCGATAGCTTTGATCGTATCGAGGAGCTTCACCGCAACAAGGGTAGTCTGCGCGGCATGCGAACTGGCTACCGCGATCTAGACACTATGACGGCGGGGCTGCAAAAGTCGGATTTGATTATCCTGGCGGCGCGGCCAGCCATGGGTAAGACCACACTGGTGACTAACCTAGCGTACAACGTGGCGACGATCGAGAAAAAGCCGGTGCTGTTTTTTAGCCTGGAGATGAGCAAGGAGCAGTTGACCGACCGTATGCTGGCGGACGCGGCCGGCGTTGATAGCTGGAACATCCGTACTGGTAATTTGAGCGGCGATGATTTTGAGAAATTGTCTGAGGCCATGGGCGAGATGGCAGAAGCGCCGATTTACATTGATGATACACCGGGTCTCAGTATTCTAGAGATGCGCACCAAGGCTCGCCGCTTGGCACACGAGGGCGAAATTGGCCTGATCATCGTCGACTACCTGCAGCTGATGCAGGCCACCAACAATCACAACGGCAACCGCGTCCAGGAAGTGTCGGAAATTTCCCGCGGACTGAAGTTAATTGCCCGTGAGCTCAACGTACCATTGATTGCCCTCAGTCAGCTGAGTCGTTCGGTCGAGTCGCGCACGCCGCCAATTCCACAGCTGGCCGACCTGCGAGAGTCCGGCTCCATCGAGCAGGACGCCGACATCGTTAGCTTCATTTACCGCCCTGGTTACTATGAACCAGACGACCCTGAAAAACAAAACATCACCGACCTGATCATCGCCAAGCACCGTAACGGCCCGGTCGGCAAGATTCAACTCTACTTCCATCCGGAGCGCCTGCGTTTTATGAGCCTTGATCGCAAGCATGACTAGAATTGTGCTATAATCAATACCAATGAAAAAGCACAAACTCGCCGACTCGGCTGTCTATCGCTGGCGCTATTGGCTGGGCTACCTAGCGCTGATTGTGCTATTCTGTGCGGCCATCACCGCCGCTAGTTTGTATGCCCCGGGCGGTGTGACCGAGGCAGAGATCGAGGCGCTTGGCACCACCAATGCTATCTCGCCGAGTCACCTCGGCTCGCTGGCTCAAACTAACTTGCCATTCCACCTCTTGCAGCGTGGGTTATTCAGTGTATTTGGCGTCACCATCTATACCATCAAGCTGCCATCACTCATCCTGTCATTCATCGCCGCCGTCGCCGTATTTTTCCTATTGCGGCGCTGGTTCAAGCCCAATGTCACCATCCTGTCGCTCGTCATCATGACGGTCACCGGCCAGCTGATCTTCTTTGCCCAAAGCTTCACGCCGCACATCCTCTACATCACCTACGCTGCGCTCATCCTCCTCTTCGCTAGCCTAATCGTCCAGCGCGCTAAGGGCTCGGCCCTGTGGCGGCTGCTACTGGCGACGACGGTCGGCCTGAGCCTGTTTACGCCGTATTTTTGGTATATTCATCTGACACTGCTGTTGGTAGCGCTGATCCACCCGCATACACGCTACGCACTACTCGCCAAACGCAATCGCTTCAAGTGGCTGCCAGCGATCGTCGTTCTCGCGCTCACGAGCACGCCGGCAATTTTCCTCGCCGCGACGCATCATGATCTACTCAAATCACTGGTCGGTATTCATAGCCTCAGCTGGGCGCTGGTCGATAATTTGCGGTTGCTGCTCTATCATTATTTCTGGGTTAAGCCGACCGTTATCGGTGGTCAGATCGCACCAGTGCTCGACTTTTCGGCGCTGTTTCTGATCATGCTTGGCATTTTCAAAACCATCCAGCACCACCACACCGCGCGTTCATACATGATCGGCGTCTGGCTGCTGTTGAGTTTGCCGCTACTGGTGCTGCAGCCATCAATGACCAGCATTATCATCTTGCCGCTATTTATCCTGCTGGCCGTTGGTGTCGAGGCACTGCTCAATCAATGGTATTCGCTATTTCCGCGCAATCCTTACGCCCGCATCACTGGCTTATTGATGCTGATGGCGCTCATCGGCGTGATGGTGCTCTCGGGTCTCGACCGCTTTACCAATGGGTATCGCCATTTCTCGGGCGCAGTGCATGAATTTAGCACCGACTTGCCACTACTACAAAAAGCCATCGCCGGCAGGCAAAACGTCGTTCTCGTCGCCAACCCGCACGAGGCGCCGCTCTACGAAACCGTCGCCCGCTATAGCAAGCACAAACTCGCCGTCAACCAACCGACCACGGAGGGCGCTACACTCGTCATCACCCGTGCTGAACAAATGGCTCACCCCAACACTGACGGCTGGACACTGGAGCGCATCGTCACCAATAGTCATGCCGAGCGGGCTGACCGCTTTTACCTCTACAAATCAGCGAGGAAATAGCGTATAATGAAAAGGTAAATTCAAGGAGGAATTAATAATTATGGCGTTTGACCAAGTCAAGATGTTGCAGCAACTGCGCAAGGCCCAAAAACAACTCGGCAAAGAAATTATTGAAGTAGAGGCCGGCGACGGCGCAGTGGTCGTCCAGATCACCGGCGAGCTGAAAATTAAGTCGATCAAGATTAATCCAAAAATGGTTGACCTCGATAATATTGAGCAGCTGGAGCACTGGATTCAGATCGCAATTCGCGATGGCCTAGCCAAGGCACAGGAAGTTGCCGCCGAGACGATGAAGCCGCTGATGGGCGGGCTGGGCAACTTGCCGTTCTAATGAAGCCGACGATTTTGCCGGCGGCGCTGACGACGCTAATTGATGAGTTTGGCGGGCTGCCTGGTGTCGGGCCGCGAACCGCCGAGCGCTATGCGTATGCCGTACTTCGGCGTGACGCCAGACGGGCTGAGCAGCTAGCGCGGGCGCTGGACCGGCTGCACACACACGTCAAAACCTGTCCGGTCACGTTCGCGCTGATTGATCACAATCAAGAGGTGTCGCCGCTATATCAAGACGAGTCGCGCAATCGACGCTTGATTTGCGTGGTCGAAGAGCCGCTGGACATCGTGGCGCTGGAGCGGACGGGGCAGTATAGTGGCACCTATCACGTACTAGGCGGCGCGATTTCGCCAATTGATGGCATCGGCCCGGAGCAGCTGCACATCCCTGAGCTCATCGAGCGAATCAAGCATGATAACGCCGAGGAATTAATCATCGCCACCAACGCGTCGGTCGAAGGCGAGTCAACCGCGCTCTTTTTGCAGCGCTACCTCCAGGAGGCCGGCCTCACCATCACCATCTCGCGCCTCGCCCGCGGCATCCCCGTCGGCGTCGACCTCGAATATGCCGACCAAATTACGCTGACGCATGCCCTGGAAGGACGACGGACATTGTAGCTTGCTAAGGCCATCCTGCTTTTGCTACAATACAACCATGAAACCAGAGGCGGGGAAGGTGCGCACTGAGGATATCGCGGCATTTTTAGCGAAATTTGACGATGTCGAGGAGGCAATCGACGCAATCCGCGGCTTTGCCCAGCCGGCTGTTTCGGCTGGTTTAGTTGACTTGCCTCCAACCGCCAAATCCGATCCAGCTGCTAAGGTTATGACGCCGTCCGCTGCTGCGCCAGAACGTTCCGGCCGCTGCCACATCGCCGTAACCGACCTCGCTAAATCTTACCGCGTCGGCCGCCAGACCATTCCAGCGCTCGGTGGCGTTAGCCTTGATATTTTCGCTGGCGAATTCGTGGCCATCACTGGCGCTAGCGGCTCGGGCAAAAGTACTTTATTGCAGCTCATCGGCGGACTCGACAAGCCGTCCGCTGGTCAAATCCTCATTAACGACCAGCCGCTCAGCCGCTTGTCCGACCGGCAACTGTCGCGGTTCCGATCGCGTGAAATCGGCTTTGTCTTCCAATCATTTTATCTGCAGCCATTCCTAACTCTGTCCGCCAATCTGGAAATACCCGCCATGTTTGCCCGTGTCAAGCCCAAGCAGCGCCGCGCCCGCGCCCAGGAGCTCGCCGAATTGGTCGGACTAGCAGACCGGATGCACCATTTGCCACGCGAACTTTCCGGCGGTCAAATTCAGCGCGCTGCCATCGCCCGCGCCTTATTCAATCGCCCGAATATTTTGCTCGCCGACGAACCGACAGGCAATCTGGACAGCGCCAACTCCGACCGCATCATCGACCTATTTCATCAAATTCGCCGCGAACTCGGTACCACGGTCGTTATCGTTACACATAATCCGGACATCGCCGCAGCAGCTGATCGTGAAATCCGCCTGAAAGACGGGAGGATAGCCGATGCTTAGAATCACCGATTCGCTGCGGCTGGCTGGCACCAAACTCCGAGTGCGGCGTATTCGTTTGTCCATCACCGTGGTCGTGTCCGGGCTGCTTTTCGCGGCGCTGCTGGCGGGGCTGACTATGTTAATGGGCGCCCAACGAAGCGTCGAGGAGTTTGATCGAGGCAGCCTGAATAGTCGCTATTTAGTAACGCAAACCGCCATTCGGCCAAATAATATTGAATTTACCTCAAATCTAACTGCTCGCGCCGAAGCCGAGCGCACGCAAATGATTAAGGACAAGCAGGCGCTGGCTGCCCGCCTCGGCCTGCCATACGACCCCAAATCCGAACCGCCAATCATGCAGTCATTTCCCGATAGCCCGCCGTACCCAAATAGCCAGAGCGTCGTCGTCCAACGAATCATTCGCGAGGAGCTTACCAAATTACCACGCCTCACAGCGGACGCGCAGTGGCAATTTGCCCGCACCCGCGGCGCCGTGCGACAGTTTAGTATTCAGTCAATCGCCGCCAATGGCATGCTGAATTATATGGAGCGGGGACTCGAATCGTTTGACGACAAGCGCCAGCAAAACAACCAGCCGACACCGCTGGAAGAATTTAAACAGCAATTCGGCAGTATAACCACCATCGACCAATCATTGCTGGGCGGCTATCTGCTGGCTGGTGCCAGCGCCAAACCCAGCGAAATTCCGCTGATTATCCGCTACCAGGACGCCGAAGTGCTGCTTGGCCTCAAGCCGCTGGATAAAAATGCCAGCAATGACACGCAACTAGCACGACTCAAAGAATTGCGCCAAAAAGCCGGGCAGCTGACATTCAGCGCCTGTTATCGCAACCCGACTTCGCGAGCGTTACTGCAAACCGCCAAACAGCAAATCCAAGCTGCCGCCAATCAGGCCAAGAAACCATCCGCCGATTATGTTAAGCCAGACCGCGAATACGCCATGCCGTCCGCTGATTCCTGCGCTGCGCCAACCGTCATTAAAGATAATCGTTCAGCCGAAGCCAAGCGCACCGAGGCCAACCAGCGCCAATTTGATCAGACTTTCGGCTCAGCCCAGCCCGAACCCGCCCAGGCTAAATTTACTTTCCGCGTCGTCGGCCTGATGCCAGACGGTATTGAAGCCGCCCAAAGCGACATCGGCAGCTTCTTACAACAATTTTTAAGCACCCGCCTATCACACACCTGGATCGTACCGCGCGGCTCAATGACCACCGCGGCGCAAATGGCACTTGAATCGACTATTCAAACCGCCAGCAATGATCAAGGCGGCGCCAATAGAGACGAGACACTGGCTATCTATGAATTCAGCGACCCCAATAAAGCTCGCAGCTACCTGGCAGCCGCTTCTTGCGGCGAAGGAGCTTCTGGCGGTACAGGAGGCACCGATTTATTCGCCCAGCCCGAACCTGTCGCTGAAGCCTCCAAAGCCCAAAAATCTAATAAGTCAATCTGCCTGCCGCACTACGTAGTATTCGCGTCGCCCACCGGCAGCAACTCGCTCGTCAATTACGACGCCATGGAACGCCTCAAGCCAATCATCATGTGGACGTTCATCGGCGTGACGATCATCGCCGCCTTTATCTTGCTGATTATCATCTCCCGAACCATCGCCGACAGTCGCAAAGAATCCGCAGTTTTTCGAGCGCTCGGAGCAACGCGGCTTGATATAAGCCAAATTTATTTCGTCTACACCATGATCGTGGCGCTGCTTACCGCGCTGTTTAGCATCGCCGCCGGACTAATTGTCGTATATATCGCCGACAATTTGCTGGCTAGTCAAATCACCGCGACGCTGCGCATCGCCATGACGCCGAAAGACTTGGCGACAAGTTTCCGATTTTGGACAATTGACTGGATGGTCATCGGCGCGGTCGCCCTCAGTATCATCGCTGCTGCTGTACTGGCGTGCCTGATGCCACTTATCCGCAACACCCGCCGCAACCCGATCAAAGACATGCGTGACGAATAACCCCGCCACCCCACCGAAAATCCCATCTGCTATAATGAAAGCATGCTTGATACTGCCCAACAACTTATCCAATCCGCCAACAATATCGTTATCATCCAAGCCGAGAATCCTGATGGCGACAGCCTGGGTTCTAGCTTGGCGCTGGAGGAGGTGTTGAGTGATTTGGGCAAGACCGTGACGCTGTATTGCCCGGTCGATATTCCCAAATATCTGCGGTACATCCGCGGCTGGGACAGGGTAGTTGGCGATTTTCCGACCCGTGCCGACCTGGCTATTATCGTTGATACTAGCGCTGATGTGTTGCTCAGTAAGGTCTTAGAAACGCCGGGGGTGCGGCATTTTTTGGAAACGCGCCCCGTCTTGGTTATCGACCATCACACTGCCGAATCGACGCTGAGTTTTGAACACACCATGCTATCAGAAACCGTGGTAGCCACCGGGGAATTGCTATACCAATTATTCACCCACGCTGGCTGGACTATCAACCAGCAAGCCGCGGAGAATTTGTTGATCGCCATCATGTCTGACAGCTTGGGCCTGACCACGCCAAATACCACCGCGGCGACCTTTCACGTCGCTGGTGAATTGACTACACTCGGCGCATCCAATGCCGAAATTGAAGAGCGGCGGCGCGAATTTATGAAGAAATCGCCAGAGATTTTGGCGTACAAAGGCAAGTTGATTGAGCGAATCGAATATTTACTGGACGGACAATTGGCGCTGGTGCACGTGCCATTTGAGGAGATTCAAGCCTACAGCGATGCCTATAACCCCGGCGCACTGATCGGCGACGAACTGCGGTTGGTCGAGGGCGTGGCGCTCAGCTGCGTCATTAAAACCTATCCCGACGGCAAACTGACCGCCCGCCTGCGCGGCAATTTACCAATCGCCGACACGGTCGCTGGCTACTTCGGCGGCGGCGGCCATCCGTACGCGGCCGGCTTCCGCGTGTATGAGAATTATGACGAGGCCGTGCGGGAATTAGTGACGGCGACGGATAAGGCTTTGCGAGAAGTAGAGCAGAACTAGTCATTCCTTATGAACATGTCATGAAACTATCCACTTTTCTTGCTATAATTACGGTTACCATATGAACAATTATTCAAATATCCTGTTTCCAGAAATAATCAATAAAGCATTCCCGATCCTCGACGGCGCATCATACATTCGCCAGCTGGCGTCGCTTGTGCCACTCTGTCCCGACACAGCGTTTCATTTGTTTGACGATAAAAATGGAGGCTTTTTCGCGCTGGTAATGACAGATTATCCCGACCCGCTTTATCAGAGTGAGGAGTTGAAGCAGATTTCTGGCGAATACGAGTTTGAGTTCACTTACCTCATCAAGCCATACGCCAACGACCAGCATATTGAAATTCGTCCGAACGACGATATCGATAACAGTTTTTTCGTGCCAGACCCGAAGAGTTATTATCGGTATTATTTGGCGGCGACCAAGCAAAAGCTGGATCGGTGATTTTCGCGTACATAGCGCGGAAAGCGGCCACCGATAGCGAATGCGAGCCATCATTGCTACCCAAATTTATTTACAATCATAACAGAGGTGAGAGAAAATATTATACCACATTTTTGACAAAACCCATTGACATTTTATTCTATTAGTGATATATATATATCAGCTTTCAGCTCAGAGTTTGTCTTAGGGCGAAAGTCGCCCTTTAGCTTTGAGCTTTTTTCTACCGAAAGGACTCGCCATGAACAGCTGGCAGATCATCGCTCTCGTCTCTTTCGTCATTGTTCTTCCTGTCATCGCCGCGGTGGTGATGCAGGCCGGCCCGCTGTGGGTCGGAGCGTTGCTGTACGTCGCCACCATCGTCACTCATGTTACGGCATGGGTGATCGGTGTCGAATGCAGGTATCGATGGGGTCAAGAAACCCTGGCATTCCTCGTCATGGGGGAGATAGCTATCGCAGCCCTGCTTGTGTGGTCACTGGTCGAAAGAATCGAGTACGGAAGGAGGAAGATTTCTTAAACTAAGCTAATGGGCTAAACGCCCACCGAAAATAGCTCGCCGAACTGACCTCAAACTGGTTGAGATGCATCATTTGCATTTCCTGGGTTGAGACATATCCAGTTCTGGTTTGAGCTCGTTCGGTGGGCTATTTTCATTGGAGATAGTTGTTACTAATTAGAGACCTATTCGCCCGCTCATTCTGGGTGGTCCGTCTGTATCCGCTCGTCGGCCGCCTCTACCATATCAGCGAACTTCCGACCAGCGCGGCGAGCCAGCCACCACTGGGCCAGGGCGACGGGAACGACCACAGCGATGCCCGGCCAGAGCAGGGTGATATTTGGCATAGTAAAGTCAAAGAACTGCCTGAGTGGCTCAATGCCAAAGCTCACCAAGGTAACAAACAGCACGCCTGCCATATACAGCGTCCGCGCCAGGTGCGCCCGCTTATCCAGGACCACACCGAGCATCGGCCCGACCAAAAACACCAGATAAATCCCAAAGAACGTCGCCGTCAGAACTGTCATCGTCGCCGCCTCAGCCGCTTGATGTGGATGTAGCGTCACGCCCGACCAATAGGTGAACGCCACGGTAAGGCCCGTCAGCAGCGCGATCGGCGCCACCGCCTGCAAGGTGTCTCGCCAAAAATACGCTGGATTGACCCGGTGGCGCGGACGCGGCGGAAACAGCGTCCACATGATCGTCGGCATGGTCACCAGGAAAATATTGAGAAAGGTGATGTGTCGCGGCGCGTACGGATAATTCAGCCCGACCAGCATGGTACTCAGTAGCAGCACCACGCCGTAAATAATCTTATGGAAGAACAGAGTAGCGATGACTTCGATCGCTTGCATGATCCGATTGCCCAGTTTCATGCCAATCGGCAGGGACGTAAACGAATTATTGAGTAAAATTATGTCCGCCACCCGCCGCGACGCCGGAGCACCGGCGTACATCGCCACGCCGAGGTCAGATTTTTTCAGCGCCAGCGCATCGTTGACGCCGTCGCCGACCATGCCGGTGAACTTGCCGGACTGCTTGAAATGAGCGATCAGCCGCTCCTTTTGCTCTGGCAGCACGCGGGCAAAAATTGTGTGTTCATCAGCGGCCTTGTCGAAGGCTTTGTCGCTGAGACCTGCCAGCGCCGAGCCGAGAATGGCCTTATCTGGATTATCAATGCCCGCCTGGCGCGCGATGTGCTGCACGGTGCGCGGATTATCGCCAGAAATCACCCGAATGACCACGCCTTGCTCCTGGAGGAACTTGACCGTATCAATCACGCCGTCGCGCAGGGAATTACGCAAAATCACCGCGCCGATCGCCCGCCCAGAACCATCCGGCAGATCCTTCAACTTCGTCGTTTCATCATCAAATTCCGCCAGCATCAGCACCCGTAGGCCACTGTCCGCCCACTCGTCCAGCTGGCGCTGCAACATATCGTTAACCGGTGCTAACTTGGCCACAAACTCCGGCGCCCCCATCATCAATGTCCTGGTTTTCCCGTCAATTTTCGCCCGGACACCCGCCATCTTGCGCGCCGAGGAAAAGGCCATCACCTCGATGATGTCTGCGTGCTTGGGTGGCGTGATTTCCGCTAGGATCGCTTGCCCGGTGATATTGCCGCCGCTGGTTTCATGAGCAATGAGGGCCGCCAGCTCGGCAACGTCCGAAGCAGCTTCAGATAGTTTTATCTCCGAAAATCTACGCGCTGGGCTGTCTGCGGTCGCTTGGGATGCGAATTCTCCTGAGATATCCGTGATCGAATTTGCCAGTATCATCTCATCAAACGCCACCACCCGCTCCAGCGTCACCTCGTCGCTGGTCAGCGTGCCAGTCTTGTCGACCGCCAACAGATTGAGCAGCGCCATCGCCTCGATCGCCGCCAACTTTTGCGGCAACACCTTGGCCTGCGCCAGCCGCAGCGAGCCGAACGCCAGCAGCAGGGAACTAGCCAGCAGCAACCCCTCCGGCACCACCGTTACCGCCGCCGAAGTAATAGTCTTTAATATAATCACCACGTCATCGCCCGAGAAATAATACACTATAAAAATCAATGTCGCCAACACAATCGCGCCGTATGTCAAGAAAGTGATCGCTCGCCAAATCGCCACCTGTAGCGGTGTCAATTCCGGTTTGTAGCGCTTGAGGACTTGGCTAATGGCGCCAGCTTTCGTTTGGTCGCCGACCGCCGTGACCCGCGCCGTGCCTTCGCCTGCCAGCACCGTGGTCGCCGCCAGCACTGTGTCGCCAGCCGCTTTCTCGACCGCCGCCGACTCGCCTGTGAGCATGCTTTCATTCAGCTCCAAGCCCTTCGACACTATCACCGTCGCGTCCGCCGGCAGCTCATCACCAGCCCTAAGGATAATCTCATCGCCAACCACCAGCGAATCATACGGCACTTCCACCGCCTGGCTATCACGCAACACCCGCGCCCTGGGCGCACTCATCAGCTCCAGCCGGTGCAATACCCGCTTGGCACGAATTTCCTGAACGATGCCGATCAGCGAATTGACCACGATCACCACCGAGATAAACCAAGCATCCCGGTACTCGCGCACATAAATCAGCGCTCCAGCCAGCAGGAAAATTGCCAGCACAATTGGCGACAGTAAATTTCTCTTGATAATGTCTAGGTAATCTCGCATTATATTGTTTCGCTCCTTTTGTAATGCAATCGCGTACCGACACGATAGCCGCCACGGGCGTCCGGGTCAAATTGGTATATTTCACCGCGCTTGACCTCTGATATGACGACCAGGGCTGGATTATACGGCACCAGCGTTCGATAATATATCAAGTCATCCGGCGAAGTCACATTCATCCCCGGAAAAACCGCCTGAAACTTCTCGGTCGCCACATCGTCAAAGTAATTCGGCTGGTGTTTTGGCGGTACGAATCGCTCCGGCCGCAAGCCCATTCGCCGCACCAACCGCTTGACATCACCCAGCGTCATGATGGCCCGCGCTGTGATGTAAGCCAACAATTCACCCGTCCTATCAAGCACCACCATCGCCTGCGCCGTGCGGCTGACATCGCTCATCGGCAGCACAACCGACTGGATCTCGACCGTCAGTCCAAACTGATCATCAATCAGCGCCGCGAGCGCCCGTTCATCGTGCATACCTACTATTTTACCATTGTTACCAGCGCTTGTGCCAGCGTGCTACAATTGACTCATGGATTTTGACACGCACTACGCCACGCTGAACGCCAATCAGCGTCAGGCGGTCGATTACATTCACGGCTCGCTCTTGGTGATCGCCGGGCCGGGCACGGGTAAGACCGAGCTGCTGAGCATGCGCACCGCCCAGATTTTGCGCCAGACCGACACGCTGCCGGACAGTATTTTGTGCCTGACGTTTACCGAGAGCGGCGCCGCCAACATGCGCCAACGCCTGCGCCAGATCATCGGCGAGGACGCCTACAAAATCGCCATTTACACCTTTCACAGCTTCGGCACGGAGATTATCAATCAGCACCGAGAATATTTTTTTCACGGCGCTGACGCTCAGCCGGCGGATGAGCTGACGCAGCACCAAATTGTGACGGAAATTCTCGAGGGACTTGATTGGCGTAATCCGCTGAGCGCTAAAAACAACGGCGAGTTCGTCTACACTAGCGAGCTAATCCGAGTTATTTCTGAGTTCAAGCAGAGCGGCCTCACGCCGGCAGAACTAAGGTTAGTGATGGCCGATAACCAGCGCGTTATCGCCGACATTACCGCTGATATCCAGCAGGTGTTTGCTGTCAAAATTTCTAAAAAAACCATTGAATTATTTGTGCCGCTGGCAGAGAAGATTGCCGAGAGGGTCGGCGAGGGAAATGCTGACAAATCCGGCAGGGGAGACGCCGCAAAACCTTCTGAAAATGCCGCCAGCTCAGCGCCGCATCACGCCGCACTGCCGTCCTCCATCACCCCGTACACTCAGGTTCTGGCGCTCAGCATCGCCCACGCGGCCCAAGAGGCGATCGACGCCAACTCCACCAAACCACTAACCGCCTGGAAAAACAAGTGGTGCGAAAAGAACGCCGCTGGTGAATTCATCCTGAAGGATTTTACCGCCAGCGAGAAACTATCCGCCGCCATTGACGTCTACGAAGCTTACGGCAACGTGCTGGCCGAGCGCTCGCTATTTGACTACGACGATATGATTTTGTCCGTCATTCAAGCTTGCGAATCCCACCCAGAACTGCGCGCCAACCTCCAGGAGCAATATCAATTCATCATGGTCGACGAATTTCAAGACACCAACCTAGCGCAGTTGCGGCTGCTGTTTGACCTGACTGGTGATGAGGACAATCCCAACATCATGGCGGTCGGCGACGACGACCAGGCGATTTTCAGTTTTCAGGGCGCGGATGTTGGCAATATCCAGCGCTTCCGCCAGCACTATCACGACCCGAAAATCATCGTGCTGACGGATAATTATCGCTCGGCGGCTGATATTCTGACGGCGGCGCGCGGGGTGATCACCCAAGGGACGGATCGCTTAGAAAACACTATTGACGGCTTGTCAAAACAATTGACCGCGCATGCGCCTGGTAGCGGCGCACGGGTTGAGGTGCAGGAATTTACCTCGGCGAGCGAGGAGCGGGCAGGGGTGGCCCGGCAAATTGCTGAGCTGATTAAACGCGGCGAAAACCCAGCGCATATCACCGTCATCGCCCGCCATCACAAGGAGCTGATCGAGCTGCTGCCGTATCTGTACCGCCAGAACCTGACGGTCAATTACGAGCGCCACGACGATATTTTGGAGCAGGACATTATTCAGGCGCTGGACAAGCTAGCGCGGGTCGTCATGGCGATTCATCAAAACAACCTCGACATCGCCAACAGCCTGCTACCAGAGGTCATCGCCCATCCGGCATTCGGCTTTTCGGCGCTGGATATCTGGCGATTAAGCCTCCACGCCTATAACCATCGGCAGCTGTGGCTGGAGAGTATGCTGGCGAACAGCACCTTTCAGCCGTTTGGCGAGTGGCTGCTGGAGCGGGCGAAGGACGTGCCGAATCTGCCGCTGGAGGAGCAGTTGGATGGGTTGCTAGGGCTGGAGATGGGTGCTGGAATTACTCCAATCGACTCCGTGCAGCGATTACAATCAACCGGCGAGGAGCTTTCCTCAGAGCTCCTCTTTACGCGCCGGGCGTCCAGGGACGCTCGGGCTGCAATCGCTGTACGGAGCTCTGAGGAAAGCTCCTCGCCTACCTCTCTCGCCGCCCACTATTTCTCGCCCCAAGCCCTCGCTCAAAACCCCGACGCCTATCTAACCACGCTCGAGAGCCTGCGCACACTGCGCCAAAAATTACGCGACCGCACTACCGACGAAACCCCGACACTGGCGGACTTCCTAGAATTCATTGACTTACACCGCTCGACCAAAACCCGCCTGACGCACATCCGCCCCCAGGCTAGCACCCTCGGCGGCGTCATCAACCTGATGACCGCCCACAAATCCAAGGGCCTGGAGTTCCCGCACGTCTTCGTCATCGGGGCAATCGACAGCGCGTGGGGCGAAAAAGTCCGCTCACGCTCGCGGCTGATTCGCTATCCTGCCAACCTCCAGCTTCAGCCCGCCGGCACCAGCTACGACGAGCGACTGCGGCTATTCTTCGTGGCGATGACCCGCGCCAAGACCACCTTGACCATGACCTATTCCCAGACCAACGACGCCGGCAGCGACACCATGATCGCCAGCTTCCTGACCGACCACACACCAACCATTATCCCCGCTGCCAACACGCCCGCGACACAACTGACCGTGGCGCAAACCGACTGGAGCACGCGGCTGAGCGCGCCGATTACCGCAGAGCTCAAGAATGTGCTAGCGCCGACACTCGAAACCTACAAACTTTCCGTCACGCATCTCAATAATTTCCTCGACGTCTCGCGCGGCGGGCCGCAGAACTTTTTGTTGAATAATCTGCTGCGTTTTCCGTCCGCCAAAAGCCCTGCCGCCAGTTACGGCACCGCCATTCACGCTAGTCTCCAGCAGCTGCACAATCTGCTACGCGCCGACCACCGCCTGCCGCCTACCGAGCGCATTCTCCAATATTTCCGCACATCGCTCGAGGCCCAGCACCTGCTGTCCGACGACTTTGAACTATATATAGACAAAGGCACGGCGGCGCTGACGGCGTTTCTGGACGCCAAATCGTCCGAGTTTCATGACACCGAGCTCGCAGAACTCGATTTCGCTCACCAAGGCGTCGTCGTTGGCGGCGCCCGCCTGACCGGCAAGCTGGACGTCGCCGACATTGATAAGCATAATAAGACCATCTTCGTGACCGATTATAAGACCGGCAAGCCGTCGCACTCCTGGAGAGGTACATCCGATTATGAAAAAATCAAGCTCCACAAATACCGCCAGCAGCTGATGTTCTATCAACTCTTGGTCACGTCATCACGCGATTATGGCAATTTCACCTTCACCGGCGCCCGCCTGCAGTTCGTCGAGCCGGACATCAAAACTGGCGACATCCTCAGCCTGGAAGACACATTCTCTGAGGAAGCATTGGCTGAATTTGCGCGGCTCATCGGCGTCGTCTGGCGGAAAATCACCGCCCTGGAGCTGCCGGATATTTCTGGGTATTCAGCGGATTATAAGGGGATGGTGCAGTTTGAGGAAGATTTGTTGACAGGGGAACAATAATCCCTCCGCGGGGCATAGCGGGAGTAGGGATATGATACCTCCGCCCAGATTCACTGCCGCCAGAACCTCTGTTGTGCCAAGCTAGGTCACCGAGATTATTGACTTTTTTAGTCTTGTATGATATAAACGTACTTGACTCTTCGTTGAAGAGTTGTTGTGGTGAGTGCGCTCAGGCGCCTGTCACTCTGCATCCGCAGAGTAGCGTCTGGTGGAAAGCGATGTCCACTCACTGCAACTTCCCGACACCGATAGGAGTTACGGTGCCGGTGATCGATGCTCGCAAAGCGAGGAAAGATGGCTGTCGGGGCTGTTGCCCGAACAGTCATCGCGGCGCACTTGGTAAGTTTACTAAGTGTAGCCGTTGCGACATGACTAACCATGTCGCAAGTTGTCCTGAGCGACGCTAAGTCGCTCGGCGGAGGCACTAAAAGCCTCCGGGGGTGATCCCCCCGCCGAGATCCGTCAAGTCTCGGAAAAACAGATCATAGGGTGTGCCTCGGTAGAGAGATTATATCTCGCGGGTTCGACTCCCGCCACATCCACTGAGGGTAATGCGTCGCTCAATAGCGCGCGGCGTATGGCAGACTGACAGCCCCCAGCAGCCTGTCAGTCTGTTGTGAGAACAACGTTGTTTTCCACCCTCACTCTTCTCCCGGGAAAGTCCCGGGAAGGACCCCCCGAAAGGGGAGAAAGGAGGTATCTATAAGTAGATAGCCTCCGCCTCGCGAGCTTCACTCGTGTAGCAGCCCTCCCGGGCCGCTCCGAGCAGAACCGCTTGAGTCCACCACCCCCGCGTCATCGTTGACGCGGGGATTTCACCTTTTTGGAGGTGATTGTCGGGCAGGGGTAGCCACTTGTACATCCAAAAACCCTCGCCACCATACCATCAGACTCCTAGCAAACATCGTGCTATTTGACAAACATCATGATGTTTTGGTAATATCACGACATGAATGCTGCGCAATTACTCCAAGAAATTCTGGTGCGGACAGGCCTCACCCAAGAACAACTGGCGCGTCGCCTAGATGTGCCAGTGCGTACACTCAATGCCTGGGTACACCAACACATGTCGCCGCGTGCCAAAAACCTGGCGAATATTCAGCTATTACATCAAGAGATGATCGGGCGGGACACCATCGACGAGGCGAAGCGCCTCGCTACTGAACGTGCCGCCCAGGCCAGCCGCATGACGATCCGGACACTCCTGGCGAATCAAGAACTACTTGACATCCTGACGCTCCACTTGACCTACCACACGAACACGATCGAGGGTAGCACAATGACCCTAGCGGACGTCGCAGAGGTGCTGAACGATGATAATCGCGTTCTCGCCAACAAGACAGCGCGCGAACAGATAGAAGCCCGTAACCACCGCACTGCGCTCTACTTTCTGCTGGATGCCTTACACAAAGAAGGGATGCATTTTACGTGGAGCGAAGAGCTGATCTTGCAAACGCACGTCCGACTGATGAATACGCTGGTGTCTGACGCCGGACTCTACCGCCGGCACGGTGTGCGCATCATGGGTGGTCGTGTCACAACAGTAAACCATCTGCGCATCACTGAAGCGATGTCCGAGTGTATTGATGAAATGAACGAGCCGCCCAAAACAGAGCCGATTGAATGGCTGGCCCGTACTCATGCGACATTTAAAAAAATCCATCCATTTAGCGATGGCAACGGTCGCACCGGGCGACTCTTGCTCTTTGTCCAGGCCCTGCAACTGGGGTTGGTGCCGCCCCTCGTCACCAAAGAGCGCAAGCGAGCGTACTATACCTATCTGGAGCGAGCGCAGGTTCGCGGTGAGCTGGAGGCGCTACGTCTATTTATCGCGGAAAGTATATTGTTTAGCAAAGGACTAACAACATGAACATGACATGTTGGGACAATCTACCGCAGCCATTTTTCATCTTGGCGCCCATGGAAGCCGTCACGGACGTGGTATTTCGCCATGTCGTGAAACAGGCGGGCGCGCCCGACGTGTTCTTCACCGAATTTGCCAATGCGACTGGCTGGGTGCATGCTGGCGACAAGGCCATCGCTGGGCGACTCATCAAAACCGACGATGAGCATCCGCTAGTCGCCCAGATCTGGGGCGGCGAGCCAGGTGATATGGAGCAATTTGCCGCTCACTGTGCCGAGCTCGGCTTCGACGGCATCGACATCAACATGGGCTGTCCCGCCAAATCCGCCATCAAAAGCGGGGGAGCAGCACTGATCCGCCGACCCGACGTCGCCATCGCCGCCATCACCGCTGCTAAAACCGCCGGGCTGCCAGTTAGTGTGAAAACACGGCTAGGCTACACGTATGTTGACGAGTGGAAAGAATGGCTGGGCACGCTACTGGCGCAGGACCTCGCCAACCTAACCATCCACCTCCGCACCAAAAAAGAAATGAGCAAAGTTCCAGCGCACTACGAGCTTATCGACGACATCATCGCCCTACGTGATGATATCGCCCCACAAACTTTACTAACCATCAACGGCGACATCCGCGACCGAGCCCACGGTGAGGAATTATTTGCCGCCCACCCAGGCCTCAACGGCATCATGATCGGGCGGGGAATCTTCAGCGATCCGTTTTGCTTTCGGAAAGGCGGAGTGTCTTCGGAGATCGAGGATAAGCGGGTGATCGTCGGTGGGGCAACACCCACTTCTGAACAAATCTCTGATTTTTCAGAAGAAGGGGCGGACCGACTAGCAAGACCCGCGTCTAGCGACCTACATGCCGTCGCAGACGGCGACGACGGGAGCGGCAATACTAAACCGGAACTTATATGCCTATTACACTACCACCTTGACCTCTTTGACCACTACCAACCAACCCTCGGACGCCCCTACGAAACCCTCAAACGCTTCTTCAAAATCTACATCCGCGACTTTGACGGCGCCAAAGAACTGCGCGAACAGTTGATGCACACCACCAGCACCGACGACGTCCGCCAGATACTTGAAAATATATAATGCTTATGGTATAATGACGACATGGGTGAGGTTAGCAGAGTTCCACTATCATCTATCAGTCCCGAGCAAACAACAAAGGGTTTAACGCCCCGATTGCAGCGACTACCGATGGATCATCTGTTGTTGGTTTCTGACAATTATGAGATCATAAACTCTTCAACGACAGCCGCCATACTTAGCTCAAGAGAAGATTACAGAGCAGGACGCGATGATAGCGTACAAAAAGTACATTTCGCAGACCTGTCTGTACTAGGCAAGAACGAAACACTCAGCACCCAGCCGATCGCCATCAAACCTTTTGATGTTGAATGGCTAGCCACCCGTGATTATCGTACAGCAGTGCAACTTAATAAAGATGGACATATAACGTTCGAACCAATCGGCTTTTTACGAGAAGAATACGAACAGGGCAAGAATAAAATCTGCACCATAACAAAGTTTGAACAAGGCGTGACAAGCTGTGATAATATTCTATGGGGAAGCAACGAACACCAAAGACCTGCTGATTCTAGCATGTCTCTAGCACTTAGTATAGCAGCACAAAGCCTCATAATACTGCACGACAAAGGATTGCATCATGGTGATTTTCAAGTTAAGAACACAGCCTATGACATAACCCAGCAGCCGCGCATTATTGACCTAACTGATGTCAAAAAACAGAGCGACCCGTACAAATTTGGCGAGGATTTATCATTGTATCTAAGCTCGTTATCACGATATGGCAAGCAAATACCCTACCCAACAGAAGAGCAGGTTGAAAGTCTATTCTTGCGGCCATATCATGATCAAATTGACAATATATTTCCTCACAGCAAAAGACAGACAATGCGTGAAATCATCGCCTGCCTAGCCATCAACATCAGTGATGTCATGAACGATCGCTACTAATGCTGTCGTCGCTTGCGCCGATGCAAATCCGCTACCTTTAGCCGCACCATGTGCCGGTCGATGAGCTGCTTGGCTTTCTCGCGCTCTATTTGGTCGTCGGCGTTGTCGCGTGCTGCAATGGCTCGCTCCAGCGCCGCCTGAGTTTCTGCTTCAATGATGTCGTCACCATGGTCAGCCTCGTCAACCAAAATCCGCACGCCCGTCTGATCAATTTCCACCACACCGCCGGAGATTGCGAAATACTCCAACTGATTGTCGGGGTCTTCTTGACGCCGGCGTACGGTGATCACGCCGTCCTTGGCCACCGTCACCAGCGGCTCGTGGCTCGGTAGCACCGAAATCTCGCCGTCAATCGTCGGAATAGTCACCGAATAGACCGCTTCTTCCAGCTTGACACCACCGAGCGTTACCAGCTTTAGATTCATCAGGCTAGTCCTTCTTTACCTCTGGTTGCTTTGCACGTTCGGTGTCGCGAGCTACTTGGTCGCTCAAAGTGCCTTGTACCATGTAGAACCAGCTTTCTGGCTTGTCATCGTATTTACCGGCCAAGATGTCAGCAGCGTCGCGAATGGTGTCTTCCAATTTGACGTACACGCCTGGATTGCCAGTAAATTTCTCAGCCACGTGGAATGGCTGCGCCAGGAAACGCTGGATGCGGCGCGCCCGAGCGACGATTTGCTTTTGGTCGTCCGACAATTCTTCCATACCGAGGATGGCGATGATGTCCTGCAATTCTTTGTACTGCTGCAGCACTCGCTGCACTTCGCGCGCCACGCGGTAGTGCTCCTCGCCAACGATTTCTGGATCCAACGAATTAGAGCTAGAATCCAGCACATCGACAGCAGGGTAGATACCAATTTCCGTCAAGGCACGATTCATCACGATGGTGGCATCCAGGTGAGCGAACGTCGTGGCTGGCGCTGGGTCGGTCAAGTCGTCAGCTGGCACATACACCGCCTGAACAGAGGTAATCGAACCCTTTTTGGTTGAAGTAATGCGCTCCTGCAAGGCACCCATTTCTTGCTGCAAGTTCGGCTGATAACCGACGGCGCTTGGCAAACGACCAAGCAGTGCCGACACCTCAGCACCAGCCTGCGTGTAGCGGTAAATATTATCGATAAACAGCAGCACGTCTTTACCTTCGTCGCGAAAGGCTTCAGCCATCGCCAGACCCGACAATGCCACGCGCAGACGTGCTCCAGGTGGCTCGTTCATCTGACCAAATACCAGCGAGGTCTTGTCTAGCACGCCGGCTTCTTCCATTTCGTAGTACAAGTCATTTCCTTCGCGGGTACGCTCACCAACACCGGCAAAGACCGAGTTACCAGAGTGGAACTTGGCGATGTTGTTAATCAGCTCGGTGATCAGGACGGTTTTACCAACACCAGCACCGGCAAACAGGCCGGCTTTACCACCTTTGGCTAGCGGCGCGATGAGGTCAACAACCTTGATGCCGGTTTCCAAAATCTCCGTCTTGTTCAACTGCTCGGAAAGCTCTGGAGCAGGGCGGTGAATTGGTGCGGTTTTGCCCTTTGGCTGCGGTTTCTCGTCAATCGCTTCACCAACCACGTTAAACATGCGCCCCTGGGTCTCAGCACCTACCGGCACAGAAATCGGCGAACCAGTCGCCACCACTTCCGCACCGCGAGCCAAGCCGTCAGTCGACGACAGAGCAATCGTTCGCACAGTATGCTCGTCTAGGTGCTGCGCTACTTCCAAAACCAACGTCTCTTTACCATTCTTGACATGCAGCGCGTCATAAATCGCCGGCAATTTAACGTCACGTGGAAACTCCACATCGACCACCACGCCAACGATTTGAATAATTTTTCCTAGTGTTTTACTCATCAATTCCTCCTTTTACTATCTCGATTATCTCGCCATTCTTAATACCTTTTAGCGATGCCACTTCATCAATAGATAATCTCTGTATATATGCTTGCAAAAATTTATACACCTCGCTATTGCTAATGATGAGAGTAACTCCAGGCAAACGAACTGCGTCCTCATAAGCAGATGCGATAGTTGTTAATATCTTATCTAGCGGCCTGAGCTCACGCTCTGGTCTCGGAGATTTACCGTGCCACCCATTTCTCAACCAGTACATTAGTGCGTCGATATCAAAATCCAGCCATCGCTCATCAACACCAATTTGTACATCATCGGATCCAGCCGTTTGAGCTATTTCCTTAGCGGCAGCCCTTGCAACAAGAAGCGGTGAAGTAATGATTCTATCAATTGTTAAATTTTTATCCAAAATACCCCGTTTAGTTCGCTGGATAGCTTCAGTGCGCAAGGATACTTTTCCTGAGAGCTGATCTTCATCGTAGCAAGCAAAATACACGCTCATTGTTCCATAGCCTCCACGCCGCCAGAAATTTCTGCCAATTCCTGGGTGATCGCACCTTGGCGGGCTTTGTTCATCGCTAAGGTTAGATCATCCACCAAATCGCTGGCATTATCCGTCGCATTCTTCATAGCCATCATCCGCATAGAGTGCTCACTGGCGCGAGCGTCCAGCAACGCTTGTAATAATCGCGCGCCCGTCAAACGATTCGCTACGGCGTCCAGCACTTCCGGAATGCTCGGCTCGTACTTGGCATCAGAAACCGTGTTCGATACCTCGCTCGGATCAATCAAGGCTTTAGTACCCGCCGGCAGCAAGCGCGACAGCTCCGCCGTCTGCACCATGCTATTGACAAATCGCGTGTACACCAACGTCACCGCGTCAACCTCGCCATTCTCAAACATGCTAATGGCAGTGTTCAAAATCGTATGAAAGGTGAGTCCCGACGGCTGATCTGGCAAATCTTCGTACGTACCGATAATCTTCGTATCCTTCAGGCGCGAGGCAAATTGCGAAGCCCGACGGCCGATAGTCAAGGTTAAGTTTTCAATGCCGCGCTCATCGTCGCGCTTCAGCAGCTCCAGATATTTCTTCAAAACATTAGTATTATAAGCACCGGCCAGACCCTTATCGCTAGCGATAACGATGATCAAGCGCTTGGTAATTTTGCGGCGCTTAAACAGTGGGTGATTATCCGTCGCACCTTGACTCGCCAGGTAGCTCAGCAGCTCCTCCGCCGCCATGGTGTAGGGAGCCGAGGCCTTGTCCGCCTCTTGGGCGCGGCGCATTTTGCTGGCGGCCACCAACTGCATCGCCTTGGTGATTTGCTTGGTCGAATCCACCGAGCGAATGCGATTTTTCAGCGCACGAGTACTCGGCATGGATTACTCCTCAAATCCTTTCGCCGCCACTTGGGTTGCCTCGTCAATGACCCGGAGTTGCTCGTCAGTTGGCTTGGCGCCCTTATTCAATTCACGCATTGCGTCTTTAGCGTTATTCCAAAGCTGTGTCAACAGGCCAGCCTGCGCTTCCTTGATCTTAGCAACTGGCACGTCGTCAAACGCGCCGCTGGTCACCGCATGGATGCTGACAAATTGTTCCCAGACGCTCATCGGCTGGTATTGCGGCTGTTTGAGCAGCTCAGTCAAGCGCTGACCGCGGTCAATTTGCGCCTTGGTCGCATCATCCAGGTCCGAGCCAAACTGGGCAAATGACGCCAATTCGCGGAACTGTGAAAGACCGAGCTTCAAGTTACCACCGACCGACTTAACCGCCTTGGTCTGGGCAGCACCACCGACGCGGGAGACCGATAGACCAGCAGAGATAGCCGGGCGAATACCTTGGTAGAACAGATCGGTTTCCAGGAAAATCTGACCATCAGTGATGGAAATCACGTTGGTTGGAATGTAGGCCGAGATGTCACCAGCCTGCGTCTCGATGATCGGCAGGGCAGTCAGTGAGCCAGCGCCCAATTCGTCTGACAACTTAGCTGAACGCTCCAGCAGGCGAGAGTGCAGATAGAAGACATCACCAGGGTACGCCTCGCGTCCCGGTGGACGACGGAGCAAGAGCGACATCTGGCGGTAAGCCACGGCGTGCTTGGTCAAATCATCATAAATCATCAGCGCGTGGCCACCATTGTCGCGGAAATATTCACCCATGGCCGTACCAGCATATGGCGCCAAGTACAAGAGGGAAGCCGCATCCGACGGGCTGGTCGCTACCACGATGGTCTGTTCCATCACGCCTTCTTCTTTCAGGCGGTCAACCAACCTGGCAATCTTTGATAATTTCTGTCCAATCGCCACGTAGACGTTGACCACGCCGGTCTTTTGCCGCGCCTGGTTGATCATGGTGTCGATGGCAATAGCAGTCTTTCCCGTCTGGCGGTCACCGATGATCAGCTCGCGCTGCCCGCGACCGATTGGGAACATGGCGTCAATTGACATGATGCCGGTCATCAGCGGCTCGTGCACCGACTTACGACCCATCACGCCGATGGCTGGGCGCTCAATCAGCCCACGTTTTTTGGTCTTGATAGCTGGTCCGCCATCCAGCGGCCGACCGAGCGGGTCAACCACACGGCCGAGCAGCTCCTCGCCAACTGGTACATCCAGCACCGCACCCTTGCGGCGGACGCTGGCGCCAGCCTTGACTTTTTCTTCACCACCAAGGATCACCGCACCGATTTCATCTTCCATCAAGTTTAGCGCAAACGCTTCCACTGTGCCGCCATCAGTTTCAATTTCTAATACTTCGCTGTAGCCAGCTTTACTGAGGCCATGCACCCACGCCACGCCGTCGCCGACGCGGATGACGACACCAGCATCCTCTAGTCCTTCCGTCGCCTCCAGCTGCGCGATTTTTTCCCGCAGGCTTTTGGCTAGTTCTGTCACATCAATCTTGCTCATTTTTCCTCCTAGATTTTCTTCGCCCGCAAGTCGTTTAGTTTCTTGGCAATTGTCGCGTCCATCACTTGGGTCGGCGTGGTAATCTTCACCCCGCCGATCAACTCGGAACGGATGATTTCGCGCAGGCGCACCTGAGCGATGCGGTCGCTTGGGACTTCCGTATCAGGAAGTCCAACATGCTGAGCGGCGTGGTCGCTGACATCTGCTTTGGGTACGCGGGCTTCGCTCCGGGCGTCCGTTCTGGACGTTCGGGCTGCAGAGCGACCCTCCACAGATGTCAGCGACTCCATACCCGAGTTAGATGATAGTAACCGCTTAATTGCATCCTTCGTCGCCTCGTCCAGCGGTGTTGCGCTTTCCACCGTCGCCACAACCGTCCCACGCTCAGCCAATTTCGCCTCAATATCCTGCACCAACAGATCAACCTCTCGCTCGCACCGCTCGTGGACGATCAGCGCCGCCAGTTCATCGATCACTGCTGCATCGCCCTTGAGCAACCGCTCGGCCGCATGCTGCGCCAACTTTCGCCGAAGCGTCCGCGCCATGATCAGGCAACCTCCTTGACCGCAGTCGCGATCAGCGTGGCGTCTGTCTTAGCATCAACCTTTTCGTTCAAAACCTTGCCAGTTGCCTCAGCCACCAACTCCAGCGTTTCATTGTGCAATGCTTTCTTGGCCTGTTCAACTTCCTTGGCAATTTCCGCCTGTGCCGCACTAACGATAGTCTCTGACTTGGCAGTCGCCTTGGCCGCGGCTTGCTCGACGACTGAGGCTGCCCCCTCACGCGCTGCCGCTACGATATCACTGGCCTCCGCCCGAGCTTTTCGTATTAACTCGTTGGTCATTTTTTCAGCCTTATCGGCGTTTTCGCGCGCCGACTGCGCTGCCTTTTCGGCTGTGCGCATGTCTTTTTCGCGCTTGTCGAGCATCACTGCCAGCGGTGGGTACACCCACTTGCGAAGAATTACCAGCAAGATCAAGAACGCCACCGTCTGCAAGATCAGCAGCTTCCAATCGATACCGAGCGAGCTGAACAAGTCAGCCTTTTCGGCCGCGTGCGCTTCGGCACTCGCAAATTGTGTCAAAATTCTCTCCACAATTTACCTCTCAAATTACATAACTTTGCCGACGATAGCCGCCACGAAACCGATAATCGCCAGGGCGTCGATGAACGAAATACCGAGGATCATCATGGTGCGTAGGTCGTTAATCTTCTCTGGGTTGCGACCAGCCGCGTTCATTGCTGCCGCGCCGACGATACCAGCGCCGATCGCTGCCAGCGCAGCCGGAATGGCGTAGGTAAGTGCAAATGCTAATTCTTTCATATAATTTCTCCTTTATTTAATACTTTACTTTTCTAATCATTCGCCGCCGCGAGTTTCGTCGTATCAGCAGGTGAATGAGCATGATCAGTCGGCTCGTGCGTGTCGTGGTGAGCCAGCCCCAGCGAAATAAATACCGTTGACAGCATAAAGAAAATGTACGCCTGAATACCACCGATGAACAGCTCAAACAGATAAAATGGCTGGAGCGCCGCCGGGGAAATAAACTGCGTCAAAAAGGCGATCATAATCAGCAGCACTTCGCCGGCCAACACGTTGCCAAACAAACGGAAGCTCAGCCCCAGCAGGCGCGAGAACTCCGCCACCAGCTCCAAAATACCGACAAACGCCATGATCGGATCGCGCAATGGATTGACAAAATAGCGGCCCATATTACCCTTAAAGCCAAGGTATTTGAAGGCGTACACCTGCGCTGCAACAATTGTCACAATGGCGAGGCCAAACGTCATATTCAGATCAGCCACGCCACCACGAAACAGCGGCGTACCATGACTACCCACAGTAATCGGCCCGACGATCGGCAGCAGCCCCAGCCAATACTGCGCCACCACGAAAAAGAATATGGTGATGCACAGCGGCGCTACTCGACGCGCCCATGTCTGGTCAGGGATGACTTGGCAAACCGTATTGTACAGCCCATCAAATGTCCAGTGTACCAGCCGCGTCGCAAAATTATGCTTTTTCTTGCCCAGCACCGCCGCCCGCGTCCGAAACATCAGCCACACCAAAACGATCAGCCCGAGCGCACCGAGCATGTGCGAATTGGTGATCGACACGCCCATAACATTCGCTACTTCATCAGCCTTGACTGAAATGTGCGGACCAGCACTGGCAAATCGTTGCATCATATGTTTTTACGCTCCTTTTTTCGTTTCACACGCCCCAGCTGCTTATTCACCAGTAGATACGCGCCCACAAAGCCAAGTATCACGCCAGCAAACATCAGCCACGGCTTCAAGCCAAACACACTATCCAGCCACACACCCAGCAGCGTACAGCCGATGCTCGGCACAAACATTCGCCACGTTGTGTCGCCGATCGTCCCGAGAATAACCCGAGCCGCCGCCACTTCCGTCGCTGTCGTTACACCATTCTCAATATCTGGTCTCTCAGCCATTACTCTGTAACTATAGCAACATGCTATACTCTTGACAAGATGCCACGCCGAAATTATCCTAAAAATCAACCAAAATCAGCCCGGGTATTAGTCAAGCCGATGTTAACAACTACTGATCGCGACACCTGCCGGCGCAAGCGTCGCTTCGCCACCGAGCAAATCGCCAGGCGAGCTGCCGATACGCAGGAGCTGATGTCACCAAAGCTGGAACTAGACGTGTACTATTGTCGAGGGTGTGACGGCTAGCACTTAACGAGTCGCGCGTCCCGAGACTAGATGGCATTGCCGAGGCACCGATTCTTATGCTACAATAGAGAAAAGCCATAAGGAGGGAAGTTATGAGCGAAGATAACACGGCCAATCACCAAGACGCTAAAGTCACCGTCTATAGCACCAGCTGGTGCGCCTTCTGCCACACCGAGATGGAGTGGTTGAAAAAACTCGGCATTGATTTTGTCGCCAAGGACATCGAGGCTGATCCGAGCGCTAAGGAAGAATTACTCAGCAAGAATGGCGGCAATTTCCAGGGCGTACCAGTGACTGACATTAACGGCGAGTTGGTACTTGGTTTTGATCGACCAAAACTGCAAGACTTGCTGCGCAAGAACGGCTTGTTGGCTGATTAAAAAATACGTGTTTGAATACGAATTATCCCGCCTGACAGTGGCGGGATTTTTATTCTGCGCCGATTTGCACCACTTCGCCGCCAATTTCTTGACGGAAATAATTGTCGTGGCTAACGTACAGGATAGCGCCAGAATATTTCGCCAGTGCCGTCTCCAACTCCTCGATACTCGGTAGGTCAAGATGGTTAGTTGGCTCGTCCAAAATAAATAGCTGTGGGTCATTCGCCAGCATAGCAATGATCTGAAAGCGGGCTTTCTGACCACCCGACAGGCGCGCCAGTGGCGTCATCCGATCGGCCTCGGTGAACAGATAATCGGCTAACAATTGGCGAATTTTTGTCTTGGAAATCGGCAGGTCACGGCCAAGATACAATTTCTCGATCGCCACCTCCAGCGGATCCGCCAAATACCGCTCATCAATTTCTTGCTCATACACGCCCACCCGCACCTGCGGATCGAGGAAGAGATTACCGGAGTAGAGGATAGGAGCGGCAGGTGCGACACCTTCTACGCCAGAGACTGTGAAACGTTCGCGAGTAGCGGACGTTTCAGCCGAACGCTCGCGAGAAATCTCCAGTGGAGATTCAAGCGAAGAGTGTGCTCTGGCGGAGGACGGTGGAGCGGCTGCTGCGGTTCGTTTTCCAGCCGTCTCCTCCAGGTCGAATGCATCCGGCAACGCCGTCCGCAGAGCTATCGACTTGTCGGAGAGGCTGGAATCCGAACCTCGCCGCTGCCCCAACAACATCCGAATCAGCGTCGTCTTGCCAGCGCCATTGCGACCGCGCAGCTCCACCGCTTCGCCCTCACGCAAATCAATATCCACCCCCTCAAACAATATCCGCTCGCCAACCCCAACTGCCGCGTCCTCAACCCGCACCAGCACATGCTGGCTGCGACTGGCCGCGTCCTTCATCGATAGCCGAATATTACGCGCCTTGAACTTGCCGTAGCGCTCAGCCGATTTATAATCAAGCTGCCCAGCCGACTCCTTGTCGATCCAAAACGTCGGCTTATCCATCTCTGATAGTTCCGCCAGCTCGGCCCGCGCCTCATTCTCCAGCCGCTTGAACTTTTGGATGGTGCCGGGGTTGCGCGACTTTTCCTTTAGTCGCTGATAATCCAGCACCTTTTGCCGAAGGTTGGTCATCCGCTTTTCGATGTGCTCAAAATCATTCATGCCCGCCGCTGTCGCCTGAGCGTTTTGCTTGAGGTAGGCGTCATAATTACCGCGGTAACTGACCACTCGGCCGTCTTTGAGCTCAACAATTCGATCCACCCGACCCAGCACATCGCGGTCGTGAGTGATGATCAACATCGCCTGGCGCGGCTGCGAGCTCATCCAATCGATGAATTGCTGCTTGGCCACATAATCCATGTGGTTGGTCGGCTCGTCAATCAGCGCCAAATGCGCCCCCGCATGCATAATCTTGACAATCTCCACCAGCCGCTTCTGACCGCCCGACAGGGAACCAAGCGGCCGCTCGCCACACCCGCTCAGCTGAAAATTATCAAGCTCCCGCTCAATCTTCTCCTCAATCTGATAAAAGCCTTTCTGGTCAAATCGCTCCAGCGCCTGGGTATATTCCTCAATCTTACGCATATTATCACCCATAGTCTCGGGATACTCATCGATAATTTTCTTTAGGCTAGCATATTCCGGCAGCCCCGCCAAAATGTAGCTCAGCACCGTCTGATCGCCCAAACCATGATGCTCCTGCGCCGTACTGGCCACCGTGATGCCGCGCCGAAAAATCACCTCGCCAGTATAATCAGTGTCCGTACCCGCCAAGATGCCAAACAACGTCGACTTGCCGACGCCATTACGGCCAACCACACCGACCTTCTCGCCATCATCCACGCTAAACTTGACGTCGCGCATCAACGTCTTGTCGCCAAAACTCTTCTCGGTGATGTGAATATCAGCTATCATGCTTGGGATATTGTAGCATATCACCCTTATGACCAGAGCCGGCTGGCTGTTTTTTGACGATAAGACCGCACCTGGCACAAACGCAGATATATGATATGCTACCATTATGGGTATACACGACAAACCGCCAACAAACACGGCAAAAACGCCGGAAACTATAGCAACCATCATGGAGGGATATGAGTCGCGCCTTGATGATATCTTTGCTCAAGCCAAAGACGCGTTAGGTGATCCAGAAATGCATGAATCCCGAGAAGTTACGATAAACAATCTAAAGCGCATGACAGCTCTCATCCTGTACGCCAGACACCGCATCCCAACGGATGAAATTACCAAGAATATGAACGAGGCGATTGAGGGCTTCGTTTGTGATCGTGATGCTGACGGCAACCTGATTGAGGGTACACTCAACAACACGATGCTGCAGCTGATTGTTGATATACATAAGGCCAAAGACAGGACGAATAGAAAGAATCGTGCTTGGAAAGATCAGTGGTCAAATGACATCAAGCAACTAGGAATGGTAGCCGCCGTGCGAGTCAGCGCTCTGACGGACGAGCCACCTTTGACGGTTGATGATCATTAAAATTCCTCATACTACTTTGCATTTATAGATAAACAATGTTATAGTATGAAACTATGAGTATAGAGATAGCACCATACACTACAATTTCTCCTCCTGAAGAGGAGGCAACCCCCGACCATGAAGATACTAAGTACACTAGCATCTTTGATCTTTGCCAGAACGTAGATATTAACGCTTACTCCACGGTTAATACACAATCTATTGAGACGGCCAAAACGACCCTGTTTAACCTTGGTATTCTCACAGAAGTAGTAAGCTGGACTGAGCAAAGAATTGTCGCACGGGGCATTGCCAAAGAGGCTAAACAGGAATTTGCTAGCGATAGAGTTGGCTCAGATAATGCATACGATGCACTCCGTAACTATGAGCATAGCGAGAAACCCCAAGATCAGCTATATGCTCTCGTTGACGCGCAAATGAGAGAAATTCTATCTAGCACTAGTACTGACGAGGAGCGTCGTGAGCAGCTTCACGACCTAACCAACTTGCTACTTGATTGCAAGGGTCGCATTCGGCATACATTAGACGAATTATCAAAGAAAACGCATAACGATTCTGAAAATGACCCTATTGAGCCATACACAGACTGGGACCTCATTGAAGCCCCAGCTCACGTGCTGTAAATAATCAAGTGAAGCCAACCAAGACCAAAAACGTTTAGAGGCGAATGCCACCATTCAGCGGCCGCGGGAACTCGGTCACAACGTCCTAGCCCTCGTATACAGGCCAGCATAATGCCAAATATGACTTCACAAACGGCGAAGTGCACGGGCTAGAATAAGATGAAGTAATAACAAGGTATTGCATTTATATATAATCAATGTTATGGTATGAGACTATGAATAGAGAGACGACATCACAAGCATCGCCAGAAGAAACTGATAAAATACACCTCCCAGCCAGCAGCACTAGCGTTGGTGCACCGTCTGAGCACGAACTTGATATAGTTAATCCAAACAAAATTGATATGATTGACACTCCAGACAAGCTTGATGTGATTAGGCAGCAAATTCTAAGCCCTCCAGACCCTGAGCAGGAAATGCTACACCCCGCTTACGCAGAGATTGTCATTGAAGCAATCCAAAGCACCCTCGAAAGCAAGCTAGCTGGACTACGAGGCGATGCGGCATCAAAACATCGCCTTGCACATCAAGCATTGTTAGACGAAGCAGGCCTTCCATCCCCCCTTCCGACTGTCCTTACATCAGACAAGTCAGGGTTACTTCGTCAATTATATAACGAGGCTCTGGCTCGTATTTACAGCATATGTGATGATAATGAATTAGATGTGTCGCAAAAGCAAGCAGCCCTGGGAGAACTCGCAGACTCCATGAATAAGCTACAGGTTAGTATGATGATTCTAGCAGAAGGGGAAATTACCACACCGGAAGATCCCAATGAAAGACTTCTCTCGCCTCTAGATTAGATGTAACGGGACGCGGTCTAGACAGACCAATCATCTTCTAGCTAAGGCTCCATCCTACATGCTACAATGATCACGTGACCAAGCCCACCAAGACCAAAAAGTCATCCACTCACGCCGTCGTGAATCGCCGAGCGCGATTTGACTATGAATTGGGCGAGGAGGTTGTGGCCGGGCTGGTGCTGACGGGCATAGAAGTGCGCGCCGCCAGGGAAGGGCACGTGCAGCTGAAGGGAGCGTTCGTTAGCATGCGAAATGGTGAATTATGGCTGAATAACGCGAGCTTTTCGCTGCGGCTGAACGTTCGCGGCCAGGCAAATACTCGCAGTGTCGACACCTCGGCGCGGAAATTATTAGTCAGCAAACGCCAATTAGCGCGCTTTTCTGAGGCAAAAAAGCAGGGCATGACCATCGTGCCGACCAAATTATTAACCAGCGGCAAGTTCATTAAAGTAGTCATCGCTCTGGCCAGAGGTAAAAAAACCTACGACAAGCGCGAGACCATCAAGCGGCGCGATCAAGATCGCGAGACGCGGCGGCAGCTTTCTGGGCGATAACCCGGCGATATAATTTCTCTAATTTGCGAACTTGGCGGCGCTCGGTGAACGTGGCCGCTAATTTTTTGCTCTCAGCGCCAAACCTCGCTCGGCGAGCCGGCGAACGGAGCAGTGTGATGATAGCATCCGCCATACCCTTGGGCCGATTTTTTACGAAGATACCGTTCACACCGTCACGCACTACCTCGGATACTTGCGTGTCAATGATGATAATTGGCTTGCGGGCATGCGCCGCTTCGTGTAGTACCCATCCTTGCGTATCCTTGAGCGACGGGAAGCAAAACACATCCAGCGCCTGATACGCTACGCCTAATTCCTCCCGTGGCAAGGCGCCGGTAAAGATGATCCGATCAGCGTACTTACTATCGGCCGCCATCTCCTCAAGCTTTTTGCGGTACTCGAAATCGCCGACGAACAGCAATTTGGATTTGGGGCGAGCCTTGGCGACGTACTTGTCAAAGGCCCGGATCAGAATCGGTAAGTTTTTCTCTTCGCCCAGCCGCCCAATGAAGCCAAATACTTCATCAGATGCCCGTAGGCTCCACTGCGCCCGAAAGGCCTTGAGCTGGGCCGCCGACGGCCGCGGCAGAGCATTGACACCATTTGGCAGTAATGTCAAATCATACAGATGCTCATCGTCCTGCCAGCCGCTGAGCTGAGCCACGCTTTTGCGACTGAGGGCAATGACGGCGTCGGCTTTGCTGTAGAGAATAGTGATGACGCGCTCAATGATGGCCCGGTTCCATTTGGTGATGCTGCGCGGCCGATATAGCTTGACCAGTTCAAATAAATCGCGACCCCTCAGTTTAATCGACAGTGGTAGCACCACGCCAGCCAGCGTCAAAATCCCCGGCAGTACCGCCGGATAGTGCTCGGCAAATTCGTACATATCGGTGCAGTGCTGGATGACGAGGGGGATCTGTTGCTTGTGCGCTACGCTGACGCCAACCAGCCCGATTTGCGACGGCGTAAAGATATGCACGATGTCCAGCTCCAGCTCCTTGATGCGGCGCTGCACCGCCGGCGGGAAGAACACCGACGTATCGTAATCATCGAAAAACGCGCCCTTGATTGACGGGAAGCGGACGATGCGCGAATCCGGATCTTCGTTGAGCAGCTCGGCTTGCTTGGTTGGATTCATCGACTTGGCGGGGCAGAACACGTAGACGTCATGACCCAGCGCCTCGAGCTCGCGCTTGAGCGACTCGACCACAAAAACGATGCCGTTAATCGACGGCCGATAGGTATCGGTGAACAAACCTACACGCATACAATTCTGTTATTATACCACGAAATGGTATAATGGGGTAAGTTATGAGGAGACAGCAGCGACTGCGGATCGCATTGGTGACTGACGATTTTTATCCGGCATCTGGCGGCATCGGACGGTCAATCCAGACGCAAATTAGCGAACTGGTTAGCTTGGGGCACGAGGTGACATTGCTCGCACCGCGACATTTTTTGGAGCGGCCAGTTGGCTGTAAAACCATCGTTGTGCCTTCATTTTATATCCCGGGCACGCCCTCGCACATGTGCGTCCTCAAATGCGGCCGGCGTAGCGCCTGGCGTATCTGCCGCCAGCACCGCTTTGATATCATCCACAGCCAAACGGAGCGGGGCGGCCTGATGTTGGCAGCGCGCATCGCCAAAGAGCAGGGCATCCCTCACATTCACACCTTTCACGCCAATCTCGCCGGCACTCACACGTCGCAGCCATTCGGTGCGTTTTGGGGGTCGATGGCGTATCTATTTTTGATCAATCCAATGATTTCGATGATCGCCGATAAGCGACTTGACCAGCCAGTATTCTTTGCACCGAAAAGCCCCGACGCACCGGGGATCTTGGCCCGATTTGACTGGCACACCATGGCGACCGTTGCCTCACGCGTCGATGCCTTTACCGCACCGGCTGACTTTATGACCCAACGGATTAGCGACTGTGCATCGTGGCTGGACGAGCGCTCACATATCGTACCGACCGGCGTTAATCCTAATCTCAGCCACGCTATCGCCCATACAGAACGCCACCGCACCGACCGCACCATCCGCTTTTTGAGCGTCTGCCGCCTGGCGCCCGAAAAGCGCGTCGACGCCATTATCCGCGCCTTTGTTCAAGCCGACCTACCGAACGCCGAGCTACACATCATCGGTGACGGTAAGCAGCTCAAGCTCCGACTGCTCGCCGAAAAGCACCAGGGCATTATCTTTCACGGGCATGTCTCGTGCGTCAAGCAGATGGCCGAGGCATTCGTCAACGCCGACGTCTTTGTCCTAGCGTCGCACGGCTTTGATACCCAAGCTATGACCATCGGTGAAGCAGTAACCGCGGGCCTGCCGATCATTTACTGTGACCCGCGACTGACCGTCGGCACGACGAAGGATAACAGCATCCTAGCCCGCGACCCGTCAGTTGAGCAGCTGGCGGCCGCGATGCGTCAGATGGCCGACGATACACGGCGCCGTCAGATGGCCCGCGCTTCATCCCGCCTAGCATCTGAGCTTAGCCCGGAACATATGACCAGCCAATATCTAACAATTTACCGCGACTTGATAGCACGTACGGTATAATAGGTTTATGCGATTATTTTCCTGGAACGTCAATGGTATCCGCGCCGTCATCAACAAGGGCGAATTTACCCGCTTCCTGCAGACCTACGATCCAGACATTGTATGTCTGCAAGAGACCAAGGCCGCCCGCGACCAGGTAGAAATTGATCTGCCAGAGTACCACGAGCATTTCTATTCAGCCGCCAAAAAAGGCTATTCCGGCACGGCGATTTTGTCGAAAATCCGGCCGCTACACTGGCGCGACGGACTGCCGCCGGCTATCATCGAGCGGTTCAATCTGACCGGCGATCAGTATGGCAACCCAGCAGACGAAGGGCGTATCATCACTGCCGAGCTCGACGATTTTTGGGTGGTGACGTGTTATACGCCAAATTCGAAAGGGGATTTGAGCCGGCTGAGTCTGCGTCATGAACAGTGGGATCCGGCAGTGCTGGCCTATCTGGAGGAATTGGAGCTAGTCAAGCCAGTGCTATACTGCGGCGATATGAACGTGGCGCATCAAGAAATTGACCTGGCAAATCCAAAGCCTAATGTCGGCAAGCACGGCTTCACCGATGAGGAGCGCGAGGGCTTTCAGAATTACCTAGACGCTGGATTTACTGATACCTTCCGGGCGGCTTTTCCTGAAAAGACCGGGGCGTATACCTGGTGGACGCACTGGGCCAACGCCCGGGCGCGCAACGTCGGCTGGCGGATCGACTATTGGCTGGCATCGCACGAAATCGCTAAGCGTGTCAAAAATCCGCAAATCCACGCCGAACAAATGGGCAGCGACCACTGCCCGGTGAGCATTGAGGTCGAGCTATGAAGATCGCCAAATGCCCGAGGAAACGTAAGCTGCTCCTTGGCCTGAGTGCCGTGCTGATCATCGCCAGTAGCGCTGTAGTGACTTATTTCACCCTCCGTCATTTCAACCCGCCGCACGTCACCACCCAGCAGCCAATTAGCAAAGAGCAGCCCGCGCCAACACCCAAAGAAAAAACTCCCGACAGCCAGAAACCTCCAGCGCCAGCTGCGCCGGGCCTTGCTCTGCCAAACGCTACGCCGATCCCCGCTCGCATTGTCAACAGTGCCGATGACGCTGATCTCTGGAAAATTGCTAACAAATCCCGGGCCTTCGCCAATCCTCGTTACCAACCCAGCGACCTCCACCTCGTCAGCGTGCCGACACTACCCGGCCGCAGCCAGGATGAGCGCTCGCTCCGCGCCGTCCTCATGCCTGATCTCGAGAAGTTAGTCGCCGCTGCTCGGGCCGCTGGCGTTACTCTCCGCGTTGGTTCAGGCTACCGCAGCTACGCCACCCAAGCCTCGCTCTTCGCTAGCTACGTCCGCCGGCACGGCGAGGCCGCAGCCAGCCGCTTTAGCTCCCGCCCCGGCCACAGTGAACACCAATCAGGCCTAGCTGTCGACTTTGCTGGCGCCGACCAAACCTGTTGGGTAGATGATTGTTTCGAACGAACCGCCGCTGGCAAATGGCTAGCCACCCACGCCCACGAATACGGTTTTATTCTGCGCTATCCGAAGGGCAAGGAAAAAATTACTGGTTATCAGTACGAGCCATGGCATTTTCGCTACGTTGGGCGGGAACTAGCGGGCGCTCTGCATCAGTCGGGCTTGACGATGGAGGAGGCTTGGTCGTATATTGAAGAGGCAATGACCAAACTCAAACAGCGAGGAACACAATAAATGAAGCACGGGGTGGGACGCGCAGTCGTGGCCATGGTTTTGGCGGCCTGGACGACACTGACACTACTGATGATCAATGGCGGCACGCAGCTCGTCAATCAGACGTCGGCATCGGTCGCTAATTCGCCGCTGTATAACTTTCAGCCAGTCACCATCCGTCTTGACCGCACTAACCGCGATCTGACCTTTCCGTCGTGGAAATATTTACAAACTGGTAAAATATGGTCCTATGTCTCGGGCAAGCAGGGCATCGACCCAGCCTTTGAGCCGCCGCTGACTGATATTACTGATGGCGCACCAGCGTGGATAGATGATAAGCGCGTGCAGCCGATGGTCAAAGAGCCGCTAGAGCAACTACGCCAAGCCGCGGCCAATGCCAAGCTACCGATCCTCGTCTCTAGCGCCTACCGCTCCGGCACTGCCCAAGCCAAAATCCGCACTGAGACCACCGCCAAAAACGGCGCCGCCCACACCGATGAATACGTCGCCAAGCCTGGCCACAGCGAGCATCAGCTGGGCCTAGCGGTTGACTTAACCAGCTTTTCTGAGAAATGCAAGGCCCGCTTCAGCGACTGCGCACTTGATCCAAAAACCGCCAGCTGGCTAGCCGCCCACGCTCACGAATACGGCTTTATCCTGCGCTATCCGAAGGGTAAGGAAAAAATCACCGGTATCGCTAACGAAGCCTGGCACTTTCGCTACGTCGGCAAAGACCTAGCCAGCCTCATCCACGAATCAGGGCTGACCTTTGATGAAGTGTACCAAAACATGGTTAAATTACGCAACGAATCATCAGTTGCCAAGTCGTCTACCTCATGATGCAGCAAGCTATTGCGAGAAAGCCAAAAATACGAGATAATCAAGCGATGGAGCAGCAGAAATTCGCAGTTTTTGATATCGATGGTACGCTTATTCGTGGCGGGCTGTACCGGCAGTTGGTGCTTGGACTGATTGATGCTGGCGCCATCCCCGAAGTCCACGCATCGATCATCCAGCAGAAATTACTCAGCTGGAAACGGCGAGAGTCAAAAGACGCCTACGACGAGTACGAACTGAGTTTGGTCGATGCCATCTCTCGTTCGCTGGCTGACATCCCGACCGCAGTGTTTGACGAGGTGGCGAGTAGCATCGTCGCGGAGGAGCTCGATCATGTTTACACGTACACGCGACATCGCCTACGCGAGCTAAAGCAGGCGGGCTACTTTCTGATCGCTATCTCTGGCTCGCAGCAAGAGTTAGTCGAGCCATTTGCTAAAAAATACGGCTTTGATGCCTGGGCGGCCCAAGCTTATGAACGACGCGGCGACACATTTACCGGTACAATTACCGCCAAAACGTACACCAATAAAGACAAAATTCTCCAAGGAATTATCGATAAATACGGATTGACCCTGACTGACAGTTATGCCTTTGGCGACAGCGAGGGCGACCGGCATATTCTGGCGATGGTTGAACATCCCGTCGTCTTTAACCCGACGGAAAAACTACTTGAAATTGCCAAAACCAACGACTGGCCAATTGTGCTAGAGCGTAAAAGCGTAGTGTTTGAACTCGAGAAAGGCGAACGTGGATACCTTTTGGCGCAAGCAGGAAAAATCTAAGCCGCTGTTTCCCGACATTGAATGGAATCGGCCAGAGCGCCGCGACCAGGCCGGGCGGCTAGGGATCATTGGTGGCAACAAACTCGGCTTTGCGGCGGTGGCGACCAGCTACCAGGCAGCACGTGACGCCGGGGCAGGCGAAGTACGAGTCTTGCTACCCGACACACTGCGCCGCACCGTGCCAGTAGCGATGACCGACGTTCTCTTTGCGCCAACCAATCCGTCCGGCGGCCTCAGTGGCGCGGCAGCAGGTGAATTAGCCGCCCTCGGCGAGTGGGCTAACGTCATGCTGCTGATCGGCGACGCCGGCAAAAATAGCGAAACGGCCGCGCTGTACGAGCAGTTTGTGCGCCAGTACCACCGGCCGATCGTACTAAGCCGCGACGCCATCGACCTGGTGCAAAACAGCTTTCCCGCCATCCTCGACAATCCCCACGTCGTCTTTGTCGCCTCATTTGCCCAAGTGCAAAAGCTCTTTCGCAGCGTCTACTACCCAAAAATCCTGACATTCAGCATGCAGCTAGCGCAATTTGTCGATACCTTGCACAAATTCACCATCACCTATCCGGTCACATTAGTAGTTTTTCATGCTGATCAATTAGTCATCGCACGGGGCGGGGAAGTCATCACCCAAGCCTGGACCGAGCCGATGCAGCTTTGGCGCGGACAAACCGCTGCGCGCGCCGCCAGCTACCTCTTGTGGTCGCCAGAGGCACCGTTGGCGGCAGTCGCCATGTCAATTGCCAACTAAAAACTCCCGCCAAGAGCAGCGGGGGATAAAAAATTTGAGAACCCAGGGCGCTTTCTGGTACCGCGGGCCGGACTTGAACCGGCACGAGCGATTGCTCACCAGATTTTGAGTCTAGCGCGTCTACCAATTCCGCCACCGCGGCACGAGAGAACGCCCCAAGTCATCCGAGGGTAATTATACCACGGCCGCTACCACAGCAGCAAGAGCCCGGACGCTTTATCTTTCCGGCGTTTTCCCGTATAATAAGAGGTGATGAATCCACATGACGATCAGTTTGGCAGGCGAGTGGGGGCGCCAATCTCGAGTCAACCTCGTCCGCTTACGCCACCACCACGTGATTATTCCGGCTCGCAAGCTGCTGCCGCCAACGTTATTCGTGATCAAATTAATGCTATTTACGGCGGTCGCGGCACCGAATCAACGCCACACACCACACCGGTGGTTCAGCCGCGCCCTATAGAGCAGCCACATCCAGAACCGACCGAGCGCACCACTGTCACGCCGCCACCGCGCACACCAAGCCCGCACGCCCTGAACACCGCGCCACCGGCAGCTCAACCGACCCAGCCGTCCGCAGCGCCATCTCCCGATCATCCCGCTCACATCACCGAGTCACCTCAGCCCCAGCCAGCGAACAAGTCAACGGACAAGCCCACCGCCACGCCACCAACCACACAGCCGCAGCCGGCCGCCCCGGCCAAAACTCCCACTCATCAGCCGCAAATCACCGCCGATCAGTGGAAGCAGTACCACAGCTCCTGGCAAAAATACTACCAGATGTACTACGAGCGCTATTATGCCTCGCACCTCGACCAAAAGCAACAGGAATTTAACCGGCTGGTCCAGTCTGCTCGCGACGCTAACACCGCCGCTGCGCCGGCCATGACCGATATGTTGTCCGCCCAAAGCCCCATCAAGCGCCTCCGTGCCCAGATCCAGCAGACCGTCCGCGACAAGGCCAAAAAAGTCACCAAGTCACGCCACTTCATCCCGGCACTGGCGGGCGTATTGGTGCTGCTAGCGTTCGTCTTTTTGCAGTACAACCGCGTTCTGTTCGGCATCGCCGCTGCCTACACCACCCCGGGCAATGTCGATCCACAAAACATCATCGTCAATCCAGCCAGCAACGCCGCTGTCGGCCCCGACCCACGGCTGATCATCCCCAAGCTCAACGTTGATGTACCAGTCATTTATGGCGTTAACGCGGCCGACCATAACGCTCAAATGAAAGCAATGGAGAAGGGCGCTGCTCACTTCGCGATCGCTGGCGCTAACGCCGTGCCTGGCCAAGTTGGTAATGCCGTCTTCTCGGCACACTCTTCTAACGATGCCTTCGCTGCCGGTGACTATAAGTTTGTCTTTGCCCAAAACGAAAAGCTCGTCAAAGACGACATCATCTACATGCACTACCAGGGCAAGCGCTACACCTACGCCGTCACCAAGAAAGAAGTCGTCCTGCCAAATGAGGTCAGCCGCATCCAGGTCCAGACCGACAAGCCGATACTCACCCTGATCAGCTGCGTGCCGCTCGGCACCGCTGAAAAACGCCTCTTAGTCTTTGCCGAGCAAATCAGCCCCGACCCATCTGGCGCTACCAAATCAACCGAGCCAGTCACCACGCAGTCCGGCGCTATCCCGGGCAAGCCATCGCCAACACTGCTCGAGCGATTATTCGGCGCTAAAGAATAAAAGACTACAAAAGATCAAAGGGTCAAAGGCGAGCAATCAGAAGATGGCGTTAGTTAGCGCTTGATCGTCATGCGCAGTCGCGACATCGTCACCGTGCCGTTATCAGCTCGGCGGAAAGCATACAACCAGTCACCATCGTGCGACAGTGACGCATCGAACCCTTCGCTGGCCTCCAGCATTGTCGACTGATTAGCACCGTCGAACTCGCGCATCACCAGCTTGCCGCCCTCGACGCTCCACACGTGATAATCATCCAGCCAGTCAAGCACCGTTCCCGTCGGCAGCGCCGTATCATGCGACACCGATTGCCGCTCAATATCATAACTCATAAAGCCAGCCCCCGTTCGCATCAAGACAAACCGCCCGGTACCGCTCAGGTCAAGTTCAGCTAATTGCTCGCCGGCGGTGATCGACTTGACGCGGCTGAGTAATTTTGACGCCGACGAGCTCGACCCGTCCAGCGCCGCACCCATGTGCAGCGTCACCGCCGAGCCAACGCCGACCACCAGCACGTCTTTATTGTCATAGCGCGAAAACTTAATCATCAACGGCGTCGAAGCCTCCGCCTCAGTCTGTCGCCGCACGACCACTGGCTCAGTCCAGTCCTTGCGCCAAATGCCCGCCAGCTGCAGCTTGCTCGTGCCATTCGTCCCGACGTAGGTGATATAATCCGTGCCATACACCGAGAATGACTGTACATGACTGATCAGCGGCGCAGAAATCGTCGCGGCATTGAGGTCCGCTCGCCGCAGTTCACCGCTCGACTGCAGTACATACAGTTCGTTGCCGCTCTCACCGAGGAAGCGCACGTCTTTTAGCTCCAACCCGATCACTTTCGCGATATCAACTACTGTTTTATTCTCGCGGTCGACTTTCAGCCACTGGACTTTTTCGCCTTGGCCTTCGACCACGTAGGTGTGCTTGAGAATGGCGTAGCGGTTGCCCGAATCCCACTCGACAATCTTAAACGTGTGCGCCGTCGCTTGGCCGCCGTAACCCGCTACCACCGAGGTGTCCAATGTTACCTCGTTAAACTTTGGCTTATCTGAATCACGCAAATCGCCCCAAACGATCTTTGGTGCATCGGTCGCTTGCATCACGCCCAACATGAACCGCCAATTTGGCGAAAATCGCACCGAGGCCAGCGACGAAAATTCCTTGACTGAACTCACCACCCGCTCACTCGGCACCAGCCGCGCGTACGATAGCCACGTCAGCGTCCCGGCTTTAACCTCGACAACTTTGCGCCACTCGTCATAGCCATCCAACCGCATGGAAAATTGATGCTGCCCCTCGGGAAGCATGCCCTTGATATGCGTCTTGCCGAGCTCCATGCCATCGACGGACACCCGTGCGCCTTGCGGCCGCGAATCATACTGCACCAGCGCCCGCTGCTCAACCGTCTGTGTCTTGAGATCCAGCTGATAACCAAGCGTATGAAAAATCAAAATAAACGCCAGCGTACACACTGCCAGCACCATAATGGTATAAATCAGTGTCCTGCGGGCGAGCTCTAAACTGCGCTTTTGCTTCCGATACATGATTAGAGATTATACCATATTTCGCCCCTTGCAAAAAGCATGTCCAGTTTGTACAATAGGAGTAAGCATTAGGAATACGAGGGGTTCATGAACAAACAAAATATCCATAAAACCGTCCATAAAACTGCCGGCCAAAAATCAACGACGCTCAGTCGCCGTCACGTCGCTGCGCCATCGCACGCCAAGCGTCGCCTGGCCAGCCGCCCCGACATTACGCGCGACACCTCCGTCCCGATGAGTACTCACGTTAATAAATTCGCACCTGCGCCGTCCAGCCGACCGCAACCAACTAAGCGCGACCGTCCCGCCGAACCGCACCCGGCCGTCGTGCGTGCTCAAGCCCGTGCTGCCCGGCAACCCCATCAGACCACTCGACCCGCAACCCGCCATGTCCCGGCCACACCGCCTCATCACTCGACTCGTATCATCCAGCCAAACCAAACTCCAGCCAAGCAGCACCCCGCCACCCTCGCGCCCAAGCCAGCCGCCGTTCTCAAAAATGAAGCCATCACCGAAGCCCTGCAGCGTGCAGCTACGCCGCCAAAAGCGCCACGCCGCACCAAAAAACCAAAGAGCCGCATCGGTCGCTGGCTACAAGTCGCCTCTGTCAGCCTAGCCATCATGTTGATCGGTGGCTATTTCACGTATCTTGGCATGCCTAACATCTCCACCCGCATTGCCGCCATCCAATCTGGTGTCAACGCCAAATACCCCGGCTATCGACCGACCGGCTATGCCCTCAGCGGCCCAATTACCTTCAAGAGCGGGGAAGTCCGCATGAAATTCGCCTACGCTGATGGCGGCCAATCCTACACCATCACTCAGCAAAAAAGCTCGCTCAATTCCGCCGCCCTCAAAGAGACCCTGACCGCTGACGGCGGCGAAGTCCAAACTACCACCGCCGGCGGTCTGACTATTTACAGCACCGACCGAACTGCTACCTGGATCAATGGCGGCGTCCTTTACCAGATCTCCCTCGGCGGAGCCTTGTCAAATGAGCAGGTTACTAAAATCGCCACTAGTTTATAATCACCCCCGCAAGCACCGCAGGCACCCCTCACATTTACCAGTACTACGGCCTCGTGCTATAATCACCCCATGACTACACGCACTCGTTTCGCACCCTCGCCAACAGGGTTTTTACACGTTGGCGGCATTCGCACGGCATTATTTGCTTTTCTCGTCGCCCGGCAGGCCGGCGGCCAATTTATCCTGCGCCTCGAGGACACTGACAAGGTCCGCGAAGTTGCCGGCAGCCGCGAGCATCTGATCGCCAGCCTCAAGGCGCTGCACCTCGACTACGACGAAGGGCCAGACATCGGCGGGCCACACGGGCCGTACATCCAAAGCCAGCGACTTGATCATTACCGCCAGTGGGCACAAAAATTAATTGACGCCGGCCGCGCCTACGCTGATCCCTACACGCCCGAAGAGATCCAAGCGTTTCGCGACGCCGCCCAGGCCGAGAAGCGTGCCTTTCGCTACCGCGACCATCGCTCTGACAATCCGCCGGAGTGGGACGGCACCACGCCGCTGCGCTTCAAGGCTGAGCCCAAAAGCTACACCTATTACGACGAGGTCATGGGCGACGTCACCACCAGTCCCGAGGTCGTTGACGACTTCATCCTCATCAAGTCCGACGGCTACCCGACCTACAATTTTGCCCACATCATCGACGACGCCGAGATGAACATCACTCACGTCATTCGCGGCCAGGAGTTCATCTCGAGCATGCCAAATTATCTGGCACTCTATGAGGCGCTGGGCTTGCCGCGGCCCGTGTTCGCTCATCTGCCACACATCATGAACGAGCAGGGCAACAAGAAATTAGGCAAGCGCGACGGCGCCAAAGACGTGCTCGATTATATCCGTGACGGCTATCTGCCAGAGGCGCTGGACAGCTTCATCGCCACCATGGGCTGGAACGACGGCACCGAGCAAGAGACCTTCACCATGGATGAGCTGATCACTAAATTCAGCCTCGACCGCGTGCAGCGCTCGGGCGCTCGCTTTGACGAAAAGCGGCTGCTGTGGACGAATGGGCAGTTTATCCGCTCGCTCGCGCTGGATGATTTAGCCGAGCGGGTTAATGATTTTTGGCCGGACAGTGCCGCCGGAGCGGACGAGGGGTATCGCCGGCGCGTCCTCGTCTTGGCCCAAGACCGCTTAAAAACCCTGCGTGACCTCGGTGGATTTGGCTACTTTTTTGCGGAGCCCGAGATCAACCTGGAACTTATTGACGGCAACAAGCAGCTCAAGAAGTTATCTGAGAGCGAACGGCGCAGGCTGCTAGAGACTGCCCACCACGAGCTCGCCAACCTCACTGACTGGACGCCAGAATTAGTCCAGACTCGGCTAAACGAACTGCTGGAAATCACCGGCCAAAAGCCCGGCATTCTCTTTAGTCTCATCCGTATCACCATCACCTGGGCGCCGTTCAGTCCGCAGCTGAATGATACACTAGCACTGATCGGCCACGAGCGCACGCTGGCGCGGCTTGAGCGGGGAATTACCGCGTTCTCGGCGGGCGTGAGTCTATCGTAATTGCTACGCCAATAGACGCTAACTAGCCAGCACATCGCTCCGTTTACCGGACACGCCGCTTATGCTATACTAAACCTATGCACATCAAGAATCCTCGCCCAGCCACCGCGGCCCAAAAACCGACGGTAAAATCAGCTAAACTTGAGCCGGCATCACCAAACGCCCCGGCCAAAAAACGCTCGTTTGCCCAGTGGTGCAAGAAGCACTTGTGGGCGATTGTCTTGGTTACCGCCTCGCTGGTTATCGCTGGTATTTTCATCGTCGCTATCAATTCTGTCCAGCACGACGGCGGCCTACCGTTTTTCGCCGCCAAGAAAAAGCCAACCAAATTCTATTCGCCGCTCACTGGCCTCGAGGTCGCTGACGAAGCAGCCACCAAGCAGCCCGTCACTGCCGTCATGATCGAGAACAGTCCTGACGCTCGCCCACAGTCCGGCCTGTCGAGAGCTGGCATCGTCTACGAGGCGGTTGCCGAGGGCGGCATCACGCGCTTCCTCGCTGTCTATCAGGGCGCCAAGCCCGGCCTCATCGGCCCAGTTCGTAGCCTCCGCCTCTATTACCTCAGCTGGGGCGCACAGTATCAAGCCTCCATCGCCCACGTCGGCGGCAGCCCGAACGCTCTCGATACCGTTCGCAGCGGCAGTTACCGCGACATCGACCAGTTCTTTAACGGCGGCAGTTATTGGCGAGTTAGCGACCGCCGTGCCCCACACAATGTCTACACATCCGGTGAGAAGCTTGATGCTCTGAACGCCAGTAAAGGCTTCAAGGAGTCATCATTTACTGGCTTCAAGCGTGGCGATGGCAAGCCGGCCGAAACACCGAACGCCACTACCATCCAGCTCAATTTTAGCAGCGGCACCTACAACACCGCTTACACCTATGACAAAGCGACCAACACCTACAAACGCTCGCTAGCTGGCGCGCCGCACGCCGATCGGGAAGGCGGCCAGATCGCCCCGCACGTCGTCATCGCCCTTGAAGCGCCCGTCGAGCGACGCGTCGGACCAGATGGCTATGAGGACACCGTCACCATTGGCTCGGGCAAGGCAACCGTCTTCCAAAACGGTACTGCTACCGCCACCACCTGGAAGAAAGACAGTCTCACCGCACCGCTCAAACTGCTTGACGAAAATGGTAAAGACTTTACCCTGAATCGCGGCCAAACATGGATCGGCGTGTTTACGCCCGGGCGGGGATCCGTCACGTGGCGATGACAGCTGGCGGCACGTCAATTTGCAGCTTTCGACGATACCACCGGCGCATGTTGTTCGCTTGCGCACTGGCCGGGCAGATGGCGGTGGCGCTCATCGGCGGCGTCGTCCTTAGTATCACTGGTACTACTTCATGGAATCACCCAGCGTTCTGGTTAATTACTGGTACGATTTTCATCGTCGGCAGTCTTTTTTCGACCATGTTGATCATCATTGCCGGTCGGCCGCTTGATGATATCTTGACCGCCCTGATCCATAAACGCGGCGAGCGCACCACCACGCCGCTACCAAATCCAAACGCCGAGCAGCACGCCAAGACCGGCTTCAAGACCGTCCTTGAACTCATCTATGATGAGCCGGCTCAACCCGCACCGCCGCCAAGTCCCGACGCGCTGCTGACCCAAGCGCTCAATCACACCAGCTGCGGCATCATCGTCCTTGACCCCGCCAAACGCATCATCTCCGCCAACAAGGCTGCACCAATTGCCACTGACGCCGACGGCCAGCCGTATCTGGCGCTGGATTTTCTCAACGAGCAGTCGCTCGACGCCTGGCTCAGCGACGCTGACGCCCGCCAAGTCTCCACCGAGCGGACCTGGCGCCATGTCGCCACTACCAACGGTGCCTTCAAAAAAACTCGCTTCTTTGACATCATCGCCTCCTACCAAAAAGACGCACCCGGCGAGACCGTCATCGTCCTCATCGACCGCTCAGCCCAGTATCTGCCCGAGGAAGAAGACCTCAATTTCATCTCCTTCGCCGCCCACGAACTCCGCGGCCCGATCACCATCATCCGCGGCTATCTCGACGTCCTCGCCGAGGAGCTGGCCGGCCGACTCAAGGGTGACGAGCCGCAGCTACTGGCACGGCTGACGGTCTCCGCCAACCGCCTGTCTGGCTATATCAATAACATTCTCAACGTTGCCAAGTTCGACCGCCACCACCTCAGCATTCACCTCGCCGAGGACTCACTCGCCGACATCTATGGCTCAATCGCCGACGACATGCAGCTGCGCGCATCGACACAGCACCGCTTGCTCAACATCACCATCCCAAGCGATCTGCCAACCATCGCTGCCGACCGCTCCAGCATCAGCGAAGTCATCTCCAACCTCATCGACAACGCCATCAAATACAGTTTCGAGGGCGGCACTGTCTCTGTCAGCGCCGAACAAAAAGGCGATTTTATCGAAGTCTCCGTCGCCGACAATGGCGTTGGCATGCCGCCGAGCGTCGTCAAAAATCTATTTCACAAATTCTACCGCTCGCACCGCAGCCGCGAAACCGTCTCTGGCACCGGCATCGGCCTCTACATCTGCAAGGCCTTCATCGAGAGTCATGGCGGCCACATCACCGCTCGCTCCAAAGAGAACGAAGGTTCAGTCTTTTCATTTACCGTGCCGCTCTACGCCGCCGTCAAGGACAAGCTACTCGAGGACGGACAGCTCAATCGCAATCTGATCCGCCAGGGCGGTGGCTGGATAAAAAATCACGCTATGTATCGAGGATAAGAGGAGGGAAGTATGGCGATCAAAACAATCTTATGTGTGGAGGACGACCGCTTTATCGGCGAGATGTATGTGCGCAGCCTGCAAAAAGCTGGCTATGACGTGACCTGGGTGGTCGATGGTAATGACGGGCTAGTCATGGCCCGGAGTCAGCCGTTTGACTTGATTATCCTTGACTTGATGCTGCCCGAACAGCGCGGCGACCAAATTTTGGACGCGCTGCGCTCTGATGACACCGACCTGATCCCCAACAGTAAAATCCTCATCATGACCAACTTTGAGCAGGACGACGCCACCAAATCCGCCATCATGAACCGTGTCGACGGCTACCTCATCAAGGCCGACATCACGCCCCGCAAGCTGATCGACGTCGTCAACAAGATGGGCTAGACGCCCCCAGCTAACCATGCTATAATGGCCCGGTAGCTTTGACGCGGCCCTATCGTCTAGCGGTTAGGACACTGGGTTCTCATCCCAGCAACCCGGGTTCGATTCCCGGTAGGGTCACCATAAAGGGATTTATATTCCGTTCGGATTTGAAACAGCTCGTTTACCTCTGGTGGCGGGCTATTTTTGTGGGTTCCAAAGTTTATTTGTTCGTAGGTTGGAAGTTTGTTGAATATAGCACCGAAAAAGGCAGCTTTTCGCAGTGGATTACAGAGGTCAAGCAGTAGTTCTGACAGGTGTTCCAAAATATATTTAGCGTATTGCAAAACTTGGTCAAATTCAGCTTGCAAATTCGGCTGCCTGGCAATTTCTTCATCCAGCTCTGCTAATTCTTTTTCGACGCTAACAATATCCTCTTCAAGGTACTTTAGGGCCGTCTCGCTTGTGACAATACGCATCCGATCAACGGTTGCCTTGATTTGGCTTTGCAGGATATCGCGATGCTCTAGGCGCTGCCTATTAGCATCAATCTGCTTGGTCTGACGTTCGCGCCACAATTCAGCGATAGCGGCGATAACATCGTCAATGTATTCTGGCTTGATAGCGATAGCCCTTACAAAGTCTTCTATTGTCTCATCAAATTCAGGCTTCGGTACGCGGAAGTAATGGCCATCACGGCTACAGTGATAGGCTGGATAGTGTTTACCTAGTTTGCCACGAGTAGCGCTACCAGATAGTGTCTTACCACATTTAGGACAGGCGACTACCTGTTTGTATGGATAATCTGGATTATAAATTTGTTTATTTTTCAAATGATCCGGAACTGCCTTATGTTTAATAGTGATACTATCATGGCTATCAACCTCCACGAAGACTCGGCCGCGATTAGCTTCATTGAATAAATCCACGCTGACAAGCCCATCAAACTGCGCTTTAACTGGCTTATCATGTGTCCATTTTTCTTTAATAATACCGCAATATACCAATTTACTGGTGTATTGATCAATCATTTTGGCGGTCATTTTTCGGCCGCCAATCTGTCGTTTAATTTTCGTTCGGTCGTATTTGTCACGTACAATCGTCACGCGAGAACGAAAGCCCATAGAATTAAGCTCATCGGCAATTTGCTGGTTTGTATAAACATGCGCAGCGCGCATCTCAAACAGTCTGATAATAAACTTTGCCTCATTCTTATCAGGCTTAAGAATAGTCCTCTTGCCATTTTTAGTATCAATTTTGACACTGCGGAATCCATAGTGCGGGCGTCTCATCCAATAGCCAAGCTGCGTGTAGCGAATCTCCGCACCAATCATACGGCTCATAATATCGCGCATCTCGTCCTTAGCTCGTTCAGCTTCAAGATACTCAGATTTTTGTGTAGGATTAAATTCGCTCCAATAGTATTTAAAACCAGTGTGTTCAAGGGTGTTAATTTGTTGCTTACCAATAACACCATACATATCTTCAAGCGCGATACCAAGCCTAGTCAACTGCCGCTTCAGCGGTGAATAATAATCACCACCGCCTCGTGTAAAGCGATCAATTGACTTAATAAGAACAACCTGAAAGCCTTTGCTCTTATCTTTGCAGACATCAATGACCTTTTGCATTGGTTGTACTTCATGCGAAGCAGACTCAAGCAAAATAATCGTCTCTGTAACGACAATGTTATGCGCCTTGGCATAAGCTTCTCCCTGCTCACGTTGCGCCTCCGGAGAATCACCGTCAAGACCTTGCTTATCCGATGATACGCGTATCGCTAGCAGTCCGATTCGCGGTTGGCTTGTTGGCGACATGTCCCTTATCCTCCAAAATAGTGATTAATTTTTGAGCAAAAGCTCCATCTTCCAAAATCTTCTCAACGACAAGATTAGCAACTAGTTTGATCCGTTGCTCAATCGTAAATGAAAATTGCTCCGCTAGCGGCGCTTTTGATTTATTCTTGCTACCTTTTGGTCGTGCCATACACCCTCCATGTAGTGGCTCATTTTAACAATAATTAGTCAGTTGTTTTAGGCTTAGACTGCTGCGGTCGTCCGCGACTAGCACGCTCCTCTAGGTCTTTCTCAATCAACGCCTTCAGCTCTTTATCACCAACGGTCGTCAATGCTTTGAGCACCAATTCAGTAAGACTTATCCCTTGGCTATATGCAACCGCTTTAGCACGATTTCGCACTTCCTTTGAAGTGTCAATTTGTAGCTGGATTCGTCCTTGATTCATTAAATCCAGTATACAACAGAACTACGACACATAAAAGATGAGTGTTTCTTCTAACTGTCTAATATGTTATTAACGAGCCAGCTTTTATTATTAAAACTTCTACTTTAATTGTACTACTTGTAGTACAAATTATCAATAGTTTTTACCTATTTTTATTACAAATTATACCGAATAACGATATCCTGTATATATCATCTATATATTATCTGTTATAACTTGCTATTTTTTCTCCTCTTCTATATAAAATATAATAGAATATGAAATGCGTTGAGATGCTTGTTGTATGAAGAGAATAGACAAACGATCTACTTTAAAGCAAGGGCAAATAGATATATTAAGAATACTATACAAGTACCGATTCAGTAGCCGCCAATTACTAGCAGACAGTTTACACATAGCAGCAGGATCAAATCTATATGAAAAACTAAATGTTTTGATGAGGCATAAACTAGTTGCAAGACGCTATAACGCACGCCTGAAGTTGCAAGGAATACCCGCAGCCTACTACTTGACACCAAAAGGTTTCAAGACTTTACAGACAATAGATAGCCGTCAGTGTATTACAGATAGAACAATCAGGTCAAGCTACCGCGACAAAATCGTTGGGCAAGCGTTCATCAACCATACTCTTGCTGTACATAAATATACAAATACGCTAACACACAAACACCCAACACTTAGAACCTTTCTTCGTCGCGACATGAGTCGGTATGACTATTTTCCAAATAATCCGCCAGATGCCTTTCTGTCATTAAAAATAGGTGAGGAAGCGACTCCGAGGCGATTTTTCTTTGACTTTATATCAGAAACTACGCCGCGCGCCGCCATCAATCATCGTATCGCCCAGTATATTAAATTTTTTGATGAGGGCGGATGGAATGAAACTAATAGCGAGCTACCAAAGTTATTATTCTTAGTCGAAACAATAGCCATTAAAAAACGTCTATTGAAGGCGGCTCGTACTATACGAAATCAATTTGACATGGAAGACGATATTGAAGTCTACGTCACTACCGCTAATGATATAGAGCATGCCGATGCTAGTAGAATATGGATAAGCATCGACGACCCAGACAGTACACTCTCCTTAGATGATCTATAAACTTCAGAAACTATCTCTTGCTTTCACCGGCCGCTTGACGATTTCAAGTGAGCAGAGCGAATCTTGGAATGGTCAAGCGATTGCCGCCACAATGTCTTAGAACGCCACCTTATTTTGTCAAAAACGTAGCAACCGGCGCGCTCTGTCCATAAGACAGGACGCGACGGGTGATGCGATTTTGCAAAATAAGACGACAATTATCAACTAATCAGCAAACTTCTCGTTAAAGCTACGGCCATTCTTGCTCCGATAATCTTCACTGCGCTCATAGGCGCATGTGAAGTTAGTGGAGTAAGTATGGCCGCTGTTGCGACCGCATAAAACACTTCAAGCTAAGTAAAATTAGTAATGCAAATTGATCTACTGTTCTGTCTACCTAGTTACCTTTACCTCACGCAACAAAGGCTCACATGGGGTAGCTCGTGAATGAAATAAAAATCACTCATTAAGGCTTGTATAGTCTACTGTATGCATCTATAATAAAGGTAGTGTTTTAATTTATTAAATGGAGAAGATCATGAGCTTTATCGGCAAACTGATTGACAAAGATAAAGTTAAGGAATTAACTGATAAGTATAAACTAATTAGACCAGGATTTGACGACAACCATTCCCTTGATAGCCATATGGTTGCAATGGCATACAGTAAAGAAGACGACGCAATATGCGTTTCAGTGCAGTCTCAGCAAGGAGTATCTCTTAATGGTCAGCTATCCGCAGGAGGAATTCCTCGAATAAATACGCTAATATGGAAGGGATTTAACATACGTATAGACTTGTATGAAAGTTTTATGGGTCTCAGTGTGGAAGAGTTTAATAATGGACATGGACAAATCGAGAAGTTCATGCTAATAGCAAAGCATATCATAGCTCCGATTGAACTGAAGAGTGAAAAGGAAAAAATTGCACAACTAGCTGAAGAAGGCTCTCTTGCTCTTCATCAAGTCACGCTTCTACCCAGAGATAGCCAGAAGAAGAGTATTTTTAAAGGAGTTGATATAACTTTTATGGATAAGGATGAGGTATGGAAAGTGTAGAGGGGATTATTAGTTGGTCTACTAGAAAAAGAAGTACTGTATGTATTAGGGGGCGTTATTGTAATAATCTGGTAGCTGTTCAAGTAAGATTAATTTAGGAGAGGTGATTATGGGTTTTATAAGTAAACAAATGAGCAAAGACGAAGCTCAAAATCTTATGAAAAAATATAAAATTTCCAGCCCGTGGCCCGGAAGGGATGAAACTGCTGTAGCAAATATGGCGTCAGCCTCGGTATATAACGCCGATGCCGATGCATTATTTGCTATTATAAGAGCAAACTTCGGAGCGGCTGTTGAGGGCTATCGCAATTTTGATGGTTTTGACGGGATCGGTGTTCTTATATGGAAAGATACTGCCATAAGGATTGACTACTACAAAAATTTTACCGATAACCATACGAAAATATTTGTGATGACGACCTGGATCCTTGCACCAAGGACAATGGAGCCGTACGAAGATGAGGCGATGAGACTGGTTGAAGATGCGCTACTAACCTACCATAACTCAAACCTGCCCCCAGGAGATATAGCCAGAGGTACAAAGTATATGTTTGAAGGATCAAAGATGGAATTTAGCGACGAGGAGGATATATGGAAACAGCGCAGAGTATAATCGACTTTGTATCGCAATGGAGGGCCAACAATGCACATACCCTCAATAGCCAGGGCGAACTAAGTGAACAGAGTCTTCTCAAGCTGCTCAACGATATTAATTCTAAGATTGAAAATGTATCATTTGAGCCTCCCAAAGGCGGGACGCGTGCATATTTTTACAGCAATATAATTTTGATTAGCGGAGATGGAGTTTATACAGGTCAAAATTATATGGATTTTATCAAGCTGTCTGACAGGAGTGCTTATAGTATATACGACATTAAGGCCGCTGAGCTGTTTGACAGCAGATCGTTTATGGATGCACTGTCTCGTACGGCAGGTAACGAGCATCTGGCTGCAAGACTGATGGGCAACACTGTGCAAATAGATCCGGTTTCCGGTAAACCGGCACCTCGAGCCCCGTATGCGGTAGATCTGGGCAATGGACAGCGAGCTTTAAGTATCACAGATGCTATATCTGCGCTTTATGCTCAAAAGTCTTTGCGTGGAGATGTTTTTATCATCATGCCTAACGCTGATACGAATAGCGTTTTGTATCAGACTGAGCTCTTGCGAATAATTAATAACCAGGCGGTCAGGTCTATCAATGGAGAGCCTATAGCTGAGATTCGAGCTAGACTAGCTTCTGGTGGGCTTCTTGATGTATTCAATCATCTCAAAAAAGAAAGTGCTCGCGTAATCATTGAAGGAGGTCTTGTAAAACCCGATGGCAAGGGTGGCTATGATGTTAATGTTGATCCTTTTGTTAAAAACCCTTCCGAAGCCTGGCTAAACAGTTACGAAAAACATATCCACGAGAATAAATCCACCCTAGAATCGCTAGTAAAGACTATAGACAAAATGTCAATAGAGAGTAAACCTCTGGAGGCTTATATTAGCAAACTAAAACTCAACTATTCTGACACTGCTCAGTTAACAAGGTCAGTGAAGATAATGGAGTCTGTCATCAAAGGTGATGGAGCAGTTGCGTCTACTATTAAGCAGCTAGGGGAAAATAATATGGCCTTATACATGGCTTCCAGATCGGGAACTATGAAAACTCTTGGTACTGTCGGTTATTTCTTGCTTGCTGTTGATGCAGTGTTGACTATAAAACAGGCGGCTGAAGCATACAATAAAGGTGACGGCTATACAGGTACTAAAATACTCCATGATTGGGGTTGGAGAACTATTTTCGGATTAGGATCAGCAACAGCAGCCATGCAACTCGGTTTACCCCTCGCCCTGCTGGCTATCGCTGGTAGCTCTTTAGTATTGCCTACCTCTGTAGCTATGCTTGTAGGAGTTATGGCGGAGTTAGGTTTAGGATTTCTAGGATGGAATGCTGGATCGTTTATTGGCGGAGGGATTGGCGACTTGGTATGGTCGCTCATGGATCAAGCTGGATTATTACCTGCTCGCATTGATCCTATCGTCCTCGACATTTCTGGTCTTGGTATTACTACAAAATCGGTCACTGATGGCGTGTACTATGATTTAGACAATAATGGCTTCGCTGAAAAGACTGGCTGGATTGACGCGAAATCAGGTATTTTAGTACTCGACCGTGATGGTAATGGTAAGATCGAAGCAGGCAAGGAATTATTTGGCGATCGGACTATTCTTGACGATGGAAAAACAGCTTCAAGTGGTTTCGCAGCACTAGCAGCGCTGGATTCAAATCATGATGGTGTTATTGACACCAAAGATGCAAAGTTTTCTGAGCTGCGAATTTGGATTGACAAGGACGGGAACGGTGTTTCGACACCAGACGAATTGCTTACACTGGAGGAGGCGGGTATCAAATCGCTCAATTTGAGCAATGAGTTTGTTGGCAAAGTTGACGAGAACGGCAATACGATTGCGCGCGTCGGTTCATTTACTCGCATAGATGGCACAACTGCTGATATGAAAGAGTTCTTCTTGCAGCGGGACACAGCAGATGTTCAGATGACGAATTCTGTGGAAGTTCCGGAAGACATTATGAATCTACCCGAGATTCATCCGATGGGTAATACATATTCTCTGCGCCAAGCGATGGCGCGCGATACTACAGGCGCGTTGAAACAATTAGTGCAGGACTTTATGAATGCCAAAGACACTTCTTCAAGGCAAGCAAAATTACAGGACATTTTGTTTGCGTGGGTTGGTGCTTCACAAATCAATCCAACAAGTCGCGGTAGTAGTTTTGATGCACGCAAGCTGGCAGTGCTTGAGACAGTGACTGGTACAAGCTATCGCAACTCTCCGACAAGTTCGCCAACCACTGCTGAAGCGACGATCTTGGAGCGTTCATATACGACACTTCTTGAGAGTATCTATACGATGCTGTCTATGCAAACGAGTCTAGCGGATGTCTTCCGAAAGTTTAATTACTCGTTAGATCTGGAGTCGGAAAATCCGATTAAACTTGATGTTTCTAGCGTTCAAGCATACTTAGATGAACAACTTCAGTCTAACGCGGTAACTGGCGAAAAGATGTTAGCAGAGATTACGCGAGCGCTGCGCAATCGAGGACTTATTTCAGATGCGGAATTTAGTCATTTGCGCGAACATTTTGCTAAAAAGTCGATTAAATATCAGAGAATTATTGATACTGCTCCACTTACTACTATGACAGGTACTGATGTGGGTGATAGTATTAACGGGGTTGTAGACAGAGATAATGTTATTGCTGCGGGCGATGGTAATGATACGCTTATTGGATCAGTCAGAAACGATCTCCTCTACGGTGATGCCGGTGACGATAATCTACGAGGCTTAAATGGCAACGACACTCTTGTTGGTGGCCAAGGCAACGATCGCCTTGAAGGTGGTGAAGGTGACGACACCTACATCTTCAACAAAGGCGATGGAGTGGATGTGATAAGCGAGACTAAAGGTGTAGACACTATTCAGTTTGGTGAAGGTATTACTCCAGACGATGTAGTTGCGAGAGTTGTTACTGCCAAAAGCAGCAGTGATTACGTGAGTCTCGAACTATCTGTTAAAGGCACTAATGACACAATTACCGTTGAAAAGCAATTTGGCTATAACGGAAGTAGCTATAAGGAAACACCAGATTGCCAAATTGAGAAAGTTGCCTTTGCGGACGGCACTGTCTGGAATCTTGAAGAGATTCACACTAGAGCCCACAGCATGAGTGGTACCGATAAAAGTGATTTCTACTGGGCTCTCGACGACAAACCTCTTACCTACCACGGCCTGGCTGGTAACGACTCTCTTGTTGGTGGCGTTGCCAACGATCTCCTCTACGGTGATGCCGGTGACGATAATCTACGAGGCTTAAATGGCAACGACACTCTTGTTGGTGGCCAAGGCAACGATCGCCTTGAAGGTGGTGAAGGTGACGACACCTACATCTTCAACAAAGGCGATGGAGTGGATGTGATAAGCGAGACTAAAGGTGTAGCTGACGAGATTCGTCTCGGTCATGAATCAACGGGAGTCATATTTGAACACGTAGACAAAGACTTGCGTGTACGCATGCCTGGCTCACTTGATGTTATCACAATTAGCTCATGGTATCAGGGCGATAATTATAAAATTGAGACTTTCAAATCGACTGATGGCAACGTAATCTCTCATACACGAATTGAAAGTCTCATCCAAGCTATGTCTTCCTTTCAAAAAGATACAGGTATGACTTGGGAGCAAGCTATAATAAATCAACCAGCACAAGTCCAGGCAATTGTTCAGGAATACTGGACGGCTCCGACTACTTGATTGTACTAAGCGACATACTTCAAATCTAATAGAAGAAGCTAAGTGTTTATGCTTTGGTCTGCCGCTTTCCTCTGATATAGTCAATAATCAGAGGAAAGAGTGGTTAGTAAACGAGAAAAACCAGATAAGGATAGTCAGGCGGCGCCGGTTAAAAAGCACGCTAGTGTTAAATCTGCATCAAAGAATCGTGAAAAATTACACGATGATTTGGCAAATAAAAAGTCTGACGGCAAGCTAGATCCTGGTCTGTATTGTTTCACGGCCATCGCTCAGTTTCATGGTATTCCTGCCGACCCAGAGCAGATTGCTCACGCGCTGGCGATTGACCCGCGTGTGGATATGAGTGAAGCGGATATGCTAAGAGCCGCGCGATCGCTCAAATTGAAGGCGCGGGCGGCTACGGTTAATTCTAAACAATTAGCGAAGTTGCCATTACCGCTGATCGTTGGTATGAAGGACGAAAAGTTTGCGGTGTTGGCGCAAATTGCCGAGGATAATATGGCGGCGCAACTTGCTGATACTAAGAATGACAGTCGCCGCAAAGTCAAAGGTTCTGGAAAAATCATCAGCAGCAAGTTGCTCATTCTACCGCCAAATGGCGGGCCGCCGCAGGTGATGTCGGCTGAGGACTTTCAGGACAAATGGACTGGCCGCGTGATGTTATTTACGCAGCGTTTCTGGAAAGAAGCGGACAGGAAATTCAATCTCAAATGGTTTATTCCGACGATCATCAAATACAAAAAGCCGCTGCTGCAAGTCTTGTTGGCGGCGCTGGTAGTGCAGATTATTGGCATTTTTACGCCGATTCTCACGCAAGTGGTCATTGACAAAGCCCTCGCGCATCATAGCGTCTCGACGCTTGACGTCATCGTTGGCGGGCTGGTAATTATTGCGTTGTTTGAGGGGATGCTTGGCGTCGCTCGGAATTATATTTTCACTCATACCACTAGCCGAATTGACGTAATTTTGAGTTCGCGGCTGTTTCGGCACTTATTTGCCTTGCCGCTGCGGTATTTTGAAACCCGTCGAGTTGGCGATACCACGGCGCGGGTGCTGGAGCTGGAGCGAATTCGGGCTTTTTTGACTGGCACGCCGATGACCGCGCTGATCGATATTAGTTTTATGTTTGTCTATATCATTGTCATGCTGTTTTATAGTACGACATTGACGTGGGTAGTACTGGGCAGTCTGCCGGTGTTTGCGATATTGTCTTGGATAATCACGCCGCTGCTTTGCCAGCGTTTGGATGAAAAATTTAACACTGGCGCCGAATCTCAATCATATTTGGTTGAGTCGATCACTGGCGCACAGACTATCAAATCGTTCGCGCTGGAGCCGCAACTGCAGAAAAATTGGGAAGGCCGACTGAGTAATTATGTTCGCGCTAGTTATAAAACTAATTTACTGTCAGGCAATGCTGGCGCGCTCGGTCAACTCATTCAAAAGATTTTCGACGTCGCTATTTTGTGGGTCGGTGCGCACATGGTTATGGCGGGTAGTTTGACTATCGGCGGGCTGATTGCTTTTCGGATGCTGAGCGGCCGAGTCAGCGGCCCAGTGCTGCGCCTCGTGCAGTCATGGCAGGATTTTCAGCAAACAGGTATTTCCATGAAGCGATTGGGTGATATTTTCAATACCAAGCCGGAGCCGACGCTTGATCCGAGCAAGTCGCGCCTGCCGAGCATTACTGGTGATGTGCGATTTGAACACGTGCGGTTTCGTTATGCGCCAGATAGTCCCGAGGTTATCCGTGACGTGTCGTTTGGCATTCGTCCTGGCACGGTGGTCGGCGTGGTTGGGCGCAGCGGTTCGGGCAAAAGTACGATTTCCAAATTATTGCAGAGACTGTACGTGCCAGAATCAGGCAAGATTTTGATTGATGGCGTCGATATTGCTACTACCGACCCGAGCTGGTTACGCCGGCAAATCGGTGTGGTTTTGCAAGAAAACTTTTTGTTCAATGCCAGTGTGCGTGATAATATCGCGGTGCATGTGCCGAGTAGTAGCATGGATGATATCGTGAGGGTGGCAAAAATTGCTGGTGCCCATGAGTTTATCACCGAATTGCCAAATGGTTACGATACGATGGTTGGCGAAAAAGGCGAGGGCTTGAGCGGCGGGCAAAAGCAGCGCATCGCTATCGCCCGGGCGCTGCTACATAATCCTAAAGTCCTGATTTTTGACGAGGCGACATCAGCACTTGATTATGAATCGGAAAATATTATTCAGCGAAATCTAAAGCAAATTACGGCTGGGAGAACGGTCATTATCATTGCGCATCGTTTGTCAACGCTCAAATCGGTCGATAAAATTATGGCAATTGATCGCGGCCAATTGGTTGAATATGGCACGCCGGCGGTGCTGCTGAAAAAGAACGGTTTGTATGCATATCTGCACCGGCAACAATCAGGAGACGAAGCATGAGTTGGCTAAAACGCGACCGGTTGCAGTATGAATTTTTGCCAGCAGCTGAGGAAATTGTTGAAACGCCAGCTGCTCCGCTGGGTGCGTTGGTGGTTTGGCTGGTTGCATTGTTGCTGATTGTGGCGTTTGCGTGGTCATACTTTGGCAGGATTGATATTGTAGCGGTAGCTAATGGTAGAATCTCTACCAAAGGCAGTACTAAGATTATCCAGCCGGCGATTTCTGGCGTGGTGACAAATATTAATGTACATGAAGGCCAGCGCGTCAAAAAAGGCGAAACTTTGCTGGCGCTTGATAAAACCACTGCCGAAAAAGATGTTGCTACTGCCAATCAAAGTCTGAACACGGCACGAGTCGAGCGCGATATTTTGCGGCGGCTAGCTGTTGGCGGCAACACTGATGAGATCATCAACAATGCAGATTTACCAGACGAGGCCAAAGCCATGTTGCGACAATTTGCCGTCTCGCAAACTGCACTTTCTGCGGCCAGGCAGCAAGCTGCAGATGGTACGATTTCTAACTACCAGCAACAATTACAATTTAATCAGCAAGCGAAAAACCAGCTGGAAACCAACGCGCAAAATCTTAAAAATCGCAAAGCTGAGATTGAAAAGCAATTACCAAATGCCAATCCTGTCGATAAGCTGCGCTTGCAGAATGAACTGAGCAATATTGATCAGCGAATCACTAGCGCTGACAGTGCCGTGCTTGGTCAGAATCAGCAATTGCTGCAATCGCAGTCGGCGCTCACTCAGGCGCAAAATCAATCGCAAACCCAAACTGCCGAAACTAACAGCGCCTTTAATAATCAAATTATAGCGTCGGAAAAAAGAATTATTGAACTGGAAAATAATCTGGTCAAAGCTAGGCAAGTGTTGGCGCAAACTACCATCGCTGCGCCTGTCGATGGTACGGTACTATCGCTGACGGTGAAAACGATTGGCGGCGTGGTGAATGCTGGCCAGCAGCTGGCGCAAATTGTGCCAGAAAAAGTACCGCTCTATGTTGATGCGGCGCTAGATAATCAAGACGTCGGTTTTGTTAAACCTGGCCAGCGCGTGGTCGTCAAAGTCGCTACTTATCCATTCCAGCGTTATGGTTACCTGGAGGGGACGGTTGAAAATATTAGTCCTGATGCTATTCAGGATGACAAGAAAGGCCTCATTTATAAAGCTAAAATTAAATTGAATGACGATAAAAGCTCCAAGCAAAATCAACTCAAATTGCTGCCAGGTATGAGCGTTTCCGCCGAAATTACTACCGGCCAGCGCCGCATCATTGAGTTCTTCCTCGACCCGCTAATGACTAAGGCGGATGAGAGTTTGAAGGTGCGGTGAAAGGCTAATTAGAAGTATTTTTCAAAATATTGCGAAACCATTCTACGTAATAGTTCATATAATTTACTGAGTTCGCTATCTTCCTTTATAAGAATTGGTATATACGCATTCTTCTCCCCTACTTCTAATTGGGTAACTGTGCTAGTTAATAAGCTAAGAAGAAAGTCTACGTTATATCCTTCACTATGTACAAACTGTCGTCGAGCAGTATCCATAGATTTTAGCATAGAGCGATACTCTGATATGTCTATGTCGAGTTTTACTAAGGATATCTCGAGCGATTTTATAAACGTTGGTCTTGTGATTAACGCATAGACCTCTTTCTCTGGGCGCATATAAAATTTATAAACATCATCCGGCAGCCTCTCTTTGATTGACTCTATCGCAGCCAAAGTTTGTCTAATACCTTCGTTGGTTTGTTCTTTTGTTTTACGGTTCATCTTTCGAATTTCTCGTTCAACAATTCCTTCAGCAAGGCTCTGGAGTGCAAATATAAGACTCGTAATATTCATGTATAGCATGTCGGATTCATCACGAAAACGAAAGTCGATTAACCGCGAAAACGCCAAGCCAATCTTGCTTGATGAGCCGAGTTTTTTATCACGACGAGGGTTAAGAAAAAAATAACTCATTTTTGCTAAATTATCAATATATAATTGATGGCTAATTTGCAGCACTGAACGATAGCTTGATACATTAACTGACGTAGCTCGTAAGTATTTATCTGCCAAATGTAAACTTACACTATCTCCCAATTGAATTGATTTAATGGCGCAGTCCGTAGTATCAAAGTTACTTAACCAATAAAGTTTAAAAGCCAGCAGAATCTCTCCTAAGTTATTAAAGGAAAATGGTCTATCAACGCTTACAAAACGATAATTAATGTAGGTATCAAGTTGTGAGTGAAAATTATCTCGCATCTTATCCGTCAATCGATTGATTGAGTACCCAGAGACTGCATTTACTATGATATTTTGGCGGTAATTTGAAGAACATAGCTCTGTAGATATTGCTTTTCTAGTTAGTAGCTCAGACACTCCCTTTGAATAGACGCGAGTATGTATGTTATCTGGTGTATGTTGTGCCTGGATGATTATACATATAGATGAAAATAAATCTAAAGGCAAGGCAATATTACTATTGATTGGCCAGAGGATGTAAGCGCGTATACTATACGAAACATCTAGCGGAATCCCAGAAAATAATGTTTTATTGTAAATCACAAATGGTGAGATGTATCCGTCTGTTGTTTCTATAATAATTAATAGTTTAAAACTACCAGAAACAGTTGATGTAATGCTCGCTACTAGCTTTAAACTTGAAATATCTATATACCCATGACCTTCAGCAATAAGTTTTTGGCTTTTGACATCAAGGCAAGACACCTTGCCAACATAAGTTCTTTTATGTAATTGTTTCTGAAGCAAACATTTCTCCGGTAAAATAAATAGACATTTACAATTATAATATACTTGAAACAGTTACACGACTGTAATTTGACGATATGAAATCATTATGATAGCATAGTTATTAATTAAGCTAAAGACATGAATTATTGTATATCTATTCTTTTCAAGCTAATTTCTAGGGTAAATATAGGCGGTTGTTATGTCGAAGCATATTAACGTAGATTCGCGTAAACTCATAACAAACCTCCTCTTCCGTAAGTGGACGTTCCCGATAATTCAAGCTCTAGGAACTGATACAAAACGCTACTCTACACTATCGCGTCTACTTCCGGAGGTTGCTCAAAAAGTGCTCACCGAGCACCTCAGACAGCTAGAACGCGCCGGCATCGTCCGGCGCTTTTTTTATCCCACGATTCCACCGCGCGTAGAATATAAGCTTACTGAAATGGGCGTAGATTTACTCAAACTCACAAAAGACATCAACTTATGGGTTGAGTGTCACCATGAGGAAATATGCAAATCTCAGAAGGCTTACGACAAACATATAAAACAGGCTGATTCTTAATTTATAAATTTCGATTATTCTTTATAGCGTCCAACACCTCACGATGGCGCAATCGCTCTTGCTTTTGTTTACGACTACTCCGCCTTAATAATCTATACGGGATAAACAAGATTCCAAAGAGAATGTAGATAATAAAATACCAAAAAGCAACAAACATCCAAGCACATAATATAAGTACGACCGTAACTGGAATTAGCAGTAACCTCATAGCTATATTATCGACATTAGTAAGTTTCCAGATACGTCGAGCAGAACCGATGAATGAAAGCGGTGAAGATAGAACAATCTTTTCGGACTTTAGCTCATCCATATTTTTAGTGTACCCGTATTCTCTACATGTGTAAAGTAGGCGAAACTTACACACTTTATCATCTAAATATTTAGAAGCGTTATGCGCAATCGTCCATCTAGCTCACCTCTAAAATATTAACGTACTTCCAAGAAACTAACATACATATAGCATTGAAAGCCACTTATAAGTACCGTCTTGTAAAGATGGTGTGTAGTTGCTAACGTAAAAATAACAGAGGTGAACAATAAGCTCATTCTCTAACGAAGGGAGTTAATGTGTCAAAAAGAATATGCTATCTCGCAGTTACTTTTATAGCTGTCGGGCTACCGTTCATATTAGCAAACTCAGCATACGCTGCGCCAGCTGGCGTTAGTAATGTAGAGAACTTCATTAGGAGTATTATTCAAGTCGTTGCGGGACTCGCTGGCTTGGTGGCAACCGGATTTTTCGTCGCTGGCGGTTTTACTTATATAACTAGCTCAGGCAATCCAGAACAATTGGATAAAGCTAAGCGAACAATAACTTGGTCAGCGATCGGACTGGCTATTGTGATTGCTGCATTTGTACTAGCAAATATCGTCACTTCATTAGCAAGACAATCATTCGGGGGATAACGACTTATGGGGGATTTTGGCATCGCTATTGCCAATAATCTGACATTCTTTGCAGATACTGCTGGCGCAATTAAAGTAGTGCAGGACTATGTTACGCCGACGATGAAAATCTTTGCCGGAATTGCCTCGCTCGCTTGCGCATTTTTCATAGCTCATGCTGGTTATGTGTATATCACCAGCAGCGGTAAACCAGAGCGGATGGAATATGCTAAAGAAATTCTTAAGAAAGCTGCTATCGGGTTAGTCATCGTGCTTGCTGCAGCAACGCTTGTTACAATTCTAACGAATTCTTACAATTCATCATACGATCCTAATAACGCGACACTGCCAAACCTGGAGGCTATAAAGCCAAAATCACAAAACAACGGCTTAATTGAAATGATTATCAACGCAATAACAGGTTTGCTGTCGATGATCATCAATTCTATCGCATCGCCATTTTTAAGCGCACTTGAATTTTTTACCAAAGCAACTCCGTTAATGGCGACGAATAAGAGCGTATTTAATCTGTGGTTGGCTATGGTCGGTATCGCAGACGTACTATTAACCGTTGTTGTTGGTTTGCTGGGTTTTCAGGTGATGAGCGCAGCTAGTCTCGGTTTTGACGAAGTAGACATCAAGCATCTTCTTCCTAGAATTGCACTGATTTTTATCTTGATGAATAGCTCGATATTTCTCATTGATGGGATTATTAGCTTATCAAATGTGCTCGTATCCGCGGTTAGTCAAATCTCTGGCGCATCATCAGTTTGGAATACACTCACTAAGGTTGTTGAAAAAACTTCCGGACAAGGTGTGGCAGTCTTATTTATTATGGTAGCTTTTGTTATTTGTTCAATAGTACTACTAGTTTATTACGTTATGCGTATAGTCACTTTATATATAGGCGCAGTATTGTCGCCGCTGGTAAGCATGTTATGGCTAGTGCCAGGATTTCGTGATTTTGCAGAGACAGCTTTCAAAACATACCTTACTACTATATTTGTTCTGTTTACGCATGTCATTATTTTGCAGTTGTCATCATCAATACTTACTGGGCTAGCGACGGCATCTGGGGATAACGCCGTGCCCGATGTACTTATGGCAATGGTAACAGGAATTGCAACTGTTCTTATGTTATTAAAAGTTCAGGGTGTGATGATGCAATTTAGCTACGTTAGCATGGGTGCGCGCAATATAAAGAAATTGGGTGGCCAGTTTATGAATGGCGTAAGCTATATGACTGGAGCTGGCTTAAAGGCAACTAGAAGAACAGTACAAATAGCGAAAGACAGAACTTACGTTGCTAAAAAAGCACGTATGCATTCTACTCTAGAGTCAGTTGCTACGCAAACAAAATCCCCGATGAAAGTTAGTTATCTAAATAAAAAAGGCAACGCAGAAATTACCTATGCTGTAAATCCGCATATTAAAAATACTCCAATTGATACACCGCAATCAAAGCCGATAAAAACGGGTACAACTTATCGCGCCAATTTATCTGTAAAATCACCAAAAAGTCAAGGTAAGAAATCATGAAAACTTCCGTCGTTCCAGCACAAGTAACCACGATTGAGGATAGAATTATTGGTAATCTAGGATTTTCACAAATACTATTGCTGATAATTCCAGTTTTCTTGAGTGCTGGTATATTCACACTTCTACCGCCAATACTTAACGGAGCATTGTATAAGTATATCCTTATGGCGATATTGCTAATACTATGCATAATTCTATCAATACGAATCAGAGGAAAAATAGTTGCATTTTGGCTTGTTGTAATCTTTCGTTACAACCAACGACCTAAGTATTATATCTATAACAAAAACACCTCAATGCTTCGCGAAAACTACACAAAAAAGGAAATACCAATCAAAAAAGAGACTATCTCTCGCAGCTACGAAAAACAGAAAAAGACAGTCCAATTAGATATATCGACTACCATGAAAGCACGTGAACTTATCGAAAATCCAACCGCCAACACCCGCTTTGAAACAGACAAGAAAGGAGCTCTCCATGTTCGGTTTACGCAAGTCAGTAAGTAAAACAAGTGCTAGGCAGCAAATAGCTATCAAGGGTGTGCGCGATGGAATTTTAATATTACCAGGAAATCAATACAGAGCTATCTTGTCAGTATCAGCACTCAACTTTGAGTTACGCAGTGAAACCGAACAGGATGCAATTATTGATACATACGAGAGCTTCCTTAATTCTCTTGGTTGGCCAATTCAAATTTTAGTACGAACACGCGAGATTGATATGGATAAATATTTGGAAGACTTAAGTGAACGATTAAGTAACGAAACGGTGCCGATTTACCAATCGCAAATACAAAACTACAACCAATTCATCCGTTCGTTAATCACTAATAATAAAATTCTGACAAGACATTTTTATATTATCGTACCATTTCAACTAACTGAAAAATCCGATTTTGGACTAGTTCGCGAACAATTAAAACTCCGCGCCGATATTATAGCAAAAAGTATAACCCGACTAGGCATGCGCGCCAATTCGCTAGATAGCTTAGCGGCATTAGATCTATTCTATAGCTTCTACAGTCCAGTGCAGTCAAAAATTCAACCGTTAACAGAACAGGCATTAGCTATTATTCATACAGCACTGGTACAGAAAGGAGAGGCTTGTGACTAGTATTATAAAAAGAACATTAGATATGATTCAGGCGCCAATTAAGCGTCGCCAAGCAATACGTATTGAGAAACAAAAAGAACTTGATATCTTATTTGGTGAACAAGACGCGCTTGATATTCTGTCTTATGCAGGACTAGAGGAGAATATTGATTATCTATGTGTTGACGGCATATATGTGCGAACACTATATATTTCTGGCTATCCATTCGTAGCTAGCTCAGATTGGATGGATAGTCTAATTAATTTTAACCACGACATTGATATTAGCTATCATTTACATGAAGTTGACGCTCGCTCAGCTTTACCAAAGCTTAATCGCAAAATTACCGAGCTAGAGTCAACGCGCCGCGCAATGATGCGCGACGGCAAAATTGTTGGCTCAGAAATTATTGACCCACTAGAGTCGGCGATTAATTTACGCGATAAAATTCAGCGCGGTCAAGAGAAGCTGTTTCAAATGGCGATTTACGTTTGTCTCCGAGCTGAAAATAAAGAGGAACTAGATAGAGTAACTAGGATACTTGAGGCTAACTTGTCTGCCCGTTTATTCTACTCAAAAGTAGCGCGCTACCAACAGCTTGAAGCCTTGCAATCTATTCTACCCCGCGGCGAAGACCAGTTGGCGCAGAAACGCAATCTAGACAGTTCAAGTGCGGCGCTTACATTCCCATTTATGTCAGCAGAGCTAGTGCAAGAATCTGGTATTCTATATGGCATCAATAAGTCAAACAATTCGTTAGTAATTCTAGATAGGTTTAGCTTGCATAATGCTAACTCAATCACGTTCGCGCAGTCTGGTGCTGGCAAAAGCTATACTACCAAGGTCGAAATATTACGCCAATTGATGCAAGGTACTCACGTTATCGTGATTGACCCAGAGCGTGAATATAAGCGGTTAGCAGACTCTGTTGACGGCACATACATCAAACTTTCCGCAAAAAGCAAGCAAAAGATTAATCCGTTTGATCTAGCCACGACATTCCATGAAATAAATGACCTATCAGAGCATACCCAAGATCTAATGGACGTCATTGGCCTGATGGCGGAAAGTCTTACAGCGCGCGAAAAGGCCGCCGTTGATAAAGCAATTCTAAAAATATACAGGCACGCTAAAAAACAGCAACCACTTCTTGAGGATTTGTATGCAGAATTACGCAAACTTGGCCAGTTAAAATTGTGTGAAAAACTGGAAAAATATATCTCTGGTTCATTAGCCGATGTGTTTAATGCTCAAACAAATGTTAAGTTGGATAATCGCCTAGTAATTTTTGACATTAAGGATTTACCTGAGAATCTTCGGCAAATTATGATGCTGATTATCTCTAACTTTGTAAAAAATCAAGTTATGGCGAAACCTGAAAAACGCCTTCTTGTCATTGACGAAGGCTGGATATTGCTCCAACACGAAGAATCGGCTCGGTTTGTAGCTGGACTAGTGCGACGTGCTCGTAAGTACTATCTCGGCGTATCAATCATTTCGCAACAAGCTAACGATTTTCTAAAAAATGAGTACGGGCGAGCAATTGTATCACAAAGTGCTCTGAGGATTTTAATGCGACAAGACACAACGACGATTAAGGGTGTAGTTAGTGAATTTAATTTGAGTGAATATGAGCAAAGCTTTCTACTTACGTGCGAACGTGGTGATGCGCTATTGATAGCAGACCAAAATCATGTCGCTGTTAAAGTTGTTGCAGCTGAAGAGGAGCATCCACTTATCACCACCAATCCAGCGGAGCTATACAACCCATGAATAACGCAGCCATTCTATTGTTTGGGGGAGGCGTTGGTTTTCGACCAGTGAAATTACTTGTTTTAATTATCATTACAATAGCAGTGTTGCTATTATTACCGATTCTCATCATATTCTCCTTAGGAGCGCCGACGCTTAGCTTTCTCGCTAATTCACCAAACGCCAAAGCTGCCGAAGAACGAGGGTTTTATAGTGGTGGTTCAATGCCAGATAATACATACGCTTGGGGTAATTGCACTTGGTGGGCTTATGCTATGCGCAAATGGGCTGGCAGTCCAATTCCTAATAATTGGGGCAACGCTAACACTTGGGATGATTATGCTCGCCGCGATGAATATGTCGTTAATCACACGCCAGCCGCTGGCGCAGTTTATCAGACCGATGCCGGCGGATATGGACATGTCGCATACGTTATTAACGTTAGCCCAATAACTGGTGAATGGACGATTTCCGAAATGAATGCACCAAGGCTCAATGTTGTTTCACGCCGCACATTCACCAAGGAATCTGCTCAATATTATAACTTCATACACAACAAGATAGGAGCTTTGCCATGGACACCCAATTCCATGTCGCCGGTATTATCTTATGGTATACAATTCTAGTTCTAGCCGCAATCGCAGCTGTAATGATTTTATTGATGATGCGGTCGATTATTAATTGTCATTTTCTGAAAACTAGAAAAACAGCTTGGTTAGAAATAACACCACCAGCACGTACAGCAAGAACTCCCGAAGCTACTGAGCAACTGTTTTCAGTCATTCATGGTAATCTAGCCGCTAGACCGCTTAAGGAGCGACTTCTTAAGCGATTGCCTGTTATGAGTTTTGAAATTATATCAACCCACCAAAGGGGTATTCGCTACTTATTGCAGGTTGATGCAGTAAAATCATTCAATATGCAGAAAACAATAACTGCTTATATTCCTGAGGCAAAAGTCAAAGAAATCGAAATGAAGATCGTTGAACCAGATGCCGTCATCGAGTTTAGAGAAATTAATCATTATATACTACCGTTAGCCTTTACGCCAGCACATGAACAACACGATCCATTGAGCTACGTAACAAACGCAATGACTGGACTAGAGGATAATGAAGAAATTATATTACAATTTATCGCGTCACCAATTCGTTTACGGGAGGCAGAGATTTTATCGCGCAAGATTCTCAGTAATGAAAATATCTTACAGCAAGTAAGCAATAAGAGATTAGGGCTTGCTGGTAAAATAGTAACTCTACTAGGTAAGATATCTAGTGCGGTGACGGACACAGTAAGTGATGTGTGCGCCAGCTTGACAACTAGCCATCGAGGATACTACCAACATAAACGAGATAATCGTTTGCAAACGCAGCCAGCTCGAAACGACCGACCATCTCGGGTGCTCAGCGCGTTTGAGTTAGAATTAATGGAGACAATGCACCAAAAAGTGACAAAACCACTCTTTCAAGTGAATATGAGACTGCTCATCAAAAGCCCCAAATCGAGAAAACATATTGAAGCAATAAAAACTGCTCTTAATGGCTATAGTATGCCGCCATATCAAGCTCTTAGAGCTAAACGCTACATTCCTATCTTCAACACCCTAAGGCAATACCGAGCAGCACGTAGATTACCATCATTGTTTCGTCATTCCGCTATAATTCTCGCCTCAACTGAGCTAGCAAGCTTATATCACTTTACATCAAGCAACATCAGTAAAACAGATAACCTCATTATATCACTAAGCCGAACGCTGTCAGCACCGGTTTCACTTAAGAATAACCCAAACTTTTCTGTTATTATCGGTATTAATCATCATCACGGCATTGAAACGCTGATTGGATTAACGGAGACAGAACGTGAGCGCCATCAATATATCATCGGCGGAACGGGCAATGGTAAAACCACGATGCTGCAATATCAAATTGTACAAGACATGCGGAACGGTAAAGGCTTAGCAATCATTGATCCGCATGGCGATATGGCGGAAACCATGCTGCGGCATGTGCCGTCAGAAAGAGTTGGCGATGTTATATATTTCAACCCCGATGACCTAGAATATCCAGTCGGCCTTAATATACTAGAACTGACACCTGAACTGAGTGGCAATGAGCTAATACGCGAAAAAGACCTCATCACCGAATCAGTTATCTCAATTTTTCGTAAAATATTTAGCGATGAAGACTCCGGCGGCCATCGTATTGAATATATCTTACGCAATGCCGTACAAACCGCATTAACACAAGAGGGTGCAACACTATTCACAGTTTTTGATTTACTAAATGATCCAAAATATCGCCGTAGCGTTATCAAAACACTTAAGGATAAAAACTTAATTAACTTTTGGAAAAATGAATTTGGCAAAGCCGGCGATATGCAGAAAGTAAAGATGGCAGCTGGTATCACTGCTAAAATTGGTCGATTTTTGTTTTCGGCTTCAGCTAAACAGATTCTTGAACAATCAAAGTCTACTATTGATTTTGACGATATTATCAACTCGGGCAAAATACTGATCTGTAATTTATCGAAAGGATTACTTGGCGAGGATACGTCTGAATTATTTGGTATTACCATACTTGCGAAGCTTCAGCTCGCAAGTCTGCGGCGCGCCCGATTGCAACAATCGGAGCGTCGCGCGTTCTATATTTACGTCGATGAGTTCCAAAATTTCGCCACAACCTCATTTGTGCAAATGTTATCTGAAAGCCGTAAATATAAAGTTTTCATGATCATGGCAGAGCAATCTACTTCGCAACAAAGCAATCAGCAAACTGTAAATATAATTCTGGCCAATGTCGGTACGGCTATCTGTTTCCGAACTGGCAACCCACAGGATGAACAACGGCTATTACCGATGTTTAGCCCGTATATTGAACCAGGTGAAATTAGCAATTTGCCAGCCTATAATTACTATGCGCGATTAGCCGCAGTGAATGCACAAGAGCCGTTATCTGGTGAAACATTATTGCTAGAAGGCCAGGGCAATAAGACCATACGGGATACTGTTATTACACATTCACGGAAGTGTTACGCAAGGAAGCAAGAGAATACAGATAACAAAAACCGACGCACTATAGAGAAAAAACAAACAGTAAAAAATAAGAGTACAAAGAAAAAACCAGTACCAATGATAGACGATTGATTTGCAGTAACTTACAGAATAACAACTGCGCTATAATAAGTACTAAACATATGAGAAAAATAAAAGATAGAGCAAAGCAGCAAAGAATAGCCCGCAGAAAACACTGCCGAGAGTTAAGGGCGAGACATTCTCATGACAATAGGCTTTTGAAGTACCATCGGTTACACAAAAAAGCTACAAAGAATATATCCTACACGTCAATGGATGTTCCGACTAATTTCTCCATACTAGATAACAGAGACAGTGTGATTAAATACTTCAATACCATAAAGCGCATGCTGAATCAAAAAGAATATACACAGATAAATCTACGTAAGATAACCTCGATCGACCTTCCTACATTGTGCTTGTTGGGTGCGTTTATGCTGGATAGAAATACAAAATCAAAATACCTAGAAGTAACGAGCCCCCTTTCAAATTCCGCAGCGTACAGGTTTTTCGAGGAGGCACAATTTGAGAACATAATTATTAAAAAGAGGAGACCAGATTTTAACAGTGGAGCATTCTTGTTTCGAAGTGAAGATGAAGTCAACGAAGAGGCAATTAGTGATATATTAACGAAAACTGTCGATTATTTTGGAGAAAACAGTAAACAAAGACTGCGAGACCTTTCTCCAATAATTATTGAGATCGTAACAAATACCGCGGATCACGCCAATCCAGATAGCAGCTACACCCTCCCTTGGATCGTTAACACGTATGAAACCACGAATAACAACGGAGACAAGGTTAAACAATACTGCATAATAGATATGGGCGTTGGTATTTACGAAACTCTAATCGACAAGGCTAATAGCCAGCAGCAAGGAAGATCGCCATGGTGGCATACGATAATCAAGCGAGAAAGCTCTCAAGGCGAGTTCTTTAGACAAGATATACCAAAAGGCCTACAAAGTCGCACGGCTTTACGACAGAGAGGTAAAGGTATAAAATATATATACGATACAGTAAGTGGTGACGATATGTATAAAAGATTTGAGATAATTACAAACAAAACTAAGGTTAATCTAGTTAATATTGATAGTATTGAGAAGGATTCATCTGAAAACCTGTCAGCAACAATATACTACTGGGAGGTTTGTATTGAGTAATATGGTAATAATACGTGTTAGCGACTTCACAACCCTACCGGGCGCCAGATATAAAAGCGACGGTGACGGTTCTGCTGAGGAGTTTTTTGATAGTTATATTAAACAACACCTCAATGATAAAGAATCTATACTCATTGATTTTGATAACACTTGGGGGTATGCGTCTTCATTCCTGTCAGAGCTTGCGTTGGAAATATCGCAACAGTGTAAACAAGACGGTCTGGATGTACGAGAAAAGATAAAAATCAAAAGCGATGACGAGCCTGGATTAACAGAGAGGTTCTGGGGCTATATTGATGAAAGTATCGATATCAACAATTAAGAGTTTCTCGTTGACTACTGTATGGGTTCTCATAGGAATTCTAATTGGAGCTGTAGGGTATCACTTTTTGTTTAATTATAAACTCATGTCTATCGATACACAAGTAGACTTAGGGTCTGTAGTTGCCCTGTTGGCGTTAGCGATATCAGTTTCCGTAACGCCCTTTATTATAGATAGAAAATTAAATAACCAACGAAGCTATGAGGCAATAGTTTGTGGAGAGATTGAAGAAATCATTAAGTTGCTAGAAGCTGTCGATAACCTCTACCTTGAAACATACGCCAAAGAGAGCATAAGTGAAGAGAATGTGAAGCAACTACGTAGATTAATAAGTAAAATACAAAATAGAATGGACACTATATCAAGAGAGTCAGGCCCTCTGTTGACCGATTTTAAGGAGAAGATAGGGTCTACGTTCGACAGAAGTGCATATCCGGCCTTAACTGATAAGTTTCAGAAGGGAGTGCAATTGTCTGAAAGCGACTATCTAAGTGCCTTCAGGCAGATAGAATCTACGATTAGTGCTTTGAAGACAAAACGTTATAGGATATATCACTAGCTAAACCAGGGGCATATTATTAGTCGCCCTTGCGTTTTGTTTCATATTCTTTCAGGAATTTTTCAAGATCAAACCCTTCGACCTTGCTTGCAACATGTGCAAAACGCTGCATGAATTTTAGAAATCCGATCGCATAGTCTCTCGTTGCATTTTCAGGATCATGAATCTCTAGGTAGTGTAACGTTTTCTGAATCGTCTCTTCGTCTTCGTACAGATGAAGGTCTTTGAATGTATCTTCGTTTTTCATGGCTATTTCACCTCCATAAATTTGTTAAGTTTGATAAACTCAATCAACATTTCCGCTTCTACTTTTGACGTAATCCGACGCATTATTTCGCAGCTGTCATAGTACGACAAAATATTGAGACTACCTTCATAAATAATCTCTCTGTCAATTATAGCAAGTTTACGGTGATGTTTGGTAGTAAACAATATCTCTACACCAATTTCTTGCAGCGATTCTATAGCGGTAATCGCCTGCATGCAATATTGCGTGTCGTGCTCATTAGGATGGCGGGTGTTGATAATGATCATCACATCACGTCTAGTGAGACGCTTGAACACCGGAAGGAATTGCTTAACTCTAGCTAGTCTGATAAATGGGCTTTCAATAATGATACTACAACGTGCCTTTCTCATGTCACGAAGAAAATAAGTATCAAAGGTATCTTGGTCGTACAGGCTAGGGACTGGCGATTGTATCATCTTAAACATCTTTATTCTCCAAATCGGCTAAGTAAATCTCGCCATCTTTTATCGTCATACCAAGTTCTTTGAACCGATCCCGCAGCAGGAACAAATCATTGAACAAAAGTTCCAAATTTATATGTGTTGGCTCACCATTTCGGAGTTGCTGCCATTGCAGGGCTCTTTTTTTGTTGTGAATAACGGAGAAGAATGGGCTTAAATCGTCCGTTCCAAAAATTTATTCTTGATATTGAAGTACAAGCCGTTTGGGAACAGCATTTTTTGGAACGCCTGCCTCGTTTCGAGGTCGGCGTCTTTCCAGAGTTTGGTCGATTTTGTCATAAACTTACACACGTAATCTATTGTGGCTTCATTTAGGCCTTGGTTGTGTTCCAATTTATCAATTTCTCGTCGTAAGTCTTGGCTTTTCTGCTCTAGGGCTTCGCTATACCTGTTCTTATCGTCAATTGTGATCTTGCCATCTAGCGTAGCGTCTACTGTCTCTATGAGCTTCTTGTCTATATCTGATATCGCCTTGCGGTGCTGTGCTAGCTCGCGCGCGTCGTGTCGCCGAGCTTCGTGGCACGCTAGATCGTATCAACGTTCCACATTTTGAGTAAATCAATAGTTTGCGAAGTGGATATAGTTCGCTATTGCTTGGCGCCAGCGGAGCACGTTTACCGCTTAGGATCCGCTGATTCTTATTAAATGTATCTATATCGATAAGACCATCAAAGTCCTTGATTTTAGTCGGTTTGCTGTCTAGCAGGTTCTTAGGGGTGTTATATCCGGCGTAGACCGACTGGCGCAGAACACCAAGCATAGTGCTTAGCGTGATAGGTTTACCGTTCTTGTCGTTTACGCCCATCTTATGGGTAAGGTTTACTAGCTCCATAGGCGCTATATCGCCCTCGGAGAAACGATTAAGCAGGAATTGAATATTCTTGCCAATATCGTTTGTCTCGTCGATCTCGAGCGTGTTATGGTGATTTTTCTTGCCATCGTTAGTGTATCCGCCGGTTACGATCGGTTTGAGTTTTAGGCCGAGCGGCGCTTGCGATAGCCACCAACCATAGCTAGCGAGTAGCGACATATCGTCTTTAACGGTCTTAGACTTAATATCGTTATCAATTTGGTGTACTGAAAGCGCGATATTGAGCATAAAGTGCCCAGTTGGCAATTCGTCGATTACTTCTTGCGTAGAACGTAAGGTAACACCACATTTGGCTAGAATAGAATCAATGTCGTTGAAGAATGACGTCATGTCGCGAGAAATGCGCGATACGTTATAAAAGACTACATAATCTATGCGCCCTTTGCGCTTGGCGATATCTGCTAGCATTTTTTGAAGTTCTGGGAGGTGTGCGTTTTAACTGAAATACCGGCGTCTCTGGGTATGTGGGAGTCCTTCGTGATTTATTGTTGCACCGCTACGGTAAGCGGTGGTAAGGTGCAGGTTATCCCACAACAACTCGCGGTTTTTAACGTTAAAAAGACACCCAAGGGGTACCGCAATTTCAACTAGTTCCATTATATCTGCTAATGGTGAGTTAGGACAGTTCGAGCATAAAGCTTTCTAATTCTCTAGCAGTAACTGGTACTGGCTAGCCGGGTTTTGTCTTTCTGAATGTGCGTCGTCTTGCCATGTTTACCTCGTTTCTTTGGGGTTGCGCCTTTGGGCGGTATTATAGTCCAAATTCATTAAGCATTGAGGACTGTTTCACACATCTTGGATATATCTTTTCAATATACTCTTCTGGATTTTTAAGATAATCGTCTAATAAGTTATTTTCAAGCAACCACACACATATAGCGCACGACCTAGCCTGACAATTGAATGGGCCTTTAGAGTTTGAATAAGGTATTTTTTGATTAAACTCAATATCGGTAAAAGTATTATACTCACCAACTCTCTGCAAAAGGTTTTTATTTTTATTTAGAGCACTTATGTATATATAATCATAGAAGAATGATTTTGGTTCAATTGGATATTTCTTCCCGTCACATTCAAAAGATATCAAGTGTCTTGTTTCTTTATTTTGAATACGTGGGTCTTTCTTTGCTGTAGACGGTTCTACTTTTAATAAATCCCGGTAGGGCCCACCATCATTAAATACTTTGGACGACTGAAATAGATTTTCGACCCTAATTCCATCAATTATTAGATTAAAGGCGCTTAATGCTTTTCCCAAATCATAATCAAAAGATTTTGTAGATATCTCTAGTATTTTGGCTTCCGGATCGCTTTCCTTGATTGATCCATGCATAGATAAAGACGATCGTTGACGCACCTGCCAACTCATGCCCATATGCCAATTAAATTTTACTTTTTGTTCTATGAACGCCGGTCCAAGTTTTTCTCCTACTTTGAAACAAATTCTTTCTGCTCTGACTATTCTTTTCATAGATAATCTCCTGCACGGTACTTAAAATACTTTGTGTTTAGTTCTATATCTATAGTTCTACCCAGTTTTTGTTCCAACAAATTTTTATCCTCAAGAGTCTTAACGTAAATTCTTTGTATATATTTAGGTGAGATAATACCAAAAGCTAAAATCTCAGCTTGAGGATTTTCCGGATCACGCCCATTACTATTCCCAAACATCTCCTCAAATGAACATCTCGATGAATCATTCTTTGCTGCGTTTTCTTTAAAGAAAAAGAAGTGTCTTATAGCTAGATCTATCAACAGTCCTGGGCTTAAGGATATCACTACCCACTTGGTGTCTGGGTCTTCATTCTGATACCTATAGAACATTTTATAGTTAGGAAAGGAAACGGAAAGACAAGTCGCATTTCGATAATTATCAAACCGATCCATATCATTGACTAACGCCTCCGGTATTTCTTGATCTATAATGTTTCTTGGTAATATGCCATACCTTACAATAGTTTCAATATTTGAAATATTCGTAAAATGAATCAGCTCTTTAATATTACGTGAAGATATAACTCTCCTGTAACTACCTCTCTTTCTTCGCTCTCTGTCCTCCCTCTCTTGTTCTCTGGCCTCTTCTGCTTCTTGAGCTCTTTTCCATTCTAACTGCTCTTGCTGTTTTCTTCTCATGTAAATCATGGCTTGTTGTTTATCATATTCATCTCGTTCGTTTATGGCGCGTTTCGTGATCCTTGAAATCTCATCGTTAGTAATAATGCCATAATTAATTGCATTAGTGATCATCTTATCCAGGTTCGATCTGCTAATCCTGTTATAGGCGGAATCATATACTGCCTTTTTAAACGCCTCTATTGCGTTTGCTTTTTGGTCTTGGAATCCTGAAATGTTACTTTCTCTATTTAACTCATCGGCAAGCTGAAAATCGTATTCATATAAAGCGTTTTTTATGTTGATATACTCTCGTCTTTTCTTGTTTTCTTTTGCGATATTCTTCTTTTTATTATTAACATCTTCTAAGTAATTAGAGTGTACCACATTGCTAATCGTAAGCTGACTATTAAAATTAAAAATATCGCCAATGTGCCTACCGAGAAGATTATTTGCCAGCATTGAGCTTGCGGGAATTTGAATTATTTCAGACGAGATATTAGCCGCCGGGAAAGAGTCATCGATGATCATGTATTTTTGACTATCGCTTCGCGTTATAGTGTCACCGATTTGGATACCATCCATATGGTATATTATAGCATTTTCTCGTTGTCATACCGGAATGGCTATCTGTTGATAAGATCAATTTTTAACATTGTAAGCTCTAAAGTAGAGCTTTAATGTTGACAATGGTGGCTCTGCTGCTATCCCGGGTTGCTAATGCTTTATTTTGTATTCTTCAGTTCTACTGAGTCCGGGGATATAGTTTATAGGATATAAAACCGTGATAATATCCCTGACTCGGTAGGGGTCCTCTACGAAGTTATTCCAATTCGATTGGACGCGGTTCACCATCAAAGGAATTTATCATCCATTTGGATGCGAAATAGCTCGTTTACCTCTGGTAGCGGGCTGTTTTTTGCTAATTGTTAAGCCAGCTAGTCTAGAAAGTACAACAATAGTAACGTAGTTGGGTGGGTCTGTCTAAGACTGGAGATATCGCGGCAGCATGAGTTTTGCTATTAATATTCCAAAGTAGTATCCTGGCTATAGAGGTAGTATAACCAGCTTATGTTACCTCTAGGCTTTGACAGTAATTTTTAATGCTAAGGAGAAATAAGAATCATGACAATCCGCCCCTTCCACTCCAAAGACCGCGCTGCAATTGACGAGCTGGCGATTAAACTGCACGCGTATTTTGCCCAAGTTGACGACACGGCGGAATCGCTGTCGTTCGCTAACCTGCGAGACGCGCACGACTACATGCAGCGGATGATCGACGATAGCGAAGATATGGACGGCGCGATGTATGTTGCCGAGGAGAGCGGCCAGGTGGTCGGCTTTATTCAGGGCGTGATTATTGATCATCAGCTTGGTCAAGACGCCGTGTTCGATGCGGTGCATGCGCCGCGAAAAGACGGCTGGATTGGACTGCTCTATGTCGAGCCAGAACAGCGAGGTAGCGGTATCGGGCGAGCCTTGCTGGACGAAATGAAGCGCTATTTCCAGAGTAAAAATTGCGATACGCTGCGGCTAAAAGTGCTGAGCGGCAACCAGCACGCCATAGCGTTCTATGAAAAGTATGGCCTTACAGCCCGCGAAGTAGAAATGATAACAAAACTGCAGTAGGTTTTTCGGGATCTCGGCTTGAAGCGGCGCCCCACCGCGCGCTATACTGATACTATGGCCCGCGAAATTCTTACAATTGAGCATCTCAGCAAGACGTACGGCTCGGGTGATAGCGCCACGCGTGCGCTCGAGGACGTCAGTTTTTCGATTCGTCACGGCGATTTTCTGATGATCACAGGGCGCAACGGTTCGGGCAAATCGACCTTTATGCATCAGGTGGCGATGTTGGATCGCCCTGATAACGGCACAATTTGGTTTGATAGTAGGGGTGACGAGACACCAGCGATAGAGATTACTCAGCTACCAGAAAAGCAGCGGATTGAGCTGCGCCTGCGCCAAGTTGGCTATATTTTTCAAGAGTATGCCCTGATTCGTGAACTCACCGCTCTAGAAAACGTCATGTTGCCGCGACTGATGTGGTGCTCGGCGAAGATTGCTCGGCAAAAAGCTCTGCACGAGCTGGATCGTGTTGGCTTGAAGGACAGAGCACGCCACCTGCCATCGCAATTATCCGGCGGCGAACAGCAGCGCGTGGCGATTGCCCGGGCGCTGGTCAATGAGCCGCACATTATCTTTGCCGACGAGCCGACGGCTAACCTAGATACGGTTGCCTCAACAAATGTCATGGAAACATTGAAGGAAATTAATGCCAGCGGCATAACCTTGGTGATGATCTCGCATGAAGCTGATGAGCTAGCCTACGCCAAGCGGCAAATCGTGTTTGAAAACGGCAAGCTAAAAGGCGAGCGTCAGCCCGCAGCCGGGAGGCTACTATGAGCCAGTCTCGCAAAACGCAGGAAACGCAAACGCCGCGCCAGCCCAAGAACAATCTGTGGCGCGAGTTCTTGCTGGGCTGGCGATTGATGCGGCAGTACATCGTGCGCGGCCGCAAGTGGACGCTGGGCCTGACGACGCTGCTGGTGGCGGTGGCGTTCATTAATCTAGCCTTCATATCGTCGCTGCTAGCTGGCGTCACATCGGCGATTGAATCGCAGATCAAGAATCTGATGGTTGGCGAAGCTTATATTGATGTCAAAAAGCCCGGCGAGTACATCACCAATGTCGATGACAAGCTGGCCGAGATCAAACGCATCGACGGCGTGACGGCGGCTGACAAAATCCTGGCTGTGCCGGCGGTATTAGGATATAACGATGATAAGCAGGTGCAGGCTCGGATCAATGTCGTTAATCCACGAGACTTTCGCCAAACCCTGGAGGTCGCTAACCGCGTGTCGGACGGAACGTTTTTGGCGGGTGACGACGAGATCGTGCTGGGCAGCCGGTTGCTTGAGAGAGGTTCGCTCGAGGGGGTTAAAGTTGGCGATCGGGTAACGATAAATGTTAACGGTAAAAAAGTCAACGTTAAGGTCGGCGGTATTACCTCGACGAAGTTCTATAATGCAGATATTCAAGCGTACATCTCGCGCGGTTTATGGCGCAAGCTCACCAGCGGCATACCGAGCCATTTGACAGCTGGCGAAAACGATGCCAGCATGATCGTCGTGCGCACCAGCCGCAGCAAGGAGGCATCGGTGCAACGAACGCTTACTAATCTGAACTATCCGGGCCTGCGCGTTCACGATTGGCGCGACGGAGCGACGGTTATGGATACGATTACCGGCAGCTTTCAGTCGCTCAACGCCATTATGCTGATAGTCGGCATTATCATTGCGGCGGTGACGATCTTCATCGTGATTTACGTTGACATCATCAACAAGCGGCGGCAAATCGGCATTCAGCGGGCAATTGGCGTCAAGCCGCGAGTGATCGTCTTTAGCTATGTCCTACTAGCGCTATTTTATGCGATGTGCGGTATAGCGGTCGGCTTGGCAATTTTCCTCGGCGGGCTAGTGCCGTATGTAGTGGCGCATCCGTTCAGTCTACCAATTGCTGACGTGACACTCAACATATCGTGGTGGGAATTGCTATTCCGTGCTGAGGTTGTGCTAGTGGTCGCCATCATCAGTGGTGCCATCCCCGCCATCATGGCCTCGCGAATGAAGATGCTCGAGGCGATTTTAGGGAAGGGCTGAGCGCGCGCCCCGAGGCAGCTGAATACGCACCTGCCGTGACGTGGCTCAATGTGGGTATCATTTTTGCTCATCTCGGTCTATAATACAAGCATGAAGTGGGCGGGGGATATTTCGCAGGTCGGTGAATTGTCGCGATTTTGGCTGCGGCGACTATGCGAGGCAGCCCTATTCGTCGGGCTGGTCATCGTCCTCCTCTATGCTTGGGCGCGCTTTATCCCGACCGGCTACCGGCTACCCATCGGCGAAGCCATCACCGACCTCGCCGCCGCCATCAGCGCCCTCGTCAGCCTCGCCGCCCTCATCCTCTGTCTGTGGCTACCGCGCCGAGCCATCACCGCCGCATCCATCGCCGTCTATGGCCTAATCATCCTTGCCGCCGGCTCGCTCGTCGCCACCAGCGGCTTTCTGGCATCGCCATTCGCCGCTGCCTGGCTCAGCGCCGCAGTGTTCGCCGGCTTCTTTGGCTGGCCCGTCGTCCTCGGCACCAGCCTCCTCGTCGTCATCGCCATCACCACCGCCGCCATCACCCAGCATGCCAGTATCATTGCCACGATCGGCGCGCTATTTTTTGGCCTAGCACCCTTGGCTCTTGGCTTTATCATCTGGCGCCATCAGCCGCGCGTCAGCAAACTCGGCGACATCTCTGAACTCCGCACCAAGCTATCCACTGCCGAGGGCACCTCTGACATTGTCATCAATACTATCGACGACGGCGTGCTAGCCATCTCGCGCGAGGGCAATATCGAGCTGATCAACCCCTCGGCCCAGCGGATCATCGGCTGGAACCAAGGCGACGCCCTCGGCCTCAAATGGCAAAGCGTCATCCAATTAGTCACCGCTGATGGCAAAGACGTCACCGTCACTGAAAACCCGGTCATGCAATCACTGATCAATAACCGACCCGCACACTCCGACAAATTACTCCTCCGCACCGCCTCGGACAAGCAAATCCTCGTCTCCATCGTCGCCTCACCAGTTGGTAAAGATAGCGAAGGCATCATCGTCGTCTTTCGCGACATCACCAAGGAAAAAGCCGAGGAGCGCCAGCAAGCCGAATTCATCTCTACCGCCAGCCACGAGATGCGCACTCCCGTGGCTTCCATCGAGGGTTACCTCGGCCTGGCGCTCAATCCAGCCACCGCCCACATCGACGACAAGGCGCGCGATTTCATCACCAAGGCCCACGCCTCAGCCCAGCACCTGGGTCGGTTATTTCAAGACCTGCTTGATATCAGCCGCGCCGAAGACGGCCGCCTCAAGAATGAGCCACAGATTATCAATATCACCACCTTTGTCGGCGAGATTTTTGAGGGCCTGGCGCCACGTGCCGCCGAAAAGGGCCTCGTCTGTACCTTCCGTCCGGACGCCGCCGCCACTGTTCAGCCAGCCTACTACGCCAACGTCGATGCCGATCACCTCCGCGAAGTTGTTTCTAACTTGATCGAAAACGCTATCAAGTACACACCCGACGGGGAAGTAGTCGTGGACATCACTGGCGATGACAAAACGATCACCATCAGCGTCCAAGACAGCGGCATCGGTATCCCCGCCGAAGATGTACCGCACCTCTTTCAAAAGTTCTACCGCGTCGACAATTCCGACACCCGCGAGATCGGTGGCACCGGCCTCGGCCTGTATCTCAGCCGCCGCTTGACCGAGGCAATGTCCGGCCGCCTATTCGTCATCAGCGAATACCGCAAGGGCAGCACTTTCTTTCTCGAGATTCCTCGCACCCGAACCGACGAGGCCATGCGCCAATTACCAACCACCCCCACGCCGGCTGCTCCACCACTGACCACTGAGCCACCAGTCGCCGTCGCCGTCCAGCCAACCGTTCCGATCAACGCTACGCAGCCGGACGCCGCCGATACCGTCCTGACTAAGCCGGCCACGCCGCCCGTGCCGCCGCCCAACTTTAGTCCGCTGCCGCCAATGCCCGCACCACCAACTGAGCCAACCACTCCCGCGCCCACCATGCCCATACCGCCTGAACCAGCTGCTACGCCCACGCCATCAGCACCACTCGCCACCCCAGAACCAGACGCTGCCCAACAAAAACCATAACCACTATAGTATTTTGGTGCAAACTTCGGTATAGTAGAGGTAGTTATGACAAAGATTTTACTAGTAGAAGACGACAAAAGCCTGCGCGAGATTTACGGCGTCAGGTTACTAGCTGAGGGCTACGACATCGTTTCGGCGGGCGACGGTGAAGAGGCCTTGGCTATGGCTATCAAAGAACGCCCGGCCTTGATCGTCAGTGACGTGATGATGCCCAAGATTTCTGGCTTTGACATGCTGGATATCTTGCGCTCGACCACCGAGACACGCGACGTCAAAGTCATCATGATGACCGCGCTGTCATCCGAAGACCAGCGGCAACGTGGTGAAGCCCTCGGCGCTGATCGCTACCTCGTTAAGTCGCAAGTTGGCATCGAAGACGTGGTGCGCACCGTCCACGAAGTACTCGGCGACGCGCCAGAACCGACTCCCGTCGCGCCCGAGCCGGCCGCAGAGCCTGTAGCAGCTGACGCGCCGTTGGCGGCACCGGCCACCCAGCAAGACGCTCCGGCAGTCACCTTGCCATCACCGGCAGAGATAGCAGCCGCCGACGCGCAGGCTCGACAGTTTTTAGATGAAATTTCCGCCGTCCCCGTCGAGCAGCGCACAGTCCTCGAAAGCGATAAATTCGCCGGGCCAATCGCCACACAAGTTGTCACCCCGACACCGACTGCACCGATGGCCCCGCTAACTCAGGATGACGCAGCTGCCGCGCCCGCTCAAGCTAATCCAGATAATTCGACCCCGCCAGCAACCGACCCAGCACCGTTCGTCCTACCGAGCGCCGCGCTGGCACCGGCAGCTCCATCCGCACCGCCTGAGCCAACCGCCGGCGAGCCAGTGACACCAACTGACCCAGCGCCAACCCCAGCGCCCGAGGTAGAGCAAACTCCGGTCTCTGACCCAGCGCCGTCCCCTGAGCCAGCACCAACGCCACCGGCCGACGCCCTGCCAGAGCCAACAGCGCCAGTCTCATCACCATCGCCGCAGCCGACCAGCCACGGTGGTGAGCGGGTGATCCAGCCGCTAAGCCAAGAGCCACAGCCTGATATGTCCAAGATGATGGAGCAGGAGCTCAGCGACCAGCTCGAGTCTATGCAGGCCTCGCCGCAGCCAACGCCAGATTCAGACGACTTCACGCTGCCGACGCCTAACGCTATGGCCGAGCCGCACGGCGACCTGACGCTTGATGCACTCGAGCCGCTGCCGACGCCAGCCGATGACCAGCCACTTGATACTGGCGCCACCGTTAATGCCGAGCTCGCCAACGCGGCATCATCACAACCACAAGACGATGACACGCCATTCGTCCTGCCCACCCCGGCGCCGATGCCGACCGACCCAGCTCCAGCGTCCGAGCCAGAGCAGACCTCAACCCCTAAAGGTGAGCCATCACCCACAGCACAGCCAGCGACACCCCAGCCGCCGACCAACGCCTTTCCGCCGCAGCCACCAGTAGCCTCCTAGTATGACGACACCAACGCAAGCATCTAATTCTACCGATTCATCCGCCCAGCGCCTCAACAAATTCGTGGCGCTGGCGCTTGGCGTGTCGCGCCGTCAGGCTGACGAACTGATCGAGCAGGGCACGGTTACCGTGAACGACCAGCCTGCCAAGCTCGGCCAACGCGTCACCACCACCGACATTATTCGCCACGGCAACAAACGACTCACCGCCCAAACCCACCAGCTCATCCTCCTCCATAAACCCGTTGGCTACCTCTGTTCACGCGCTTCGCAGGGCGGCGCACCGACCATTTACGAATTATTGCCTGCCAGCCTTCATCACCTGAAGCCCGTCGGACGCCTAGACAAAGATAGCTCAGGACTGATTCTCCTCACCAACGACGGCGACTTTGCCCACCAGATGACACACCCGTCGTTTTATAAAATGAAGCGCTACCTGGTGACGCTCGACCAACCGCTGCAGCCGCTCCACCGGCAAATGATCAATGACTTTGGCGTGCAGCTGCCTGACGGGCCCAGCCGCTTGACGCTGGAACGTCAGCACGACGGCGACGACCGCCGCTGGATCGTTATAATGAGCGAGGGCCGTAACCGCCAAATCCGCCGCACCTTCGCCGCCCTCGGCTACACGGTCACCAAACTCCATCGCACAGATTTTGGTAATTACGGCCTCGGCGACATCAAACGTGGGGAATTTACTGAAGGGCCATTGACTAACTAGGCCTCCTCAGGCACCAAAAATGCATATTATGTCACATTTTTGCTTAAATTTCATTGACATTTTATTCTATTAGTGATATATATATATCAGCTTTTGCTCAAGGCTATAGTCTTAAGGGCGGAAGTCGCCCTTTAGCTTTGAGCTTTTTCAAGAAAGGCGTAATCATGGTCGTCATCGCCCTCGTGGTATTCATGCTTAACCTAATAACTGCGATACACTATCTAACTCTAGCGATCAAGGTCAGCCTCATAGCTGACGCATGGATAATCGCCATCTTTGTTGGCGTGGCGACGCTGAACCTCGTCAGTGCCATAATTATGGCTATGGTCGCCAAGGAGGGATTTGAGAAGAGGAAGGGCTAAGCCCACCGGAAAATAGTTCGCCGTATGTGCTCAATCTGATTGAGGTAGGATTTCTATCTCTCGGGTTGAAAACTCGCATGCAGCTTGAGCTCGTTCGGTGGGCTATTTTCATTGCCTTTCGCCAAAAACCCCACGCCTCTATCACATATGTTTACACATTGCCCACGGCCACCAGTAAGCATAGGGAATTCCAACGGATTAGTTTGTCATAGCCCTACACAAATTGTATAATCTATATCATAAATACAGAGCGTACAAAGGAGTAGTCGTGAGCAATACATCAGAATTTCCAAATAGTGGCAACGAATCATTATGGCAAAAAGCGGGAGCAGTACTTGGTGCTGTGGCCACGACTGCACTATTTATGTCAGGCTGTAGCGCACCAAAAGAAAAGACGGAAGTAACCAGTACAGCACAAGAGCAGGGAAGCCCTGCGGCTGACACGAAGACAGATTCAAGAGGCAACCCCGATCTTGATTGGAAGATTGTTGATAAAGGCTGTGCTGGTGGCGACGACTGCGAGGAAGGGGAATTGAGTGCTTACTCACATATAGCAAAAGCCTGCAATGGACCTACGCTGTTGTATCGATATTACAACGCTAATTCAAGAACAGGCAGCATCACCGCCATCCCTAACAGCCCCGAATGCGGTTACACTCCGCCAACACCAACTAGTCCTGTACCAAGCATTGAAGCGACAACCACCCCAACAAATAGTAATTAAGCCTCATAACGCTCATCCTCGCCAAATCCTCACGCCTCTGGTATAATAGGCGTAATTATGTCTCATACATTACCTACCGTCGCCATCATCGGCCAAGCCAACGTTGGCAAAAGTTCGCTGTTCAACCGCTTGACGCGCGCCCGCACCGCCATCGTCGCCCGCGAAGCCGGCACCACCCGTGACAACGTCGTTGGCAAAGTTTCGTATAAGCGCCGCGCCTCATCTCCTAATGAGAATGCGGTAGGCACGACACCTTCTGCGCTGGAGGCTGTGAAACGTTCGCGAGGAGCGGACGTTTCAGCCGAACGCTCGCGAGAAATCTCCAGTGGAGATGTAAGCGAAAAGAGTACTCCAGCGCAGGAGTGTGGCGCTGGTGCAACCGCCGAATTCTGGCTCATCGACACCGCCGGCCTCAAGCCCGCCGAAGACGAATTCGAAGCCACCATCCAAGACCAAATCGCCGACGCCTCCGCCGCAGCCAACGTCATCCTCGTCATGGTCGACTCCACCGTCTACCCATCAGACGCCGATCGCCAACTGGCCAAAAAAGCCCTCAAAAGCGGCAAACCCGTCCTTCTCGTCGCCAACAAAGCCGACCTCAAAGGCTCGCTCCACACCGACGAATTCAAGCGCCTCGGCATCAAAACCATCATCAAAACCTCTGCCGAGCACAACATCGGCATCTCTGAGCTGCTCGACAATATCGCTGATCTCATTCCGCCAGCCACCGCCACCGCACCTGACGACATCATCCGTGTCGCCTTGATTGGCCGGCCAAATGTCGGTAAAAGTAACTTGTTTAACACCTTGGCGGGCAAGCAGCAGGCCATCGTCGCCAATGTTGCCGGCACCACCCGCGACGTCAACCGCGTCCAAGTCTGCTACCACGGCCAGACCATCGAACTACTGGACACCGCCGGCATCCGCCGCCAGGGCAAACAAGAAACCGGCATCGAAAAGTTCTCCGTCCTACGCACTATGCAGGCCATCAACGAAGCCGACATCTGCTTCCTCTTGATGGACGTCAACGAATTGAACGTTGGACTTGATCAGCGCCTAGCCGGCATCATCGACGAAGCAGGCAAGGGGCTAGTCCTAGTCGTCAGCAAATGGGACTCCGTCGAAGGCAAAGATGCCTACACTCACGACGAACTAGCACCGCAAATCAGCTATCATTTTAAATTCACACCCTACGCGCCACTGATCTTCACCTCATCAGTCACCGGTCAAAACGTCGCCAAATTATTCGACCTAGCCCTTGACATACATAAGCGCCGCCGCCAAGAATGCAAGACCCGCGTCATCAACGACCTCTTACAAAAAGCCGTCGCCGCTCATCCGCCAGCCGGCCTGAAGAACTCACATCCAAAACTACGCTATATCGTCCAGACCGATATGGCACCGCCATGGTTCGTCATCTACGGCAGCAACCTCAAATTCGTCCACTGGAGCTACAAACGCTACTTGGAGCGCACCCTGCGCGAAGCCTTCAACTTCGCCGGCACGCCCATCAAACTATCTTTCCGCGACGAAAAACAGCTGAGAGCCAACCGCGAACGCGTCGCCCGCGGCCTAGAACCGGTCACCAAAGCATACAAACAGGCCAAAAACGCTGAAAAAGGTATATAATACCACATTTTTGATAAAATCCATTGACATTTTATTCTATTAGTGATATATATATATCAGCTTTTGCTCAAGGTTACGTCTAGGGCGGAAGTCGCCCTTTAGCTTTGAGCTTTCCTTCAGAAAGGTATGGAAATGTTCCGTTTTAGACGCGTCCTCATTGCTCGTCTAATGTCAAACGAAACACTGTCATGCACTAAAGGCATGACAGTGTTTCAGTCAAAAGAAGCCCTCTACGGGCTTTTTATCAATGTGTGCAATAAAAAAGGCGCCTGCAGAAAAATGGGGTTGTACTTTAGAGTATCGCCGACAGGCAGACCCATATAAAGGGCTAACAGCCCACCGAAAATAGCTCGCCGAACTGACCTCAAACTGGTTGAGATGCATCATTTGCATTTCCTGGGTTGAGACATATCCAGTTCTGGTTTGAGCTCGTTCGGTGGGCTATTTTCATTAATGTATTATACTGGATATATGGGTGACCCAACCATGCAACAATTATGCCACCTCTTCAGCAAGCTTCGCGAGGAGAACAAGACAAGCTTTGCCGAACTTAACCGAAAAATTGACAACATCTACACCACCCTCGACCGTCAAGCCGGCATATTCGACACTAACCAAACCGAGCATCTGGCACTTTCGAAACAAGTTGATCGTCATGACGATTGGATTGAACGCGCCACACTGGAAATCGGTGTAACGTATACAGTGAAGGGATAGGGAGTCTATGCGCGTCGGCACCTTCAACGTTCTAGCGGATAAATATATTCACTACGGAGATTCACTGCCGCCCGACTCTGAACTTCAAGCACCTGGCAGTCGAATTGAGCCACTACAGACACTTATTAACTCTCTCGGCGTCGATGTCCTTGCACTCCAAGAGGTTGATGATGTACTCGCCAAGTCAATCAATCGGGATGGAGCATGGCAAACCTTTTGGCGACAAAAGGACAATAACAAGCCGGATGGCTGCCTAACCTTGGTACACCCCGATATTACTGTCGATTCATCTGAGATGCTTGCGTTTGGTGATAAGTCTGGTCATGTCGCGCAAATTATATAACTTGGCGGTATCGCCGTCGTTAATACTCACCTTAAGTGGTCGCCGGCTGATGACCCGCAGCACAAAGGCCTCGAACAGGCGCGCGAGCTTCTCGAGCATCTCGGTGAACAGCCCGCGATCATCCTGGCTGATTGCAATGATCAGCCGGGCGGGCCAGTCCGACGGCGCCTTACGGAGGTAGGTTTTGGCGACCTAGTTGGGAAAATGCCGACTGCCTGGGTTAGCGGCGAGGTTGTTTCAATTGATACGATCGCTCTCAGGGGGGTCGCCGGGCGCCTGATACCGACACTATATTCTCCAGCCAAGCCAAACCGCCAGGTGCCGTCTGACCATATTCCAGTTCTCGCTGATATAGAGTGGCCCTAGTCGCCCAAGCGGCGAAGTAACTCGCCAACTCACCCGTTTTGCGCTACAATATTTCTATGAAGCTCCATAACACCCTCACTCGCCGTAAAGATGAGCTGAAGCCGCTTGACGGGCAGACGGTTCGCATGTATACCTGCGGGCTGACGGTGTATTCGCAGCCGCACATCGGCAACTGGGTTGGCTATATTTATTGGGATGTGTTGGTACGGTTGCTGCGCTGGCAAGACATTCCAGTTATTCGCACGCAAAATATCACCGACGTTGGACATTTGACCAGCGATGATGATGACGGTGAGGATAAGATGGAGAAGGGGGCGCGCCGCGAGGGCAAAACCGCCTGGGATATTGCCGAGCAGTACATCGCCATCGCCGAGCACGAAGCCTACGAGGTACTAAAATTGGTGCGACCCGACCATTTGGTGCGGGCGACAGATTATATTCAGCAGCAAATCGACTTTGCCCGCGGGCTAGATGAGAAGGGATTTTTGTATAAAATTGACGGCGACGGCATGTATTTTGATACGTCGCGGCTGCCGGGTTATGGCAAATTAGCGCGGCTGGACGTGGCAGGCTTGGAGGCGGGCGCGCGGGTCAGCGTGGCAGGCAAGCGCAGCATCACCGACTTCGCCGTCTGGAAATTTTCACCAACGGACGCCAAGCGCGACATGGAGTGGGACAGTCCGTGGGGCGTCGGCTTTCCGGGCTGGCATTTGGAGTGTTCGACCATTGCTCGGGAGACGCTGGGGGATACAATTGATATTCACACCGGCGGCATTGACCACATTCCGGTGCATCACACCAACGAGATTGCCCAGAGCGAGAGCCTGACCGGGCAGCAGTTTGCTCACATGTGGCTGCACAATAACCACATCAAGGTTGACGGCCGCAAGATGAGTAAATCCCTGGGTAACATCATCACCCTCAGTGACATCACGGCGCGCGGCTTCAGTCCGATGGCCTTTAAGCTGGCGATTCTCAGCAAGCATTACCAAACCGAGGGAAATTTCACCTGGGATATTTTGGAGGCAGCCCAGGCGCGGCTGGACCATTGGCGCGGCTATGCAGCGCTGCGACACCAGACGCACGACACGCTGGATGATGACGATGAGAAGGATGAGCGGGAAGGTACGGTGTCGCTGCTGGCAGCGCGACAGGCGCTCGTCGAAAAGCTAAATGATGATTTGGATACGCCAGGGGCCTTGGCGCTGATCGACGAGGCGTTTTCACGGCTGGATCATGCGCCGTTAGAAAAAATCCATCGCGGCGGCTTGCTGCAATTGATCGAAATTATTGACGAGGTTTTAGGCCTAGAGCTAATGGAAACCACACCAGATATTGATGATGAAGCCAAGCGGCTCATCCTCCAGCGCCAGCAGGCTCGCCGCGCCAAGGACTGGCAGGCCGCCGACGACATTCGTGCTCAACTCGACGAAGAGGGCATCGCGCTACGCGACACCCCATCTGGTCAAGTTTGGTCGTACCGATAATCTCTCGGCCGCTTACTCAGCTGGCTTCGTCTCAGCAACTTTTTTGAGCGCCTTTTTTAGCGGCGAGCGGCGAGGCGGCGCCTGCGGCTCGCGATTATGCGCCAGATAATCATCCATCAGCACCTTGAGCGATCCAGCGATCGGAATGGCCACCACACCACCGACCAAGCCGCCAACATACAGCCCGACCGTCACCGCCACCAAGATCGCCAGCGCCGACAGCTCGACTTTCTTGCCCTGAATGACTGGCGCGATAAAATTATTCTCAATCTGCTGGTAGATCACGAAATAGATGAGATAAATGACGCCCGCCGACACGCTATTGAGCATCAGCATCAGGCCCACCACCACACCGGCGATCGTTGCCCCAAACATCGGGATCAGACTGAGCAGGAACACCAGCAGAATCGTCGGCATCGCCAAGTTGGCTGCGATCTCCGGAATAAACCAGCTCATACCAAACACAAACGCCCCGGCACACAGTGAACCGATCCCCGACACCGTCAGTTGCCCAACGATGTAGCCAGTCACCACATTATAAATCTTGCCAACTAGCATCTTGTGATGATCACGCCGCTGTTCATCCCGATACAGTCGCCACAACCGCTCCATCCATTCCTGACCTTCGAGCAGCATCAAGAATGTTAGCACCAACACCAGAAAGGCCGACGCCAAAAATGACGCCAGCGAGCCGATACTACCGAGAATATTCGCACCAAAACTCGCCGCCCAGCCAGACGCCTGCTCGCGAACATTATTCATCAGCGAGTCAATCTGCGACTGTAGACCATTCTGCTCAATAAAATTCCTCAGCCCATGCCACTGCTCGTTAACGCCATTGACCAACCCCGGCAGTGTCTCAGCAAACTTGGCCGATTGTTGCACTAATGGCGGCACCACGAACCAAATCACACTAGTCAAGATAATGATCAGCAGCATAAAAGCCAACGCCGTCCCGCCCAGCCGACTCTTGCCGGGTAGCCACGATGCCAACTTACGCACCGGCGCGTTCAGTGCCAGCGCCAGAAACAACGCCGTCCCGAGCACCATCAGCGCATCCCGCGCCGAATAAATCATCAACCCCGCCAGCCCAAAGCCAATCACCACCAGCCAAAACCGCACAAATGTTTTGGTGTCTATTTCAATGCGTACTTTCATAGTCTAAACTTTATCAGCTTTTCGCTTCATCCGCAACGCCGACAGAGATAGCTTGCTGTCATAGGACATCGCGCCGTAGCGGAAAATCCGCACCGCCAGCATCATGATCAGCACCGCAGACACTACCAAGACCGCTACGCCGATCAGGGCCTCAATGAGCGACAAATTGCCGACCGTATTCCTAATCATCAACGGAATTGGTGCCGTAAGCGGGAAGTACGACATAACCATCGAGAACGTTGACTCTGGGTACGAGACAAATACTGACGCGGCGTACAGCGGCCCAAACAGCAGTATCATCACCAGGCCAACCCACGAACTCGCCTCCTTGGCGGTCGGCATCATTGCCCCCATAGCTACCAACAGACCAGTCAACATGGTAAAGCTCGCACCAAACAGCGCAACAGCAACAGCGATTCTCGTCGGATCAAACACAATTTGCGATAGATCAAAGTTAGACAAATGCAGCTGCGAACCAAATCCAAAGTAGGCAATTAACACTGGTACGACGATGACCATCCCCTGAATTAATGATAGAGCGATCAATGCCCAGATCTTACCGACAATCAGTGTCTTGGCTCGCACTGTTGTCAGCAGCATCTCGACAGTGCGGTTTTCTTTCTCCTCAACAGTACTCGTCAGCATCTGATTACTAAAGAAAGCAATAAGCATATAAAACAGCACCAGGAAGAACCCTGGCACGATCATCTCGTTCACACCGCCGCTTTCTTTACCGTCTTTATAGGTCTTGAGTGACGAATTAATTTTCTGCTTGATCACTGCCGCTTCCGATCCGGTGACCCTACTATCAACCGACTGATTCAGTAGTGTGCGGACAACTGCCTCGTACTTATTGTTCTCAAAAACCCCCGTATCTTGGCCGTATATCCTGATCGTGTCCTTCTCAAGATTCTTCGGTATATATAAGTAAGCATCCGTCTGACGGCGTTTGACTTTTTCGATACCTTCAGCTTCGGAGTCAACTGATTGGACTTTCATCACCGCCGCGACTTCCGGCTTGATTAGCTTTGAATGATCTGTCATAGTAATGCTAAATTTTTGTTCTTGAAGCTTATCGGCCGCCTCTTTGGTCGCCTGATTTGACCAAAGAACAATACCGAAAACCAGCCCAATCATGACCGGAAAACCTAGCGCTATCAGCCAAAAGGTTGGCTTCTTCAAGGTACGCAGCACCTCAAATTTGAATACCATCCCGAAATTGTGCATCTTACTCATAACGTGCCTCCTGCTTCTCGCCGCCATAAACCTTCACAAAAATATCATCCATTGACGCGCCGCCGAACTGCTTTTTCACTTCTGCTAGCGTACCGTACGCCGCCGCTCGACCGTCTTTTAATAGAATCAGCCGATCACATAGCCGTTCGACCTCTTCCATCTGGTGGGTGACAAATATCACCGTTGCGCCAGCCTTGCGCCGCTCTTCAATGATGTTCATTAGTAGTCGGCGATTGACCGGGTCAAAACCCTTAGTCGGCTCATCCAAAATAAGCAGTTCTGGGTCACCCATGATGGTCACGCCCAGCTGAATTTTTTGCTGCTGACCACCTGACAATTTATCCAGCCGGGTCTTTGCCTTATCGCCCAAATCAACTCGCTCCAAATATTTGACCGAGAAATCACGGGCCTCCTCCTTGCCGAGTCCCTTCAATCGGCCAAAATAAATCATAGTGTCGATGACTTTTTCTTTTTTGTACAAGCCGCGCTCCTCTGGGAGATAGCCTAGCTTGACGCTATCCTCAACCGTATACGGCTTGCCATCAACCAGTAGCTCGCCAGCCGTCGGCTCGTATAGCCCTAACAGCGCCCTGAGTGTCGTCGTCTTTCCTGAGCCATTACTACCTAAGAATCCGAACACCTCGCCGCGCTGCACCTCAAAACTGAGGTCTTGAATGACCACCTTGTCGCCAAACGCCATCTGAAAATGACGAATCTCGACAATCGGTCGCTGCTGTTTTGCTACATTTTGCTCCATATATCTCCCTTTCTTTCTGCTTATTATACACTATGTGGGTGGAGCAGGGGACGTAAGGCACTGTATCTTATTTTCGCTCTACTCCCTCGGCGCTCCGAGCTATCGCCGCTACAACTTCACGCTCTACTCCGTAATGTACAGCTATACCAACCGCGCAGCGCATGACGTCCTGAATCTCTTTGATGAGATTATCATACTGCAGCTGGCCGTGTTTGCGGCGCTTGACGCCCATACCTTCAAGGTGGTTAACGGCGCTAGCGAGCTCGCCACTCTCCTCGCACAACCGCGATACGCGCTGGAATATGTCAGCACCATGAGGGAACTTCGCATCAAGAGCCTGACAAATGATTAGTAGATTGGTAAATGTTTTATCGTCCAGATGCATTGATTATAATTATAAGCCTATATACCGTGTTGAGCAACTCCAGGTATGAGATGCTCACTATACACACTAGCAAAATATTTTATATAATATACTCATGCGCCTCCTTATCATCGAAGACGAACGAAAGATTGCCCGGATCATTGCTGAGGCGCTGCGGCGTGAGCATCATGCCGTGGACGTGACACATGACGGAGATGAGGGGCTGAATATGGCGATGAGCGAGCCGTACGATCTATTGGTCGTTGATCGGATGTTGCCAGGACAGAGCGGCACGGACATCGTGCAGAATCTGCGTGGGCAGGGCAAGGATATGCCGATTCTGCTGCTGACAGCACTGGGGACGACCGAGGACAAGACGTTCGGCCTGGACAGCGGCGCTGATGATTATCTCGTCAAGCCCTTCGCCATCGCCGAACTCACCGCCCGTGTGCGAGCGCTCCTCCGCCGCCCGCCAATTCAGCAACCGGACACGCTCCAGATCGCTGATCTGGTGATCGACCAGACAACGCAATCCGTCACTCGCGCCGGTACCTCAATCGACCTGACCAGCAAGGAGTACGCGCTCCTCGAATACCTGGCGCGCCACCCCGGCCAGACGCTTAGCAAAGACACATTGATCGCCCATGTGTGGGATTTTGATGCCGATATTTTACCCAACAATGTCGAGGCCTACATCAAGCAGCTGCGCAAGAAAATCGACAAGCCGTTTCGGTGTCCGCTGATTCACACCGTGCGCGGCTTTGGGTATAAATTGGAGGCTGGCGAGTGAAATTATTTTTCTCAGCAACGCTCAAACTAGCTGGCTGGTACTTGCTCATTCTGATGACCGTCAGCTTGCTATTTAGCGGCATCATCTTTCAAGTTGCCAGCTCCGAGCTCGACGTCCAGCTGAATAACTGGAGTAAGCATCATAAAACTGATAACAACACCGAAACCACCATCATCCGCGACCATCCATCAATTTCAACCACTAATTTGCTGATCAGCCTCGGCTATCTCAACCTCATCGTACTGCTCGGCGGCGGTGTCTGTGCCTATATACTGGCCCGGCGGACGCTTGAGCCGATTGAGGCAGCACATGACGCTCAGTCGCGCTTTACCGCCAACGCCAGTCATCAGCTGCGCACGCCGCTGGCTGTCATCAAGGCTGAGGCCGAGCTGGCATTGTCCGACCAGCGCGCCAGCAAGGCATCGCTTCGCCAGACGCTCCAGAGTACGCTCGAAGAAACTGACCGCTTAACGCAACTGACCGAGACGCTGCTCAAATTGTCGTCTGCCAATCGACAGTTAGAAACCACCACCGAGACCTTTGACATCACCGACCTCACCAGAAAGCTAATCACTGAACGCAAGGCCGATGCGCGCACCGTACTGATCACCGACGAGGCCATCACCCTGACCAGCCACCGCCTCATCGTCCGCGAACTCATCGCTATCATCCTCGACAACGCCCTGCGCCACAGCCCGCGTAAGTCCCGCGTCCAGGTTGACATCAAGGCTGCCCATCACCGCATCACTGTCTGCCTGACGAACGATGGTCAAATCGCGGCGCGCGACTTACCACATATTTTTGAGCGATTTTTCTCTGGCGATCAGCGAACTGGTGGCTACGGCCTCGGCCTCAGTCTCGCCAAGCAACTAGCCGGCGCCCTCGGCGGCCAACTCACCGCCGCCAGCCGCAAAGGCACGACAACGTTCACCATTTCGCTACCGAAAACCCTGTAATCTACCTCTGGTGGCGTGACTTTTTTTGACATTTTTACAATTTTTCAGCTAATTTTCAGAATGCCATGGTGTAATAAGTTACGGTGAGGTGAGCCTCACCAGAAAGGGTAAGGATGAATACGACAACATATCTCAGTAAAAAAGGCTTCAAAGAATTACACAAGCAAATCAACGAACTCGAAATCCGCGAAAAAGCACTCTCGGCTGAACTACGCGACATCGGCCGCGCCAAATCTCGCGACGACAAACTCCGCCGCAGCGACATTATCATGAATCTCGAAAACGTCCATGGCAAGCTCACCGAGAAACGCACTGCGCTCAAGACCGCCAAGCCGCTGCCGCGTAAGCGCGATCGGCTACGCATCGCCATTGGCTCGGTGGTTGATCTCATTGATCAGCAGGGTCAACTCTTTCGCTACACCCTCGTTGACAGCCTCGAGGCTGATCCGTCTGACGGCCGCATCTCGGTCGATAGTCCCCTCGGACAAAGCCTCCTCAACCGCCACGCCACCGAAACCATCTCTCTCGGTCTCGGTCGCACCACCCGGCGCCTGCAAGTGGTCGGCGTCCACTAACGCGCCCCAAGCGTCCCAATTTGACGCTGACCACGCGCCCCATGCCGCTCGTTTACCACGGGCGGCATCTTCGGTATACTACTTATATGACATCAACGATTCTTATTGTTGAAGACGAGCCCACCTTACGCACTGGCACCGAACAATTCCTCCGCCAGCGCGGCTTTACGGTACTGACGGCGACCAATGGCGAGGAGGCGCTAAAGAAATTTACTGAGGCGGATGTGATTATCCTCGACATCATGCTACCGGGGATGAGCGGTATTGAAGTATTGCACCAAATTCGCCAGACCAGCGATGTGCCGGTGTTGATGTTGACGGCACTGCATGATGAGCCGACGCAGATTACCAGTTTTGACGAGCTAGCGGATGATTATATGAGTAAGCCGTTTTCGCTGGTGATTTTGGAGAAGCGCATCAAGGCGCTACTTCGTCGTCAGCAGTCTGTCAAAAAAAACTTGTGGCGCCATGGTCTGGCTTCGGTGGATTTTGCGGCCTATCAGGGATTTTATGATGATGCTGACGCGCACCTCAAGCCCAAGGAAGTGCAGCTACTCAAACTGCTAGTAGATAATCCAAACATGGTCTGGAGCCGGCAGGCTATCATCGATAAGTTGTGGCGTGATGACGAGGTGCCGTTCGACCGAGTGATTGATGTTTACATCAAAAACTTACGCAAGAAATTGCACCTCGACTGCATCATCACGGTGAAGGGAGTGGGTTATCGCTATGAAGCGGCTTAAATTATTTCCCAAAACGTTCTTGGTGTCAATTGGCCTGTTTGCGGCGTTAATCATCCTGGTGCATGCGCTGGTCTACACCTTGATGCCGCAATTTTATTTACAGCAAAAAGAGCGCGAGGCGGCGGATAATCTCACAGCATTGACAACCGAACTACGTGGTAAATCTACCGAGGACATACGTCGGACCAGTCAAGAATTTGCTCAGATGAAAAACGTCAATATCACGCTGACAATTGACGGGCGCGACCAGTATTTTCAAGGGTTTCAGTCGATCAACATCGTGACGGATAGCGGTAAATCGGTTGATACTAGCGTGGTAAAAATCGCTGATGGACAAACGGTCGATCCGCGTTCGGTGATTTTGCGGCAGGGGAGTGTGACGGATAAACAGGGGCGAGCGATCGCCGTCAAGCTGCTGGCAGATGTGGCGCCCGTTACTCAGGCCAAACTCGCTACCTTGCAGGTATTGCCATATACCATGCTTGGTTCGCTGTTAGTGGCACTCGTATTTTCGTACATCTATAGCCGTTTTGTGACGCGGCCGATTCGCCAGATGGCGGAGGTGACCACGACTATGCAGCGGCTGGAAAAGGATGCGCGATACCCGGTAAGTAGCCGTGATGAAATTGGCGTGCTGGGACGAAATATTAATGAGCTCTATCAAAACCTGTGGCAAACGATTCGCTCGCTGGAGCATGAAAATAAGCGGATCACCCAGCTCGAGAAGGAAAAAATCGCCTTCCTGCGCGCGGCCTCGCACGAGCTAAAAACGCCATTGGCGGCGCTACGGATCATGCTTGAAAATATGCAGCTGAATATCGGTGAGTATAAAAATCGCGATCAGTACCTGGCGGAATCAGTGGCACAGGTTGACCGCTTGGCGGCGATGGTGAATGATGTCTTGCGTTCTGGCAGTGTCGCCGAGCAGGCTCTGCGCCAAGAAAAGCGACTGAGGGTTGACCAGCTGATCGCCGAGGTGGTTGATGATTACCACCTACTGGCAAAAACGCGTGGCATGACTTTCGCGGTTAATACAGAGCCGACGACCATTCGTGCCAACCGCGACATGATGCGCCACGTCATCTCGAACCTGGTATCAAACGCGGTGCGCCACGGCGATGCGGGAAGTGTGATAAAAATTACTTGCAACCAGAATGAGCTAGCCATCGAAAATGCCTGCACGCCGCTCACCAAAAAACAACTCCAGCACGTTTTCGATCCGTTTTATCGCAGCTCTGACTCCACAAAACAACACGCCGACAGTAGTGGCATCGGCCTCTATACCGTGAAAATGCTGCTCGATACCAAAGGTCTGGACTATGATTTCACGCCGCATGGGCAGGGCATGCGGTTTGTGGTGAGATTTGAGTAGGAGGGTGTGATGGACAGAGAGCTAGAGAAAATGAGTTTGGAAGAATTGTGGCAATTATTCCCCATATTTCTTGTAGAACACAATCGAGAATGGGTACGCTGGTATGATGAGGAAGTGAAAGCCATCTCCTCATTGGTACCAGAAAAATACATAGCACGAATATCTCACATTGGCAGCACGGCCATCCCAAATATACAGGCAAAGAATATAGTAGATATATTGCTTGAAGTCCCGTCGGAGAAAGAATTAGAGCCTGTAAAAAATATTCTTGTTGAAAATAATTGGTTGTGCATGAGTGAGAAAGCAAAACGAATCTCATTGAATAAGGGATATACCAAACAGGGCTTCGCGGATAAGGTATTTCATCTCCACATTAGGGTTGTGGGGGATAATGATGAGATCTACTTTAGGGATTATCTAATTGAGAATGGAGACATTGCCAAACAGTACGAGAAATTGAAACTAAAGCTTTGGAAGGAATTTGAGCATGATAGGGATGGGTATACTGATGCAAAAAGCGATTTTATCAGAAAGTATACTAAAATAGCTAGAGAAAAATACGGGTCCAAGAATAGGTCGTCTTAAATTGTGAGTAGTAAAGTCGTCAAACAGACTCTCAACTCCTGCTTTACATAAAGATTCCGTCGTCAGCATATCATGCTGAAGCGCTGGCTGTCTGTGCTACAATTAAACCATGAAGATTATTGATACCATAACCCTCGCCGAGCTTCGCCCGATGGCCGAGAGAATGTACGGGACGATGGTCAAGGCGGATGTCGATGTTGCGAAGAAAATTGTGGTGATCGACATGGATATGCATGCTGATGGTGAAGCGTATTTGTTAGAACGTGGATCGCAACAAGCAGATCTATGGGGGATCAACCTACATCCAGACAAGTTTGGCACCAATGAATTTATCGAGTTTGACAGCATGATAAACATCCGTCCGCGGCAAAACAATCCGTCACGCGACGTACTCGACCCAGCAGTGCGCCAGCAAATTATCGATATCATCGCCGGAGTCGTCCGTGAGTGAACATGTCTTTGACCGAGAGAAGTGGCAGAGCTTAACGATATTTGAGCAAATGGGCAACATCGGCTCAGAGGTCGGGCGAGCGTTTGCCGCCCGGCGCCGCGGCGATACGGCTGCTATGACCGGCGCCTGGCAGCGCGGCTTGGACTTATTGGACGCCACCGCCGAGCAACTCGCCCGCCAAAAATCGCCAAAACTCCGCGAAGTCCTACGCGCCCGCGAATTATTCGCCGACATGGAAGACGAATCGTTGGAGGGCTACTTTATGTGGTTTGCGGTGGCGGCGCGGAGAGACGAGTAGATGTAACGATATGTTTTTCCCTCATGTAAAGGTAAGTTTTGTATTTACACCCTTATATCTCATCTGTTACAATAACGATACTAGAATTCTACAAAAAAGCATGCTCTGATGGCATCTCGAAACGCTGATGCGACCATACGCGCAGATAGGTTTCGAAGCTTATTTGTAGAAGTTTAGCGACTAGCATGTGGTCGCTTTTGATAGCCGACCGCGTAGTAAAATTAATACCAGGAGGGAAAATGAGAACTATCTACATTGATGTCGGATCGTCAACTATCAAGGTGTATACTGTCGAAGAGAAGGCTGTAGAGCTCCAAGAAACGAAAAGTTTGCCGTTTAAAAAAGAAATTTCTCCCGACGCTGGCCTATCAGAGAATCTCAAGAAAGAATTAATTGACTATGTCAACTCAGTTAAAGATAAATATGAAGCTGATAGAATCAAGGTTTTTGCAACTGCTGTCTTTCGCAAACTAAGTATGCCAGCCTATCGACGCCTAGCAGACGACTTCTTTGAGCAAACTGGTTTATGCTTTACCGTCGTTCAGCATGAACTTGAGGGGTTTTATTTAGAGCAGGCTTTGTCTTCTGAGTATATATCGAACACGCCACTGTTGCTAATCAACATTGGAGGCGGATCGACGGAACTAGTTGTCAAAGAAAGCGGAAATATCGTTGAACGATATAACTTAGATATTGGCGTTGGCACTGTATTGCAAGATTTTCCATTTTTAAACGAAAAGCACTCGCAGCATAGTTTGCGTGACGTTGTTGATAGTATAAAAAACAAGTTACCAATCATCGAAAGCACTACTCCAGTGGCAATCTATAATGGTGGTGAATTAACTTACATGAAGCTGGTCGGATATAATTTAAAGCCTAATGATGTATTTGATGATGCAGATCACCCAAACATGATTACTCCAACCGATTTTGCAGCAAAAAATGAGGAGGTGTATGCAAAGATATCTATCAACGAGCTTGAGTCTTTGATGTCAGACGATCCGTTGTGGATGCATGGCGCACGAGCCTGCTCGGCAATCGCACAAGCGGTCATTGAGCAGTTTGGCGTTGAAAAACTAGTGCCTTCAGACTCTAATATGATTCACGGTACCGCTAAGCAAGAGTATCGTTCAGTTGTTCTATCTGGCAGTTTCCGCAAGCATCTGCCGCACATTCTGGAAATTAAGAAGACGTTATCGAAACGTGGAGTTGAAATTCTCAGTCCAAGGTTTGAAGAACCAAAAAACCCAGGCGAAGAATTTGTTGTATTCTCTGGCGAGGAAGGAATGTCTCCACTTGAGCTAGAGCGATATCATCTAGACATGATAGACAATTGTGATGCACTGATTGTTTGTTCTGTTGGCGGCTATGTCGGTGCGTCAGCACTGATTGAAATCGGCTATGCACAGGCAATAGGAAAAAGGATTATATTTACCGAAAAGCCAGAAGAGTTCATGTTGCAAACCCTGCCTGCTGAATTTGGTTTATGAGAGAGGCATACGTTGTAGGATTTGGCGGCGCTGCTGGTAGCGGTAAAACAACAGCCGCCAACATGTTGGCAGAAGTTGCTCAGCCAATGCAATCAGAGCACTTTGAGTTTTCAGACTCTATTATGCAAATCGGGAGATCACTACTTGCTGATATATCAAATAATCAGAACTCTCGGCCAGAAGACTACAAGGATATATTATCAGGTAAACTAAGTGAATACGGGATGAGTGTATCGTCCGACCAAAATATTCCACAATTATCAGATGCTTATATAAAATCTCTATGCTCTGGTGAATTAGCTGAGCTAACGCATGAGACAAAGAATCAACACCGTCCATTGCTGGAGTGGCTCGGCAGAAGCGCCATCGTTATGGTTTCTCCAACGGTTTGGGGAAATATTTTAAGATACAATGTAGATACCTCCCTACAAGCAGGCAACAGACTTATCACGATTGGCGGTGTACGGACAATGGCAGATAGGGCTTTAATACGTGAACTCTCTGGAGCGATGGTCAGAATGGTCAGAAATCTTTCGGGAAAGGTACAGCTTGATACAGAATATCAATTATCAGAATGGTCAGCAGACTATACTGTCTTTAATGAAAACACTAAAGATGAATTATTTGAAGAAATCAGTCGAGTTTGGGTTGATATTGTTGAGAATAATACACAGGATATCGCGTAATAAATCAAATAACACAATCGTCCTAGTGTTATCTATCAGCATATCACACATCTAGACCCGCATCTTATTGTAGATGCTAAAATAAAACCGCAACCAACATCCGCGCGCTGTTTCACAACAAGGGGATGTTCGTGATCTGAGAGAAGTTGCTTGTATTAACTCCATCATTTTATACGACCAGATCAATACATCTGGTCGTTCTTGATGTTATGATATGGAAAGGATTATTCATGACAAAAAGTAAAACGATTTACTTCATCACCTCCAACCAGCGTAAGTTCGCCAGCCTTCAGAAACCTCTTCAACCGCTTGGCATTGACCTGCAGCAACTTGATTACGATTTTGACGAGGGGCGGGGGCTGGATGTTCAAACGATTGCCAAAAGTAAACTGGCGCAAGCTAAGAAAGCTTTTCCAAACAAGCGCCTGATCGTTGATGATCGCGGCTTTTTCATCCCATCGCTGAAAGGTTTTCCGGGGCCGTTTGTTAAATTGTTGCTGGATAGTTTTAGCTATCCCGGCATCATCAAGTTAATGCAAGATGAAACTGATCGTAGAGCCATCTTTTCTTTTGCGGTTGGCTATTTTGACGGCGCGGAAGATCACATCTTCGTGGCCAATGAAGAGGGTTTTATCATTGATGAGCCGCGCGGTGATAATCTCCATGGCTGGACGGAATTGCTATATATTTATGGGCATCCGAGCTTTCCTGGCCGCAGCTCGGCAGAGCTGAGTGATGAGGAGTGGAAAGAATATTTGGCGGCAATTGAGGCGGTTGATGGATTTGTGATGTTGAGAGATTATTTGGCAAAAACATAAGACGCCCCAACACCAAACAGAAACATAAACCGCCCAAAAGTAATGAGTGTTTGAGGCGCGAGGCGGAATGTTTCGCGCCTTAGTAGTGGTTACGGTCTGTGTTTGCACCAATTTGACTAGCCATAGCCATAAATTACGCATGTGTAGCAATAGATAACTTGTATTATTGTATAGGGTATAAGACAATAAACCCATGCACCGATATAAGAAATCGTCAGTCACTGTGAATATCCGTAAAGCCAAAGCAGGCGATGTTGATTTCGTTTCCCGCTTGATGACAGAAACACTTGGGCCGTTTTACAATGGCGATCATCAAGCTCACGCACGGCAGATTTTTACTACGCATATCAATGGCAATGTCGATTCTGTTGGGCAGTTTTCACTTCTGCAGTACATATTTATCGCAGAAGTCAATCATCATCCTGCCGGAATGATTCATCTAGTTGTCAAGAAGCAGGGAACAGTTAAAATTAGTCCGCTCATCGTTGCGCCAGAATATCGCGGCCAATTTGGCATTGGCAGTAAGTTGCTTCGTCATGCTGAGGATTTCGCTTGCAAACACCACGCTCGGCAACTCTACTGTACAGTAGCTGCCCAAAACCAAGACACGCTCAAGTTTCTATTGCGCAAAGGCTTTCACCTGGCCGGCAAGGCGCAAGATCATTATAAACCTGGCATCGACGAATGTATGCTGTACAAGTCACTAAGCCAGGGCCTAGCTCCTGACTTGTCAGATATTTCAATCGTCCCGTTTGACGAGAAAAAGCACGCTGCAGCGGCGCGCCAACTGATCCTGTCGCAGGTGGGCAGTGACTTTAATGGTGTGGATGATACATGGGTGAATGCGCTATTTGCTAGCTACCAACGGCGTGAGAGCCGAGACGTCAACGCTAAGTATAAGCTCATTTTCATCGCCGAGCAGGATAGAAAGGTCGTTGGCGTTGTCGTTGCAACCCCAAAGAAAGGTCGACCAATTAAAATCATGCCATTAGTAGCAAAATCAGAGGCTGTTTTCGAAGCACTGGTAGCTAACTTGCCACAATTATTAGCTGGTTATGGTCACAAGCTGTACGTTCACCTCGTCCCTGAGCCGTGGCAGGTCGCCTGCCTCCAGCGCCACAGCTGGACGATTGAAGGCTTATTTACCGAAGGCTATGCACTAGACGTCACTGTTCAGCAGTGGGGATTGCGCATCAAAAAAGAGATATTAAAAAGGCCAGAAACAGCGTTCGGTCGAAACCTTAGGCTTGTCTGACTATGGTGATAGTCCAATTATAACTAAAGTGCACAGCTAGCGTCAACTTACTAGCCGCATACCACAGCAGGATGTATAATAAACCTAACAATAAATCGTAAACAAAGGAATATATATGAATATCAAACCCCTAGACATAGTATCTATGATAGGTATTATTATCGTAGTATCAAGTAGCGCGCTCTCTATGCATATTGCCGTAAAAGCAAGCAAGAAGCAAAAAGCTCAGCAAGAAAAAGACGCTAAAACTAAAAAGGTAGAACCAAACAGCCCCGCAGCAAGCACCAGCGAACTCCGCGCCGAGCTGGACGATTTGAAGAAACGGGTTGCACTGCTTGAGAAGAAATGAGCAATTACAACCTAAAAATATCATCATCCATTAAGACATTTTGTCCTGAAGTATAATGACAAATTAAGCAATTCTAAGGTGTTAAATTCATATTTTTGTCCTCATCTATTGATTAGTGAAAAATAATCCGTTGCGATTTCATCACCCATTTCACATTCCCTTCACACACTCTTGATACACTGACATAGAACCAAGAAAGGAGATCTATGTCATTTTTGCAACGTGCCTGGTTGTATATCACCAGGAAAAAACTCAAAACGCTGATTTTGCTGGCGATTTTGCTGTGTATGTCGACGATTATGCTGAGTGGATTTGCCATCAAGCATTCGACCGACGCGGCGGCGCAGTCGCTGGACAAAACGCTCAAGGCCGGCTTCACGCTGGGCAATAATCCGCGCACCAATCCGGGAACAGCCCGCGGCTCGGGAACGGTGTCGAACAAAGACATCGACGCGGTGAAGAATCTGGAGGGCGTGACGGATTATGTCAAGCGCCAGAACGCCACGGTCGATTTTATCAATACCAAACTGGTGCCACTACCGAGTGGCGGCAGCGGCTATGACGCCCAGAAAGACAAGCAATTTGGTAACGCCGCTACCATCATCGGCGTCAATAAATCTGAGTCCGAGAAAAAGTTCCGGGCTGGTGCGCTCAAGCTCATCGCTGGCCGGCACATCACCGAGAACGATTCGCACAAGATTTTGGTGCACGAAGATTTTGCCAAGGCTAATAACCTGAAGCTGGGCAGTAAAATTAAGCTGAAGGCTAATCAATACGACACCGACAACGAACATCCATCCAAGGACGAGGTAGAAGTGGAAATCGTCGGTATATTTAACGGCAAGAACCCAAAGCAGGCGACGTACCAGGTGGAACTGTTCGAGAATTTGTTCCTGACTGATCTCACGACAACCCGCCAGTTGAATGCGTATACAGCGCAAAATGAGATTTACCAGGACGCTACGTTTTTCACCAAAGGCACCAAGCAGCTGGACGAGGTGATGGCGCGGGCCAATAAATTGCCGGTCAATTGGCAAAAGTATCAATTGAATAAGAATAGCCAGGAGCTGGCCGGCGTGACTGGTGCGGTGAACGGCGTGTACGGCTTGATCGACGGTATGTTATGGGCGACGGCGCTGGTCAGCGTCGCGGTGATCGGCATGGTGCTGTACTTATGGATGAATGAGCGCAAGCGCGAGGCGGGCGTACTCTTGGCGACGGGTGTGCCGCAGTCAAAGATTGTGCTGCAATATATCGCTGAGCTAGTGATGATCGCGGTGCTGAGCTTCGGTGCGTCGTATTTTACCGCAGGGCTGATTGCTCAACAAATGGGTGATCACGTGGTATCGCAGGCGGCACAGAATGCCACACGTCAAGCTGGCAGTTCCCTCAACGGTGCATCACTTGGTGCTGACGCTGACTCGGTGACGTCATCGCGCACGCTGGATAAGGTGACGGTTGGTGTGCAACCGGCGGATCTGCTGGCGGTGTGGGGCGCTGGACTGGCGGTGATTATCATTGCAGTGCTGCTGGCTTCGCGGCCGATTACCCAATCAACGCCAAAAGAATTACTAACCGAAGTGGACTAGGGGCGAATGATGACGATTATCAAACGAGCCTGGACGGCTGTGACGCGTAAGCGGCGTCGCAGCCTGACCATCGCCCTGATTATGACGCTGATTTTCACGCTGCTCATCGGCACGCTGACGGTGCAGCAGACGATGGCACAGCTGAAGCAATCGGTCGAGAGTAATATCCGCGCTGGTTTTAGTATCGCTAGCAAGCAGCCGTCGGGCGAGGTGCCGATGGATATCGCGCAGCGAGTACAGCGCCTGGACAAGGTCAAAGCACACAATTTTCAAGCAGAGACTACCGCGGGACTGCTAGGCAAACAATTGGTTGACGTAGCAGGCAGCGGCGTGCAGCTGGACGCTGAGATCGCTGGCGAAGCGAAGGTGACAGGTGCGACACAGAGTGATCTGCTGAGCGAATTTACTGGTAAATTTTACCAACTAGAACAGGGCAAGCACTTGACCGAGCATGATCAAAACGCGGCACTGATTCACAAAACATTTGCCGAGAAAAATGGTATCAAGCCGGGCGACAAGCTGGAAATTACCAAAGACGGCCGGCGGGTGACGGTGACTGTCGTAGGGATCTTCAGTGGCAAAGGCGAAAAGCCAGCGGTCTTGCAGTCCGACATGGCGGAGAATCATCTCATCACTAACCTGGCTGCGGCGCAGCAGCTGACGGGTAGCCAGCAGTTGACTCGGGCGACGTATTTTGCCGAAAATCCGCATCAGTTGAAGTCGTTAACGGACCGCGCTAAAAGCCTACCAAACGTCGATTGGCAAAAATTTAGCCTAACCGACAACGCAGCGGCATTCGCTGGCGTCCTCCAAAACATCGCTGGCATTCAAAACATTTTGACGATTGCCACTATTGGCGCAGCCGTGGCAGGACTGGCGGTGCTGTCACTGGTATTGGTGTTCTGGGTGCGCGGCCGCTTGCATGAAATTGGTATCTTGCTGTCCATCGGCACGTCAAAGCGGCAGATCATCGGGCAGTTCTTAGCGGAACTCGCAATCATCGCCGCAGTCAGTTCAGTGTTCGCACTCGGTATCGGTTCGGTCGCCTCGTCGCAGATTTCTACCGCCCTCACAGCACAAACCGATCAAAGCCAGCGCATAGAAAAGACTGCGGTGCAAGCCGTGCCACCAGCAACTTATCTGCAGGCTTTCGCCTTTGGCTACATGGTCGTTCTGCTATCAGCCATCGCTGCCACCGCGCCAATCATGCGCCAATCACCAAAGCAAATTTTAGCAAAATTAAGTTAGGAGTTATCATGTCAATACTTACGTTACGCGACATCATCTATTCATACGCTGACGGCACTAGCAATGTGCTGAACGGCATCAATTATCAATTTGAAAAGGGTAAGTTCTACGCCATCGTCGGTAGTTCTGGCGCCGGTAAGTCGACGCTACTGGGACTACTGGCAGGGCTAGACACACCGACTGGCGGGCAGATTTTGTTCGACGATGAAGACATCACCGAGCAGGGTTACTCGCATCATCGCAAACACAATATCTCGCTGGTGTTTCAGAATTATAACCTGATCGATTATCTGACGCCGCTGGAAAACTTGAAGTTAGTTAATCCCAAGGCTACCAACGAAACGCTACATGCCATGGGTCTGGACGACGATCATATCAATCGTAATGTCATGAAACTTTCTGGCGGACAGCAACAGCGCGTAGCGATCGGCCGAGCCCTCGTCTCGCATGCACCGATTATCTTGGCGGACGAGCCGACTGGCAACCTGGACGAAACTACCGCTGCCGACATCATCGACATCCTGCGCCGCGCCGCCCACGAAAATGACAAATGCGTCATCGTCGTCACCCACAGCAAACAGCTAGCCAAGCAGGCAGATGTGGTGTTGAAGCTGAAGGATAAGAAGCTACGGGCATAGCGTCAGGCCTGGTGCAGCCCACGTCACTTACGGTACGCGGAGCGACCGAATCGACTGACGATGATAGAATCATAAAACCCTCATCTCAAGCAAGAGGTGCGCGAGGCAGAAGCCGGAGGCGCACCTTTTTGCCTGTAATTAACTGTCGCAGAATAGCGACCTCAGCTATACCAGGTACAATGACTACCTACTATTTCAAGCTACGTCCCGAACCTCAAATTTCCCCCAAACAGCACTTCACGCTATAATAACCATATGCATTTTTATCAATCATCAAGCGACGAGGCGCTGCGGCGACTGGGTTCCTCGAGTAGCGGCCTGAGCGCGGCCGAAGTCCAGCGCCGCCAAAAACGCTACGGCCTCAACATCATCAAAGTCCAATCCGAACCGCTCTGGCGCATCATCCTCGAGCCATTTCTCGATATCTTTATGCTCGTCCTGCTCATCGCCGCTATCATCAGCCTCTGGCACGGCGAAGCAATTGACGCCATCATCATCTTTGTCATCGCCGCCATCTCGGCCGTTATTTTCTACATTCAGCGTTTCTCGACCGACCGCGTGCTGCGCAGCCTGTCCCGTCACGATGCCCAAAAAGTCGACGTTCACCGCGTCAATCGTACCACGCGCATCGACGCCAGCCAGCTGGTTCCGGGCGACGTCGTTTCACTAGCCGAGGGCGAGAAAGTCCCTGCCGACATCCGCCTCCTTCGTAGCGCCAACTTGCGGGTGGACGAGGCGCAACTGACCGGCGAATCACTGCCAATCTCCAAACAAACCGACGCCCTCACCGGCAATAAAGAAATGTACGAGCAAACCAACATGCTGTTTCAAGGCTCATTCGTCGTTAGCGGCACCGGCACCGGCGTGGTCGTTGCCACCGGCAATCAGACTGAGTTTGGTAATTTGGCGATGCTCTCCAAGCGCCAATCAACCCAAAGCCCAGTCCAGCGAAAAATTGACACCCTGATCACCAGAGTCATCGCCGCTGTCTCGGCTATCGCCCTCGTCGCCTTTGGGCTGAGTTTGCTGCGCGGCATGGATGTACTCGAGAGTCTGCGCTTTGTCATGGCCCTAGCGGTGAGTGCCGTGCCGGAGAGTTTGCCAATTGCGATTTCCGTGGTGCTGGTCTTAGGCATGCGGCGGATGGCCGCCAAAAAGGCGCTGGTGCATCAGATGCGCGCCATCGAGACCATCGGCGTCATCACCACCATTGCCACCGACAAGACAGGTACCCTGACCAAGAACAAACTGACCGTTCAGCAAACGTGGACGCCGGACGAGGCGACAGAGAACATTGACCGCATCATCGGGCTGGTGGTCAACCGCGCTCACGCCAAGAGCCACGATCCGCTGGATATCGCCCTCAATGAGTACGCCCGCAAGCAGAGCGCCAGTCCGCGCCACGCGCCAGTTCATGACCTGCCATTCAGTCAAGCCCACGCCATGTCCGCCACCGTCTGGCATCACGGCCGGCAGTTTCGCTTGTACGTCAAGGGTGCGCCCGAAGCCATCCTGGCGGCCTGTCGCGTGTCGGCCCGCACCAAAAAGCGCGCTGGGCAAATGCTTGACGAGATGACCGCCCGCGGCTACCGGGTGATCGGGCTGGCGACAGGCGAGCTAGACGAGGCAATTGATAGCTTTGATCAACTGGGCAAGCAGCGCCTGACACTTGCTGGCTTCGTGGCCGTGGCTGATGTCCTGCGACCAGAGGCGCCGCGGGCCATCCGAGCAGCTCTGAAAGCGGGCGTGTCGGTGCGGATGATCACTGGCGATCATTTCGAGACAGCCTATCAGATTGGCCGGGAGCTTGACATGGTCGAGAACCGCGATGAGGTGTTTGACTGCCGTGATATGGCCAAGCTGTCCGACGATCAGCTGGACGCCATCGTCACCAAAACCAAAGTCTTCTCCCGCGTCATCCCCGAGCAAAAATACCGCCTACTGACCATTCTCAAAAAGCACCACATCACCGCCATGACCGGCGACGGCGTCAACGACGTACCGGCACTGACCAACGCTCATGTCGGCGTGGCCATGGGGTCGGGCTCGCACATCGCCAAAGACGCTGGCGATATCATCCTGCTCAACGATAATTTCAAGATCATCATCGACGCCATGCGCGAGGGCCGCACCATCATCGCCAACATTCGCCGCATGCTGTTTTATCTGCTGTCGACTAACACTGGCGAGCTGATCACTATGCTCGGCGCGCTGCTGATTGGCATCAAGACGCCGCTAGAGCCGGTGCAGATCCTCTGGGTTAATCTGGTGACCGACACCTCGATGGTCATTCCGCTTGGCCTGGAGCCAGGCGAAAAGCAGGCCATGAACCGCCCGCCGGAACACCCCGACGCACCGATCCTCAGCCATCAAATGATCTGGCGGATGGTCATCGTCGCCGCCACCATGTCGGTCATGGCGCTGGCCGTCTATATCTTTTTCGAGAAGCATTACGGCCACGACTACGCACAGACGCTAGCCTTTATCTCGCTGGTGGTCAGCCAGTGGGCCAATGCCTTCAACGCCCGCTCCGATAGCGAGTCAATCTTCACCCGCCTCAAGGTCATGAATGCCAGTTTTTACGCTGGCATCAGCCTGTCGGTCATGTTACAGCTACTCGTCTTCTTCGGCCCGCTTGGCACAATCCTCCACATCACGCCGATCAACTTCTGGCACGGCGCACTCATCGGCCTCGCCTCATTCATCATCCCGATCATCACCTGCGAGATACACAAATGGCGGAGCAGGAGGAATGACCATGCCTGAGCTCAAACATATCCGAGCCGCCTATCGCGTGTCAGTCAAGGGACTGATTTATGATAATAATGGAAAGTTACTATTCGTCCGCGAGAGGAGCGATACATGGGATTTACCCGGCGGCGGGCTGGAACACGGCGAGGGCATAGCCGAGGCCTTGCGGCGTGAGTGCCGAGAAGAGCTGGGCGCCGAGATAGAAATTACAAGCGCAGCGCCGATCATCATCCCAACATGGAGCAAAAAGTTCGACACCCCGGTGCTTATCATCGCCTACCAGGTTCGCCTCGTGTCGCCACCCACGACCACGACAGATGTCAGCGAGCTGCGGTATATTGGGGCCGATGAGCTAGGGCATGTTGAACTTGACTCGACATTGTCGGCCGTTATAGATCAGTTTTATATATAGGAACTACCTGTGATGGCCGGCATAGTAGCGCACGGCGTCGATTGAACCGGAAACTGGAGGGAATTTAGAATAATTACGTGTCTTTGCTTGGCTGGGCCGGAGGGATTCGAACCCCCGAATGCCAGGACCAAAACCTGGTGCCTTACCACTTGGCGACGGCCCAATACCAAGGATTAGTGTAGCATAATAATCACCTAATTACCAGCCTTGCGATCAAACCAAAAACGCGCTACAATCGTCATATGCATAAGCAGCATGGCTTTACTATCGTCGAAGTTATTATCATCATCGTGGTCATCGCGATTCTCGCCACGCTGGGTGGCCTCGTGTGGCGCAATGCCTATAACACCGCTCGCGACAATGAGACCAAGTCAAATATCTCGATGCTCAAAGAGGCAATCGAGAAATATCGCTCGGATAATGGCGAATACCCGTGGCCAACGGGCGCCTGTGCCATTTATAACACCGCTAATATGAAAATTTGTAATGGTGGTGAGCTCGGCGCACTCCTCATTCCACGCTACATCAAGCAGCTACCGAAAGACCACGAAGGCCGCGATTATTGGTATCTCGCAGCCACTGACACGACCCACGCTTCCAGCGTCGTGCCGACCCGCTACGCCATAAAGGTACCGCTCTCGGATGGCACCACCTGCCGCACTGGCCGCAATATGCAGAACGGCTGGTTTGGCGGTGTGCCAGAGTGCAACTTCTAATCTGTTATAATAACTCTTGATGAAGCGACAGAGTTTCGAGACGCTGACACTAGAGAAAATTGTTGGCGGCGGGCAAGCACTAGGGACGCTGGCTGACGGGCGTAAATGTTTTGTATGGGGCGGACTGCCCGGCGAGACCGTCACCGTTCGCATTACCAGAAAGAAATCGCACTTCGTCGAAGCGGTCGTCGAGGAAGTGGTCTCGCCAAGCTCCGACCGTATCCAGCCGCGCGACCCAGATAGTTACCCGTCGACCAGCCCGTGGCAGATTATGCCGCTTGAAGTTGAGCAGACATATAAGGCACAATTGATCAATGATGCGTTTACCCTGCATAATGTCACACTACCAGTGGCGATTGATGTTTATTGCGACAATGTCGCATATGGTTATCGCAATAAAGTTGAATTTAGTTGGTATAGTGAATCGGTAGCATCCCGAGTAATATCTCAGAAAAAATCTGGGCAACTTCACGTGAGTCCCGGATTATTTTCTGATGATATTCGAGGGATAGACGCGGATAGCGACCGTGAAGAATCATCTGGTGATACGCTTGACTTGGCATTTTTTCGCCGCGGCAGCAAAGGCAAGATTGTCGTCAATGGCACGAGCTTAGCGCACCCTGCAATCAACAACTTGGCGCGTACGATCCGTGATTTACTGCGCCATAAACGCGTCGCGGCTCGCCAGCTCAAGACCTTGCTCGTCCGCTGCGATCAATCGGGAAGTTGCGTATGGCAGTTGTATATTAAAGATCGCCTGCCCGAAATAATTACCGCTGATGAAGCCGCCAGATTACCGGCTCAGGGCGGAGAAATTATCTATTCCGATCCGCGCTCGCCAGCCAGCCGCATCACCGAGCGCTTGGCGCGTTTTGGCGACACGACACTGATCGACACCATCCTCGGCACGCCGTTCCGCTACGCCTGCGAGGGCTTTTTCCAAGTCAACATCCCGGTTTATGAGCAAGCGCTGCGCGATATGAAGGAGTGGGTGCCGTACAATAAGGCGCGCCAAGAGCGCCGGGCTCAGTTGGCGGCACATGGCAACATTGATAGTCAACAGCGAGTAATATCTCAGAAAAAATCTGGGCAACTTCACGTGAGTCCCGGATTATTTTCTGATGATATTCGAGCTGTTAGATTATCAACCCTCGACCTCTACGCTGGCGTCGGCACCATCGGCCTGACCATTGGCGGCGACAATATCACGCTGGTGGAAAGCAACGCCGACGCCGTCCGCGAAATGCAGCGCAACATCACCGAACTTGGTCGCACCGACGCCCGCGCCGTTCTCGCCCCCAGCGAACAAGCCCTCGACCACATTACAGGCAAGGAAATCGTCATCGTCGACCCGCCGCGCGCCGGCTTGCATTCCGACGTTATTGCGACATTGTTGCAACAGCTGCCACCGCGCATCCTCTATCTCAGCTGCAATCCCGTCACCCAAGCCCGCGACGTTGCCTTGCTCCAGCAACGCTACCGCATCGCCTGGCACCGCGGCTACAACTTTTTCCCGCGCACGCCGCATAGTGAGCACTTGGTTGTTCTTGACAAGAAGTGAACCAACTCAACGGCGTATTAATAACTGGAGCTGAATTCCCATAACCTTGACATAGTGCTACACTGCTGATATAATCTCAGCACACTAAAATCCATGTGAAAGGAGTTATGACTATGACAGGAATACCAAAGCCACCTGAGGGAATGCCGAGCGAAGGGCAAAATAATGCTGCAACCCGCTGGGACACGCTTCAGGAAAATCCTGCGGGTATCAAGGAAGAAGTTCAGGAAGACCCAGAAACTCCTGCCGAAGTCACCCTCGAGCCTAGCGAGCCTGAAATGTATCATGGGCCACTAGAAAAAGCTCCATTACTTGCGCTGGGCGACGACCTTGCTGATGCCAGAATATTTTTCTCTGATGCAGTAGATATAGCCAAATATGCTATCAGTAACGGCCCAGAAGCACCAGAAGAAGGCCAGCCGGTGCTACTTATTTTCGGTGGTGTTTGTGTTCCCGTATATGAAAATTCTGATCCCGAAAAACTAGAGGCAGCTTGGGCGCGAGTTATGCGCGGACACTGTGATCAGCAGATAAAAGTTCCTGATCCGTATAGCGAGCATCCTGTAATGGCAGAGACATATCCACTCGTAATAAAAACTCTGGACGATATACCAGAAAAATTCCTTGCTGCTGAGGCGCGGGAAGATGAAGCTCGGCGCAACGATGAAGACGATTATGATATTCAGCGGGCAGATACCATTATCAACAGAAAAGAAAAATATGAGGAGCTAAAAGAAAAACTCTGGGACGTAGAAATACACCTTGCTGGAGCAGCGGCGGCGCAGCTACCACCCAATATCTATGGTGACAGAGATAACCCAATACAAGCAGAGCCATTTACGAGTGAGTTTGAGGCAAGAGGAGTCATGTACAGCTCTTACACATTCCTATTGGCAAAGCTCATGCAAGATCATCTCAACAATAACGAGACTGCAACCGTAGCAGATATTGCCGGAGAGGCCCTAAAAATATTGGATATCAGGGTAAATACCTCAGATCCATTGTTTAATGCAGTAACTGGTTATTTATTGCCAGACTCAGCGTGGGGCTGGGATCATGGTCAAGAGCTATTAGGATGGTATAACGAAGTACGCGAGCGACAAAGTGGATACCGCTCACCTCTTCCGCCTGAAGCCCAGTAACAATTGTACGCTTGATATCAAGTGTTTCTAGGCTATAAGAATCCTAACAAAACGCCGACGTACTTATGTACTTGCCGGCGTTTTGATGTTCTTGAAATACCCACATTCCGACCCGTTCTTATCATGCTGCGCCAAGTTACTGTTATCAGAAAACACCGGCTACTATTTCCTATAAAAAGTTGTTTATGATCATAACAGGGGTAAGAGAAAATATTACACCACATTTTTGACAAAATCCATTGACATTTTGTTCTATTAGTGATATATATATATCAGCCTCTGACAGACCTTGATCTGTCAACGCGCTTCGTCCCATGGGTCGGATGTCCATGGCGGCTTGAGGTGCGGAACGGCCGCACCTCAAAGAAAGGATCAACATGATCGCGTTTATGGCAGCCTGGCTGATAGCCGGGATGCTTATAGGCTCGGTGGCGTTCCTTGTTGACGCCTGGCACCTAGAGGGCATGGCGGCCCTCCAGGACGCGGCGATCGCCGCGTCCTGCGCAACTACCCTGCTCATCATGGGGCAGGTGTGGGGACCCGGCCTCCGGGCCTCAGATGAGGACCCACTAGGCGACTGGATAGTCGCCTCGCTAGCCCATGCCCCGGGCCACCTGGTCTTGGGCAGTATTCTTGTAAGCGCAACCCTATGGACCGGTTGGTCTATGGGGCGTCAGTAGGTGCGGGGGCGGGATTGATGCATTTTCGCATCTCCCGCCCCACTCATTCTTTTGCAATATACTTAGAAATATAAGGTTACTGAATTTATCCTAACAAGTCTCTCATTATTCAAACATCATCAGCTGCATCTGCAGCACGTCGCGCGTAATCTCATCCGCTCGCTCGCCAATCAGCACAATCTTCGCCGCTTCCTCGGGCCCGGCATAAGCGATCTGAATTTGCCGCTCGGTCGCCTCCACGTGCTGGCGCGCACCGTTGTCACTAATAAAGCAACCCTTCAGCCGCCGTAGGCCATACGCCCTGAACAACTCCGGCCACATGTTTTCTAGCGCCGACGCCGCGATATTCATACCCGACACATCCAGCACCGCATAAGTCGGATTATCCGGCACCGCCAGCTCACCGTCGTACGTATCAAAAAACGCCAGCAGTCCCGACGGCGTGGTTAATTTACTGAGTTCAAACCGACCGTGCGGCGCGCTCAGCACCCTGGCGTAGGGCAGGGCGTGGCATTTTATGTCGTATTCAGCTCGCTCGCTATCGTTCAATAAATCTTCCTTGGTCACCAAAATCACGTCTGCTGCTTGCAGTTCAACTTCGTGCGCCGGCTCGACACCATTAAGAATCTCGTGCGCATCGATCACGTAAAAACTCTGCATCAACTCATACTTATTGAAGATTTGTGCATTTATCAATTTCTCGACCAAGTTCATCGTTCGCGCCACGCCCGTCGCCTCGATAAACACCGGGGCAGGCGAATTACGACAAAAGTCCAGCAGCATCCGCGTCAACGCATGCTTCGACGAGCAGCAGACACAGTCGCCAGCCAACGTCGTCACCATCTCCGCCAATCCCTCCAGCCGATAACCGTCGACATTTTCATTGGCATATTCATTTTCAATCACCCGCGCACCCTTATAGTCACTTTGTTGCAATAAGAATTCCAACACGCTGGTCTTGCCGGCACCCAGCGAGCCGTTCACCAAATAAAGCGGCACTTTATCAACGACCGCCCGCGCTTCGTCAAACGCCGCATTAACACTAAATTCCAAATCGTCATCGCGTTTCGTCATACATCTATTATACGTCATCACAGCCAAGGTGATATACTAAGGTTATGAAAGTCATTCTGGCCCTTGGTAACCCTGGCGAAAAGTACGTTCACACGCGGCATAATGCTGGTTTTTTGGTGATTGACCAATTGGCGGCAGGGCAGAGTGCACATTTTAGCAATAAGCCAAAATTCTCGGCGGATATTGCCGAATTGAATATGTCTGGAGAAAAAATTCTCCTTGTCAAGCCGACCACCTATTACAATGAGGTCGGTATTTCCGCGCGGGCTATCTTAGATTTTTATAAACTGACGCTTGACGATGTACTGATTATTCACGACGATACAGCGCTTGATTTTGGTAAAATCCGTGTCCGAAAAGGCGGCCGCGACGCTGGCAGCAACGGTTTGAAATCGCTTCATGCTCACATCGGCGCTGACTTCTGGCATATTCGTATTGGTACCGACAATCTACTGCGACGGCAAGTCTCAACCGACCGTTTTGTTATGATGAATTTTAATAGCGATGAATTAACTATTTTGAAAAATTGGGCCATCCCAACGGCGCAAACAATGATTCATGACTTTTTATCCGATCACATTTCAGCCATAAGCGTCAAACTCTAACCCCCGACACATCACTACGCCATTGCGCCTGCGAAATTAAAAATGCTTATTGCAACAATGTCGCAATAAGCAAGCGATATCGCCCGAAACAAAAAGCCACAAATATCAATTACCGTCGCCTCCGCGGCACAATTTTCGCCGCGCCGTGTTTCAGCCGCTGCTCAGCGCTATGTAATTTCGCCGCGGCTGCTTCTTGCAAATTAATCGCTCGCGCCTCCAGCATACTACTACCAACCGCCAAGCTCACAAACAGCAAACCCAAACCGCCCGTCGCCCATTCCGGCAGCTCCAGGTGAAACAACTTGGCGATCATCATCATACCGAGCGCCATAATCGCCCAGTGCGCGCCATTTTCCAGATATTTATACTTACCGAGCACGCCCGTCCGCAGCAAATACACCGTCAGTGACCGCACCCAAATCGCCCCGGCGCCCAGGCCCGCCACGATCAGCAGCACACTGCTGGTGATAGCAAACGCACCGATGACGCCGTCAAAGCTAAAGCTGGCATCCAGCACCTCCAGATAGAGCAGGCTAGCGAAGGCTGCCCAGCCAACCTTGACCTTGACTGACTTAGTATCGTCCTCGTGAAAGAATGAGCCGAACAATTCCAGCCCGATATGTAGCATAATCCCCAACACCGACGAGATTAGCACCAGCGCCCGATGCGGCGGCTCGACCGTAAAATACAGCACCGCCGCCACGCTAAGCATCAAACACACCTTGAAATTCTCGAACCGCCCAGCCTTGGCCAGCCACGGCTCGACATGCCGCATCCAATGCACGCGCTTGTTATAATCAATGAAATAACTGAGGCCAATCATAATCAGAAACGCACCGCCAAAGGCATCAATCATCGGCGAGGCTTCATGCAAGATATGGCCGTATTCCGCCGGCCTGTGCAGCGCCAAATCAACCACTTCCATAAACCCATGGCCGCTCGCCACCATCACGATGATAATCGGCAGCACGAACCGCACCACGAACACCGCCACGAAAATTCCAACCGTCAAGAACACCTTCTGCCAAACCTGGCTCATGCCGGCTAGCACCTTGCTGTTAATCACCGCGTTATCAAAGCTAAACGTCACCTCCAGCACCACTAAAATTACGAACAACCACAGACCATTAAGGCCTAGTTGGGTGAAAATCAGCCCGCCCAAAGCTAGCGTCAACAACGCCGAAAACCAAAAAATCCGAAATGGGTGATGTGAGTGGAGCCAATGTTTCATACTAAGTCTCAGTATACCACGCTGGGCAGAGAGTAGTATAATAGAGATTATGTCATCACTCCATACCGCGTATCAGCGCACGACTGCCTGGTTCAAAAACCACAGCGATGCAATCCGATGGACTATCGTCGGCTTGTTTGGGATCATTGTCATGCAGTATGGTTTACAAATTGACCTCTGGTTGATCGCCCATCCGCCGCACACGTGGGCCGAGACGCTAGCACCGCTGGCACAAGATTTCCTGACACTAACATGCAGCGTCATCGTTGAGGCCACACCGTTTCTCATCATCGGCATCATCGTTTCCGCTCTCATCCGCCGTTTCCTGCCGCCGGATCGATTGCTTAAAATCCTACCCAAGCATACATTCATCCGCCGCATTCTCCTCTCGCTCGTCGGTATCGCGCTGCCAGTCTGCGAGTGCGGCAATGTGCCAGTCGCCCGCAGCCTCCTGGCGCACGGCCTCAAGCCCGCCGACGTCATCAGCTTTCTCTTAGCCGCGCCGATCCTCAATCCGATCACCATCATCGCCACCATGACCGCCTTTAGTTTCGAGCCGCGCATGGTCTGGTGGCGCATCGGCTTTGGCTTTCTGATCGTCCAGCTGACCGCTCTGATCGTCAGCTTTATTCACCCCAAACACGTCCTCCAGCCGTCATTTGCTGCCTCCTGCACCGACCGTCATCCAACAACTTTTCGCCACATTCTCGCTAATTCTCGCAACGAATTTTGGCAGCTCACCACCATGCTCGTCCTCGGCGCCATGATCGCTGCCGCCACCCAAGTCTTCGTTCCGCGCTCCATCATCAACGCCGTCGGCGGCGACATTATCCTGTCGGTCATTGCCATGATCGGCCTCGGCTTCGTCGTCTCTATCTGCTCCAGCGTCGATGCGTTTTTTGCGCTGGCTTATGCCCGTATCTTCACCAACGGCTCCGTCCTCGCCTTTCTGCTGACTGGCCCGATGATCGACATCAAGCTCATCCTCCTCATGAGAAGCACCTTCCGTCCGCGATTTATCCTGCTAGTCATGCTCATTATTTTCAGTCTGTCACTGGCGATAGGGATCGGAGTCAATTTATATGCGCGCTAAGTTCGGCTCATTGTTACGCGCTAGCGGCGGGCTACTCGCCTGTAGCTACATCATCCTCATCGCCGTCCGCGGCCAGCTCGGCTTTTACATTCATCCGCGCTACCATCTGCTCGCTGTCGTGGCGACCATGGCTGGCGGCATGCTACTAATCCTCAATGTCGTTCTAGAGCTGCGCCACACGCTGGCGGGGAAGCAGCGAGCCTCCGCTGGCGTAACGACCACGGAGCACCCAGAAAAGCCGCGGCGCAAGATCCCTATTCTCTCAATCGTCACCGCCGGCATCCTCGCTCTGGCCATCGTCCTGCCGCCGCGCCCGTTGTCCTCGTCCAGTGCTGCCAATCGCGCCACGTCTGGGCCGACCAGCACGACTGGCCGCTGTAACAAACCAGAGCCGCTTGATGGCAAGCCCGTTTCCATGAACCGCTGGCGTAGCGCGTTTGATGACTGCCCGAATGACAGCTTTTTTGACGGCGTAACCATTGACATCACTGGTTTCGTGGCGCGCGACCCGAGCGGCTTTTACGACAACCACTATTTCGAACTCTCGCGCTTCGTTATCAGCTGCTGCGCCGTCGACAGCACCCCGATCAGCATCCTCGTCAAGACCCCAGACGCCGATCACTACCGCAACAACCAATGGCTACACCTAAGCGGCCAGATTAAACGTGAGCTATCCGGCGGCAAAGCCGTCTACGTCCTCACTAATCCCACCATCACCCCAACCACCGAACCAGCCAATCCATACGAATTCCTCGGCGTCTAGCTATGTATCATTATTACAACAATGTCTCAATTAGTTTTCAACGCTCTCACGCCTAAGCAGCCTGCCTGTACACAAAGACTGAATTAATCACCCCATCGGTCGGATGGTATTCCTCCATCAACTGCACGCCCTTCATGGCATCAGCATCAAACCCTGGATAGAGCAGGGTACGCGCCCCATACGCCCCGCGCGCGATCAGTCGCCCGTCTGGTTTAAGTGCTGGTCGTACATGATCAACGATCGCTTGCTTTTCCGCCAGCGTTTCGCCAGCCAGCCCCGCCACATATATCGCATCATACGGCCCCTCATCCAGCGCCACCGACTGACCCAGACCAGTCACAAATTTACACGGCCAATCAAGCGCCGCCGCAAGGCCGCGCGATAGCTTAATCGCCTCGTTCGACGCATCAATATGGGTAATTCTCGCCTCTGTTAATTGATGCAACCACCAGCCCGTCAGCGGCAATGGCCCGCTACCGATCATCGCTACCTCCGAGGAGTCACACAGCCACAGCCCAGCTCGCCCCAGCAGCCCAATCTCACGCCGCGTCAACTCCTCATAATTTTTATGATACGGAAACGCTTCTAGCTCCGCCCACGAGTTGTCCGCCTCCGTGATATGCCTCGACCAGTATCGTTCCAATTCTCCTTCGGCTACCGCGCAGCGCCGCTGCACCCGATGACAAATATCCTCGTCACACAGCAGCGGCTCTTCACCGTGTGCCACCACCGTCTTAACTAATTCGGTAAATGCCGCATTAACTTCCTTAGAAGGTGTGAGCTGCGGCAAACTCAGCACTCGTTCAATACATTTATCCATAACTCATCAGTATGGCGTACTGTGTATCTTATTGCAATTTTGTCGCAATAAGTGCTACAATTGCGACATGGATACCTTACGCGACATCTTTCGCCGGGCCGACCTTCGCCTGACCAAATCACGCTGCGAAGTCTTTACGGCACTCGAATCCATCGACGTGCCACTGACCATCGCCGAAATCGCCAAGCGCTGCCCGAACACTAACCGCACCAGCATCTATCGCATTCTCGAAACCTTTCACGAGCTCCACGTCATTAACACCATCCACATCGGTTGGAAAGTCCGTTATGAGCTCGCCGAGCCATTCATCAAACATCACCACCACCTCTACTGCACACGCTGTCATAACGCCGAACCGCTGGAGACACCAGAGCTAGAGCGACTCATTGCCTTGATCGGCCGGCGCCATCACTTCCATATCAAACGCCACCATTTTGAACTTGAAGGAGTATGTCAGGCCTGCATGACAACTGATAGTACGCAGCCCGGCTCAACCAAAACAACGAGCCAAGCCTAATCAGCCGCCGGCAGCAGCTATCTAAACCCCAACGAGCCACACGGGGCCCGATATCTCTCTTACAAAACTACACCTCGAGTTTCGCCCGTAGCATGTCCCTCTCGCGCGTCAGCATCCGGTAGCGCTTGAACGCGCTCATCAGCTCATTGCGCGCAGTCGCATCCAGGTCAAAAATCACCAGCAGCACCGAGTCAATTTCCTTGACCGCCCGCTGCGCCTCTGACAAATTCGCCACGCCCGGCACCGTGTCGAGGTACTCCTCACGAATCGCTTCGGTCTTTTTCTCGTATAACGCTAGCCGCTTTGCCGGGCTCTCGGCCGCTTTTTTACTCAGCCGACCCAGCGCCTTTTCGTACTCCTGTCGCGCTGCCAGCACCGTCACATAATCAATATTCAGCCCAAACAGCCGCGCTGCCAAGCCATCACGTTCCTGTTCAATCACCACCATTTCTCGCTCAATTGCCGCTAAGCGCCTCGTTACCTCACGCCGCAGTTTCTTAACCTGACGACCAGCCCACAGCCGCTGCCAGCATCGCACCAGTCCCCGGGCCCGCTTGTCCACCACGGTCACGCCCACCTCAGAGAGCACCGCCCGGTACAGTTCATACCTCATAAAGTCTTCAACCTGCTGCCGACAGACATCAATTGGCTGCTGGGCAAACACCAGCGTCCGTCGATACGGCTTTTTCTCTCGCTTTGACGCAAACTGCGACCCCGCAAACGCCAGTCGCTCCTCCTCGAGCCGCACCGGTATCATCATGGTGATCAGCCGTTGCTGCGACGACGCCTCAGCCAGCAAATCCTCCCGCAAGGCTTGTTGCAACATTGTCGCGTTATGTGCCGAAGCAATTGTCTCTAGCCTCGGCAACCATTCGTCTCGCCACGCCGTCAGCATGTCATGCATCGTGCGCTTGCTACGATTCAGCAGCCGCGCGTCTCGTCGAAATCGTCGCGGCACACGCGCCAAGACGGTGGCCGCTTGGGCTCGAAATACCAGCGGGCGCTCTTGGCTTAGTTTGACTAACGTATCGTGCTCAATTATCTGCGTCATATGTATTCACTATACTATTTTAGAGACAAAAAGTCAATATTATGCTCACGCATATCCACCCAAAAATTTACTTTCTAGCAAACCATCCCACACCAATTCACACCCAACCTTCATTTACACGGTGCAAGATCACATCAAAAACCCAACTAAAAAAGCGCCAGATAAGGGTGGGCATCACCTGGCGCTTTGTTACCCTTCAACCCACCCGAGCTCCCGTCTCAATGAAGCGTCGTGACTAAAACTCCAAAAGTCCGCGCCTGATTATAATATCAACACCATCCAGTGCTCACCTTAACAGAGGTCGCCTTCAAAAAAGGGCAGTTAAAGGGGTTAGTATGCGCGTAACGTTGAATCGCAAAAAGTGGAGGGTAAGAATACTTAATGCCATTGCGCGCAACCTAACATATTAGTTAGAATAGGGGGTATAAGGTGCTTTTGATTAGCGCTTTAACTAACCAATCGCTCCTGATTATAGCAAGCATTTGACAACATGTCAATACTTTTTATCACAAAAGTCATGGAAATCAATAGAATCTGTCCAGATGAGCATAATTTTACCCAGAGGTTGGCAAGTATTGCCAATCCACCGAAAAGCTTGTGTTTCATGGGAGCATTGCCGACGAGCAGCGCGCCAGTTGTGGCAATCGTCGGTTCACGCAAACCCTCGGCGTACGGCCGGGAAGTGACCGAGCAGCTGGCGAGCGACCTAGCAAAAGCCGGCTGTATCATCATCAGCGGCTTGGCACTCGGCATCGACGGCATTGCCCAGAAAGCTGCCCTGGAGGCTGGCGGCACAGTCATCGGCGTCATCCCCAACGAACTACCCGACATCTCGCCACAAACCAATTACAAGCTAGCCATGAACATCATTGAAAATGGCGGCGCTATTCTGTCTGAATGGAAAAAGGGCGACGGCAAAATCGTCAATCGCTGGAGCTTCCTAGAGCGCAACCGCTTGGTCTCCGGCCTGGCTGACGCCGTCATCATCACCGAGGCCGCCGAACGCAGTGGTACGCTAAACACCGCCGCCCACGCTCTGTCCCAAGGCCGCGACGTCTTTGCTGTGCCGGGCAACATCACCAGCCCACTCTCTGCCGGCTGCAACGCGCTACTCAAACAAGGCGCCCTCGTTGCCACCACTGCCGCAGACATCCTCGATGTCATCGCCCCGTCAACCACTCAATCCACCACCGACCAAGCCATCATCCCCCTCGGTGAAACCCCAGCCGAAAACACTATCATTGGCTTGCTCCGAACCGGCCTCAGAGACGGTGACCAACTACAGCAACAATCCGGCCTCAATCCAGCCGACTTCGCCACGGCACTAACCATGCTAGAGATCAACGGCGTGATCAAGCCGCTCGGGGCGAATAATTGGACTCTTAACTAGTGTCAACAATGCGTCTATGCTTGTAACATTATCTACTACGATGCTATGCTAGTCCCAATGAGGAGAGAATTATCAAGGCCCAATACAACCATTGAAACGTGCCATAATCCAGACACCCCTATCGACCAAGAGGTATCAGACGACATACTCACGCTACCCAATATCGTTACTACAGTAGGTGGACTATGCAGCATATACGGCATCCGAAACGCTGACACCATTAAGGGTATCGCCGCCTTGATCATTGGCGAACTGTCGGACAAGGCTGATGGAACACTGGCGAGACGCCTCCATCAGCAATCAAAACTCGGTATCAAGCTTGATCCTATTAGAGATAAAGTGGTCGCCGCCACTGCACTCCTAAAGATAGTAGAAGATGGTCTCGCCTCAAAGACTGTCGTTGCATCTATGACCAGCCTCGAGACGACCAAAGCAATCGCCACGCTCATAGCAGAACACAAGCACCGCCGACTCCCCGACCAGGCCGAACCACTCCGACCAACACAGGTTGGCCGCATCAGTGGCGCCCTCGTGTCGACCGCGACATCATTATACATACTCAGCGGCTCAGCAAGGTCGTTTGGCCACGAGAAAACAGCAAAGATACTCCATGGCCTTGGTGACGGAGTATCTAAAGTATATTTACCAGTTGCCGGCCTAGCAGCCGCTCAATATATAATACGTGCCGCCAAACTCAGTAAGCAAGTCAAGGAAGAAATACGCCGACAGCAATAAGAGACTCTCGCGCCCAAACATCCTCAGCGGTTGTGGTTGCGAGGTGATTTGATATAATATAGAGTTATGAAAAATCTCGTCATCGTCGAGTCACCAGCCAAAGCGAAAACCATTGAGAAATATCTGGGCAAGGATTTTCATGTTTTATCAAGCGTGGGACACATCCGCTCAATTGTCAAAAAAACCAAGGACGGCACGCCGCCGATTGATGTGGCGAATGATTTTTTCGCCATCTACAAAGTTGACCCAGAGAAAAAGAAAGTCATCACCGAGCTGAAGAAAAACGTCAAGGCCGTCGGCAAAGACAACGTCTGGCTGGCCACCGATGAAGACCGCGAAGGGGAGGCTATCGCCTGGCACCTCTGTAAAGTGTTGGATTTGCCGGTTGAGACGACCAAGCGTATCGTTTTTCATGAAATTACCAAAGACGCCATCACCAATGCCATTAAAAACCCGCGCACCGTCGACATGAACCTGGTACAGGCGCAGCAAGCCCGGCAAATCCTTGACCGACTGGTTGGTTTTGAACTCAGCCCGGTAGTCTGGCAAAAAGTGCCGGGCGGCAAGTCTGCTGGCCGCGTCCAGAGCCCGGCAGTGCGGCTACTGGTCGAACGCGAACGAGAGATTATGAAATTTGAGGGCAGCTCACAGTTCAAGGTGACCGCCATATTCATCCACGACAATCAAGAATTCAAAGCCGAGCTCAACCAGAAATTTGACTCTGAAGCAGCCGCTCACGAATTCTTAACTAGCCTCAAGCCAGCCACATTCACCGTCAGCGATATCTCAAAGACGCCTGGCACCCGCAACCCAGCCGCACCGTTTACGACATCAACTCTGCAGCAGGAGGCCAACGCCAAGCTTGGCTTCAGCTCCAAGGCCACCATGGCCTCGGCCCAGCGGCTCTACCAGGATGGTAAGATCACCTACATGCGTACTGACTCGGTCAATTTGAGCGGGCAGGCCATCGCTAGCACCACTGATTTTATCAAGCGGCTGTACGGCCCGAATTATTCAACTGTGCGCAAGTTCAAAACCAAATCTGCCTCCGCCCAGGAAGCCCACGAGGCCATCCGCCCGACCGACATCACCCGCGAAACCGTCACCTCAAACGAGTACGACCAAAAACTCTACGACCTGATTCGCCGCCGCACCCTAGCATCGCAAATGTCGCCAGCGAAATTAGAGAAGACAACAGTAACGATTGGCATCGAAGGAGCGGATGCGACACTTTCTGAGCTGGAGGCTGTGAAGCACTCGCCAAGTGCGGGTGCTTCAGCCGAACGCTCGCGTAATATCTCCAGTGGAGATATTAGCGAAAAGAGTACTCCAGCGAAAAATAGTGTCGTGTCTCTCATTTTTGAGGCCAAAGGCGAAGTCATCACCTTTGACGGCTTCCTACGCGTCTACGGCGGCGGCAAAGACGAGATTTTGCCAAAACTCCACACTGGCGACACCCTCGAAACCCACGACATCACCGCCCGCCAAACCTTCGCCCGACCGCCGAGCAGATATACCGAAGGATCACTGGTCAAAAAACTTGAAGACCTCGGCATTGGCCGGCCAAGCACCTACGCTACCATCATCGACACCGTACAAACCCGCGGCTACGTCGAAAAAGGCGACAGCGAAGGCAAACCTCGCGACGTCATCGTCCTCAGCTACAACGGCGAAGAAGTCAGCCGCGACATCGTCCAGGAAAAAACCGGTTCCACCCGCGGCAAGCTCATCCCAACGCCAAGCGGGGAGCTGATCGCTGACTTTTTGACCGACCATTTCACGCAAATCGTTGACTATGATTTCACCGCCAATGTCGAAACTGAATTTGATAAAATCGCCGCCGCTAACCTGGCTAAAAGTGCCATGCTGCACGGATTTTACACGCCATTTCACAAATTGATTGAACAGTCAGGCGGCATCGACCGCAGTAAAGTCGGCGCCAACCGCGAAGTCGGCATCGATCCAAAATCTGGTAAACCAATCCTGGCGCGCTTTGGTCGCTTTGGTCCAATGTTGCAACTGGGCGCCACTGATGACGAGGACAAACCGCGCTTTGCGCCGCTACCGAAGGGCGCGAAAATTGAGACCGTCACCTTGGAGCAAGCACTAGAAATGTTCAAGTTGCCGCGCGTCGTCGGTCAAACCGAAGATGGACAAGACATCAAAGCCAACATCGGCCGCTTTGGCCCGTACATCCAAGTTGGCAAGCTTTTCGTCTCTATCAAGCCTGAAGACCCGCACACCATCACTCTAGAAAAAGCCCGCGAGCTCTATGCCGACAAACTCCAGGCCGAAGCCGAGAAAAATATCGCTGACTTTGGCGACGGTGTCAAAGTCCTTAACGGCCGCTTTGGCCCATACATCACCGACGGCACGAAAAACGCCAAAATCCCCAAAGACACCGACCCAAAAACCATCACGCACGAGCAGGCCTTGGAACTCCTAAAAGCCGCACCCGCGAAACCAGCTCGCCGCGGCCGCACGTCAACCAAATCATCCAAATCCCCGAGAAAAAGCACTCGCATAAAGGAGTAATTGACCCGCAAAGTAACTCAATCAAGCCACATTTTATTAGTGCTGTATAGACCACATTCCCATAATTCACAAAATTAAAAACTATCACACCATTTCATTGCAAAAATTGTTAAATACATGCTATAATTATGGCGTACTATACGACTTGCTTGACACGAAAATGTTTTATTGTATAATAGCAATATCGTCATATATCAACATAACTTCTGAGGTGAGGCAGAGAGGATTTAACATAAAGCCATGAGCGACACACAAGAACAGAGCGCACCAGACAAGCAGCTTCGGCAAGCAGCCGAGGATGTTTTGGCGCAGATTCCGCAGGAGCGTGAGAAAGAGATTATTAGCCGTCGCTTTGGCCTATACGGCAGCAAAGAGACGCTGGAGCAGATCGGCGATATGCTCGGAATCACTCGCGAGCGTGTCCGCCAACTAGAGAAGGCCATCCTCGTTCGCCTGCGCTTGCTGGTGGCTGATGGCGGTATACCAAGCGCCGCAGCTGCCGAAAAGATGGTTACCTCACACCTGTCAGAAATGGGTCGAGCCGCGCCACTACATAATCTTGCCAAGCATGTCCTCGGCCGGGATGTCACCGATAGCGAACGATCCCATGTCGCCTTTATCGCCGAACTCAATCCGTCGATCAACATTATCACCGAGAACGATGACTATTACCACTCAGCCATCATCGGCACGCCAAACGACGAGAAGAATATCAAGAAGCAAGTCGAAGAAATCGTCAAAGCCATCAAACAGCACGGCGAGCCAGTCACCGCTGAGGAACTACACAAAACGCTCAATTACGAGCACCCATCCAACATTGCCGCACTCGCCTCGATTAGCAAGAAACTAGCCCATCTCCGTGGTTTGTGGGGCCTGATCAAGTGGCCGCTCGTTAATCCAAAAACCATTCGTGACAAGATCTTCGTCATTCTTGATAGCAACGGCCAGCCAATGCATTTCTCAGACATTGCCAAAGCCATCAAGGACAGCGACTTCAAACGCAAAGATGTCACCATTCAAGCCATCCACAACGAACTCATCAAAGACAAACGCTTCGTCCTGATCGGCCGCGGTATTTATGCCCTCGAATCATGGGGCTACGCTCGCGGTACCGTCGCCGACATCATCGCCAGCGTCCTACGCGAGGCCGGCGAGCCGCTGCACCGCGATGAAATCGTGAAGCGCGTCCTCGACAAGCGTCAAGTCAAAGAAACCACCATTCTGCTCAACTTGCAAGCCAAACCGCAATTCCAACGCTCCGCCAAGGCCACCTACATTCTGGTCAGCGAAGCCTAGGTTTGCATTTATCTATAAGGGGTGAGATAATGAAATAGCATGGAAATTATCTCTTCGATGATTAGTTTTTTAACGCAGTGGTACGTCTGGATACCCGCTACAGCCGTGCTATCATTTTTGACGTGGCGCAACTATCAGCGGGCCGACGAATTCGAACCGACCGAGAGTGTGTTATTAGTACTCGAAATTCCCAAAGCCAACGACAAGAAAGAGCTGGCCGCCGAGCAGCTGTTCGCCAGTCTGCATGGTATCTTGCGCGACAAGCGCGAACTCAAATTATCGGGCGGGCGACAGGAGCATATCAGCTTTGAAATCGCCTCGGTCAACGGTCAAATTCGTTTTTACGTCTGGGTACCCCGAACACTGCAAAGTTTCGTCGAGGGACAAATTTACGCCCAATACCCAACCGTTCAAATCCACGTCGCCAGCGAAGATTACACCGAGCACGAGCGTGAGCACTCCACCGTGTACACCACTGAGCTAACCTTGACGGCGCCAGAGTTCTTGCCAATTCGCACCTTTCAAACCTTTGAAGTCGATCCACTGGCGGGAATTACCGGTACGCTAGCCAAGCTAGAATTGACCGGCGAGGAACTCTGGGTGCAGGTGCTCATCAGGCCGATCGCCGACAGCTGGCAACAGTCCGCTGATCGCTGGATCGCCAGCGTCAAGAGTGGGCATAAACTTATCCCCGGACTCGGCGGTGGAGGCTTGCAATGGATTGGTACGCTACTGGAGGCGCTCTGGAAGCCACCAGGCCAGGGAAGTGATGGCAAAAAAGCGCCCGAGCTATCTGAGCGTGACAAGACGCGCGTCTCTGAGGCAGAGAAGAAGGCCACTAAATTAGGCTACGACGTCAAGATCCGCCTGGCGTACCTTGGCGAAGATCAAACCAGCGCCAAGCTACATATGCAGGCACTGGTCGGTGCTTTCAAGCAATTCAACTCAACCAACCTCAACGGCTTTCGCGCCGTCAAGGGTGCGTTCGGCAAGGAGTTTCTCGACAAGTACCGCAAGCGTGCGTTTTACGGCGATGGCTACATCCTGAACATCGAAGAACTGGCCTCCGTCTTCCACTTACCGCACACCAATGTCGAGACGCCGAACATCGTCTGGGCCAGCGCCAAAACCGCTGAACCGCCATCCAAGCTGCCTGTCCTGACTGGCAGCGACGCTAATGACGACCAAATTTCCGCCTTTGGCGTCACCAATTTCCGCGGCATCAACCACCAATTCGGTATGCTGCGCTATGACCGCTCGCGCCACGTTTACATTATCGGCCAGACCGGAGCGGGGAAATCCGGATTATTGGAATTATTCGCGCTCAGCGACATTTTTCACAATCAAGGCTACGCCATCATCGACCCGCACGGCGACTTCGCCATCAACAACATGAAATTTATCCCCGGCTCACGACTGAACGACGTCGTCTATTTCAACCCGGCCGACACGGCTTATCCGCTCGGTTTTAACCCATTAGAAGTCACCAATCCGAACCAAAAAACCAACATTTCATCAGAGGTCATCGGCGTCCTGAAGCGTATGTTTGGCGAGAGTTGGGGCCCGCGGCTGGAGTACATCTTGCGCTACACCATTCTGGCGCTGCTCGACCGGCCAGAGACGACCATGCTAGACATCACCCGCATGCTGACTGATAAGAACTTCCGCAAAGAAACGCTGGGCTATTGCCGCGACACCGTGGTCTTGCAGTTCTGGAATGTTGAATTTGCCAGCTGGAATGACAAGTTCGTCGCCGAGGCGGTCGCGCCAGTCCTCAACAAGGTCGGCGCCTTTACCGCCAACCCCATCATCCGCAACATCATCGGCCAGCCTAAATCCACCTTTAACATCCGCCAAATCATGGACGAAGGCAGAATTCTCATCGTTAATCTATCCAAAGGTCTCATCGGCGAAGACAATGCCGCCATCCTCGGCTCGTTCCTAGTCACCAAGATTCAGCTGGCTGCCATGAGCCGCTCTGACATTCCAGACATCCGCGACCGCCGTCCATTCTACCTTTACGTCGACGAGTTCCAGAACTTCGCCACCGACTCATTTGCCACCATCCTGTCCGAAGCCCGCAAATACGGCCTCAACCTGACCGTCGCCAACCAGTACATCTCACAGATGAACGAAACCGTGCGTGATGCAGTCTTTGGCAACGTTGGCACTATGATTTCATTCCGTGTGTCTGCTGACGACGCGCCGATCCTGGCTAAGCAATTTGAGCCGAATTTTGAAGCCGTCGACCTCTTACAGATGCACAATCGTAACTTCGTCATCAACATGGTCATCGGGGGAGAGAAGACGCCAGCCTTTTCCGCGCGCACCCTGGAGCTCCCGCCAAGCCAAGCCGACAACACGCCGCACATCATCGAACATTCGCGGCGCATGTACTCACGAAACAGGGAAGACGTTGAGCGAGAAATTGCCGCCGTCATTATGCCGCCGCGCCCGCAAAAGCAGCCCAGCAGCCAGCCGCGCCCGCAAGCCGTCGCCGCAGCCGCACTAGCCCAGCCCGTTCAGGCGGCCACTAGTCAACCGATGCAGGGAACCACGGCCACTAACACCCAACACCCCGCACCACAACCCGAACCCGTCACAGACAGCGGCGAAGTCATCTTGCAAATCCGCGGCAACAGCGCATTTGAATCAGCAGCCACCGACACCACCACACCAAAGAAACGCCGACGACGACGGAAGAAGAGTGCTGCATAAGGCCATTGCAATAACTGAGACTTTCAGCTACAATTACCTTACAGTCCCTTAAGTAAGGATTGTACCAATATCTAAATTGTTTTAGGTTTCTATAATAATTTAGCAACTTAGGGCGGCGGTTTTGGCCGCGCAGCTACGGTTGAGAATTCTATTGTGAATCTAAAGCAAAGCTCTAATCCGCTCACTTGTTGGGCGGATTATCTTTTTATGTGGCTAAAAATACTTATGCTTTCAATTATTACTTTTTGGTTATATAATTATGCCAAAAGGCATCATCAAAAGGACTTATTTATGACAGAAAAATCTTCATATTCACCAAAAAAATACTCGCTAGGGCTAGACATCGGTACGAGCTCAATCGGCTGGGCAGTATTAGACTTAGACAAGGAGCGTATTCACGATTTGGGAGTCAGGATATTTGAGCGACCAGAAGACCCGCAAAACGGCGATTCACTGGCCAAGCCTCGCCGCGACGCGCGTTCAGCCCGCCGCCGCCTGAAGCGACGCCGCCAACGCCTCAATCACCTGAAACAATTTTTCGTCGACCAAAATATTCTCACGAAAGATCGAGTCGAGGAAGTTCTAAATTACAAGTCTGATTTCAATAAATTAGATGTATACGGCCTGCGAGCAAGAGCACTCACCGAAGAATTATCGCCCGAAGAATTACTCAAAGTTTTATATCAGATTGCCAAACGACGCGGCTTCAAGTCGAACCGCAAGGTTGTCGAAGAATCAGACAAAGAAGGTGGTCGTGTTACTAGTGCACTTAAGACTAACGAGAAATTCCTCGCTGATAACAATTACACAACTGTCGGTGATGCGCTGAGTCGCGATGAAAAATTCGCACCGCACAAGCGCAATAAACGCGACGACTATACCAACAGTTTTGCGCGCAATGACTTTTTGCGCGAGCTAGAGGCGATAATCAAGACTCAGCGAAACTACGCCCTGAAAAATGTTCCCGAACAAGCTATCAGCGAATTAATTTATGGCATTGACGATGGACAGGTTACTAACGTAAATGCCATCATGTACCAGCGTCCATTTATGAAGGAAGAGCTAATCGAAAAGATGGTTGGCGACTGTACGTTTGAAAAAAATGAGAAACGAGCGCCAAAAGCCAGCTATAGTTTCGAGGTATTTCGCCTGGCAAGCGATTTATCACACCTCGTTTTCATTCCCCGTGACGCCAGCAAACGCCAGGCTAAGCGCGATAATCTAGAAGTAAGATTATCTCCAGAGCAAATCAGTAAAGTTATCGACGTAGCCAAAAGCCAAAAGAGCTTAACCTATAAAAAGGTGCGCAGTACTGCAGGGATTAGCGAAGACTACGTGCCAAAAGATGTACGCGGTAAGAAGAAAGAGGGTGATGAATTCGGCGAAGACAATACTTTTGGCGGTCTAAAAGCGTATAGCGACATCAGATCAGCGCTAAAAGAGCTACCAGAAGATTGGGCAAAAATTGATAATGAATCGGCGATCAATCAAATCGCCTACATCCTCACTACGCAAAAAGCCGACGAGGGCATTCAAGCTGAACTAGATTCACTGCCGCTTTCTGACAAAGCCAAAGAGGCTATTGTCAAAATTAAGCCAACCAATTTCAAAGCGTTCGGCCATTTATCGATCAAAGCTCTACAAAAAATAACGCCACACATTCTTGAAGGTATGACTTACGACAAAGCCTGCGAGGCAGCTGGCTACGACTTCAAAAAGCAATCTGCCAGCCTAGAACAAATCACCAACCCCGTCGTCAAGCGTGCTATCACCCAGACGCTGAAGGTTGTTCGCGCCATTGAGCGTAAATATGGCAAACCATATTTTATCAAAGTTGAAACTGCTCGTGACCTCGCAAAAAATTTCAAAGACCGTAAGGCAATTGAAAATGAAAATAAGGAAAATCAAGCGCGCAATCAAAGTATCATTCAGACACTAAACGAAAACGGTGTCGTCACTCCAACCGGTCAGCAAATAATTAAAGTCAAGCTCTATCGTGAACAAAACGGCGTCTGTCTATACTCCGGAAAGTCAATTGATTTTGAGACGATGCTGCGCGACGACAACGCCTATCAAGTTGATCACATTGTGCCGTTTTCACGCTCCAACAACGATGGAATAACTAACAAAGCTCTGGTATTAACAGAGGAAAATCAAAAGAAGGGCAATCAAACACCATTTGAATATTTTGGTGCAGATGAAAAACGCTGGAAAGAATTTGTGGCCAGAGTAGAATCAATATATAAAACACGCGATATCAAAACAGCTGATAAAGCAACGAACGCCATCAATTACAAATACAACGGCTACGCTATGAAAAAGAAGCAAAACTTATTGCTTCAAGATTACAAAAATGACAGCTGGAGTGTGCGCGCTCTGAACGATACGCGATATATCACGCGGTTTATCCAAAATTACTTACGCCAAATGGTTGACTTTGCCGAAGGCGAAGAAAAACAGCGTGTAATAGCACCGAACGGCACGACAACAGCATATTTGCGCAAGCGCTGGGGACTAGCAAAGGATCGCGCTGAGGATGTGTTACACCACGCCAAGGATGCAGCGGTTGTAGCGGCGATTAATCCAAAAATTGTTTATCAGGCGAACCTTTTCTCTAAAGAGCAGGAGATGAAAAAATACCTTACAAACGTAAAGACAATTGACGAGAAACGAGAAATTTTACTTGCATCCACAAACAAAAATACGGGTGAGATCACCGATGAAACAACTTTTACAAAAGCTCAAAGAGATTTAGCGATAGCCGAATACTTTAAGCTGCGCAGCGATGAAGAGACGAAAAACCGCTTTCCAAGCCCATGGCCAGATTTTAGCAAAGAAGTCATGAAACGTACCCTCAAGACTGATATTGCCACATTGCAAAATGAGCTACGCGGGCTTGATAATTACGACGAAGAATTCCGTCTGGACGTAAAGCCAATCTTCGTTTCTCGCATGCCACGCCGCAAGGCTACTGCTCAAGCGCACAAGGAGACCATTCGCTCACCAAAGGTTAAAGATAACGATCAGCGAACCGTACGAATGCCACTTAATAAAATTAAGCGCAAGGATGTCGAAAACTCTGTACTTAAAGAATCTGATAAGTGGCTGTACGATAAATTGCTCGAAAGGTTAGATGCTCATGATAATAACCCTGAAAAGGCTTTCGCTAAACCTGTTTACAAAAATGACAAAAAATTCGACAAAAACGGCAAACAACTGTCGCCGGTCTCGACTGTCAAGGTATACTCGACGCAACCAAGCGGATTTTATATCAACAACGGTAAAGCTTTCGTCAACAACGGATCGATGGTACGGCTTGACGTATATCAAAAACCAAACAAGAAAGGAAAAATCGAGCATTTTTTCGTACCAGTTTATGCCCATCAAGTTGGCAAAAATAAGCCCACGCCAACAAAGATCCTACCAGCACCAAAAGGATTCACTGATATAGATAAAACTTTCACTAAAGTCTGCTCGTTATATCCGAATGATTATGTACGAATTTACCTTAAAAATGAGATACGAGAGGGGTATTATGTAAAGTACAATGTAGCCAATGGAGCTATGCAGCTATTGCCAAACTATGCAACAGGAAAAAATCAAAATACTTTTGTACAAGTCTATGGTAAAAATGCTCAGGCTATCGAACGCTACGACGTCTCCGTCCTCGGCGATAACTATAGGTGGTTATAAATGGCCTGGCGCGTCGTAGCTATCGAAAATCCTGCCAGGCTGAGTTTGCGCGACAACCAGCTAGTAATCGCGCAAGAAACTGAGGCGACTTTGCCAATTGAGGATATCGATGCGCTCATTCTGGATGGCTATGGCATGACTGCGACTACAAATCTACTCACAGCGCTGGCGACCAAAGGCACCACAACTGTTATTTGTGACGAGAAACATTTACCAGCCAGCGTACTTCTGCCGTATTCACAACATTCACGCCAAGCCAAAGTTTCACGCCAACAGCTCGCCATGAGCCAGCCGTTCAAGAAGCAATTGTGGCAACAAATTATCATCAGCAAAATTACCAATCAAGCCGATGTTTTGCAATCTATCGGGTTAGATGACACCGCCTTGCGTACCCATATTAGCGATGTCAAATCGGGCGACACTAGCAATCGCGAGTCGCTAGCTGCTCGCATATATTTTGACCAGCTACTCGACGACGCCACGCGCCGTAAGCCAATTTGGCATAATGCCGCGCTTAACTATGGCTACGCAATGGTCCGCAGTCATATCGCTCGGCACATTGCCGCTCGCGGGCTAGTCGCTTCACAAGGAATCTTTCATCACAATGAGCTCAATACTTTTAATTTAGCTGACGACTTGATAGAACCCTATCGCGCCGCCGTTGATTTATATATCCTAGAAAAAGTTGCCCCGCTTCACGTCGGCGACCGCGACGCCAGCCTCACCAAGCACGATCGCCAACTCATTATTGACATATTAAATTATTGTGTTATAATGAACGACAAGAAGTTTACTATAAAACATGCGGTTGAGCGAACGGTTGAAAGCTTTATCGAGTGTATTGAGGTAAAGGAGGCGCGTAAGCTTCTTTTACCAAAAATCGCCTCCTAACAGGGAAGGGATGTCCTATAAAATCATGAGGGTCGCGGTATTTTTCGATTTGCCGACCAACACTAAAGCTGAGCGCAAAGCCGCTACACAATTTCGCAAGTTCTTGCTGGATGACGGTTTTGATATGCTGCAATATAGCGTATACACGAGGCTGTGTCCAAACCGCGATGTTGCCGAAAAACACATGATGCGCGTTAAACGCCACGCACCAGATAGCGGATCGGTACGGTTACTATACTTGACCGAGCATCAATTTACACATATGCACGTTATCGTTGGCGAGAAAACCGTCCAGGAAAAGACTATTCCGGTCGGCCAGTTGGCATTTTTCTAACCAAAAATCCCCCTCGTAACAGAGGGGGATTTGAGGAAGTATTATACCAATATCTAAATTGTTAGGGAACTATAACAAGATTTGACTTTCATGCAGGCACAGCTCAATTATACCAATATCTAAATTGTTAGGGAACTATAACCAAACATAGATAATCCATACGAAGACCAAGATTATACCAATATCTAAATTGTTAGGGAACTATAACGCCAGATGACTGACACATTCCAAAACCGCAATTATACCAATATCTAAATTGTTAGGGAACTATAACATCTTTGTCATCTTTGTCCTCAATTCTTAAATTATACCAATATCTAAATTGTTAGGGAACTATAACTAGTACAAACGCCTTGCACCTGCCTGCTCAATTATACCAATATCTAAATTGTTAGGGAACTATAACCTGACGGTGCAAGTGCTGCTGAAGAAGAGTATTATACCAATATCTAAATTGTTAGGGAACTATAACCTGTGTTCACTCTTCTCCGCATAATCCCCTATTATACCAATATCTAAATTGTTAGGGAACTATAACTGAAGGATACGGCAAGTCATATATACCCTGCTACCAAAACTCAGTTCATACACCCCCATCTGTAAAAATTAAGAATATTATAAAAGTAAACGTACCCCAAGACTTCTTTCCGCCTCCCTTTAAGCTACAACAACTCAAATTACCTAGAACACTTTATAGAACAAAAAGAGAACTTGTCATATTGAGCCTTCAGCCCCCAAGATTCATGTATAAGCATGCGCAGACTTTATTATAATAATAATTATTAGCAACACAATTAATTACTGGCAATAAACGAGAATAGACAGAAGCGTTCAATCACCATAAAACATAAAACGCCGAGGTAAGTAAAACAAATCTAAGTTTCCAACAAATTCCGCAAAACCGCATTTGGTAGATTTATCCGTCAATCACGGTAACAGCACGGGGCATCCAGTAAAGGGCAGTCAAAACTAGGCTAGCATTACATACAAAACAAAAAATATTATCGCGAAGAGACGATAGAGCATGCGTCTTTTCGTAGATAATTTAATGTCGCACAAGTTAGCTTTTACGTATTATGGTTATTTTGATACGCTAAACTTCGTTATACATACACTTAATATACCCTTTATAACTTTTTCGCCTAACACCTCTTGCGGCGGGGGATCTCCTCCGGGCTTTCACCGTACTACGGTGAGTGCTAATACGGGACACGTTCAAGCTACCATAAACAAAAGGGAGACCACGCCAACCACTTTCAAGCGATCAGGGGACTTTGGGAGACTGAGACGCCAGTATTGTCTCCGCTTCTCAAATAAATATCGAGCTAGGCCTTACCAAACTTGAACGTCGTTACGGTCTAAAAGCAACCCGTAGACTTTTCCACATCATAAGGCACCGTCCAGCATGGGCATATGCCACTTGTGTACGAGGCCGCGCACGACAAACACAGCATCCCGCGCTGGTTAAGCCTACAAATATTTGACTTTTTTCCTATTTTATTCCCCTGCTCTATTTTTCCACAAGTACCCTATTTGATTTTTTACTATTTTGATATTATAATTATGTTTTTCTTAATCCTCTGATAAACGAACAAAAAGCGAACTAGCGGAGTAATGGGCTCCGTCTCTACCCTATTGGTGGCTCGACCTACAACCCACGCGGACGAGTAATTCACCCCTGTCCGCTACTTATAAAACACTCGCTGATTGACACGCACATCAATATATGCAGGAGCCGCGCCACTACTCTGGAAGAACGCCATAGCCTTGACCGCTTGTGCTACCTGCGCCGCTGCCTCCCTGTCGGTGGTCACTTTAATACTGTATGGACGGCCCTTGATTGACAGAAGTGCCTGGCGGACGGTGTTTTGCGGCAGGATAATTTCCGTAACCTCTAGCTGGTGCTCACGAAAGCCGGCGACAGCTTGACCGAGAAAGCTAAGGAAATGGCGATTGATGACCTCCTGGCCAGCGGCAGTCGGCACACCGCTCTGGTCTTTGACAATGACTGACGGCGAGCTCGCGTAGGTGGTTGAGAACGTCACGCCTGCGTCGTCAACAAAATAGCTCTTATCACCAGAAGTCCACTGGACGACTGGCTGGCGAAAGGTAAGCTTGAGGCGCGGCCTAGCGAGCTGGTCGGCCTCGAGGCGAACCGTCTTGACCTCCGGGGCTTTCTCGAGGAAAAAACTAGCCAGCGACTGGTGATTCAGCACAAACAAGAATCGCTCGACCGGCCGTGCACTGAGATATTCATCAATGAGGCGGCGGTAGCGATCGGCCTCTTTGGCGCTCGCCGCGTCTGGCGTTTGTACCGAGACCGTGACGGTACATTGCCATGCGAGTAGACCAATGACGACAAGCACCAGCGCACTGCTGAGTAACATAATCCACCGCGTCCGGCGACGCCGAGATTTCGCATGCTGAACCGTGCGCTCTGAGGTCTCGACTGGCGAGGCAGTGTGGCGGGTGTTGAGATTGCGATTACGGCGATAGGCTGTCTCGAATGAACTATCCTCGTTAATTAGCGCCGCTTGACGACGAGCCGCAATTTCGCGGCGTGTGGTCGGCGTAGATTTTGCCCGAGAAAAGGGTAATTTCACCGACGTCTCCCCTGCCGACGAATGACGGTGAGGAGCATCGCTGCCATGTCTTTGGCGGCGTTGGGCTTGGCAAACGTACCGATGTTTCGCTCGAGGCCGGCCAAGATCCGCGGCGACTTGACGAGACCAATGACCTTCTTGCTCAGCACTTCTGGCGTCTGCTCCAGCGTCGACTCTTCAACAATCACTGCCGCCAGCGCGTCCTGATACACCTTGGCATTCTTCAGTTGATGACCAGCCGTCAACATACCATTCGGCACGATCACCGCTGGTTTATGAAGCGCCGCCAGCTCCAGCAGCGTCGTCGCACCAGCCCGCGCCACCACCACGTCCGCTGCCGCCAATACTTCGGCCATGCCGTGGTTAACAAACGCTTCTAGTCGCCAGCCCGCCCGGCTATCAACACGCTCCTTCAGCTCGTCAAACTGATGCTTACCAGAGATCAAGAACACCGACGCCTCGGCTAGCAGCTGCTCGCGCGTAGCTACCACTGCCTCATTGAGGCGCGCTGCCCCCAACCCACCGCCAGTCACCACCACCAGTGGCCGCGCCGGATCGAAGCCAAGCTTCGCCTTTAGCTGCCGCCGCTCGGCCGCGCTGTATGGTCGAAATTCCTCAGCCACCGGAATGCCGACATACTCCGCCTTGACGTCAGGATAATTATAATGCTCCAGCGGCGCCCCGGTGCCGATCTTGGCAGCAAATGGTGCCAATAGCCGATTAGTTAACCCTGGATGCGCATCCGAATCATGTAGCACTAGCGGGATCTTCAGCAGCCGCGCCGCATAACCAACCGGCAGGCACACGTAGCCGCCCTTAATAAAAATCACATCTGGCCGCCACCTCAGCAACTTACAAAAGCTCTGAATAAACCCAACTCCCACCAAAAAAATATCGCGCAGATTCGGCAGCAAAATTGACGGATGGAGATGAAACGCCATACTTTTACCGTGGTAGCGGCGGATCTTGCCAGCGATAATCAACTCAACCGGGATCGTCTCGTCAAATTTACCAAAAATACCACGAGCACTAGCGCCAAATTTCCGATCACACCAAAACCGCAATTCGTGATCGCCCGATGAGCGCAACTCCTTACACACTGCCACGACTGGCGTAACGTGTCCGCCCGAGCCGCCGCCGACCGCCAAGATCTTTGCCACTTCCCTCTCCTTCCATTAATGGTTTGTGCGCCGTATAGGCTGACAGTTGAAATGCCAGACCCAGCGCCGCCGCGATAAATAACATGCTGGTGCCGCCATAACTGAGCAGCGGCAGCGAGATACCAGTCATCGGAATAATCCCCGTCATCGAGCCAATATTCATCAGCACATGCGACGCCACCCAGCCAAACACGCCCGCCACCACCAGCCGCAAGTGCATATCAGCCAGCCGCGACGTCACCTTGAGCAGGCTCAGCAGCAGCGCCGAAAATAGCGCCAAAATAACCGACAGGCCGACAAAACCAAACGTCTCGCCCATCACTGCAAAAATCGAGTCGTTAATCGCCTCTGGCAGGTAACCTGTCGCCTGCACACTTTTACCGATGCCGAGGCCCAATAGGCCGCCCGAACCGATGGCGATGCGCGCTTGTTGGATATGATAATTATTCTCATCCCGGCTGGCTGATTGATGCGTATCACCCTGGATAAAGGTCATCACCCGCTCGATGCGGTGCGGCGATGAGAACGTCAGCACCAACGCCGCAGCCGCGATCACCAGCACGATGCGTCGCAGTAGCCGAGCGTCCATCCCCGACACCGCTAACACCGACAGTACCAGCGCTACGAGCGACACACCCGTCCCCAAATCTTTCTGCACCACCACCACCACAAACATTGACACCGCCATAATAATACCAAGCGGGATCAGCGTCTCGTTGATATCGTTGAGTTTGCCTTGGCGCACCCGCTTGGCCAAAAACCCAGCCACAAACAATAGCAAGCCAAATTTCAATAACTCTGCCGGCTGAAAACTACCCAGCCCGCCCAGATAAAACCAGCGGTACGCACCGTTGGTGTCCGATGCAAACGGCAGATGCAGCAACGCCCCACAAACCACCAACAAGAAACACGCTGCCAAGCCTGCCAGAAATAGCCGCTTGGCCCACACCTCAGTTAACCACCGATACGGCAATATCGCCGCCACACCAAACGCCACCACAGCAGTGATGACGCTGGCCAGCTGTTTATTGAAAAAGAAGGTGTCGCTATAATTCGCGCCGTGCGTATGATTCAACACATTCGCCCGCTGCGGTCCCAGCGCATACATCACCACCAGCCCCAACATCAACAACAACCCCATATACAGCACGATCTGATACATCGGCCGGTGTCGACGCACCGCCTTGGCGGTTGAGGTGGTAGTGCGGTTACGCAATATGGCCCCCCGCCAGAGCCAGCATCACGCCGATAAACGCCATCACACAGCCAATCACCCAGAACCGCATCGTCACTTTAGTTTCCGGCCAGCCGCTGGCCTCTAGGTGATGATGGATTGGCGCTGACAAGAAAATTTTGCGCTTAAAGAGTTTTTTGCTCACAATCTGGATCAAGCTCGAACCCGCCTCAACCACAAACAACAACCCAATCACCGGCAGCAGCAGCAATGAGTTAGTCAGCATCGCCACCACTCCCAAACTCACTCCATAAGCAAAACTGCCGACATCGCCCATGAAAAACCGTGCTGGATAAATATTAAACCACAGATAACTGAGCAGTACACCAACCATCGTAAAGCAAAACCCCGCCAGTAACACCTGTTGTTGTAGCAAGGCAATCACCCCAAACGCCCCAAAGCTAATCCCCAGTAGCCCACCGGCCAAACCATCCAAACCATCAGAAATATTCACTGCGTTACCAGTCGCCACCGCCGCAAACGCAAACAGCGGAATGATCAACCAGCCAATACTCACATCTCCCATAAACGGCACATGAAAGCTCATCACGCCCAACTTGACATAGAAAAACCAACCAAGCACCAAACCAATCAGCGTAATCAGTGCAAACTTAACCGGTGCGCGCATGCCAGCATCTTTCTTGTTGCTGCCAAAAATATTCAAATAGTCATCGATCAGCCCCACCGCCGCACCGCCAGCAAACGCCGCCAGCGGCAGCCATGTCTGCGCTCGATCCAAATTAAACAATAATGTCACCAGCCCAGCCGCGATCACACTGATAATGCCAGCCATCGTTGGAATATTGCGCCGTATTTTTCCCTCATGCAGCCGATTAAACACCTGAAGCTTTTCCCCTGTCACCGCGTTCTCGCGCTGGTGCTTCCAAAACCGATATCGATAGGCAAAAAACGTATAAATTGGCGTCAGAAACATCGCTAGTAAGAACGCCCCGACACTGAGCAAAAATACGTGCGTTAATTCGTTGGTCATTGTTTGTAAAGCAGTTGCCATGACTATCCCTTCGGTGCTAATTTCATATAATCAATCATCCAGTTGGAGATATCAGTAAAAATTGGTGCAGCGTGAATGTTACCCTGTAAGTTCTTGCGCTTGCCAGGCGCCGCGACACGTACCATTATGACATACTCGGGGCGATTTGCGCCACCATAGCCAATATACGTCGCTACCGTTTCGTCCATGGTATAGCTACCATTGATCAGTGTCTCTGAGGTACCAGTCTTGCCGCCGACATCATAGCCCGGCTTATCTTTATCGGGCATACGCTGATTGAGAACCGCCCGCGCCGTTGACAGCATACCACGCATCGTGGCTGATGACTGCTCAGAAATCGTCCTGCGTAGTAGCGAAGCGGCCGTTGGCTTCAGGCCGCCATTTACGTCCACCGTTCCAGCCACCACCGTCGGCCGAAAATACTGCCCGCCATTCACCACCGAACAAAACGCACTGGCCGCCTGCACCATCGTCGCATTCATACCCTGCCCAAACGTAATATTCGCGTAATTCACCTCCGCTCCCGGCCGATTCGGCGCGTAGAGCAGCCCCGGCGCCTCCGCTAGCTCAATCCCCGTCGCCTCGCCAAACCCAAACTTCTCGTGATAATACTCATACAGCGTCTGCCGCGCACCTGGGGTAATCGTCGATCCATCGCCTAGCCGCCGCGCAATCGTGATCATACCGACATTGAGCGAATTATTAAACGCACTCTGCATACTCGTCGTACCGCTAAGCCCCCTTAGAGCGTTACACATTTTCCGATCCCCCACCTCAGTACAATCAGTATTTGAGTACGTTGTCTGCGGTGTCACCACACCCTTATCGATCCCTGTCGCCATGCTGAAGGTCTTGATAATTGAGCCCGGCTCAAATGGCAGCATTGTCGTTGCATTACTAAACACGGCCGCGTCTTTTTGCTTGGCGTACTCAACGGGATTATACGTCGGATAGTTAGCCATCGCCAGCACCTGACCATTGTTCGGATTCATCACCATCACACTGCCCTCGGTCGCACCGGCCTTTTCAATACCTCGCTTGAGCGCCTCCTCGGTATAACTCTGCACATTTCGATCAATCGACAGCGCCACATTCTCGCCCGACTTCGCCTCGACGCGCACGTTATCTTTACTCAGCGTCAGCGGCACATTACGCACGTCCGCTACTGTTTTGAGCAAGCCATCACGGCCCTTCAGCCTATCGTTTAGCGCCCCTTCAACCCCGTACTGACCCTTGCCCTCAGCATTAACAAAGCCCAGCACCTGCGCCGCCAGCTGCCCCTCCGGATAATTACGAATCGAGCCTTTTTGGTACAGGACCCCGACAAAATCCTTGGCCTTTAACTTCTCGGCCTGTGTACGCGTGATGTTGCGTGCCAGCACTTCGTAGCGAGAGGTGGTGCGCTCCAGCCGCTTGGCTGCGCCACTAACTACCTCGCCGCCCGCAACTTCCTGCAGCGCTGCGACAATCTGCTGACGCTGCTCTTGCTTGACCGTCTGCGGATCAGCGATAACCGTATAGACCGTTTGGTTAAGCACCACGGGGACGGCCGTACCACCATCCATCATATATAACTTGCCACGCTCGGCCGGAATGACAAAGTGCCGCTGCTGACTGGCCTGAGCCAGCGACACGTATTCGCTGTGCTTGATAATCTGTAGATAAAACAGCCGCATCACAAAAATCGCCATCATCCCCAACAGAATGATAGCGAGTACGCCGGTTCGAGATTGCGTTAAGTGACGTTTCATACCGCTTGTCCCATTGTACCACTTTTGCCCGAACTAGCGAGCATAGTTCGTCTGCGCCGGTGTTTTCATCGCCGATGCAACATTGCTGTGCTTGACCTTTTCGAGCGCCGTCAGCCGCGCATTCTGCACCTCTAGCTCTGACTTTTTCGTCGCCAGCTCATTCAGCTGTGAGTCCAGCCCCTCCGCCTCGTAGCCATAGGCCGTCGTCTTGGTCGCCTGCGTCAAGTACACCAGCCCCAGTACCATAATCATCAGCGCCACCAACACCGTATGCGCCACTGGCCCGAGCTTGGTCTGTGATCGAAAACGGGTGGCGTTCTGGTTACGACGAAGCTGGGGCCCAGGACGACGCGGCGTAAATGTGGTGGATGAGCGTGTGTGCATAAATAATTTCTGTGTGTTTAATTTGTTATGGTTTGGTTTTTGGCGGCGTGTCATCAAGACACAGGAAAACACAGCCGGTCGGCTCGCCCCTATCGTGGAAGAACGAGCCGCCGAGCTTGCATACTTTTTCCGGGAAAACTATCAAGCGAGCTTACTTAGCCGCGGCGTACCGCAACAGTCTCAGCTGCTTCTGCGTCCTGGAATTGTACTTTGATATGGATTGGCATGGTGTCGCCCTCCTTTTTTGTTTATGTTTTTACGGCGTAGCGAAACTGAGCGCTCCGACTACGCGGGTTGTGAACATCTTCTACTCCAGACACTGGTTTTTTCTCTGGGATGATCAGCTCGGCCTCATAGCCAGCAGCCGCTTGCTCCCAGAAATATCGCTTGACCAATCGATCCTCCAGACTATGAAAGCTAATTATCCCAACTCGCCCGCTCCTGGTGAGGAGGCGTGGCAGCAGCGGCAATAGTTCTTCAACCAGCCGAAGTTCGTGATTGACTTCAATGCGCAGTGCCTGAAAGGTGCGAGTCGCCGGATGATGTTTCATCCCGCCGCGACCGACAGTGTGCTTGATCAGATCAGCCAGCTCGGTCGTTCCCCGAATCGGCCTGGCGCTAACAATTGCCTGCGCAATTCGCCTGGCCCGCCCGGGACTTTCCTCACCGTAACGAGCAATCAGCCGCGTCAACTCATCAACCGAATACGAATTGACGATATCCGCTGCTGTCGTTTCCGTCCGATTATCCATCCGCATATCCAGCGGCCCGTCAAACCGAAACGAAAAACCTCTCTCTGCTCTGTCAAGCTGTGGTGACGACACCCCCAAATCAGCCAAAATCACGTCAAATGTACGTCCCTGCTTGACTAAATCCTGCGCTGCGCTCACAAAATCCTTGTGAATCAGCGTCGCGCCTTTTTCAGCCAAATCGCCCAGCGTGTTAATCGCGTTATCGTCGCGGTCAACTAGCACTGCGCCCAAGTAATTATCCGTCCTCATCAAGAATTCCCTGGCATGGCCGCCGTAGCCAGCCGTCAGGTCGAGATAACTCTCGCCCGTAGCTGGCCGCAACCTATCCAAGGTCACCTCAAGGAGTACGGGAACATGAATCGGTTCGCTCATCTGAAGCGCTTCCGACTGTGGTGGATGTTCTTTAATACTCATCATTGCTTTATTGTAGCAGTCAGGTGCAAGATTTTCGAGATTTATCTCCGTACAGCGATTGCAGCCCAAGCGACCTTGAGTCGCCTGGCGCGTAAAGAGGAGTAAATCTCGACAAATCGCCGCGGCTGACACCACAACGTATAGCAATGCTCGAGATCACCTAACTGGATATTTAATTCTGGCTGTTTTGTATTTGTGTTTTGTTTGTTTTTGTTGTCTAAGAGTGGAAATGTGATGATTGTCAGTGACAACCATAGTTTCCAAAAGAGACTTATGTGTGAGGTGGAGTTTTTTGGGAGGTATTTTGAGGAAAGAACGTTGCCGTTTTTATCGTGGAGCAAATTGCCACCTGCCATCTTCAAATACCCAGATAGTTGATCTCGAGAGGTTTTCAAATTGTTAAAGTACTAACCCCAGCTAATCAATCCGCATTTTCAGCCGCCATCAGCCGAAAATACGCGCCCGCCCGCACCGCCACGACTTCCCGGTCAATACCAGCATAGTCGAGTAGATGCTGTTCAATCGTCACTCGCCCCTGTTTCTGGTCGAGCGCCGATGCGGTTTTACCGCGGCGAAACTTGACGTTCAGGTCGGCCACACGCTCATCCAGAATACTTCCGGTCAGCGCGCCCTCCACTTCCCGATCCCAGACTTGCTGTGGATACAGGTGCAGATACTTGCCAAACCCGCGAGTCAACACGACGCCGGACGCAAACTCTGCCCTGAGCTCGGCTGGGATGGTCAAGCGCCGCTTGTCGTCCAACTTTCGCTCAAAGTAATCTGTCTGCACGTCGTCCTTCCTCCGTGGTAGATTAGTTGGTTTTTCTAGTGGATGTTTGTTTTGGTTGGTGATTTCCATCAACTTTCGTTCCACTGACTCCACTATACTACCCACAACTACCCACATGCAAGCCCTTTTACCCACTTTCTACCCATTTCCCTACTAAACAAAAACTTTTCCACGATTCTGTGGAAAAGTCTAGTGGTGCTATACTTGGCCAAACCGCTAATTAGTCACGCTGTGCCAAATCATGGTTCATTCGATTTAACTCACGCTGAAGTCGCTCTAATATATTGCACGTATCAAGATCTGCCCCTCGCGCAGTAATCTCGCGCAAATTTTCATCAGCAGCAACTTTATAGACGTGACAATCACCTCTTTCACCTTCATCGGTATTATCGCAGCAAATACGATACGTGTCGAACTCTGTCTTCGACACATCGCCGTTTTCATCAAACTGACCGAGATCAACGTCCCTAGAGCTAACACCCAAATGACGCATCGCACCCGCTATACTATTCAAATAATTCTGCGCCACCTGCTCGCAGTCAATGAGGGTTTGACTCATCTCCTGTGAGACTTTGAGTAACTGTTCTCTTGGCGATGGATCACTGTTTACCTCTACTGTCTCACTCATGGATTTTAACCTCCTTCCCGTGCGCACGTGTTAACCCATCTTTAGTTACTGCTATCGTTGATGAGCTGTTTCCCGTATCCTCGTCTTTTGTGGTGATTCGCATATTGCCCGCTCCCTCAATACTGTAAGGCGTTACTCCATCCAACCCGCTAATAACCCGCACAGGAAACGCCTTAGATAGCGCTGGCGCTGTGCCTCTACGTCGCTGCGGTTCGTCACCAACCGTAAGAGTCCCATATCTTTTTTTCCGCACAAGTGGATGACACGAGTTTAGTATGATCGTGTCTATCCCCAGCGTCTCTATCAGGCTACGCAGGCCTTCTTTATTGTACCATTCCCGAGGATTGGGCGGTATCTTCTCGTCCGACGACATGAAAAAACGACTCTCAGAACCGTGACCAAACAGAACAAGCGTATCAAACGTATTGCTATCGACACCAGCTCCTTTTAGCTTTTTTACTACACGAGACAGATCGCTCGTATGGCCTATTTCAACAGCAAATGTATCGGGGGATTCTATATCTCTATACACCATCGCGGCACCATTGTGATCTCCTGTAGCCCCTCTGACAATAATCGTCGCCGGATTACCGGATTCGGTACGTCCAGTTTCTAGTAGCTTCAGCGTACCCTTCAAAGTCTCTGGACTCCAATCACCAAAATGAGTTATCCCAAGTTCTTTCTGCAGCTTTTTGGCGTTATCTAGTCCAACTCCGTCAATAGCTTTGCCCATATCGTCAACCCAATCACACCAACGGTAAACCATCGTATACTCATTATACCCCTTCCCTCTCCGATTAAACTCGGAAAGCTTCAGACCTGGCCAGCGCGCCGCAAAATATTCCCACACCATCCTATCATCTATCCATTCTCCCCTTCCATAGTACTCAATTACCAAGCGGTCGATACGGCTTACTGCATCTCCAGCAAGTACTTGACGCAGCGGCTCTGGAAAATCCTCTCGTTCTCTTGCATCTCGCGGCCAGTGGCACGGCGGAAAACCATGATCCTCCAACCACTCCATTGCCGTCTCGTAATCATATTTTGATTTTAATACTGTGACACTTCTAGCTACCTCACTGAGAGCCGCGTCCCTAAACTCCTCGGCCGCCCCTTCAGGCAATATCCCTTCGACTCTTATCAGTTTAGGTATTAAGCGCATATATTGCTGATATTCGCTGTTAGAACTATAGCGCCCGCAACTATCGGCCAAAGAGCGTGCTGAATTGATCAGCTCCCGCATTACGTGACGCAGTTTATCGGTAAGTTTTGGCATGTGCTCACAATACTTCTCAGAGAACGCCGCAACATTATCTTGCGCTAGGCGTGACAAAGTATCCCTAGCGTAAAACTGATTGTAGATTGGTGACTTTGGATTAAGCCAGTCATCATCCTCAATCAACTCTCTTAGATTAGGTACAAACTTCTCTATTTCCTCATACTTACCGGATGTAAGCATGTACATAATATAAGGATCCTCATTCCCCATGAGAAGATCGGCGTAGAAATCACACCGCTCCTCAATCTCCTCAATTCTCTGCAGTGTTTCATCGTCAAGTATTTCTGCTGTTTCTTCCGCACCATCAGAATTTTCACTATCAGCACCACTATTGTCTCTGTTAGCTTGGCCGTCTTCGCCGCGCGCTATAAGCCGCAACGCCAAATCACTCATGGTTCTTTTTATTCTACTCAAAACGCCCAGTTTTTCGACTTTTGTTTTTAGCAGGAGAGATTTCTCAACAACCTGGGACGGGGGCGTCCCCTCGCCAGCAGCACTAATGTTAGTCGTATTTGTTTCGGTCATTACTAGTTGCATAGTAGCATAATATATCAATAATGTCAACTGGCGCTATCCTTGCCCACAGCTTACGCCAGTACCGCCCCTAGATAAGCTACACGCGCAGCTTCTTGATCACCGCCGCAAACCAGCGTGCGCTTGGCCGCACCGTCCGGGCCATGGTCTGCCGATCGACTACCACCAGACCAAACTTTGGCCAATAGCCCTTGTCCCATTCAAAATTGTCGAGCAGGCTCCAGTGCAAATAACCGATTAGCTTGACGTCATGTTTGAGCGCTTCGTGCATGGCCTTGATCGTCTCGGTCAGCCACCATTGCCGCTGACTATCAGTGCCGTCCGCCAGCCCATTCTCGGTAATCATAATCGGCAACCGATAGCGCTCGGCTATGTCCTCCAGTAGATACTGCAATTTATCCGGCTGCATATCCCAGCCGAGATCACTGACCTTCAGGTACGGGTCATGTGCCCGATAGCCATAAATCCGCCGCGCAAAGTAATAGTTGATCGCCAAGAAATCACTGTGCCGCCGCACTCGACGCAGCACCCACGTATTCAGGAAATAATTCGCCACCCGCGCACTAGCACGACTGAGAATCGCGTCATCGCCCGGATAGCAATAGATCAGATGATGCGCCATCGACACTTTCCACTTTTTGCGAGCACGCGTCAATTTGTACACTTTCTTGTGCGCCACAACAAGGTTACAGAGTACACGCAGTAAATCACGCTTGCGAGTTTTATTCGGCGGCCAATGCCCTTCGAGATAACTCTCGCCAGCGTACACGGTCGGCTCGTTAATGGTCACGATCCACTCGATGTCGCGCCCCAGCTCGCTCAAAACTTTCTCAACGTAATACACGAAATATTTGATATTGCGCCGCTTTTCAAAGCCGCCCTTGGCCATAAACCATTCCGGCAGCGTGAAGTGAAACAGCGTCACCACTGGTGTAATGCCCATCTTTTTCAGCGTCCGCAGATACGTCCGATAGTGGGCGATCGCCGCCGCATCCCACGCGCCCTCTTGCGGCTCAATTCGCGCCCATTCAATACAGAATCGAAAGGCATTCATGTTGAGACTCTTGAGAATCGCGAAATCTTCCTCATAGCGATGGTAATGATCGACACCCCGCCCCGATACGTAGTTGTCAGGCCTGGTCGCCTCTTTTTTGATGCGCGGCCAGCTGTCAATATCACCAAATTGATGCGGTGCCTGCACGGACAGCCGCTTGGCGTGCTCGAGCTCCCACGTCGTCCACTGATTCACCAGACCACCCTCGACCTGATGTGCCGACGTCGCTGCACCCCATAAAAACTTCTTTGGAAACACGATGCGTTCAGACTGCTTCGTTGTCATCAATGTATATTATACCATAGAAACAATCTGTTAATTACTTCATAAATCGTAATTTCCAGAT
>CAUQHW010000001.1:0-379153 GCA_963518125.1 uncultured Candidatus Saccharibacteria bacterium | reverse complement strand
CTTTCCAGGCGTGCCAGTTCAACCACTCCTGCATCCTTCCATGATGCATATTATAACAGAAAGTCCGCTAGCGGTTGCAACCGGAGCGGCTTTTTGTCTATAATAAAGGCAATGATGAACGATCCTTCAACGCGAATTAAACTTACTAATGTAACGAAACGATTTGGCTTCGGTGACGCCGAGCAGGTGGCGCTGGACAATGTCAATCTCGAGGTCAAAAAGGGCGAGTTTATCGCCATCGTTGGCCCATCTGGCTGCGGCAAGACGACCCTACTCAACATCCTCGGATTGCTCGACCACCCGTCAGAGGGCGAATATTACCTTGACAATAAATCAGTCGAGGATCTGACAGCGGTACATCACGCCACGATTCGTTCGCGCGATATTGGCTTTATTTTTCAACATTTCAATCTCATCCCGCGCCTGACGGTGATTGATAATGTTGCCCTGCCGCTCACCTACAAAGGCATCAGCAAGACCAAGCGTCTCCAAGAAGCCAGCCGAATTTTGCGCAACTTCCATCTGGGCGAGCGCGAGTATTATCTGCCGCATCAACTATCCGGCGGTCAAGTTCAGCGTGTGGCGATCGCCCGAGCGCTAGTCAACAGTCCGTCAATCATCCTGGCCGACGAGCCGACCGGCAACCTTGATTCCAAGTCCAGCCACATCATCATGGAGGAGCTGTCCGACATTCACCGCCGAGGCAACACGATTATCATGGTGACGCACAATCCAGAGCTGTTGTCCTATGCCAGCCGGGTGATTTCCATGCTCGATGGGCGCATTGATACCGACACGCACCATATCAAGAAGATCTTTAAGCAAAAGCTGGGCGGCGATGGCCAACCAGCAACCCCAGTGAGTTCAACGCCGACACACACCGCAACTACCAAAGCTGAAAAAGCTGAGCCAGACGAGAAAACTGAGTCAACGAAAACTACTCCCGAGAAACAGACAATCGAGCAGCCATTCGCGGCGACTGCTCCCGACAAACCTACTAGCCCAGTGAAGTCCCCGGATGACCTCCCGCCAAAGCGACCACTTGGCGCCACCTTGGCCAAAGCAACCACAAAGACTGTTAAAGCCGACAGCGATCATGGTAAAAAATCAGCAGATTCTGATGCCGCAAAAACCGCTGCTCCATCGACCGAAAAGAAACCCGCCCCTAAATCCGATAAAGCCGACGACGCAAAAACCGATGCCACCAAATCAACGAAGAAACCAGTCAAAAAAGAACGGAAGGCTACGAAAAAGTCATGAAAATGCTCCTCAATAATCACTTTGAGAACGCGGTTGAGTCGCTCAAGTCAAATAAAGTCCGCACCTACCTATCGATTTTTGGCATCATGGTCGGCATCGCCAGCATTACTATTATTCTGTCATTATTGACCGGCACGAGCCGCCTGTTTGGTGATCAGTCCGCCAAGATTTCTGACACCACCGCGCTAATTCGGTCTGGCAGCGAGGCGCGGCCAGATTCATTGCTGTCACTCAGCTCCGGACACGCCGCCCAAATGGTGAACACACTGACCGAACAGGACGCCCGAGAAATTGCCAAGGCGACCAACAACAGCGCCGCACCGCTAGCAACATTTCACGCTAATCTATCGACACCAGACGGCAAGACAAAGCTAGAACGCATCACCGTTATCGGCAGCTCGGGCGAACTGGCAAAACTCGCCGGCCTCAAGTTGCGCGAGGGGCAGTTCATCGACGAAGCCAACGGCGTCGTGATCGGCAAACAGCTGTCAATTGACCTATTCGGCACTGAAAAATCCCTCGGCAGCGTCCTCAAGCTCCGCGGCGAAACACTCACAGTCGTCGGCGTCCTCGACGAGCCGGAAACTGCGCCTAGTTACCTTGGCGTTGATTTTAATCGCTCCATTATCCTGCCACTAGCCGTTAGTAAAAAGTTCACACAAAACACCGCCCAAATCCAGCAAATCCTCATCACTGCTGACAACGGTACGGCGCTGCAAACTAAAATTGATGCCGCCAAAAAGGTCCTCGCCCAGCAGCATCAGGGCGATACCGACTACCACACCCTGGTCGGCCAGGCCATCACCGCACCAAATTCACACCTAGTGAACGCGCTCTCAACAGCCATGGCGGTCATCGCCGGCATCTCGCTACTGGTCGGCGGCATCGGCATCACTAACATCATGCTGGTTTCGGTTGCCGAACGCCAGCGCGAAGTCGGTATCCGCAAGGCCGTTGGTGCCACCAACCGCACCATTGTCGCCCAATTCCTCATCGAATCAGCCATCATCGGTCTATTTGGCGGCATTCTCGGCTACGTTATCGGTCTCGGCGCGTCATTCCTCCTCGGTATGTACCTACCTTTCACCCCGGTTCTCGAATGGCAAGCAGCCGCCCTAACCATCGGCGGAGCACTCATCATCGGTATGCTCTTTGGCATCTATCCAGCCAGCCACGCTGCTGGCAAGGACCCGATTGAAAGCTTGCGCCACTAAATTTCACACGAGTCCGTCACGACCCTCAATGGGCTCTAAAGTAAAAGCGACGCCCCATCTCCCTTGGGCGCCGCTTTTCATTTTCTGGTCCAAATGAGCCTACGACAATTCCTTTTTTAACTGCTCCACCAGCGCCACTGGCTCTGGATTGACACCGTTGAGAATGCCCGCATAGATACTGACAATCTCGCCCAGCGCCAGCCCCCACAGCAGCTGCTCGAGCAGCGTCTCGCCTTGTAGCTCGACTACTTCGGCCTTCGGGCGCATACCCGACAGCAACCGATCGGTCAGCTCCATCCGCTCCCGAATTCGCGGACGCTCAAGGCTACTCCGAAAATCCACGACCTTATACGGCTTATCGACCGGATGTGATGACCAGCCGATGAATTCATTGTGGCTGAACTCCGGATATTGATTCCAAAACGCCACGTTTTTCGCTGACTCGTTAAAGCTAATCTTCCACTTATACGCCAGCGGCCATGTCAACTCGCCCGCATAAAACACTTGGGTCGAACCAACGAGCTTGAGCGCCAGTTGCTTGGCATAATTATCCGCCGTTGGCATCCTCTCAGCCCACTGGCTCAGCTGGTCCTTCAGCCACGTACCACTGGCTGCCACTGCTTGGTACAGACTATCGTCAATCACCTCAAACTGACTGAGCAGCTTTAGCAACCCGCGCAAATGATAAATCGTTGACATCCGCGGCTGACCGCCCGACGGAACGCGCACCCGCGGCAGATTATCTGCCTCGGCCGCCGCAAACAATTTTCCGCCCGTCGCCATCACCGCCAACTGACAGCCGCGCTGACGAGCCTGCTGATAGCAACTCATCGTCTCCTCGGTGTTTCCCGAGTGGCTGATAGCAATAACTAGTGTTTTTTCATTCACAAAATTCGGCAACTGATAACCCTTTGTCACTTCAAGTGGCACCGTGACCTGATCAGCTGTCAGCACCTTGACCATATCCGCCGCCAGCGCCGAGCCGCCCATGCCAGCCAGCACCACACTGGTTACTTCACCAGGGATCGCCGGTGACTCTACTTCGGCCGCAAAGTCCGTCTGTGTCGTCACTGCCACTGCACTCGTTCGTGTATTACCCGGGTCACGCTGCGCTAAAAGATTTTTGTCGTCAAGCATCTTGAAATTCCTCCTTTTCCTGTGTTACAGTATAGCATAGAAAGCAAGCATAATCGTAATGTGAAAAGAGGTGGGGTATGACAATTCAAGACAGCGGACAAGTCAACAGCGATCAAGATCTAGCTAGCGTGCTGGCGGGCGTCTCTGGTGGCAGTGATGACAATTTACGATTTGAAGAAACCGGCGCTCAGGACGCTGACACGACCAGTCGCCCGACCAAGCCACAAACCAGCGCCGCACCCGGGCCAGCCGCACCAGCACCGCGGCCAACCACCGACAGCACTAGTCGGTCATATACCACGCCGACCGATATGTCGCTTGATGATATCAAGCAAAATGCCCTCAGCGAGCTTCGGCCACTGGTCGGCAAACTCAACGTCTCGCCCGAGGAAAAGTTCGACACCTACCTCCTGCTATTGCGCTCGACTGACGACACTTCGCTGATCGCCCCGGCACACGAAGCTGCCGTCGCCATCCCTGACGAAACCCGCAAAGCGCAGGCGCTGCTTGATATTATCAAGGAAATTGATTTCTTGTCGCAAAGCTGAGACTTATCATTCGTGTATAATTTGCTAATTTATTAGTTTTATTGTAAAATTCAGACATGTCTTTAGTTGCGTCGGAGCGTGGCGACAGGTATTGTCCTATTTCTGAAACATCAAGCGTCAGTCCAGAAACTGTGCGGGATGTCGCTGCGGCAAAACTCCAGCTCTATGAAGAAACACTCCATGGCCTCCTCAACCAGCAATCCCCAGACCAATTATCAGGCCTGTATGACATGCCAAGTTACGACGCCCCCTTTGTTCGTGACATGCTCGGGCTGCGCGGCGGTGGCGTCAAAGATTTTTCAGATATTGCTAAAACCTCCGCTGATCATACAGCCATCCGCAATGCAGCTCTCAAGCTGGGCTTTCTTCACAAAGAACTTGACAAAAAGCTAGAACATAGTGGTAGACAGCTTGATGTTGCGCTGCCCCGCGACATGCAACCCATCGGTGATGTGTCTGCAATCATTGTACCAGGTGGAGCTGGCGCCACTAATGGTATCCGCCTACTCGGTGCTCTCACGGCAATACAAGAAGGTAAAATCAACACCTCAGAAATTATCCTCACCACCTGTGACCGTCCAACCACTGAAGCGGAGCGCAAGCGAGCCGAAGCACAGGGTTTTAAAAGCGACGCAACTGAATTTGAATTATGCCTTGGCGCTGCAGCATCACTTTTGGGGGACATTTCTTGGGAAGAAAGCACACTCCCAACTCCATACGAAAGTAATGATTTGACCAAAGTACGTCAGGAGTGGACGAGAATATCAACGCTACACGGCATGCAAATTATCAGTCTCAGCGTCTTGTCGGCTCCAATTGACAGCAACCGTACCATGCCCGATGGCAGTAAGCCGCGTCGTGCCAATACTCAAGAAACCTTTAGGGCCGCCTTTCCTCTGCTCGACGAGGGCGGCAAGGTGGCGATCGTCTCTCACGATACTTGGATACCGTATCAGGAACTAGCAGGACTCGATACCTTTCTACTCGAAAACAACACGGATGTTATTGCATTTGGCCCACAAAAAACCGATCGCCTCGCAGGTGGTGCTATACAGCAGCCCGAGCAAGTCATCGATGAAATTGTCAAAGTATACGCCTATTACGTCAATCTTTTAGTCAAGGCCGAGACCCGTATCGAGAACCAGCGCCGTACACAGCAATACGCCGAAACCGCCATCCCAGACATGACCGAACTACGCGACGCCAAAATGCGTATCGGCTATCGCGATATTCCATTTGCAGCGAGCAGTGGCTTACTTCATGAACTGCGTCGAGAACCGTTGGTTGACCTAGCCAGCCATGGTATTGCCGGCCAATCTTATTATTCTCGGCGCAACGCCACGACCGGCGCACGTGTTCCTGGCGTCACCAAATCGATCTATGTCCGAGAATCGGTTGCGAGAAAACTGGCAGACATTAATACCTTTCTCGCGAGCCCCGAAGTTACCAAATTTTTTGGTAGTGCCGTGGAGGTATATGTTGAGGAGGGGCTACGCTCCACCAAGATGCAGTCATCACTATATCACCAACTCATACCAAATAGCATTCGACGCCATAACTCTGACCTCCAGGAAGATGATATCCATAAACGGCGCGACGAGATCATAGCCAAACCTTCGACTACCGATAATCCATCACCGCACGCAACAGGCGGAGCGATTGACATCCGCCTGCGCGCCAAACCGAGCCCCTGGACACCAGACTTTGTAGCAGACAGCTTTATCGACATGGGTCATATAGACGGTGACACTGGGCCGCGCAATAATCCTGATTATTTTGAGCAGGCAACGCCACTGGCGGACGAGGATATAACCGCTCAGCGAAATCGTCGCTTTCTGTATAATCTGCTGACCGCCTATGGGTTTACGGCCAATCCCCATGAATGGTGGCACTTCGACTACGGCAACCAGCTGTGGGCATTTGTGCAGAATTACCAGCTTGGCAAAAAAGCTGTACGGGCACTGTTTGGAGCTACTGGACAGCCATAAAACGATATATTACAGGGTGATTTAGATACCGGTAATTGACTTTTTATATTACTTATGCTATCGTAATATCATACTTACTAACCAGAGAACTACTCTGGAAGAAGTTTACAAACATGTCAGTATCAAAAATAGGCAGCATCTCAAAGGGGTTTAATCACCAAAGAACGAACCCAGAATCATCTGGCGAACAAGAGGATCGCAGACTGGGCGCACAGACGCTCAGTAATGCTGGCATATCAATCGATGTAGACCCGACAGATAACCCAGAGCAGCTTGGCAGTAATACTCTTATTTTTACCAAAATATTGGATCTTGATATTGCCATCAAGGAGCAGCTGGCTGATTTAGCCAATGATCCATCAATGGAGCTGATGGAGAATGGTGCAGATAAATATGGAACCATCCTTCTGAGAGGAGCCGATAAACTTACAAGAAATTTTGAGGAAATCTTTTCTTGTATTGACCACCTACCCATAACAGAGAGTAACGACATAGTTACTAGTTTGAGGGCCAAGGTGAGCGAACTTGCTTTAGGGCTTAAAGGTGACGTGATAAAAGCAGGGCTAGACTGGCAACTCCTCCGATTAACCTATGCTAACGATGTCGCCGCCATGAGTGCTGATTATGTACGTCGAGTTGCCGATACCATATATAGTTTTATGGACATGAGTGATGCCAATATCCAAAGCATACGGGAGCTTATTCACGATAGTCACTCTTTTAACGAACTGCTGCATCTAACCCATTCATACATCATGAATAACGATGAGCTAAGAGACGCATTGGAGTTGTGGTCAGATAGTAATAACGAGGGGCATTATATTCGCGGTCTCGGCAGGAGAAATGAAATAGCAGAAGATATATACCAAAAATTTTTAGAAGCATGGCGACTCGGAGATAACTACGCAAGAGAGGACTGGAGACACAAGGCTCCAATCGCAGTGGATATTGTATTAGCAGGAAATATTCTACATATTGTTGTGCGAGACTATGGCCATTCTTTAAATTTGGTTATGAATACTGTTCCGGACCAGCAAGATAATATCCTCATACAATATCACATGTCAAAAGTACCAAATAAAGCTATGGCCTATCAGCTGCCGGGTATTAGTACGGTGCGACACGCCTACGCCGGTGGTCAATGGCTCGCCAGTAGTAAGAATCTCGGAGGCGAAATCATCAATTTTGTCAAGCAAGTTCCCACGGATATAGACTCACCAATAGCTCAGGCCATCCTTCACCCAGAGAATAAATAATTAACGCCCTAAAACTCCCCGCCGTTTCCAGCGAGGAGTTCCGTTCTTAATGAGATAGGAATACTACATCATCCCCATGCCTGGCATACCGCCAGGTGCAGCTGGAGCTTCTGGCTCTGGTACGTCGACGACCAGTGCGCCCATGGTTGCTGCAGTTGAAGCAATCGACACCGCGTTCTGTACCGCTTCCTTGGTGACGCGCGCTGGGTCGATGACGCCAGCTTTTTTGACGTCCACCAATTCATTCTCAGGCTTCATGACGTTAACGCCAAATCCGGCCTTGCCCGCTTCGACCTGCGCCAAAAGCGCGTCGGCGTTCAAGCCAGCGTTACGCATAATCTGTAGGAACGGCTGCTTCAGGGCGTCTTTTAGAATCTGCCGGCCAGCCGCGATGCTATCTGCGCCAGTCACCTTCAGGCCGCCAGCCAAATTCACCAAGGTCACACCGCCGCCGGCGACGATTCCCTCGGCCAAGGCTGCCTTGGTAGCTGCCACGGCGTCGTCCACGCGGAACTTCTTTTCGTCAATTTCTGTCTCGGTCGCGCCGCCGACTTTAATGACTGCCACCTTGCCAGACAAGGCAGCTGCTCGCTTGTCGAATTGTTCTTTCTCGTATTCGCTGGAAGCGTTGTCAGACAACGCCTTAATCTGAGCGATCTGCTCCTTCACGGCTGACGGCTTGCCCGCGCCCTCAACGATGGTGGTTTCATCTTTGCCGACAATCACCTTGCGCGCTGAACCCAACACCTCTAGGCCGGCATTTTCAAACGTCAATCCGTGATCTTCAGAAATCACCGTTGCACCGGTCAACACCGCGATATCGCGCAAAATCTCCTTACGGCGGTCGCCAAAGCTTGGCGCCTTGACCGCCACGGTATTAAATACGCCCTTGAGCTTGTTCAGCACCAAAATACTCAGCGCTTCACCTTCGACTTCATCAGCGATCAGCACCACGTCCTTCTTGCCGCTTTGTGCCAATTTCTCCAACATTGGCAGGAATTCTTGCACGCTAGAAATTTTCTTATCGGTGATCAAAATTGCCGGCTTTTCGTAAACCGCCTCTTGCCGACCGGTGTCGGTGACGAAGAATGGACTGACCCAGCCTTTGTCCAGGCTGAAGCCCTCAACAACCTCGGCTTCCAGCTCCAAACCTTGGCCAGCCTCGACTGTCACCACGCCATCTTTGCCAACTTTTTCGATGACACCAGCGATCAATTTGCCAATTTCCGCGTCGCCCGCCGAAATGGTTGCCACTTCCGCCACGCGCTCAGATTTACCCTCAATTGGCTCCGCTAGTTTGTTCAGCTCTTTGACAATTTCCGCGCCAGCCTGCTCAATACCTTTGCGTAGCTCCATCGGGTTGTGCCCTGCCGCGATCAACCGGTTGGCCTCTTTCAAAATCGAATAGGTCAGCACCGTCACCGTCGTGGTACCGTCACCAGCCTGCTTGTTCAAGTTCTTGGCTGCCTGCTTGATCAAATCAGCACCAACCTTGTAACCCAGCGTCTCATCATCATTCTCTGGCAGCTCGATGCCTTCTGCCACTGTTACGCCATCGTGCGTCACTGTTGGCCCGCCAAAACCCTTGGCGATCACCACATTGCGGCCCTTTGGTCCGTAGGTTACTTTAACTGCGTTATACAGCGCCTCGGCACCGCCCAACACGCGAGCACGCGCATCATCATCGTAAAATACTTTTTTTGCCATAATAAAAACTCCTCTTTTCTCAAACAACCGTTGCTAAAATGTCTTCCTCGCGGACGATCAAATATTCCGTGCCGTCAATTTTCAAATCTGTGGTCGAATATTCCTTATATACAATCTTATCGCCCACCTTCACATTCTTGACGTCGCCGCCAACTGCTTTGACCTCAGCCACCACCGGCTTCTCCTTGGCGTTGTCCGGCAAATAAATCCCGCTAGCCGTCTGCGTCTTCGCCTCCTCGCGCACCGCTACCACGCGGTCACCGAGAGGCTTGATAGGTGTATCCATATCATCCTCCATTTCGTTAACAATACACCCATTGTACCGCACCAAATTAGCACTCGTCAAGGGTGAGTGCTAGAAGATATGACTAACCCCACGGTCAATGCTATACTATATCCATGAGACTCTTCAAAACCCTCATCTCGCGCATTCTCGCCCGCTCTGTCACTACGTTCTTCCTGCATAATCCGCACATCAAGCTCGTTGCCGTCGTCGGCAGCGTCGGTAAAACTACTACCAAGTCAACCCTCGTCAGCGTCCTAAATTCCAGCTATAAAGTCCGTACCAATCGCGGCAACTTCAACGCCGAGTTTAGCGCACCACTGGAAATTCTCGATGTCGACTCACCACAGAACCCCCGCTCGGTATGGAATTGGTTATCGGTCTTGGGCCGAGCCCGCCGCGCTGCCCGCCACCAGCATGACATTGATGTTGTCGTCCAGGAGTTCGGCATTGATCACCCCGGCGAAATGGCTGCATTTGGCCGCTACATTCGCCCCGACATTACCATCGTCACCGCCATCGCACCCGAGCACATGGAGTTTTTTGGCTCACTAGAAACCGTCGCCCGCGAGGAATTTGCGCTCGCTGAATGTAGCGAAAAAGTGATCTACAACCGCGACGACATTCGCCCCGAGTTCGTGGACTTCGCCGATTGCGGCCAAGTCATTTCCTACGGCACTGAGCCGGGCGCCGACTACCAGATGGCTATCGGTAAGTTTACCAGCGGCAAGGGCTATCGCTGCCAGCTCATCCACGCCGACCAAACCTCGCGTCCATTCATCATCCCTGTTGTCGGCGTGCATCAACTCCGCGTTGCCGGCGGCGCAGCGGCGGTGGCGTTAGAGCTTGGACTTGATATTGAGTGTGTGATGACCATGCTCGAGAATTTCACGCCAGTCAGCGGCCGCATGAATATCCTACCTGGCATCAACGACACAACCATCATCGACGACTCGTATAATTCCAGTCCCCTCGCTGTAAAATCCGCCCTGACAACCCTCTACCAGCTGCCCGCCAAAACCAAAATCGCCGTCCTTGGCGACATGAACGAGCTGGGCGAGATCGCAGCCGATGAACACGCCGCCGTTGGCGCACTATGCGACCCAAAGCAGCTTGACCACGTCATCACTGTCGGCCGATTGGCCGAGCAATTCCTCGCTCCAGTTGCTCGGCAAAATGGCTGCACCGTCACTTCGTTCGCCAAGGCCACCGACGCTGCCAAGCTCCTCGCTCGCCTGGCCAATAAAGACACTACTTTTCTCTTCAAGGGCTCCCAGGGTGGCATCTATCTCGAGGAGGCCATCAAGCCGCTTCTCAAAAACCCCGCCGACCGCCAAAAGCTCGTCCGCCAGTCAGACGCGTGGCTTGAAAAGAAACGGCAATTTTTTGAAAGCGACCATTGATGACTGAAAATGCTCCATCAAAAAAATCAATTGCCACTCGCATTGTGCGCTGGCTTATTTACGGCCTGACGGTTCTCGTTTTTGTGCTTGCAACTGCCCATAATGACCACCTACACAAGCTCAACTCCGACCAATTTGGTCCGCCTGACTATTATTATGATTACTATCTGCACGACTCAATGTGGTTCATGGTGGCCATGCTTATCACTTTGCTGATGATAGGGATAACGGACCGGTCAATCACCGCCCGCCATCAGGCCCTACGCAATCGCTGGCCGCTTGTCATAACGGGCATCCTGTTTTACCTCACAATACTCATACTGCTCCTCGACATGACGATCGGCGGGTGGGGCATTCCGGGGCGTTGCGGTAGCGGATTTTCTACAGGTAACTGCTTTCTGGCTGATGGACTCGGGGAATTCGTATACCTGTTCTGTATGCCGCCGCTTTTCATCTGCGGAACATCTCTTATGACTATCAATCGCCGCACCAAGTACCGCCAGAGTCGTAAAAAATTACTGCGATAGCTTATAAAGGAACGCCAGCCAGAACAATGCCGCTATCGCGAGGCTACTGAACGCACAGAGTTTATATATACCCTTCAGCCACACCACCATCCACACCCCCGCCGCCGACAACAGCATTGGCAGCGCCATTGCCGCTATCTCAGTAACATGGTATTCACGAATCCACCACGTATCCCACCTCGCCACGACAAAGAGCAGCACGCACAAAGCTACCGGTGCGACTACCAGTAAAATCACAACCGTATCGCTCAAATATGGCTTGTCCGTCGTCGCTACATCATCTTTCATAACCTACCCTTTATGATAATCGGCTGTGTCAGTTAATCAACCTGTCACAATGACCAATGAGCCGCTGAATGGTAATGAAATCCCCTGGCCACATCCTTGAGGCTTTGACGTACTTGCTGACTATTCTTCACAATTAACCCCGTCAAACTCCATCAACGATTCACTCTGAACAGCTGAATACTTGTCAATATTATAGCGACGATACCAACTATGAGTCCGGTTTTCGCCCAATTAGAAAGCCCCTCAAAACCGCCCCCAAATAAGGACGTCTGCAGTAGGAGCAAAAATGACACAGGGATGAATAGCCACAAAATAGCCGCCAGATGTGAAAGTGGAAAATTCTTTCTTCTATTCGCAGAAGTAAACAATAATAACAGACTAATCACGGCTGCAATACATTCTATAATCAGCCCTATTTGATATGTATCACCTCGCACCACGAGTAGCGGCATGGCAGCCATAACGGCCATCAATAATATATTCTGCGTTATCTTTTTATTCTTTTTCACAACTTACCCCCTTCGGTAGTTTACTTAATTTTATTAATCCTCGTAGCTTGTAACCGTTTGATCCTGGTTTGAGTGCCGGTGATAGATGGTCTTCTGGTTTTAGGGCGTAGCATTTTTCGTTTACGTCTTTGGCGAGGATAATCGGCGTTCCTTTTTTGATGTCACCGTCAGCTTCTTTCATAATGACCAGTTTATTGGATGCAAGTCCGCGTGTCTCTTCGCTTAAAGTATGTCCAACCAGCGCATCAGCATTGTTCTGGTTTTTCGACTTGTCAACGTAATCGTTCATGACACCAGTCAAGTTAGCTGCTCGCGTATTGCGAAAGAGATAAATCCGATCCTCATCCTCGCCAAGCGACGACTTGCCGTTGCGAGCAGTGTAGAGGATGGGGTCGGTGATTTCAGGATTGCAGGCATCGTCGATGCCGTCAAGGTCTTCGTCTTTATTAACAGCTTGAGTGAAAGCCCCGCAGGGTTGAAGTTTGTCCGGCGTACCGTTTTCGTCAATATCGTCCGGGTTTGGACCTTTGATGAGAATGGTTTGGTACAGTTCTTGTTTCTTACCATCTGGCGCCTCGCCAGACACTACCAGCGTGTGGTATCCAGCGGGCAGATCCTCAGGCAGCGCCACAGATCCTTTAATTTTACCATTCTCATCAGCCTCAATCTCGCCCAAATCTCTTGGCTCAGAGTAAATCTTTACGTATACCTTTTTCCATGGCTTATACGGGCGTCTGGATGTTTTGATCTCTATATATTTTTCTTGAACTTTTGTTGCTGTCCCGTTAGAAAGTTTATAGTTTATAACCCTTAGGTCATCCTGAGTTTGACCTTTTTTAAAGTATTCTGTATCTTCTATTGTATTTATCGTTGCAGCCGAATCAGGACAGCTATTCCTTCCGTTCTCGCAAATAGCATAGCGAAGCGGACTCACTCCTCCAAGTTCGGTGGCAAATTTACGAGCGATATCTGAATGACCTTTGGCGTTTGGGTGGAAACTTTCTTGTCGTTCGTTACCATTTGCGCCAAAAATATTTGTAATTGCCGTTACATGGCTATCTCTATCTCCGCACAACCAGTGATTACCAAAAGCATTCTCAACATCTATATATTTAACCCCCGCGGCCTTTGCGGCCTGCTTGATTACTCTATTGTAATACGTCACAGAATTCGTAATCATCTCCCTCTTGCGAGCATCTAGCGTAAAGGTATTCTTACACTGAGCAGTTGGATCGCCATTGATAAATTGTGGATAACCCAAAACATATATCTTTGCTTGATCATTGGTTGCCTTTTTGAGATCCTCGTAGAGAGATTTGAGGCTATAGTATTGATATTTTAGATCAGCCTTAAGCCAACTCCGATACTCTGGCTTAGCCCACATACATGAACTACCCCAGGATTCATGATTGGCACAAAGCGTTAGTTTTGCCCCAAACCCAGCATCATTCCCGCCCGCCGTCAGCGTGATCACCTTTGGTTGGTATTTCTTTACGAACTCGATTTGCTTGACGCGCCCTGGGATCATCTCGTTGAGCGCCATACCCTGCAATGTTCCTTTATTATCGTAGCCATGCAGCCGCCCGAGCGGGCTGTCCTGCCCTTCATAGCCGCCCGAATTGTCCCAATTCATGTCATACACCGTCGCCCCACTACACGCAACCGACGCCCACGCCGCCGACGGGCCGCTACCCAGCTCCATCCAATTCGCCAGCTTGTACGGATACGAGCGCGTGCTAACATGGCACTTTTCCTTCGGCGCACCCTTCGCCTTATCTTCATTCACATCCGTCCACTGGCGATAATACTTCCGGTCGGTCGCCGGATTTTTATCGGTGTCACCCTCGCCGCTGGAGAAGGAGTCGCCAAGGGCGAGATACTTGATATTGCGTCGATCACCAGGAATCGGTTTACCCTTGTAACCGTCTGGATACTCGACGTCGAAGGTTGAGGTGAAGATTTTCATATTATTGCCACCGCTCAACGGTATATACGACTCGTTAAACCGAGCAGTAGGTATATAGCCGTTTAGATAATTTCCCTGCAAAAACTCAACTTCACAACCGCCACGTCCCCAGAGCGGTCCAGTGCTACCTGCGATCATACCGTACAACTTTGCACTGCTGCCCCACTTATGTGTAATGGTAGCAACTCTGTACGGAGCATCACCGTAAAACTTAATATGAAAGTCATTTTTATTTTCCGACCAAAATACCGTTATGAAATAGGGGTTTACTGTTTTACCATTAACCGTAGTTTGTTCATAAGTAACAGCATACGCTCCTGTCGCCATAGCCCGTTCGAGACTTGCCATATAACTTTTATGATACTTATGATTGTCAGGAATATTGGGATACTTAAATGCTGTAAACCAACTGTTAGAATAGTCTGATGGTGCACAAAATTTCTTGTGATAATTTATGTAATTTATTAATTTTTTTATTGTTATTTTGTCTGTAAAATCATCATATTGAGACGAGTCTGGCCACCATCCGATCGCCGAACGATTATCTGGAAACTTGGGGCCTGTATAGCCACTTGGATAGTCAACAGGAAACGTAGACGTGAAGAGTTTTTTATTTGATCTTGCAGATATATTCAAGTCAGATATAAAAGCCTGCGAATGTTTATATCCCCACAAGTATTCAGGGTCACAATTACTACCATTACCACCTCCTAAAATCAACTTAGGGCTGGCAACGGTAGCCACATAAAGTTTCGACTGACTACCCTCCTTCCTCGTGAGATAAATCCCGTTTATTTGATGATTTTTATAAAAACGATACGTATAATCGTCTTTACCATCTTCTGTCCAAAAAACTTTTATGAAATATGGGTTTGACGTGTCGTTATGCTTGTTATTCTGCTCATAAACAACCGCGTACGCACCCTTTGGCGACGATATGGCGCGTTCTAAACTTTCTACCGCCGCCTGATGATCTTTGGGGTCACCTGAATAATACCTCTTTTGCTTGAAGGCAAACAGCCACTTCTTCGCGTAATCGTCATCAGGACTTCCACAGGTTTTACCCGAATAATTATCGATGTGATGGATCAATGTTTTCGTTGAAACCTTGTTGATGATATCATCATACCCAGAAGTCGCTCCAGCCGTCGCCGGCACCGCGATGCACACCGCTAACGTAGCCCCAATAACACTAATAATAAGTTTCCACATAAGCGCCCCCTCCGTTATGCTTATGTCAAAATTGTACCAGACCGCCCCGCGCGCAACAAGAAACCAGCCACTCGCCTACTCAAACCGTCGCCGCAGCGCGATAATGTCCATCCGCGCTAAGTCCTCGGCGGGCAGCTGCCGCATATATTCAATTACCCGGGCTGCCAGCGCCGGATCGGGACAGTCGGGCCTCGTTGACGGCTGCCGACCGGCCTGTAGTGCCTCCAGCGCTGTTCGCATCTGCCGCCAAAAGGTATAATAATCAAGCTTGATCTTGACATGATGACCACGAGCATCTTCGAGCACAAAGCCCTCAATCCACTCACTCTGCCACCGATACGCCATGCCGTGAAGCTGGCCAAACCACGTCATAAACTCCCTCCACGATGAAAACTCCGCCGCCAGACGCTTGCTATTCGCACCGATCTTGCGCGCAAATCGCTCCCGCTCCTGCCGGTCGACCGCCTCGTATGCAACCTGCCGCTTGACGATATCGAGCAGCACTAACTTATCTGACTCATACGCGATAATATGCGGATCAAATCGCGGCAACACGACCTCAAACAATAGGCACGCATTATGACGGCGCAGATAATCAGTAATATACGGTAGTTTGTCTCGAAATTGCTCCAAAAATTCTCGTCGAAAGGCCGCCGCATAGTCACCCTCAGTCGTTGACTTTGACGCCATCACCAGCCCGCCCGCTGCCGAATCATACCCGACCAACCCTAAAAAGCCATTCTCCTTCATCCACGCCCGCACCGGAAAGGTCATCGTCTGCTCCAGTGCCGCTAGTTCAGTATCGCGCCGCTCGCCGATGTTAAAAAACTTATCATAAGCTCGAATCACGATTTCGTTTGTCAGCGTATTGAGAAACAGTCCGCGCGCCCGCATCGTCTGCGTCGTCCATGCTTGGCGATAAAATGCCTCAGGCTTGAAATTAAACGAACTGATATCACCCGGCAGAATTGATTCACGAATGTAGCGATTCTGCCGCAGCTGGCTTAGGAACGCTTCGTTTTCTGGATACAGCCGCGCTGCTGCTCGTTGGTTTTGAATAGCGATCGGCGTCATGCCGTTCTCGTCCAGCCGCACCGTCCGCAGCTCGCCGCCAAACTCAACCTTTCCCTCCAAATTGTAGCACCGTTCGTTGTAGTGCGTAGGATAATTTTGCCTGTTGCGATGTCCATGAATCTGAAACGTCGCGTCATCAGTCTGCGCCAAAAATGCATCATCCACCGCCCCAACTTCGTCATACGCCCCCACGCCGTGGATCAGCTGACTGGTCGCCATCAGCGGTAACTGCTCCGGCAGGGCACTAAGCCCGCCGTGCGTCACCAAAACCGTTTGACCTCGAAACTGATACAAAATATATTGATCCATCCGCCGCAGCAGCCACGCTACCTTGCGCTTATCGATGCCTGCCGCCTCCAGTTGCGGCTGAGTTTGCTCGCTAAACACCCGCGCCGCAACCGGCTGATCAGTCGCCCACTGCCAGAGATACAGCTCGTGATTACCCTCGACGAACCGCACGTTTGGCCTCTCAAGTAGCTCGTCACAAACAAATTGCATCACCGCATCATTCTCCGCACCGCGATCCAACAGGTCACCGACAAAAATATACAGTTCATCGTCCCGAAGCGGATACCGCTCGATATATTCCTTCAGCGGCGTAAAGCACCCCTGGACATCGCCGATGTGATGAATCGCCCGATACCTATCAACGTTCTCTGGCTGACTAATAAGCAGTTGATTCACCTCCTCAGCCGTCCGTACCACCGTCACCCATTTCGGCAGTGAACTTCGCTGCAGCCGCCGATGCATACGCTCAAGCACACTACTCGGTACCACCTTATGCCTCGGCCGCTCTTTATTACGCTGCTGACATACCGCCAGCGGTACATCGGCAAAATCAATCACCACCAGCCGGTAGCGATATTTCCGACACAGCTCACCGTACGTCTTGAAATAATTCGGCGTCGTGTGTGTTGCATCAACCACCGTCGTCTCACCCCGCGTCATCCGCTGCTCCAGCATCTCGTGTAGCAGCCGCCACACCATTGCATCCTGACGCGACGGCATGGTCGTTTGTCCGTCAAGCGTCAACTGCGGTGACGCCAGCATCAGCCGTATCGTGTCCGGCGACAAGGTATAGGTATCAAGCCCTTGCTCCGCGAGAAACGTCGACTTACCAGAACCGGGAATCCCTCTGGTTACCAATAGTAGCCGCATGCCTCACGCCGCCCGTTCCTGTCCGACAATCTCGCGCACCACCTGGCCATCATTCCACGGCAGCCGTTGACCATTGACGATCCGATATTGCTCGTGACCCATGCCGGTGATCAGCACCATATCGCCCTTCTTGGCGCAGCCAAGCGCTCGCTCAATTGCCTGGCGTCGGTCGGCAATTTCCGTCGTCTTCGCGTCGCCGCGACCGCGCTCAATTCCTTCCATCAACATCCGCCGGATCTGCTCTGGATCTTCATTATAGCTCTCCTCATCAGTCAGGAAAATCCGATCCGCCCCACGTGCCGCTATCTCACCCATAGTCGGTCGCTTGCCCTGATCACGATCGCCGCACGCCCCGAACACCAAGATCACCCGCTGCTTGGTGATGCCGCGGGCCGCCGCCAACAGTTTTTCCAGCGCATCCGGCGTATGAGCATAATCAACGATCACGTCATAGCCTAGCCCCTCGACCGCTCGCTCAAACCGCCCCGGCACGGCCTCGACATTAGCCACCCCTTCCTGGATGTCCTCCAGCTTGACGCCCAATAAATACGCCAGCGTCGTCGCGGCCGTCATATTCATCACGTTGAACTCGCCCGGCAGATTCGTCGCCAACTCCAAGTGTGTCTGATGATCCAACACCACATCGGCCTCGGTGCCCTTGCGGTACAACTTGACGTGGGTAATTTTTGCCTCAGCCTCCACGCTTCGGCCATACGTCATCTTTTGCTCGCTGGCGACAAACTGATTGAAATAGTCATACCACTCATCGTCGCGGTTGAGCACGATAAATCGTGGGCGCAATTGGAATAATTTACCCTTGGCCGCCGCGTACTCTTCCATCGTCTTGTGATAATCGAGGTGATCCTGCGTCAAATTTGTCATCACTGCCGCCTCGATCGGCACGCCGTCCAGTTTATGCTGATCCAGCGCATGACTCGTCACCTCCAGCACCACATAGTCAGCGTTCGTCCGCTTGGCGTCGCGGAAAAACCGCTGCATCCGCGCCGTACTCGCCACCGTAGCGTTGAGATCGTTAAGTTTTCGCTTGCCCGCCACCTCGATCACCGCTGTGGTGAACATCGCTGTCGTGAAATGAGCTTCTTTCAAAATCTCATTGATATAGCACGACGTTGTCGTCTTGCCATTCGTCCCTGTCACCGCGATCACCCTGAGGTGCTTTGACGGATTACCATACCGCACGCTAACCAGCTTGACACGCAACCGCCGATACCCATTTTCTAACCGCCGCAGCATTCCGCCCGGCAACACTTTCCTTACAAACTTCACCAATATGGCTTTCATGTGTATTATTTTACCATCTTTTTACAATAATCAGCACTGTTCTTAGTTCATTGACAAATATTATATAAAATATTATTGTTAATATATGTCAGTGGCTAGCATAGAGAAAGACTTAACAAATCTTGGCTGTTATCGTCACCCCTCTCACTTTATTCCATTAAAACCACCAAACGAATCAGATCATTGTTTTAATCATATTTCATACCTCGCTGGACTAACCCACACCATTGGAACACCCGATCAACGTGAACGGCTAGATACTGATCAGTCAATGACAACCTCTCTTGGTAAATTTGCTGCACATCTCATAAGTCTTGAAGTCACAACAGTACTAGCCCAAAAAGAGAGGGAGAAACTATTTCACCCGAAACACCTCTCAAGTCAGCCATGGCTTAGATGGCACATTGCCTGCTCTGCAGCCGAACCAACATTATTGGCATCGATTAAAGGAATTGTCGTCGACGATGCCAATCTTCCATCTCCAATCATCGTCACAGACAAGGGTGAGGATGTTGCTGTTATCAAGAGCACGGGCAATCCCTTAGTCTTTGGTCTTACGAACAGAGAAGAGCTTGGTATTTTTCCTGGTTGCTTTGGAATTCCAAATAGCATTAAAGCAGACCTTGACCCGAAACGAGTTGAGCATGCGGGCGCCCATGAGCTACCGCTCAGAGATCTGGGAAGAGTAGCACTCATACGCCTCAGTACATTTCTCGTTCCTCCAGAAGACCGACAACAATATAGCCAAAGCACCACCAAAATAGCCACAACAGTCTCTTCTGTTACGCGACAGATTGCACAACTACCGCGTACTCCGCTATCTGATAAACACTACGGTATCATGACCAGTACAGACCACAGTCCCTAACTAAATATCTATCACAAGTAAAGCGTTTAATTCAGCGTCAGCATCGCATAAATCGTTTCACCTTGACACAGTGCAGCACGCCACTCTTATTGCCAAAATAGCTAACGCAGCGACCATACGCCGACACAAAATTATGAGGTAGCATCATTGCACGTACTGTACAGAAAATGAGACCGGCAACTACTACCCAAGCTGGGCTGAGGACGACACGCGTGTACGTGGATTGAAAGTATTCAAACATCAAGTATTGCCACGTAAAATATGTACTATCGCCATCAGCACATAATACCCGAGCCGGCGACCCAAAGACAACCGCCTAAACGACGATCATTTAACAATCCTCGTAGCGGTAATGGTCTTGTAACTATAGTAATTTGATTCATATTCCCTGACCCTTTTTGCTATAATAAAAACAAATGAGGATTTTGGGAATCGAGTCCAGCTGCGACGAAACAGCAGCGGCGGTCGTTGAAGACGGCGAACGCCTGCTTTCTAATGTGGTCAACTCACAAATCGACATCCACGCCGAATACGGTGGTGTCATTCCAGAAATTGCCGCCCGTAGCCACCTGGAAGTCATCAGCCCAGTCATCAACAAAGCTCTGTCTGATGCTAATTGCACCTGGAACGATATCGACGCCATCGCCGTCACCTACGCGCCCGGCCTGATCGGCTCGCTGCTCATCGGTACGCTCGCCGCCCGTACCCTCGCCATCATTCACGATAAGCCGCTTTACAAGATACACCATGTCGAGGCGCATGTGTATGCTAATTTTATTACAAAACAAGGATCTCGCCACATTATTGACAAGTCAAAAACTGTCGAGCCAACCTCAGCAGTCGTCTTTGAGGAGGCTGTGACGGGCGCGTCAAGCCCCGTCAGCCGAACGCCACGGGCTGGCGAAGCCACCCGTAAAGAGTACTCCAAAAAGATGATTGCTGAGGTTGGCGACGTCCTCAATGCAGTCGCCAAAGAATCTGACGAGAAAGCATCTCGGCGTGCGGAAGCCGTTGTTAATTCTAGCGATTTGGCGCTGTCTTTACCACATCATCAACCTACCTTCCCCCTCCTCGCCCTCATCGTCTCTGGCGGGCATTCGCAGCTCGTCCTGTTTCAAAATCACGGCAACTATCAGCTCATCGGCCAGACCCAAGACGACGCCGTTGGCGAGGCGTTCGACAAGGTTGCTAAAATCATTGGTCTGCCCTACCCTGGCGGCCCGGCCATTGCCAAAGCAGCCGAGCTTGGCGATCCCCGCGCCTTTCACCTACCCATCGCCAAGCTCGCCGGTGAGTACGATTTCTCCTTCTCTGGCCTCAAGACAGCCGTTCTGAGGACCGTTCAGCGCGAGGTGGGCAAAGACTTCACCTTTCCGTCGCACGAGCTTCCTGCCCTAGTAAACGATGAACTAAGACATAATATGGTAGCCAGTTTCCAGTACACCGCCGTTAAAACCTTGGTCGATAAGACTAAGAAAGCTTACGACAATTTCCAGCCTGCCTCCGTTGTCATCGCCGGCGGCGTCGCCGCCAACCAAGAATTACGCCGCCAATTGCGTGAGGCCTTGCCTATCGACATTGAATACGCACCCATCCAACTCTGCACCGACAACGCCGCCATGATCGCCGCGCTCGGTTATTTCCGCGCCCACATCGACCAGCCCGCCGACCCGTACGACCTGGAGGTCCAGCCAAGTTTATCAATGACAGCAATCTAACGTTGTGAGGATTACAACATGAACCAACATTTTTTACAATCAACCGCCTGGCAAGCCTTTCAAGAATCGCTCGGGCGCACCACCTTTCGCGATAGCGGCCCGGGCTGGGAGTACTTGGCTATCTTGGAGCGCAGCACTGGTAATTCCCGCCTCTACTGCCCATATGGTCCAACTGCCGATGACGAGCATTCGCTCGCAGCAGCCCTTGATTCCCTAGCTCAGCTTGGTAAAAAACACCGCGTTACCTTCCTGCGCGTTGAGCCAACCAACCTCGACTTTACCGCCCATCTGCAAACTCACGGTTGGAAAAAGGTCACCTACCAAAAGCTCCAGCCCGAGCATTCGCACGTCATCGACCTGACCCAGCCGCAAGACCAGCTGATCGCCCATATGGCACAGCCAGTTCGTAATGTGTACCGCAATTATCATAAAAAAGGCGTCTCTGTCCACCACTCGACCGACCCGCATGACATTGATATCTTACTGAAATTCGTCCACCAAGTCGCTCGGCACCGTGGCATTACGCCGCACCCTGATAGTTATTTCCGCCAGCAAGCCGCTACCCTCTTCCCGCTCGGCGCGGCCACGCTGTATTACGCCGCGCTTGACGATCAACCGATCGCTGCCGCCCTGTTTTACCACAGCAGCGACACGCTATATTACGCCCATGCTGGCGCCTCGTCAGACCCAGCTCACCGCAAGCTCAACGCCGGCACTGCCCTGCTGGCCGAGGCAATCATTGACGCTCAGCAGCGTGGATTAGCCAAAGCCGACCTCTACGGCATTGCCCCCGACGGTGCCGACAAGAACCACCCGTGGGCGGGCTTCACCAAGTTCAAACGCTCATTTGGCGGACACGACGTTGCCTTTGCCGGGGCTTGGGATTTGCCATTACAGCACAGCCGCTATTGGCTGTATCGCGCCTATCAAATGCTGCGTTAACACCCCCAGCCAGGCATTATCCGCGGTTTTGCCGCCCCTTTTTCTGTGGTATAATTGGCTTGGTAATATAACCGCGTGGAGAGATAACTTGCGCCTATTGTCTGAGCTTTCACGTGAAAAATCTTGACGGTAGCGATGCTCGCTTTTCACGTGAAAAGTAGGAATTATTCATGCAACTAGCCAAACAATACACCCCAAACGATTACGAACCAGACGTTTACGCCATGTGGGAAACCAGCGGCGCACTAGAGCCAACCGGTGTCGGCAAACCATACTCCATCATCATGCCGCCACCCAATGCCAATGGTAATCTACACATTGGCCATGCCCTAGACATGAATTTAAAGGATATCTTGATTCGTTATCACAGGTTAAAGGGTGATGATGCAGTGTTTATCCCCGGAGCAGATCACGCCGGCTTTGAGACATGGGTAGTCTACGAAAAAGAACTGGCAAAACAGGGAAAAAGCCGCTTTGACTTTTCACGTGAACAACTGTACGACCAAGTTTGGCAGTTTGTCGAGGAAAAACGCGGCAACATGGAATTACAGCTGCGAGCTCTGGGCGTCAGCGCTTCTTGGCAGCATTTGACCTTTACGCTGGACGATAAAGTCATCGCCACTGTGTATGAGACGTTCAAAAAAATGTGGGATGACGGGCTCGTTTACCGCGGTGAGCGGATCGTTAATTACTGCACCAAACACCAAACCAGCTTTGCTGACATCGAGGTTGAGCATAAAAATGAAAAAGGGAAGTTGTGGCAAATCGCTTATCCGACGTTAGATAAAATTGGCGAAATTATCGTAGCCACTACTCGCCCAGAGACCATGCTCGGTGACGTAGCGGTGGCCGTCCATCCAGACGATGAGCGATATAAAAAGCTAGTTGGTACACGAATTTTATTACCAATTGTTGATAAGGAAATCCCGATTATCGCCGACGAGTACGTCGATATGAATTACGGTACTGGCGCGGTGAAAATTACGCCAGCGCACGACCCGAACGACTTCGAGATGGCCAAGCGCCACAATCTGCCGCTCAAACAAATCATCAGCCAAGAAGGTAAGATGATCAATGTGCCGCCGCAATTCCTAGGCCTGACGCCGACAGAAGCCCGCACTCGCGTGTTGGCAGCTTTGGAGTCATTGGAGCTGCGCCGCGGCGAAACAGACATTGAACACGCCGTCGGACATTGTTACAAATGCGGCAGCGTGATTGAGCCGATGGTTAAAGAGCAGTGGTTTATTAAAATGCAGCCGCTGGCTCAACCCGCCATCGAAGCCTTAGAGAGGGAGGAGATTACCTTTTATCCAGCCGCCAAGCGCAAAGAACTCATCGCTTATCTCAAGCAACTGAAAGATTGGAATATCTCTCGGCAAATCCCGTGGGGCATCCCGATCCCAGCATTCGTCAATGAAAGCGACCCGCGCGATTGGATATTTAACATTCGTACCGACGAACGAAAGATAGTTGTAAATAGTACAACATATATCAGGGAAGAGGACACCTTTGATACTTGGTTCTCGTCTGGACAGTGGCCGTACATCGTTACCGATTACCTAAACGGCGGGGAACTAGCCAAATATTTCCCAACCAGCCTGATGGAAACTGGCATGGACATTATGCGGGCGTGGGTAGCACGGATGATTATGCTTAGCCTGTACCGCACCGGCAAACTACCATTCAAAGATGTTTACCTACACGGCATGGTTAACGACGAACATAATCAAAAAATGTCCAAATCCAAGGGCAATGTCATCAATCCGATGGAACTAGTCTCGGAATTTGGCTCGGACGCCACTCGCATGGGCATCATCGCTGGCCGGGCGCCGGCCCAGCACCAAGCCTTCAACAAGGGCGCGGTCATCGCTGCTCGCAACTTCTGTAATAAGCTGTGGAATATCGCTCGTTTCGTCGAGGCGCAAATCGGCGATGATCATCACATCGTTGACCTAGAGCCGCAGACACCGGCCGACCACTGGATTATCCGCCAGCTGAACGACGCCGCCAATAACGTCGCCGTCCGCCTGGAGCAGTACCGCTTTTCTGAAGCCGCAGACACGGTCTATCACGCTATTTGGGACGACCTAGCCGATTGGTATATTGAATCGTCAAAAACCGCCATCAACCGCCCATTGTTGTCATGGGCGCTGGCAACCAGCCTGAAAATCGCTCATCCATTCGCGCCATTTGTCACCGAGACGATTTGGCAGACGCTTAATTACACCGACGGCATTTTAATGCGCGACCACTGGCCGACCCCAGAAAAGTTTGATCCTATCGCTGCCGAGCAGTTTGAGCAGCTGAAGACGCTGGTCGCCGAAGGCCGCTGGGTGATCGCTGAACTGCCGGGCAATAAAAAATACCGCTTATTATACGGTAACGACAGCCTCATCGCCGACAATCAAGACACTATCAAGCACCTCATGCGTCTGGAGTCAATTGCACACACCGACCAGCCGCGGGGCCTTAGGCTCGCGGCAGCAAACAGAGAAGCGTGGCTGGATATTGACGAGAAGACGCTCTATCAGCACCAGACCGATCTGGAAGTGCGGCTAAACGAAGCGCGACGAGCCCTGTCAAACCTTCAGGCACGGCTGGATAATCCAACTTACGTTGAAAAGGCGCCAGCCTATCTCGTCGAGGAAACTCGCCAGCAGCTAGCTGAGCAGGAAAGGCTCATCCAGCGCTTTATCAGTGAGCTCGAAGTCATCAGCTCACGCTAATCGGATCGACCATCAGTCGATGCCCGTCAATATCACCATCACCACCGCGGCTGACGAGTTTGGTATGTAGGTGCTTACGATCAGCACTGCGCGGCGTCGTCCGCGGGTGGGTTTGCCCGTCTTTTAGCGCCCCCGAAAAGTCGTGATGGTCAGAGTGAGTGTGCGGCGAGGAATGCGGCTTGCTGTGGTGGTCGTCATCAACCTGGCGCGCATCACTCATGAGTTGCCAAGCAGAAACAATCGCTTTATCAATATTCGTATCGTGTAGAAACACGCCGAGGCTGGTCGATACGCCGAGTGCCATGGTGGCAGTAGTGAGAATGTGTGATACGTATTTCATATTCGTTTTATGTTTATTTCTATGGATCTGGCCATAGCAATGTTAGGATAATAGCATAAGGTTTTTAATTTGTCAATAATATTTCCTGGTTTAGATGGTGCTGTCTGTCCAGAATTCCCGATCGACACCCATTCCGCATACTGACAAAATAAAATAAGTCCCGGATAAACCGAGACGAGAGCGGCATAACTCTGGCGGAGGAGGGGAGATTCGAACTCCCGCTACAGGTCTCCCCGTACTAACGATTTAGCAAACCGTCCCCTTCAGCCACTTGGGTACTCCTCCATGAGCCAAAAATAGTGTATCATAGAAGTAGTGGCCTGGCTAGCCCTGCGGCTAGCAGGCGGACCGCAAAACTTGACAATAAACCCAAGAAAGAGGATAATAATGCGCATGAAGAGGTTTTTCGTAAGTATCGTTAGTATCATGTTGACCATCGGTGTCGGCACGGTAGTTTTGAGCACTCCAGCGTTCGCGCTCGGCGAGGGCGGCGTCACTCGTGGCATCAATGACGCGCGTGGCGACGGCGTGCCAACCAACTTAACTAACGGTGACAGCTCGTTGGTGAAAAAAATTATCAACATCATGCTCTATTTCATCGGTATCCTCGCTGTGGTAATGTTGATTTTTGGTGGTTTTCGCTACGTTGTCTCCAGTGGCAATAAAGACGCGGTCACCTCAGCAAAAAACACCATTCTCTATGCCGTCATTGGCCTGCTCGTCGCCCTATTTGCTTACGCCATCATTCAATTTGTCCTCAATACCGTAATTGGTCTCGGTGGTAACTCTACCGACGTATAGCAGATCATACCGCTCATGGTATACTAGACATATGGAAGAGCAGCCACACGCAACCGACACCGAAAACACCCAGCAAGACGCGGCCCAGCCGATGATTGACTTATCGCAGCCCATCGCCTGGCAGGCTCCCGAGGGCGTGCAGGCCCACCGCACGACCGGCTGGTATGTTGCTGTTGGTTTCGTAGTGCTTGCCCTGATGGCGCTGGCGATCTTTGTTTTTAATAGCTGGACGTTCGCGATTTTGCTGCCGATTATGGCGGTGGCGCTCGTACTACTTCGATCCAAGCCATCAGTGATGGTCAATTACGCCATCAGCCCCAAGGGTGTTTACGTCGCCGACCGTTTGTATGATTTTAGTGAGTTTCGGGCCTTTGGGCTGAGCCAAGACGGTGATCAACACTCGGCGATTTTACTACCGGTCAAGCGATTCTCGCCAGCACTGACCATCTATTTTTCTGAGGCCGAAGGCGAGACCATCGTCGACATGCTGGGGGCGCGGCTACCGATGCAAGAAATCGCGCCAGATGCGCTGGAGAAGCTCATTCGGATCATCAGGCTATAGCTTGCCCCGAGTTAACAGGTGTGCTAGAATACAAAAGTTCATTGCCACTGGCATTGAAAGTTCTTTATATTTTTGTTATAGCCAATCGGATTTCCGAAAGGCTGTATGCACCCGTAGCTCAGCTGGATAGAGCGTTGGCTTGCGGAGCCAAAGGTCGTACGTTCGAATCGTGCCGGGTGTACCATTTTTATTTGGAGAGGTGCAGGAGTGGTTGAACTGGCCGCTCTCGAAAAGCGGTATGGGGCAACCCATCGAGGGTTCGAATCCCTCTCTCTCCGCCAGAATCCAATCACGATAATAATTGGAAGGGTGACCGAGTGGTTGAAGGTACCGGTCTTGAAAACCGGCGTGCGCTAACACGTACCGAGGGTTCGAATCCCTCCCCTTCCGCCAGACACGATATCATGGGAGAAAGATTAGAAACATTAGCCAAACGGGGGGTCGCTACGATAGCGGCCCTCACTTCATTAGCGCTATCAGCGTCCAGCCGCCCGAGCATCTTGCCCGAGCAAGCAAAGCACACTTACGTCGTTGGCATGGGCGATTCAGTCGCCAGCGGGGCAGGACTAGGAAATTACGACGACACAACAAAAGAGTGCCGGCGCTCACCAGAAGCTTATGCGCGGCGACTCGAAGCGTCTGGCATTCCTTCAGATAACATTACTCTCGTGGCCTGCCGTGGCGCCGGGCCAGAGCATATCTCTAACCAGCAGTTTGACGACCAACCGCCGCAAATCAACGCCCTTAGCCCCGAAACCGATATCGTCACCCTGACGCTTGGCGCCAACATGATCGACCTCAACGTAGTGTTCGACGCCTGCCTGCACGAACGGTGTGGCACGCGCAGCGAGATGTATATCGACGTCTTTCGCCGACTGTACTCAGACGAATATCGTCAGTCGCTCGAGCAAGCCTACCGCTCTATCCTTGAACATGCCCCCAACGCCCAGCTATACATCAACCTCTATACCACACCCATCCAGCCACGCAACATCTGTCCAACGATTATCAATAACGATACCGATCATTTTGTCTCTAGTTTTATTGAGACAGTTAATCAAGCTATCCGCGACGTTGTCGCCAGCATGCACGAACCGCGGATCACCTTGGTCGAGCCGCCAAAGAACGTCGATGCTTGCGCCACGTTTGGTCTTGGTGTGGTAACTGGAGGTGACGACGTGGGCCATCCGACCACCCATGTCCACCACCAAATCGCCAAGGCAACCGCCGAAGCCATCTTGCATGATAATAACGCCCCACCGAAAGCCCGCACGTGAAAATTACTATTCTCACCATTGGCAAGCGGCACGAGCCCTGGGTAGAGCCAGGCATTAAGCGCTTTTTAGAGCGCCTTAGAGCGCCATTCGCCGCAGAAATGATCATCATCCCACATTCCGGCCAAATCGGCGACAGAGCGCGCCAGGACGAGTCAGAACGCCTGATGTCTCGCCTCAAGCCGCACGATTTCATCATCCTCCTCGACGAGCGCGGCCGCAACCTGGGCTCGTCAGAACTATCGCGGCTCATCCTCGATCATACCGATCAGCACATCGTCATCATCATTGGCGGGGCGTATGGCGTCACCGAGATGCTTCCCCGGCGAGCCGACATCGTTTGGTCGCTATCACGCCTGGTGTTTCCGCACCAGCTGGTACGGCTCATTCTTGCCGAGCAGCTGTACCGCGCCCAAGAGATCGCTCGCGGCAGTTCGTATCATCACGACTAGGGTTTGGCGGCGTCTTTGCAACAGCCTTTTTATCATTCCCATGGCGAGCGACAATCCCCACGCGAATGTCCCGCGCGCCAGCCGCTCGTAGTGTCTGGGCCGCCGCTGCAATCGTTGAGCCAGTGGTGAAAATATCATCCAAAATCAGATAGGGAACATCGGCCTGAGCACTGCGCGCCCGGAAAAACTGCTGTGCCTGCTTTCGACGCTCAGCCGCCGAGTGAGCATAATGCTGCGTCACATTCGTCTGTCTGACCAAGGGTCGCTCGACCCTCAGTCCCCGCCGCCGGGCAAATTGCCGAGCGGTCAGCAACATGTGGTCATAGCCGCGCTTACGAATATTGGCAGGGGCCGTCGGTACCGGTACAACCACCGTCGAGGCGTCGTATTCTGGAAGCAATTCGTCTAGGAGTCTAGCCAACACCCCACTGACGGCGCGCACGCGATGAAACTTATAATCATCAATCAGCCGCGCCACCGCACCTCGCCGCCACAGCACACAGTCTAGCGCCTCGTAGGGCAGGGCATGTCGCCGACACACATTGCCATTAGCGCACGGCTGTCCACAAATAACGCAGACCTGATAATGATGCCGCTTTACCGCCTCAAGACACGACCGACACAAAAGCGAGCCAGTCGCACCACAACCATAACAATAATGCGGCGCGATATATGATAATAGCGTATCAATAGGCATTTTTCGCTTTTTCGCCTTTCACTCTTGATTATAGCGCACATAACCGTTATACTAATAGATGATATTGTCAATCAGCCTATAAAGGCGGAGGAAACATGGCACGCAAAAACGACGATTTGTTAATTGAGGATGAGCTAACTGCAGCTTTCTTGAATGATGATCTGGCTAATGACGCGCCGCAACCAGCCGCACCCGCAGCAGCACCGGCTACCGCAGCGCCCACCCCTGATGATGATTGGGAGGATGAGGCCGATGATTTGATGGGGCAGCTAGCGGTCGATGTATTTGAATCAGAAACCGAACTTATTATCAAAGCCCGGACGGCTGGTGTTGATCGTAACGACCTAGATGTCAGCATCTCGGACGGCATCCTCACGATCAGCGGCACCCTATCAAGCGGCGACGAGACCGATGTCAAGAACTGGCATATCCAAGAATGCTACTGGGGCGAATTTAGCCGTACCCTGGCGCTGCCCGTCGCGGTCAACGAAGAAGGCGTCAAGGCCGAACTCAAAGACGGCGTGCTCACCATCACTTTTGAGAAAATTAAACAAGAACGTGCCAAGAAAATCCAGGTTCTCTAATTCAAAAGACGAACCAGTGTTTAATTGTTAAAACCGCAATAAAAACTAAACCCCCGGAAGCGCCGGGGGTTTATAAAGACCTAACGATCCCTACGAGCCAACGCCAGTGGAAGTAACCAGTACGAAGTTAACGATAGCATAAGCAAAGATCGCCACCACCAGACCGATCACCGCATACATGATGGTATTTTTGGCAGTAGTCACCTTGCTTGAGTCACCAGATGAGGTCGTGTAAAGGATGCCGCCCCAGATCAACATAATCACCGACAGAATACCAACAAAGTAGAGGATGCCATTGACAACATTCTTAACAAGATCATTTGGCCTATCAACACCGTTAGCGGCACCGTCGCCCTTGGCGGCATCTGCGCCATTTCTAAGGTTATATTGTGCGTTCGCCACCGGCACTGTCGCAAATGCCAGCACCGTCACAGCGAGCACACCAGCGATGATAACTTTAAGTTTATTCATTTAATTACTTCCTTGTTTAGGGTTAATGTCATTTCAGCTGTTATTCTATCATCATTTGGCTACTTAAACAAGCCAAAAACCCAGTTAACAATAGCATACGACATGACCACCACAACGATACCAATCACCGCGTACATGATGGTGTTTTTGGCAGTGGTTGCCTTTTGGCTATCGCCTGACGAGGTGATGTACTGAAAGCCGCCCCAGATCACAACAATAACCGCCACCGCACCGACAAAGTAGAGAAAGATATTAACCACCTCGCCAATGGTCGTACCGATAGGCTTCGTGCTCATCTCCTGTGTTCGAGCTGCCTCAAGACCCTTGGTAAACTGAGCCGATGCGGACGGCAAAGCGATCGGCATTACGACGGCCACGGCAGTAACCGCTAGTGACAAGGCGGCGGCTACTAGGGTTTTTCTATATCGTTTCATACATTTCTCCTTTTTTCTTATATTTTGCCAAACACAAAATCAACAATGGCATACGATAGAAGCGCTACGGCGACACCAATCACCGCGTACATAATGGTCGACTTGGCAGTTTTAACCTTATTAGAGTCGCCGGCCGAGGTCACATACTGAAAGCCACCGATGATGATCATGATGACAGAAATGGCGCCGAGGATGAGCAAGATAGCATTGATGAGATTCTTAAACAGCGGCTGCACCGTCGCGCCACGGTTTTTACAGACTTCACCACTGGAGCCCGAGCAGGCGCCGTAAATGTCGACATTCTGGGCGGATACGCTTGATGCCACCACTAGTGGGGCAACGAGCGCCGCTATCATGCCGATAATGACTACGAGTTTTTTCATATTGCCGATCCTTTCATGCCACTAATGACAAAGTTAGTAATGAGAAATGCGGAGAGAATGATAATGATGCCGATAACGGTACCGAGAATGGTGTTTTTCGCCTTGGTAAGTTTGTTAGTGTCGCCGCCCGAATTGGCGTAATTGATACCGGCCAGCACCAACATCAAAATCGCGATCGCCCCGGCAAAGAAATACACCGTATTGAGGATGTTACCCAGTGCATCCGCCGAAGCACTGTTCGTCGGAATACCCAACGAATCTGGCGACCCCAATACACCGGCTACAAATCGCATCATGATCGTGGCAACCCCAATCCGTCAGCCACGACATTCACCAGTGCCACCGAAGCTATAGCGATCACTAGGCCGATCGCCGCATTAATCACCGTCTTCATACCATTGGCCATCTGTCCCGGCTCACCATTGCTCGTCAAGTACAAGAAGCCGCCGTATATCACAAAGCCAACCGTCACAAAGCCCGCCAGCTGCAACAGATCCTCGACAACATTCAATATCGCTCGCCAGATAAAGCCGTTGAGCGTGGCGTAATTACCCGGGTCGTTTTGGGCGCGCTTATCGTTATTATCGACGATCGCCTTGAGGTTACAATCCGACTTGGTCAGCCCGTCGTACCACGGCTTGAGTGTCAAGATGTTGCCACCACAGGCCGCGCTGGCCGGCGTTGCCTGAACCACCGACAGCATCAACGACCCCGCAATCATCAGCCCCAGCGCGATCACAATGTGCTTCATCAGAACACCCCCCCAGGGATCAGGAAGTTGGTGATAGCTACAAAAAACGCGAATATGATGAGGCCGATGGCGGTGTTGACCCAGAGCTCTTTGGCCTTTTTAATATTGTCTGGGCTACCGCCAGACGCAGAGTAGAGAATACCGCCGTATATCACCGTACCGACCGCCAAGATGCCGATACCAGCAGTCATGATCTGGATAACCATTTTGATGATACCGAGAATAGCAGCATCGCCAGTCGCACCGCCACAGTTAATGATTGAGGTTTTTGCGCCGCCGCATTCAGTATCAGCGAACACAGGTGTGCCAGACAGCACGACGCCACACATAACGGTTGCGAGAAAGATAGCGGTGATGAAAATATTTCTTTTTGTCATAACGGATCTCTTACCCTAAATTGTAAAATAGTGGCAGGAAAAATGCAAACGATTTCTTGAAAAAGCCATAAAAGTTTGCTATCATACGGAAAGTTATGCGCCCGTAGTGAAGTTGGCCTATCACGCCTCCCTGTCACGGAGGAGATCGCCGGTTCGAATCCGGTCGGGCGCGCCAGAATCAGAATATTGTCACCCAGCAGCCCGTCTATTTGTAGAATCAAGGGCTGTTTTCGCTTATTTATGGCTGGGGGTATTGCTAAATATACAGAATGTGTTACAATGATGTTATTCAGAGTTCATTACCTACTCTGAGGTGGATTAAAACTACTCTATGACTGGCCACCGGCCAGAGAAAGGACTCCAAGCGTTATGGCACGTTCATGTGAAAGCTATGACCCAAGTAGTTCAGATAAATTAACTCGTCGCGGGGTACTACTCGGACTAGTTGGCGGAGCAGGTGTGCTGCTTGCTGGTTGTGGTGAAAGAGATCGGACAGCCGTTCCCCCAGATTACTCTACACAGAGCGCCTCACCATCAGAGTCACCATCCGCCTCACCATCACCGTCTGAAACGATTGATCCGGAGGTACTAGCAAGAAGGCGGGCTAGGGAAAAATATGAGCAACGTAGAAAAGAGTATGAAGACATGGATCCAAGGGTATTTGCTAGTCTTTCATACAAAAAGCGCTTGGCACCCTATGAGATTGATCATACGTATGCAAAAGAGTCAGGACGTATTAAGAGTCCAAACAATGATTTGTATAATCCATCCAAGGGGGTCAAACCTAGTAAACATTGCCTAGAGCCCGCATCAGAGACAGACTCTCCTGAAGCGGTTGCCGCCAAGGTGCTTTCTCCCTTAGTCGCGGCTTTGGATTCATTTCCATTGAATGCTAACTATATGAGAATGGTGGCATCTGCATCGGTCTATGGCGATCCTGAATTGAGAGAATCCATCCTGAACGATATGTTATTTAAGAAAAAGATATCGGGACCAGAGTACGATGGTAGAAAGGCTATAGTGTCAGCCCTAGAAGCTAGAATTAAGAGTCGCGAAACGGGGAAGCCGGCCGCCGAAATGTTTCCGATATTAGAGCCAAGGTTTGGCACCGCCGAACCTTATGTAGACCCGAATACTGGTGAAACACTGCTAACAAAGGGTCTCCAGATTTTTACCATAGCAGAACCATCCAAGACAAAAGTAGGTATAGCTTGGAGAGTTGTGAAGAATGAGGGGCTATGGCAAATCGTTGACAATGAGGTCGGCGATCTTAAGGCTGCTCTCGACTAGCTAATAGTTGTATCGCCATAAGTAAACATATAAAGAGGGCCTCGGCCCTCTTTTGAAATCGCAGCATAAGCATGATACTATACTATACATAATGCTTGCGCAAAAGAAGACCTCACATAAACGTATTCGTCCCATTCTGATCGGACTTGCCGCACTACTAATCATTCCGATGCTCATGACGTTTTTTGCGTTGTCACCGACCGCCAACGCGGCTCGAACACAACTTAGCTATTCGCCATACCTTACCCAAGTCAAGCAACGCGCCATTGCCCTTGGCATAGGTGGCTGTATCGAAGCCCGAGGAACTAAAGGGTTTGGTGATAACTTAACTCCACAGAACGTTGCGAGTGGCGACTGGAATATTGGCAGCAATACCCCTATCGTCAGCGGTGTGGTCGATCCCAAAGACGGAAAGTTTGATTGTAAAGAGATGACTTCGGCAGCACGAGAGATCTTTGGTTATAGCTCTTTTACTGAGATGTTTTGTGCTCTCAAGGGAGAATGGAGAGATAACGCTAATCTAGATTGTCTCGGCAATATAGACAAACCAGAATACAGTGGCAATCGATGGAATATACCAAAGGACAGAGGTACATATGCCGTTGAGGTCCTCGAAAAAAAGACCGGCAAAAGTCTCAAATTTGACTCCGCACTCGTTAATTATTCTATGGCCATGGCAGTACTTTTATCAAACCAAGAAACTGGCTGTAAGGCCGAGTGGCGAGGATTTACGAGCGGCGAAGGTGCCCCAAGCAATATAAAAGACCTCTTAAAACACGAGTTCAATACACGGGTAAATGTTGCTTTAACTGATGGTACGGCGGCCGAAGGACTCTTCTATATCCCAAAAGAAACAAGGCTTAAGGGTCTTATGCCACTGTTCTACAGCAACCTTAAGCAACCCTATAAGCCACCAAAAGACTCCGGAATGTCTTGCGGTGAAATAGCCAAGTGGGCTTCAGATAACGCTGGAGCGGCGGCACAGTTGGCAAAAACCGAATCTACTGAAAATACCCGTAAGGCTATTCGTAGCGCCCTCATAAAGAGGTGTGTCCAGTCACGTGGTGGCGGACCTGCACAACAAATTTGTGAAAGCCAGGTTGACAGCTGGATGAATACCTGTAAAGATAAGATACCGTCAAGTGGCGCTGTGGCGAGTTCTGACGAATATGTCAAATGTCTTGCTGGTGAATCAGGATATAAAGAAGAGGAAATTAGAGGTGTACTCTCCGGCGTCTCCGTAGATACCCCCTCTGGTCAAAGTGATAATGGCAATGGCGACAGACCCGACTGCGCCGTTAAGGAACTTGGCTGGCTCGTCTGCCCGGTGATTAATTTTATGGCACGTATAGCAGACGCGGCTTTCGCCATGATCGCCGACAATTTCCTAAAGATTGAACCGGGCCTTGCCTCCGGGAGTGAAGTACAGGCAGCCTGGGGAATTATGCGCAACATTGCCAATGGTGCGTTCATCATCATGTTCTTAGCGATCATTATCTCTCAGCTCACTGGCTTTGGCATCTCGAACTACGGCATCAAAAAGATGCTGCCACGGCTCATCATCGCCGCAATCTTGGTGAACTTATCAATTTACATCTGTCAAATTGCCGTTGACTTATCTAATATCCTTGGCTACGGCCTGCGAGCAGGCCTGGGTGGTATCGGTGACGGTATTAGTGCTGCTAATAGTGTCCTAAAATCAGGACAGGGAGGCGAAACCTGGGGAGGCATAGCATTAACCGTCCTCGCTGGGGCTACGGCCGCAGTTCTTGCCCTCGCGGTTCTGATCGGAGCGCTTGTTTCCGGACTGGTCGTAATGGTGACTATTGCCGCCCTATTGATCGCCCGCAAGGCTCTCATTGTCATCCTTATCGTTATCTCACCGCTGGCTTTTGTTGCCTTTCTGCTGCCAAACACCGAAAAATTCTTTAGTAAATGGCGCTCAACCTTCGTGGGGCTACTCATGGTCTTTCCAATCGTTGGGTTGCTATTCGGTGGCGGTATATTGGCGGGATCAATTGTTAAAGCGGGAGCTACAGATGCTGATAATACGGTCATGCAAATTGTTGGTGAGCTAATCAAAGTCCTGCCGCTCATCGCCGTGTGGGGCGTCCTCAAAAAAGCTATCGACGTCGCCGGGGCAATCGGCCAGCACATCAACAACGCCGGTGGTCGCCTCGGTGGCCTCGGTGGCAGCGCCAAAAACTGGGCAAAGGATAGGTATGCCAATTCACGACTTGGTCAGATGCAAGATTTTCGCAAGAAGCAAATAGCACGCCGCAAAAAGCTTATGCGAGCCGGAGCCTGGAAGGGCAGTGGAATTCTCGACAAGATGCGTTGGATTGGAAGAAATGCAAGCGCCGAACGCAGCAAGGCACTCAATGAAAGTGCTCTTACAAACAATCGCTGGATCGGAGGAGATTTGGGTAGGAGGCTAGCTGCCGAAGGTCAAGATGCCGTTGATGACGAAGAGCGCGAGACAGCAAAGCGCATGCTCGACTATCAGTACAACGGTGATGCCGCCGCTGCGCTGAGGGGTGCAGGAGATAATGAAATGCTCAAGTATGTTGCTTCTAAAAAGCTCGCATCAACCGGCAAACACGGCGCCCAGCAGATGTATGATTACCTCCAAAGCGGCGGAACTATTAGTAGCCGCCGCATGGCAGAAACGCTTACCGATATGCAGGAGTATCACGCGGGGCTGTTCGAGATGGGTACGAACGCCATTGATCAAATGGAGCAACATGGTGCAAATTCAGTTAGCTTTAGCCAGCAACAAATGGCTGAGTTGACCGCCCAGGGGCTTAACGGATTAAGCGATGAAAAACTGGCACGACAGGCATCTGGTGCAGTTAAAATTGCTGGTGAAACCGAGTTTACCAAGGGAGGCCAGAGGATGGTCGGTATTTCTGCCGAACGGGCAGCCTCAGTGCTGGATAATAAGCGCATTAATACTTCAATATCAGGCAGCACTCGTGCTGAGTTTGAGAATATACGAAATAATGGTACAGGAACTAATGAGATCAGAATACCCCACGACACCGCATCGTCAAACAATATTACCGAAGCAATTCCGTCAGACACCCCAACGGGGAGAACATTCGTCGCCGGAACAGGCAGAGGGCCAGCTCCACCACAATCCCCGCCTTCAGCACCGCCAAATAATCAAAATAATCGCAACAACAATCCACCTGCCGCTAGCTAAACCCATTGACTTTTCTCTCTAAAAATGCTACCATTACCAGTAATGGAGTGGTTACGTTCACAAAAGCGATCGTCGATGCGATGGTTGCAATGGTTTATATTGCTGGCGGTGGGCCTCCTAGTCAGTATTTTTTTGAGTACGGTCGTAACCTCGGGCCAGGCGCTGGCGGCGGACGCGAAGTGGGATAGTAGCAAAATATCCTACGACAACGAGACATTTGAGCGAGTTTCCGACGTCGACAAACTAAAGGCCCTTAACTTAGGGTCTGACCAAGTGGTCTACATGCCAAAGAAAACTGTAGCCAATAATCAAGACGTTCGCGTCATTCACTTTCCGTCAACAGGCGACCTCGGATCGATGACCTCGGTGTCCCTAACGACATTCACGTACACTGCGCCAAACACTTACACAAAAAAAGAATCGACCACACTATCAATTGACCCACCGAGCCAAAACTCTGCGTCTTCGTGTGAGGTTGCTGGCGGCATCGGCTGGATCCTTTGTCCTGTTTCGGCGTGGTTAGCTAGCTCCATCGACTGGATGTTTGGGGTGCTCAAAAGCTTCCTCGTGGTGCCGCCGCTTCAGACGGGTAATCAGACCAGTGGCATCTTTCTAGCCTGGAATATCGTTCGCAACATCGCCAACGGTATCTTTATCGTCATGTTCATAGTCATTATTTATTCACAAGTTACTTCTATGGGCATCTCCAATTATGGTATCAAAAAGATGTTGCCTCGCTTAATTGTCGCGGCGGTACTAGTCAATTTGTCGTTCCACGTCTGCGCCATACTCCTCGATCTGTCAAACATCGCCGGAAGTGCACTCCAAGATATGTTTATGAATATTCGTAACACAGTCGCCACCCTGGGCGGATCTGCACCAGCATCTGAACCAATGACCTGGCAAGAGGTCACCTTCCAGATTTTGGGAGGCGCTGCCGGCGGTGCGGCGCTGGCTGCCGGAATCGTCATGCGGGCCGAGCTACTTCCTTTTATTGTGCCACTTTTGTGTGGTATTGGACTCGTTATTCTTCTCGTTGTTATCATTATGGCCGCCCGTCAGGCGTTAATTGTTATTTTGATTATCGTCTCGCCGCTGGCTTTTGTGGCTTACTTACTGCCGGGGACAGAAAAGTGGTTTGATAAATGGAAAGATATCTTCTTGACGATGCTGATATTCTTCCCGGGTTTTGCGGCAGCCTTTGGTGGGGCACAGCTCGCAGGCTCAGTCATTATGCAAAACGCCGCGGGACCGAACGGGGCGGTGATGTACATCCTCGGTATGGCAGTCCAGATCGCGCCACTCGCTCTAACGCCGTTGATGATCAAGTTGGGTGGCGGACTCCTCGGCAAATTCACCGGTCTCGTCAACGACCGCAGCAAGGGATTATTCGACCGATCTAAGAACTGGGCAAAAGAACAGAGCGAGATTACGAAACACAAAAAATTCAACAAACGTCCAGACAGCAAATTTACTCCAACGGCATGGCGACGCAGGCTGGCGCAGTCATCACAAAATCGTAAGGATAGGCTCAAAGAGTTGCAAGATCAATCTGATGTTATACGAAAGGGGACTGATTCCTATGCTAAGATTGATCAGTTCAGGCGCTCTGTTGGAGAAGATAAAAATATTGTCGAAGGGAAGCTGCAGTCGGCATGGAACGCACATCAAAGCACCAACCAGGCGGCTATCATTCAGGATTTCCAATCACGGTCCATTCGTCAGATGGTTGATGCTGAGAAACAGGTGCTCGACAATCGCTTTACGGCGCTTCAAACTGGACACGGGGAGTTGCCGGAAGGTGTTGCCGATAACACCGCAGTCCAAGAAGCTATACAACGAGCACGTGATTCACATCAAACTCTAGCGGTTCAAGGTTTGCGTAAGAGTGGTATCGATCGTGTCCTTAATGATCAGTTCGCCCGCGCCATGCGTGATGAAGATACCGGCGCAGCACTTCGATCAGCTGCCGGTGGTATTGAGGACGCCTACTATGCATCAATTCCAGGTATGAGTGATGACCTTGGATCACGGCGCGCTGCTGCCGCTGCTGCTCAAACAGTGAGTGCTGCCTATGAGGAATCGGTTAAGAACGCTACTGCGATTCTCAACGGCAGCAACGTGAGTGATGCCGACACAGTCAGCCTCATTGGTGGCAACGCTGTTGGCAATATACCAGCAACCGACGATATCAGGAATGCGGCTGGTCGCAAGATCGCAAGCAGTCGTGGTGCTAAACCACTACTCGATATGCTCAGCAACGTGCAGATGAACAACCTAACAGACGACCTCGCTCAGGAGCTTGGTGTTGCGCTGAAAAACAATAGTGCACGACCATGGTGGCTAGGTGGATCAGAGTGTGTTGATATACAGGCCAATGCTATCAAGGATACCGGTGACGCCTTCAAGGTGCGCAATATGATAAAAGCCTTTGAGAAAGGTAAGCTAAGCGCTGATAAGGCCCTGGCAAGTGACGCGGTGTTCCTTGAGGATACGCTTGATATGATGCAAAAGTACAATATTGCTGCACAGTTAACCCCTGAGGCAAAGAAAAAGCTTAACAAGAGTATCACCACTATTCTCACACACCGAAACTACGCTGGGCGATATAGCGGCGAGCAAGAAGACGCCCTCAAAGGCATTCAAAATCTGCTATAATAATACCCGATGGCCGTCTACAAAGTTCCCCAAGATGTGGAAGCTGAAGACAAGCTGCTCGGGCCGTTTAGTTTCAAGCAGTTCATTTTCTTGATCGTCGCGATCGGTATGATTGCGCTGGCGTGGGGGCTGTTCTCGGTGCTGCCACCACTGGCGATTATCCCGGTGCCGGTTGCGCTGTTTTTCGGGGCGTTAGCCTTGCCGCTGCGCAAGGATCAGCCGATGGAGGTTTACCTCGCAGCGGTTATTTCGTTCATTCTCAAGCCCAAGCAGCGACTGTGGCGAGCCGATGGTATTGAGCGAATGGTCGAGGTGATCGCCCCGCGAGTTGAGGAAAAGCAATACGGCAAGGGGTATGACCAGGCCGAGGTCAATCGCCGGCTGTCATATCTGGCGACGCTAGTGGACACGCACGGTTGGTCGGTGCGCGGTGTCGACAATCCAAACAGCTCGGTGATGAATAGTTCGATGCAGGCGGATTGGTACAACGAGGCCCAGACCGCCCAAGACCCGCTTGATCCAAGCAGCAAGACAGCCCGCGCCTTTGAAACACTCATTGAGCGGGCCGACGAAAAGCGCCATGATGAAATTGTCCAGCAAATGCAGCGGGCCCAAGCCACCCCAACTACCCAGACCGCCCAAGACAACCAAGACGACCAAGCCCTCTCGCCGCAACCCTCGACCTTCGACCCCTATCCAACTATGCAGCAGTCCATCATCACGCCCATCAGCGAGCAACCGACGACTCACACCGACCAGGCGCCCCCTAGCACGGCACCCGTCTCGCCTGCTATAATGGACTTAGCGCGTAATCACAGCGATCTGTCGGTCGCCTCGCTCCAACGAGAGGCCGGTCGCATCCAAAAAGAACATGATAAGGAAGTCGTGATTTCGCTTCACTAGGTGGGATGTCTATGCAATCAGATCAGCAACAGCAACCATATCACTATCCACCAGATGCAGCCGCTGCACCACCGTTTGGTGCACCGTCAAATCCGCCAACTATGCCGGGGGTTATTGCCTCTGGGCCCGATCCAGTCTCCACAGAACCAACCTCACCGTACGCTCAGTATCCTGATCAATTCAGCCCGCTGCCACAGCAATTACCGCAGGCGCCAGCCCAGCCACAGCCGATGCCAAGCGCACAACCCGCGGCACAACCAGCCCCCAACCCACCGTCCGCACCCGAGCCCAACCAGCCACAGCCAGCTCCGCAACAGCCCGCCAAGCAGCCAACTAACCAGGTAAAACCTCAACAAAAAGGCCCGACCAGCACCCAGAACACGCTGCTATTTTCTGAGATGCGCGAGAACATGATTATCATGAATGACGGCAGCTTTCGGGCGATTGTTCAATGTCAGTCAATCAACTTCGATCTGATGAGTGGCCGCGAGCGTGAGGGAATTGAGTTTAGCTACCAAAACTTCCTTAATTCGTTATATTTTCCGGTTCAAGTGCTCATTCGCTCGCGTCGCGTTGACATCGGGCCGTACATCGACCGCCTGATTGACATCCGTCGCAACCAAGACAATATGCTCCTCAATGTGCTGATGGACGACTATATCAACTTCATCGATGTCCTCGCCCAAGAAGCCAATATTATGGATAAGGATTTTTATATCGTTGTGCCGTATTATCAGAGCGGCGACATGCAAGTTATTAAACAGCAGGCCAAGGGTCTGTTCGACAGCTTCTTCGGCGGCAAGAAAGACAACACCGTCACCAAGATTGAACAAACCGCCTACGAAAAGGCCAAGGATGAAATTAAGAACCGAGTTGACTCGGTAATGAGCGGGCTGTTTCAGATGGGCGTGAAGAGTTCGCAGCTTAACACCAAACAGCTGGGCGAATTATTCTACAGTTCATACAACCCTGACGTGGCACCGCAACAACCGTTGAGTGTCGGCGCCGATGAACTAGCAACGACCTATGTTCGCAAGGGACGAGGCGAATCACCACATGGATATGGAGGAGTACGACATGGCTAGAAAAAAGAAGCTGGACGCCATTGATATCGCCGCCCAACAGCGGGCCCGCGAGCAGGCCGAGGTTGAGCAGGCCTTTCTCACCGGTGTGAGAACCCTGCGTGACTTCATCGCCCCGAGCAGTCTCGAGCTCAAATCCGACCACTTCCGCCTCGGCTCAAAGTACGGCCGCACCATGTACGTCTACGGCTATCCGCGCGAGTTATACACCGGCTGGCTCAGCTCGGTGATCAACATCGACGAGGTGCTAGATATTAGCATGTTCATTTACCCGGTTGATACCCAGGTGGTGCTCAACAACCTGCGCAAGAAAGTGACTCAGCTCGAGGCCAGCCTCAGCATCAATTCCGAGAAGGGCAAGGTGCGCGACCCAGCGATGGAAGCGGCATTACAGGACGCCGAGGAGCTGCGCAACCAGCTACAGATCGGCTCGGAAAAGTTCTTCCGCTTTGGCCTTTACATCACGATTTATGCCGACAGCATTGATGAACTCAACTTTATCCAGCACAAGATCGAGACAATTTTTGGCCAGCAGCTGGTGTTCTCTAAGGTTGCCTCGGCCCAACAGGAGCAGGGCCTCAATAGCACCATTCCGCAGCTGACCGACCAGCTCCAGGTTCGCCGCAACATGAATACCGGCGCTATTTCTACCAGCTTTCCGTTTACCTCGGCCGATCTAACTGACGGTAAGGGTGTGTTATATGGTATTAATATGCATAATAACGGCTTGGTGATTTTTGACCGCTTTTCTCTCGAGAATGCCAACATGGTAGTGTTCGCTAAATCTGGTGCTGGTAAGTCGTTCACCGTCAAGCTGGAGGCACTGCGCAGCATGATGCTTGGTTCAGACATCGTGATTATCGACCCAGAAAACGAATACCAGAAGCTGTCCGACGCCGTTGGCGGTAGCTACATTCGACTCAGCCTCAACAGCGACACCCGCATCAATCCGTTTGATCTACCGCGAGTGATTGATACCGATGAGGCAGACGATGCACTGAGGGCGAATTTAGTGACGCTGCATGGCTTGCTGCGGCAGATGCTGGGTGGTTCGCAGACGACAGCGGGCGGACAGATTATCGCTGGACTGACGGCTGCCGAGGAGGCTGATATTGACCAGGCGCTGATCGACACCTACGCCCGCGTCGGCATCACCGCTGACCCGTTGACCCACCATTCAACGCCGCCAACCATTGCCGACCTCTACGATACGCTGCTTCACATGGGTGGCACCGGGCCAAGCCTCGCTCAGCGGCTCCGCAAATTTACCTCCGGTACTTTCGCCGGTATCTTTAGCCAGCAATCAAATATTGATATTAATAACACCATGGTGGTCTTTAATATCCGTGACCTCGAGGACGAACTGCGGCCGATCGCCATGTATATTGTGCTCAATCACATCTGGAATATTACGCGTACCGACCAGAAACGGCGCATGCTCATCGTCGATGAGGCGTGGCAGCTGATGCGCTACGACGACTCAGCCAACTTCCTATTTTCTCTCGCCAAGCGTGCCCGCAAATACCAGCTAGGCCTCACGACCATCACCCAGGACGTCGAGGACTTTATGGGTAGCAAGATGGGTCGGGCCATTGTGGCTAACTCGTCGATGCAGCTGCTACTCAAGCAGTCAACCAGCGCCGTTGACGTCCTTTCCAGTGTCTTTAAGCTAACCGAGGAAGAGCAAAAACGCCTTGCCAATTTCCCCGTGGGGCAGGGGTTATTCTTTGCCGGACAAAACCACGTTCACATCCAGATTCAAGCCAGCGATACCGAATACGAACTCATCAACACCTCGCCGATCTCTCGACATCAACTACCATCAGAAACGCCGCTCGGCGGGTACGGGGCAGTGTAGTATAATTGGAGGCATATGGCAACAGCAACAAAACCGCCGCGATTTGACACCACAACCGACTCTGATGCTGATGGACGAGCAAATCCGTTTGAGCTACATGATGATTCATCGGAGCGACTGAATGCTGGTGAGCAAGCAGCGCTTGACCAGATAGAGGCCGGTCTACGAGATGATGGCCTTGATACTGACCCGTTCGGCTACCAGGCGAATCGAGATACTAATATTGAAGATGCCGCGCAAAAAATAACAGACAAAGAGAATGGTACTGCAAATCAAGGACCACAAAGTGGTTTTTATCAACCAGAAAAATCTAATCGAACTATGCCCAAAAGTCAAGCCGCTAAGCTCATCGCTCTTGCTAAAAAACGCGGCGGTATCGCTGGTTTAATGATATTATTTGGTGTTGGTGGTGGTCTGCTGGCTTCGGTGTTTGGTCCGGCATCAATGCTCATCAATCTCATGGAAAACCTAACTCTTGGCAACGATTCTAGTTCAGTTGTCTCTGAACGACGTCTCGCAAAAAACTTGGCGAATATGATCACAAAGCCCGGCGTTTGCAATAGTAAAAAGATGAAGTGCAAGGCCGGCACGATTTCAAATAAAGGTTTACGCCGTCTCGCAAAGCACGGTGTCGTGGCGGCCGATGCTAAAGGCAAACCGCTTAACCTGAAAAGATTTGGCTACCCCGATGGTAACCCCGAAAAATTTATTGTTGACGGCAAACACATCAAGGCTCAAGACTTGCCTGGTTTTTTAAGCGCTAAAGAAAACCGCGGTCTTGCCGCCAAAGTCCTTGGTCGATCCGGTGCATTTAACATGCGATTTCGCGTTTGGTCAAGTAAATATCTCGCCAAAAAGTTCTTTAGTAAGTTTAAGCGTATAAAGCGAAACGGGGGAGCAGCCACATGGGCCGAAGAAAACAAAAAGAATAACCGACAAAATCAAGGCTCAACAGGCTCTGACGGTGAAAAAAAGAAGACCCCATCCGAAGAATATCGTGCTGATGATAAAATAAACCAATCAGACATTGAAGAGTCGGGCAACAAAGCCAAAGCACATGCCGATAAAAAACTAAAGCGTGCGCGGCGTGCTGGTTCGGCCTATACCCTCGCAACAGGCGCCTGTATCGCTGGACATGTGCCCGACTTTATCGTTGGCGGTATCGCCGGAGCGCAAATGGCGGCACTTATCCCACCGATAGCCAACATGGTTCTCTCGCCAGGATCACAACAAAAAGCTTCAGGCCTTGATCCGCGTTTCGCGATGACTGCTGCCGGCATGGAATTCGTTGGTACAATGTTAACCTCTCGCCACAAAGGCAGTGACGGCAAAGCCGAGTCAGCCCTTGATTCACCACTCCTGCTCTCTGCCATGGGCGTCAATAAAAATAAAGTTCCGCTATCTGAAAAGTTTGCCCCCGGGCTTAAGGTTCGTCGCCACCCAGCCATCCAGGCAATGTATCAATACAAAGATGCCACCAAGGGCGCGTGCAACGTCATCATGAGCGATCAGGCTATGTATTCTGCTATGGCCGTCGATGCAGCAGCGACAGCCTTAGCAGCGCCGACACTTATCGGTGGTATTGTCAAGGCAGTGGGTAATTTCGCAATCTCTCAGATCACCTCTGTCATTGTAGGCGAAATAACCAAAGCAGCCACAAGTGCAGCAGTTCAGGCAATTTTTAAAGCCATCGTCGGTGATAATGATATTGCCAATGCCAAGGGTAGGGAGTTTGGTGACATGCTCGGAACATCGGCTGGTGCATTTTTTGCAGCAGCAAATTCGGCAAAGCATCTACCAGTATTGTCTAAAAAAGGCCTTTCTAGTTTCAACCAAGTTCGTCTTGCTAACGAGCGACAACAACGTGAATACGACATCGCTTCACTCAGCCCATTCGACACCTCCAGCCGCCACACATTCCTTGGTAGCCTTACCTTTAACTTACGTCAGATGATGCTCCAATCTGGCAGTTACAATAATTCTTTTGCTTCAATCTTCTCTAATATTATCCGCCTCCCAGCAATGGCACTTTCATTTGGAGCCGCTGCCAATGCGAGTGATAACTACTCAGCAAATTACTGTGGTTATGCCGAAGATTTTGGTTTAAAAACCGAGGTTAATGGCCGTGACGTTACCCCGGCAGTGAACTTTGCCGGCGCTGGGTGTACGGGCTTCACTAAACAGCAGGACGATATGGGTGTTGAGGAGGCACGAGAGATCCTGGCAAAGGCTGGGTGGATTGATGAAAGTGTTGATATAGAAAAAGAAGACGACATTGAGGCATTGGTCAGTAAAGGATATATAAAAGACAATACGCCGCTAAAATCGTTTATTGAATCTTGTAGCGATGTCGGCTCAGCAGAATACTCGACCAATATGACCGGCTGCGTTCTCGATGAATCTAGTACCAGGCAAAGTACTGGCAAACTCTCCAGTGGCGGTTATCGTCCTGTTGTCGAAAGCGAAAATGGCAAAACAAGCGCCGACACCGACTTTGGCTCAATCGACACCGCCGACAGCAGAACCCTCGCCGCCATCTCCGTCTTTTTAATGGATTATCAGATCCAAAACTCCATCAACGGTGAAGACGACGAGGAACTTGTTGGCAGCAATCAGTCTAATAACGCCTCAAACTCCCAAACTGGCGAAAATCTCGACCAGATCAAGATGTACTATCAGTCAGAAGAGCCGTGGAAGAATAAAAAATACGGCATTGGTACTATTGGTGAGTGTGGCTGCGCGCCAACCTCTATGGCTGCTATTGTCTCGACTGTCGGCAATACAACCGTTGATCCAGAAAAAATGGCTGAGTTTTTCTATCAAAACGATGGCCAGAGGGGTGGCGGACGCTGTGGTTCGAATTGGATATGGGAAAGTAAGGCCCAGCTATTTAAGGATAAATTTGGCGTCACGATTAAGGCAGTACAGCCAAGCGCCGAGAATGCCTCAAGAGGCCTATCCGAGGGTGGCCTGGTTCTCATATCGGTCGGTGGCGCAACCCCGTTTATTCGTGGTGGTCACATTATGTTTATTCGCGGAAAGACTGCTGATGGTAAGTTCCTCGTTGGTGACCCGAATAAGCGCTCCAACACCGAAAATAAAGCTGGTTTTGCGGCGAGCGAATTTCACTTTGGTGAAAAGGCAGATAAAGGTAAAAATGAAGAGGATGACGGCACAACAGGCATGTGGGTGATCACTGGACCGAAAAAGGTTGGAGGGCGGGCGACGTGAGAGAGTTTCTTTTAGCACACAAAACAGCAATTATCGCTACGTTATCATTCATCATACTCTCCGCCTCGGTCGTTGTCGTCATTCTGCTGCTACCACCAACCAACCCATCGACTCCGCCGCAGTCATCTAATGATAGCTCTACCCGGTCGGGAGGTGGGCAGTACGAGGGACCAACCGGTGGCAGTGGCCAGCCAACCACACAGCAGTTAGTCCTCAGTGGGTGGGATACGAAGAATAGTGCCAATAAAACACTAGCCGCATTCATCAATGATGACACCCAAAATTCGCTCGTTGTAGCAATTCTTCGCCACTACGTAAGTAAACATGTGACCTCTGATGCCCTTGTGTCTGGGACGATCACTAATGTGGTTTTTAACGAAAAGGTAATATCATTCACCGTGATTGTTAAGAACACCGCCGCGTATGCTGTACAGTTTACTATCGCGGATAACGCCGTCACCATTCGGACCGCAAGCGGGGAGCCAGTAACATTGTGATAGATAACATGAATTATTACTCCCGGCAACCACGTGACGATAAGCGGTCGTTGATAATTATGGCCGGGTTATGCGTGGCAGTGATCGTGCTAATAGCCGCCATTGTCTTGGTTGTTGTCCGCAACAACACCCCGCTAAATCCAATGTCAACCAAAAACCTCACAATCCCAGAAAAAACGTTGCGCGAATCAGCCTCCGCTGCCTTTGCTGACCTGCGAGTTACGACAACACCGCGACAAACATTTCTCGAAAAAATTGACTTCGAAAATGAGTGGATTTTTCTGAAAGTAATTGCCGCCAATGTTGCGACCACCAATCCATCGCGCACATTATATGTCATATTAAAGAAAGATTATCGCGGCAATTTACAGCTCATCGCATACTCAACCGGCAGGGAGGCGTGGCAGACAACTGACGGTAACACATTACCGGATAACGCGAGAGAACGGGCGGGGAAGTTATGGAACGAAAATTAGTCTTTCAAAGGGTTGTTATCGTTATATCAATTATTTCGCTGCTTTTTGGGAGCTCACCGGTGTTTGCCGAGCTAAATACCGATCAACTGCGTGCAACATTTGAAGACAACAACATTCTTTTTAGCAATAATTCTGAGGATACAAACTGTTCACCAAGTGCCGCACAGTCAGCGAGTGGGACGGCAGGCGAGCTAGTCGGCGAAGATAATCTAAAGAAAGCATTTAATTACTTTATCTCCAAAGGTGCGCCAAAGTTTGTTGCAGCAGCAATCGTTGGTAATTTATATCAGGAGTCAAAAGGTAACCCAATTCTTCGTCAAAATAAAGGCTCCGAGCCAAATCCGCTTAAGGCCGGCGGTAAGTATCACCCGTGGAACCCGAGTAAACCGGCTGGTATGGGCGATGCCTGGGGAATCGCCCAATGGGACCCGGGTGTAGCCGTCCTTTACTGGCAACAGCAGGCTGGCGTCCAGGGTGATGTTACCAGTCTCGAGGTGCAACTAGCTATCGTCTGGTGGCAACTCCAGAACCTTGCACCAACTTCACGTAAAAACGTGTTAGCTGAGATGGTAGCGTCAGGCAACGCCGCAGCTGCTGCCGCTATTATGGTAAAGAAATTTTTTGGTGCTGGCATTCCACAGACTATAATTCGCGTAGCTTATACCATGAAAGCTATGAGTTGGGAACCAGATCCGTCTAGCGCGGCCGCTGCCGCTTCTGGTGCTGCCACTAACTGTAGTGACGGTAGCGGAGGTGGAGGCGGCACCATCTCCGAAGGCGGTCTCAACGAAGAGCAAGCGAAGAAATTCATGATGAATTACGGCGAAAATAAAAATAATGAAAGCCGCAAAGCTATGGGTGACTACTTGTGGAATACTTGTAATGGTGGGGGATCAAACTGTGTGTCGTTCTCTGTATTCTTCCTTGAAAAATTTACTTCAACAAAAAACCTCGGCACCACAGGTAATGGCGAACACGTTGTTAAGCACTTAAGAAATGCTCGAAAACTACCGACTGGTAAAACACCAAAGGTCGGCGCGGTGTTTAGCTGGTCTGGTGGACGCTATGGTCATACCGGAGTCGTCCTCGGCATTCAGGGCGACAATGTTATTGTCGGCCATGCAAGCTGTGGCGGCAAAGGTAGGGGCCGCGGTGATGGCACGCAACGAGGTGGCGGATCTGGATTTATCCTTACGGGTAAGGTTAATGATCCAAAAACTTGGCTCGGACATCTTCCGGATGAGTTTGCCTACCCAGAAGTTGATATGTCAGCAGTGGCGAGCTATGTTGGAGCAAATACAAGTAGAGGTGGCGGTAATGTTGCACTATAATAAAAAACTAATTTTCATTATCTTAGGGTTTATTGGTGTTGTTATTATCACTACGGTTGCCTATATACTACTGCTACGCAACCCTCTTGGTGGAGAAATGCATATCGAAAATCTCAGTACATATACAAATGGTAAACCGACCGACACTAAAACCCTCGAAACAATCCGTCACGCATTATATACCGCCATCCGTAACAATTACGCTGGCAATTTGCCGGACAACTCTATTAAAGACATCCTTATTCGCGATGGATCATTTAAGCAGACTCACGATCAAGCGAAAGATATCCACACCGTTAACTTCATTGTTGATATTAAAAGCCTACAGCAGTCGTATCTCGTCGAATATACGTGGTCACAAAAAACCAATCTTGACGAGGACGCTCAGTATCAATATAGCACAACCGTTTCATGTCTACCAACTGATCAGCTAATATACGGTTATTTTGGCTGTAATGATGACTTTTCGCGAATGCGTGGACTACGAAGTCCACATCTGGTCGTCAACTGGAGTGGCCAAAAGGATCAGTACGGCAATTCATTATCCGACCAACTAACCGGCAATGACACTGACTACATTGAAAAGCTAATCATGAGTGATTATTCTTATGACCATAGGCTATCGCGCATCGCCACGCAAACAACGATAAAAAATATTACACGCGATACATCAACAGGAAAAAATACACTATCGTTTACTATTACCGTCGAGGATAAATTAGCCTACAACATCACTATTGATTACGATAATAATCGACGAATTACCATTACTCAAGACGGTCGATCACTTAACTAACCTAGCGCTTCAACGGCATAACAATATGCATACAATCTGGCGTAGGGGTCTGCTCGCGGATGACACATGGCGACAGTTTGCCGTTAAACGAGAAGGTAACAGTCTCGCCATCAGTAGCGCCAAGTGACTCGATCAGATAGCGAGAATTAAGCGTAATTTCGCCGTCGCTCGACACCTCGGCGCTGGCCTCAGAGGTATTCTCGCCAAGCTCCGAAGCGATTGAATGGATTGATAATAGCGCCTGCTCGTGACTAGCCTTGAGGGTGATACCACCACCGGACTCGCGCGCAAAGAGGCTGGCAACCTTGGTGATGCGCAGGAAATTAGCCTTCTTGATCACTACATCGGTCTCGGCGAGCTTAGGGATCAGTTGACGATAGTCGGGAAACTTGCCATCGATCAGCCGACTCACGATCTCTAGGTGATCCGTCCGAAACCCAACCTGCGTTTCATCAAAAAACAAACTCACATCACTCGTCTCGGTGTCGAGGCTCCGCAGCACTTCCTGCAATGTCGATGCCGGCACGACAGCTGTAATTTCACCATCAAACTTCATCAGCCGCTTCTCCGCTAGCCGATAACCGTCCGTGGCCGCTAGATACAACTCACTATTATAGGTATGCCAGTACACACCAGTTAACACCGCCCGCGTGGCATCACTAGACGTCGCGATAATGGTTTGCGAAACTGCCTTTTTTAGCTCATCCGTACTCATATCCAGTCGCACCGCCGTCTGCTCGTCCACTGTCGGCAGCTCCGGAAACTCATCCGCTACGACGCCATTGATAACCGATGAAAACTTGTCTGCGGTCAGATGTAGATGCTCGTCCTTAACCTCCAACTCGACCGTACCACTCGGCAGGCTGGCGACGAATTCGCTCACCAGTCGGGCGGGGATAGTTATCGAGCCGGGCTTCTCGACCTTGGCGCCAACATACTGGGTAGAGGCGATCTCCAGATTCGTTGCCGCTACGACCAGCCGAGAGCCGTCTGTTCGTAGTAAAATATTGTTCAGTATTGCTAGTTCGTTACGACTAGCGGCGATGCGCCCAACGCTGGCGAGGGCTTTGGCGAGGTTTTCTTGGGTGACGGTGAGTTTCATATTCTTATTATAATCCTTTTCTTATTTTTATTCAGTGGTTAGTAATAATAGGTGCTGTGGAAACTGGGTAAAGATTGTGTTCAGACAGAGGTAATAGTAGCATTGTGTCAGTGGAAAAGACGGTGGATTTGCTGGGTATGGTGTCGTGGATAAGACGCTGATTGTCCACGTGATGCTGCTTGGCCCATTTGATAACAACTAGATTAGTAGATAGTCGTTCACACGTTTGTCGCTGGTTATACGCACGTTTTACCCAGGTTTTACACATAGAGCTTGTCTCGAATGTCGTTGATTTGTTCACGAATATTGACGCTGATGAGCATCTCCTTGCTAATTTTGTCGACCGAATGAATGGCGGTAGTGTGGTCTTTGCGGCCAAGCTCCTGGGCGATTTTTGGAAAACTCATCTTGAGCTCGCTCCGCAGCAGGTACATGGCAATTTGGCGTGGCTGCATGATATATTTATCGCGCCTTGGCGAACACACATCCTTGACCTCGACGCCAAAGTGGCGAGCAGTTTTGTCAATAATTTGCTTGGCGGTGATATATTGTGGGCGAGAACGCTTAATATTGCCGAGTAGCCCCTCGGCGGTTTCGGCGTCAGGTGTGATGTTCTGCATCTCGGCGTAGGCGAGGAGCTGATTGAGCGCCCCCTCAAGTTCGCGGATATTGGTCTTAAAATTGGTGGCGAGGTATTCGACAACGTCGGCGGATAATTCAATGTTGCTCAGGCCAGCCTTAGCAGTAACGATAGCACAGCGAGTTTCATAATCAGGCATCTGCACGTCAATCGTCATGCCCCACTCAAAACGACTGCGCAGGCGGTCGGTCAGGGTAGGGATGCTTTTGGGCGGCTTGTCAGAGCTGATAATGATCTGCTTGTCGTTTTGGTGTAGGTCGTTAAAGGTGTGGAAGAACTCGTCCTGAGTTTTTTCCTTGTTGGCGATAAACTGCATATCGTCAACAATCAAAACATCGACGTTACGATATTTGTCGGAAAATCCTTTTTTCTTGAAGCGAATCGAGTCGAGAAATTCACTAACAAAGGTCTCGGTGGTGGTATATAATACGCGGGCGGAGGGTTGGCGCTTAATAATCTCATTACCGACAGCCTGCATCAAATGGGTTTTACCAAGCCCCGAACCGCCATACAAATAGAGCGGATTGTATTTGGTGCCAGGATTAGCGGCAATCGCTTGACAAGCAGCGTGCGCCAGGTCATTACTTGAGCCAACAATAAAGTTGTCAAAGGTGTAGCGCGGGTTGAGGTTGGTTACTGATTTTTTAGACTGCTTGATGATCGGTTGGGCGGTGGCCACTGAATTTGGTTCATCGCGGCTGAGGCGTTGCTTTCGAGCAGCTGTTTTTTTGGGTCGAAAATGAATTGTCGAGACCGCAAGGCCATTTCGTTTCAAACCGTCAGCGATGCGTTGATAATAGCGTTTTTCTAGTTGTGTTAACACGAACGGGTTGGGTGACAGGACAGCCACCTCGTTATCAGATATAATGTCAAGCTCGGTCGACTTAAACCAGGTCGAAAATGATGATGGCGGAATTGAAACTTCAATTTCACCCAACACTCCCTGCCAAATAGCTTGACTATTCACAATACCTTCCCCCTCGGAACTAGCTTGATGACTTTACTATAGCAAAAAATCAGACTTTTCCACAAGCACAGGCGCCATCATAAAATCTAGGGCCTCTCGAGGTGATTTTTCCACAGCGATGAGCCACCTCTGTTAAATATGTGGAAAAAGCAGCGGAAACAGTGGAAAGTTTATCCATGGCTTGCAAAAAATGTCAAAAAAGGCTACACTAAATGACGATATGCCAAAGCGAACATTTCAACCACACAAGCGACATCGCGCCAAGACGCACGGTTTTCGAGCTCGTGTTTCGACCAAGGCTGGTCGCGCTGTTCTGAAGCGCCGTCGCCTCAAGGGTCGCGCCAAGATCGCTATCTAATTGTAAACTCCCGCCTCGCCTAATAGGGCGGGATTTTGCTATACTGGACCTATGTTACGTCACGTCAACCGATTTCATGGTCGTGGTAGCCTGCGCTACGTCTATGCGCGCGGGCAGGCAATTCGCTCGTCGCAGCTCACCATGAAATATATTGCTAATCCGCGCCGTCGCCATGGTCGGTTTTCGGTAGTGATTAGCAAAAAGGTGCTCAAGTCTGCTGTTAAGCGCAATCGTGTTCGCCGCCGAATTTACGAAATTATCCGACTCGAGTTGCCGCATATTCGGGGTGGGTTTGATGTTGTTATTATGGTGTTTTCATCGGAGGTGCTACTGATGCCGCATGACGACCTGAAGACGGCAGTAAAGCAGCTCTTTTCGCAAGCCGGGCTATATAAATAGTGCCACCTCTGGTATAATGAGGATATGAACATGTTTGATGTGGTTATTGTGCAGCCAATTTTTAACTTGCTGATGGCGATTTACGCGCTGATTCCGGGCGGCGATTTTGGAGTTAGCGTTGTACTATTTACAATAATTGTGCGGTTACTACTGTGGCCACTAGTTAAGAAGCAACTCCACCAGGCTAAAGCGATGCGCAAAATACAGCCTGAGCTCGCAAAGATTAACAAAAAGTATAAGAGCAATCCACAGATGCGGGCGATGGCGATGATGGATGTGTATAAAAAGCATAATATCAAGCCAATGAGCTCTATTTTGGTCCTCCTCATTCAACTGCCAGTGCTAATCGCAATTTACCGCGTGGTGCAGATATTCGTACTGCAGCGCTCAGAGCTCGCCAAGTATACGTACGACGTAATGGAGCAGTGGGAGCCGGTCAGGCACTTGATCGCCAATCCGGATCACTTTAACCAGAATTTCTTGGGGCTGATGGACTTGACGAAGCAGGCGTTATCATCAAATGGCGTATCAATCGGGTTACTCATCCTCGCTCTGGTAGCTGCCGTTTTGCAGTATTTATTATCAAAGCAAATGTCGCCAAGTTCGGACAGCAAGAAGCGACTACGTGATGTGCTGATGGAGGCCGGCGAAGGCAAGAACGCCGACCAAACCGAAGTTAACGCCATTGTCACGCGTAAAATGATGAAGGTTATGCCGGTGTTTATGTTCCTTATTATGATCAGTCTGCCGGGGGCGCTGGCGCTCTACATGGCAATCTCAAATATCGCTGCTTATATCCAAAACGCCATTATTCTCAAGCAAGACGGGACAGAGATGCAGCAAATTGCCGGCGAAAAGTGTTCGCCAAAATCTACGAGCAAGTCAGCAACCACGTCAGTGAAAAAATCAAAAGTCGCTTCGCAACGAGCGGCCACAGCGACTGAGGCGAACATTACGCGGATAAAGGCGAAGGATTAAGGAGGCTATATGGATCAAATCGCGACCATTGAATTTGTCAAGAAATACCTAGAGGACTTTTTGGCGTTCTTTGATCTCAATCTGGATGTTGATGTTAGTGTTGAAGACGATGTTATCAAGGCCGTTGTGCCGTCGAGTGAACGTAATAGCTTGCTGATTGGGCGGAATGCTGAGACGTTACGGAGTCTACAGACGGTGGTGTCAGCGATTTTGCGCAACCGTCAGGCGGCGCTGGTGCGAGTGAATGTTGATATCGCTGATTATAAGAAGCAGCATGCCGAAAAGATTGCTGACAAGGCGCGCGGCTGGATCGAAGAGGTGCGACGGACGGGCGAGACAAAAATTATCGAACTGAATTCGGCTGATCGCTGGGTGGTACACCACGTGGCGAGTGATTATAGTGATATTGAGACCCACTCCGAGGGCGAGGGGCGTGCGCGGCACTTGGTGATTTCACAGAAGAGTTCTTAATCTTTGAAAACAACGTTAGTATAGAGCAGATAGTTCCAGATGAGGCTGGCGACAGTGGCGATGAGTTTGCTAATAAACAGTGCTACTGGCTGACTGAAATTAAAGCTAATGAAAATTGGCGCGAGTAGCGCAATAATGATAGTCTGGATTACCCAGAGACCAAACAGGGTGACGAGGGTAAAGAGGAGTAGCTGGCGACGAACATTACCGGTGCGTGAGCGAAAGGTGAATGATCGATTGGCGACGAAGCTGAAACTAAAGGCGATGGTTGTCGAAATAATATTGGCTAATTCTTTCGGCGTGCTGATAAACCAAGTCAGCATAAACAACACACCAAAATCAATGGCGGTGTTGATGGTACCGATGAGGAGGTAGCGAAGTTTGGTGGCATGGTTGGTGATGTAGTGTTTGAAGCGAGCCATAATGATAAGTATAACCCATAAACCCTAGTTGGTGCGATGTTTTTTAGCGGCAATGGCCTCCTTGAAAGCAGCGATGAGGCGATCGGTATTATTCTGCCAGGAAATAGTATTGAGATGAGCCTGAACCGCAGTTTTCATATCGAGGCGTGCTTTTTGTGGGTCAGCGATAATGGAGAGCATTTTTTTCATGAAATCATCGGGATTTTTGGGCTGAGCGTAGAGCACTGCATCTCCACCTGCTTCGCGGAGTACGGGAATGTCTGAGGCGACAACCGGTGTACCGCTGGTTAATGCCTCGACAATCGGCATACCAAACCCCTCGTAAATGGAGCTCATGCAAAAAAGGTCTGCTTGCTGATAACATGCAGGCACGTCTTCTTGGGGGATGTAGCCTGGACGAATGACGTGTTCACCTGCAGCCTGAGCTTCAGCGATAGCGCGTTCGGTGGCCTCGGTTTTCCAGCCCTTGCCACCAGCCAACACCAGTGAATACTGCTTGCGGACTTTTTTCGGTAGAGCACGAAAGGCGGTGATCATCGTTGGTAAATCTTTACGTGGCTCGAGATTGCCGATTGAAAAGATATACCGCTTGGTTGGTAAGTTGTACTTAGTGGCGACGTCAACAGTACCCGGCTGTGAATAAATTGGGTCAGCCGGTATTGGTGTGACGATAATTTTCGAAGCTGGCACGCTGTATTCGGTGATAATTTCTGCTTTGACCGACTCCGAGACAGTAATGATGAGGTCTGCTATTCGGGCCGCATGAGCGACGCGACGGCGTAAATGAGCTAGGTTGCGCTGTTCAATTGTCTCAGGAAAATAGAGATAGCCGAGGTCGTGAATAACGACGGCAGTGATAGCTGCTTTACTGGTTGTCCAGCGGTCAAAATTTGGAAAAATAGCGACGTCGACAGGTGATGACAAGAGATCGTACGGTAGCGGCAAGCCATAGCTTTGGAGTTTGGCAAATAGCCGCTGGGGTATGAGCGTGTGTTTTTCATGCTTGATTGAGCTGTCTAGAATAGGGTCCCGATGCTTGCTCAAAAAATTAAAATAAAATGCCGAAACCTCAGTTTCTGGCGGTGAATAGCGAGCGAGGCTATTGGTCAACATACGAGTGTAATGACCAACCCCGGATATATTGGGAGCAGTGAGAGCGGCGGTTTCTACACGAATCTTCATAGGTATATTATAAACCGTTTTTATACAAAGGAATAAATTGTGTTTTAACGATAGTGTGAAAAACAAATGAGGCAAGATATTGACGGCGGGCAGCGGTGGCTAGACGTGCGCGAAGCTCGGGACTTGAATATAGTTTCTCCATAGCATCATGTAGCGCCACTGAGTTCTTTACGGGGACGAGGAGGCCGGTTTTATTATGATGAATAATCTCTGGATTGCCACCAACATCAGTGGCGATAATTGGTAACTGGAGCATACTGGCTTCAACAAGTGAAACACTAAACCCCTCGTGGTACGTTGGATGAAGATATACGTCAGTGGTGGCAACTTCAGGGAGGGGGTCTGTTTGGTGGCCACGAAAGGTGACCGGTAATCCTGTGGCCTGTTTTTCAAACCGTGAGCGATCTGGTCCATCACCGATCAGAACGAGGCGCGTGTCACGGTGCGTAGCATGGAGTTGTCTAAATGCAGCGATCGCTTCGCTAACTCCCTTATCAACAACTAGGCGACCGGCGATACAGAACGTGAACGGGCGGCTTTTGACGGGTGTGTGTGTTGGTTTCTGGTCGTTGACACCATTATAGATAACGGTTAATTTACGATGAATTGGTGAGGTTGACGGCAGATTATCAGAAACGAGACGGCATTCACTCTGGCTAACGAGGGTAATTGCGTCGGCAAAGCGTGCCGCCCAAGCAACCAGCTTACCAGTCGGGTTTTTATACCATACGCCGAGCTGCCTCCAGACATGTTTGAGGTCAGCGTGATCAGTCCAGATAACATGGGCACCGATAAGCTTACCAGCAATTGACCCAGCAATAAAATCATCCTTACTCTGCAGGTGAACAACGTCAGCTTTGTAGCGATGAAATTGGATAATATAATACAAAGTGAGTAGCAGCTGCCAGAGTATATATAGTGGTGTTAATACAACTCGCCGGCCGCTCCAGTTTTGTTGAGACCACCACCAAGAGCGGTGATAAGTCAACCGTTCGTGCTTAGCGTAGTCACAGAGTGTCGTGTGGTGACTAAAAATAACCGGCAAATGGCCCAGCTCTCGTAGTTCTCGGGCTAAGAACACTGGAAATCGCTCGCCACCACCAAAATCATGAGGTGCGGCATTTCGTACGATAACAACTCGTAACCGATTCATTTTACAAGTATATATCTTTTTGGTGTAATTTGGTATAATCAGGGAGTGAGACGTCTCTTTGGTAATGAAAAAAATCGGGCAATTTTGCGCGCAATGGTTAGTACAGACTTTAAGGTTCGCTACCAAAATTCTGCCCTCGGATACGTATGGTCGCTTCTGAAGCCGCTGTTCATATTCGGCATCTTGTATGTATTGTTTACCTATGCGTTCCCGCAGGGCAGTAAAGGGATTGAATATTTTGGCGTCTGGTTATTGATTGGCGTCGTGCTATGGAACTTTTTCTCTGAGGCAACGATGGTAGGTACTCGTTCGGTAGTAGAAAATGGGCAACTAATTCGTAAAGTAGCAATCCCAAGACACCTCTTAGTGGTTGCCAGCTCCGTATCGGCGCTGATTAACCTTGGCTTGGGGATGATTGTGGTGATAATTTTTGCGCTGCTAAGTGGTTTGATGCCGACTTTGTTGTGGTTGCTGTTAATTCCGATAATTGCCCAATTATTTTTGCTATCAATTGGCCTATCTCTGCTACTATCAGCACTCTACGTAACGTTTCGTGATATCGCGTATATCTGGGAGATTTTGTTGCAGGCTGGGTTCTATGCCAGTGGTATTATTTTTGCCATCATCTATATGCCGGTGGTTATCCAGAAGGTGGCATTTTTGAACCCGGTCACACAAATTATTCAGGATGCTCGGTACGCATTGATGCCCAATAACCCAGCATCTCAGACAATTTGGCAGACATTTCACAACCCACTATTATGGTTTATCCCGATCGCGATAACTATCGGGCTCTTTGGATTGGGCTGGTGGCACTTCCAGCGTAAGCAACGTTCATTTGCGGAGGATATTTAGATGACAAAGCCGGCCATTACGATTAATAATATACATAAAGAGTTTGTACTGCCGCAGACCAAAAACTCAAGTATTAAGCATGCCTTTGTTAATATTATCAAACGAAATAAAAAGACCGTCCAAAAGGTATTGGACGGGGTTAGTTTTACTATTAATCAAGGTGATTTTTTCGGTGTTGTTGGTCGGAACGGCTCAGGAAAAAGTACCATGCTTAAAATCCTCGCCGGTGTATATCAACCAACGAGTGGAGATGTCCAGCTAAACGGTAAGTTGACGCCATTTATTGAACTGGGCGTTGGCTTCAACCCAGAGTTATCTGGCCGAGACAATGTTTTTTTGAACGGGGCGTTACTCGGGTTTACTCGCAAAGAGATGGAGGCGATGTATGATGAGATCGTTGCCTTTGCTGAACTTGAACCGTTTATGGATCAGAAGTTAAAAAATTATTCGTCGGGCATGCAGGTACGATTGGCGTTTTCGGTAGCAATCAAGGCGCGTAACGATATTATGATTTTCGATGAAGTGTTGGCTGTCGGTGATGAGGCATTTCAGCGCAAGTGTATCGATATATTTGAGCAGTATAAGGCCAGCGGGCAAACAGTTGTCTTGGTGACACATGATATGGAAACAGTCAAGAAGTTTTGTAATCGTGCCGTACTAATCCAAGACGGCACAATTATCAAAGAGGGAGACCCAGTGCAGGTGGCTGACGAGTATAGTCGGCTCAATCAAGCAGTGATTGACGCAAGTATTGATAGAAATCGGCAATATACTGGTGAAAATGTTGATATTACGATCCGTGACGCGACGGGTAAAAAACAGCGTAGCTTTAAGGTTGGCGAGACCATCTCGTTTGATATCGCTTGGCATCATGATAAGACGCGAGCAATCATGGTTGATTTGTATCGCAAGGATAGTGATTTGGTATCGAATTTTATTACTAATCGTGAGGGTTTTGCTGAGCTACCAAAAGATAAAAAGCTGACACTTGATATCGAGGCAAACTTGGGCCCGGGGTCGTATTATGTTGATGTTAATCTTCTCAATCACGATGGGTCAGTAAAGTATGACGTTGCTTATCGTGCCGAGGAATTTACTATCACGAAAGACTTTTCAGTGGTTGGGCAGTCGTTTGGGGGATTAACATTGATTCCGCGGCAGTGGCGCCACGATCACAGATAGAAAAGGATAGCCCGTCCAATAGTTTGGTGATATTCTGTCTTCGTACTGCTAAGCTGCTGTTTTTGTTTTTCGACGTGATGGTCGAAGCTTAATCTTGATGATATCAAGCCCCCACTTAACAACAATCTTGGCGGCAGTGCGCCCGGTTGATGCCACGTTCCAAAGCTGACGGAGCCCCTTACCAACCTGTCTCTTTTGAAGCATACGATAACCAATGCGCATTAGTACAAAAGTGTAGGCGTGCTTGTGGCTAATTCCAAAATCATGGTTAATTGGATTTTTGAGATAATAGGTGAAAGCACGTTTGATGTCGGCACGACTAGTGACCGTCGGCTGAACGATATCCCAGTTGCGAAGCGAAAACTTTTTAGCGAGACGATTTTGCTCATCGCGGCGTTTAGCCGAGATGCTGCCGTCACTAATGCGATAGCGAAAAACGGGGTAAGGTACGTTGGCAAGCTCACCATGTTCGGCAAATTTGCTAAACAGGTCATAATCCTCAGCCGGGCAAGTGTCAGGGTAAAGGCCGGCATCAAGTGCTGTCTGGCGGCGATAAACAACCGATGAATGGCAGAATTGATTAAAAATGCAAAGACCAAGTCTGATATCTTCATTACGAGCAACGTTAAAAATAAAACCAGTCGGCACGCTGTCTTGGTTTATAATTTCTGCGCCTCCGCCAACCAGAACTAGGTTTTTATTTGCTTCAAGCATAGCAACCTGAGTTTTCAATTTGTGTGGCAACCACTCATCGTCGCCATCAATACGGGCAATGTAGGTGCCACGCGCTTCAGTAATGCCGCGGTTGAGTGAAGCCACGAGGCCACTATTTTTTTGATTAATGAGGCGAATACGGCTATCTTCTTTTTGAAGGCGCTGAACGATTTTTTTTGTATTATCGGTTGAGCCATCATTAATAATAAGGTACTCGAAATCAGTAAAATCTTGTGACAGCACGGAGCGGATTGAATTTTCAATATATACTTCGTCGTTATAGGTGGCGGTAATAATTGACACCAATGGTGGTTTAACTTGGGATTTCTGTGCATTCATACGGGATATTATAGCATCTTTATTGGCAAAAATATTGAAAACCCAACGATTAACTGTTATGCTTAAGCTGATAGGATAAAACAGGGGAAACAACACTATGCGAGTTAAACAAACATCGCCAAAGAAGACCAAGATTGTAATAATTAGTTTAGTAAGTGCGATTGTCGTGATTGCTATTGCGGCGGCTGTTTATGCGATAACGCGGCCACAACAAACAGAGCGGGCCAAGGATGATGCTAATTCGTCCCGAGCAAAGGAAAATAATAGCAACAAAGATGGCAATAAGAAAGTTGACGACAGTAAGACGAAGCCAGAAGAGCGCGATGGTCGAAGCCCCGATAAGCCAGCCGGTCCTGGCGAGCAACGCGGCTCAAGACGAGCAGTGACGCCAATCGTAAGTGGTTACGGTCTGAGTGGTGATCGCCAGCATCTACAGATTGATGGCGGCGTTAACGCTATTGTCGAAAATGGCGGCAGCTGTACCTTCACGGTCTACTGGTCCGGTGGTCAAGTTTCGCGTCAAACTGGCGCATCCGCTGGTCCGAGCTCGACAAATTGTCGGATGGCCGAGATTCCACTGTCAGAATTACCGTCGGGCACTGACATGTCAATTAAAGTTACTTACTCATCGAGTGCATATATTGGAGAATCTGCAAATGGGCCATCGTTCCGCAAGGAGGGGTTACGGTGATTCAGTTACAGAGCATGAAACCGTCCTGGCTAAAGCGTGTCGGATATACACTGGCCGTCGTTGGTGTTGTTAGCCTGGGGATTGTTTTTTGGCCAAAAACAGGGGCGTTGTCGCCATGGAGCCCTGGACGAATTATTGATGACAATGTTTTTTATGACACTAATACATTTTCAAGCGTTCAAGATATTCAAAACTTTATTAACAGTCATACGCCAGCCTGCGATACGTGGGGAACTGGGCCGTCCGAGTATGGAGGAGGTACGCGAGCGCAATATGCGGCTAAACGCGGTTGGCACGGCCCACCGTATGCCTGCCTGCGTGATTATCATGAAAATCCAAGCACGAAAGAAACCTCGTTTGAAAGGGGTGGTGGCTGGTTTGCTGGCGGCCTGTCGGTGGCCAATATTATTTGGAATGTATCAAAAGAATTTGGCATTAATCCACAAGTAATGCTGGTGACGCTAAAGAAAGAACAGGGTTCGTTATTTACTGATGTCTGGCCACTCAAGAGTCAGTACAAGTATGCTATGGGCTTTGCTTGTCCGGACAGCGGGCCGGGCAATACAGCGAATTGTTCAAATGAGTATGCCGGTATGTACAATCAGCTGCGGATGGCGGCGCGGCAATTTCGGCTTTATACTAATCGGCCGGGCGAATATCGCTATAAGGCTGGCCGGTCAAACTACATCCAGTATAGTCCAAACGCAGCCTGCGGCGGCTCATGGGTATATATCGAGAATCAAGCAACGGCTAATTTGTACAACTACACCCCATATCAGCCAAATCAAGGTGCGCTCAACGCCTATCCAGGAACAGCTCACTGCGGCGCGTATGGCAATCGTAATTTTTGGCGCTTCTTTAATGAATGGTTTGGTTCGCCGCTGAAATCTGTGCGAATTGAATCGCCGCTGTCGGTGAGGACGGAGGGGACCGGGTCAAAACTATTTACGGACATGACAATAACCGCATCGTTTACTATCCGTAACGCCACAAATCAGCGCCGCGACTTGGGGACCATGGCAATAGCCGCCCGTGATAGCAAGTGGAATAACTATGACTTTGGTAGCCAACGGGTTATTCTTGAGCCATGGCAGACATATACCTACCGAGTGACAACTAAGTTAACGAAAGAGGAGAATTATAAATTCTGGATCACAAATTACCGTGAGGGCAACGGTTGGAGTAATAATTATCCAGAATCAGCTCCGGGCCATAGCCGCGAAGTGTCGACGTTTGTGCAGACGGCGCCAACAGTAACTTCCCCAGTAACTATTCAGAACCAACGAACTCACGTTGGGCAATCAACGCGGATCCGCTTCACGGTTAAAAACAATAGTCCGAAGCCAATCGACCTCGGTTATTTTGGCGCGGCAATTACTAGTCCGAGCGGACGAAATGCAGATGCTCGCTTTGATACGGTTAATAGCCTTGCGCCGGGTGCAACCTACACCTACGACCGGGAATTTATTCCGCGGGAAAGTGGTATATACAAGGCGCGAATTAGTGGCACTCTCGACAAGGGGACAACCTGGACCGAGGCGCAGTATCCGGTGCCAACGCCGGCTAGTGCTGGTAACCGGGCGCAGTTCACCATTCTCCCCAACCCCACTCTCACTCAGGGCATTACTTTCTCTAATTCCACTCCACGTGCCGGCGAGCCAGTCACTACCACCTTTAAGATCAAGAACTTTGCCAGCCAACCCATCACTACCACTAACCGCACCTGTCTCATTATGCGCAACCAACATGGAGCAAACTATGATCTCGGCTGCCTCCAACCAACCACTATTCAACCTGGTCAAGAACAAGAATTCAAGACCACTCGTCCCTTCCCAGTTGGTGTCTACCGCGCCTACTTCTCCACCTTTGACGGCCGTACGTGGCACGAATATGCTGCTCCACCGCTTGAGACTGGTAACGAGGCGGTGAAGGGTGAGATGAGGGTGCTGCAAGATGTCGTTATGTCACAGGGATTATCGATAACGCCGGCGCGAGCACGTGCTGGTGACAAGCTGACCGGCTCATTCACTCTGCGTAATCTTAGTTCGGCAGTGTCACAGACTGATCAGCGCCTGTGCTACATTATTCGGGGTCCACGTGGCGAGAACCATGACCTCGGTTGTCAATCGACAAAGGGAATTGCTCCAAATGGTAGTGTGCAGTTTTTGCTCAGTCGTCCTTTTGACAAACCGGGCACGTATAGAGCCTTCTTTGCGCTATACGATGGTAGTCGCTGGCACGAAGGGGTGGCGCTACCGGGGTTGACTGGCAAGGAGGTAACTAGCTTATCATTCACCATTCTCCCCAACCCCACTCTCACTCAGGGCATTACTTTCTCTAATTCCACTCCACGTGCCGGCGAGCCAGTCACTACCACCTTTAAGATCAAGAACTTTGCCAGCCAACCCATCACTACCACTAACCGCACCTGTCTCATTATGCGCAACCAACATGGAGCAAACTATGATCTCGGCTGCCTCCAACCAACCACTATTCAACCTGGTCAAGAACAAGAATTCAAGACCACTCGTCCCTTCCCAGTTGGTGTCTACCGCGCCTACTTCTCCACCTTTGACGGCCGTACGTGGCACGAATATGCTGCTCCACCGCTTGAGACTGGTAACGAGGCGGTGAAGGGTGAGATGAGGGTGCGCGAGTAGGGCGGACAATTATCGCTTAAGCATACGCCTAACTTCTGTCAAAAACCTTTTTTGTGAAAAATCACGTAGCGCCTGCTTTCGTAGAGATTGGGCGTTAGCAAACGCTGTCTTGGGATTATCCAGAACAACAGTTAACGCATCAGCGTAGGCTTTTGGATTGGTGATATCATCAACAATCTGTCCATATGTACCAACAAAGTCTGCTACTCCACCAACTCGCGCTGCCACGAGCGGCAATCCGCACAGGGCTATCTCGATTGGCGTATTTGGCATGCCGTCAAAGAGCGATGTATAGAGAAAGACGTCATAGTTATCAACAGGTAGTGACGGTATACCGTTAAAGCCGCCGCGGTAATGAACCCGTGGATGTGACGGTAGTTTATGGGTGGGAAACTCGCTCGATGCGTCACCGTACATATCAACGTGGACATCACCCGGCAACAAATCAGCAATGGCTGCGACTAATTGAGGTAATTTTTCTGGTGATAGGCGGGACGCCCAAAGAATACGCCTTTGACCAGCCAACTTTGCTATTGGTGTATACATACTGCTATCAAGTGGTTGATGGTGAACGGTAATTGCACCCGCGTCATAAGCATATTCATTAACCCACATCGACTTGACGGCTTCATTATCGGTGGTTATCTCAGAGAGCAGGTGATAAATCTGTGGCAGATGACTGTGTGAAAAACCAAACACTCGTCCAGTTTCATCGGTGCTTTGGCTATAGGACGTAGCGATAATTTTTTTACCAGTGGCCTTGATATACACTGCGTGATCTCGCACAAAATCATAGGCTAGCTCTGAATTGAGGATATGGAGCACCGGCACGTGGATATTTTCGATCAGTTGCTCTAGTAACCTATATTTTTGTTCCATTGGGAAAAATCGAGTAATTGTCCCAAACGGCACGAAATCTACGTCGATGTTAAGTCGTGGTCGCCACTCTGAGTAATTAGCGTCAACTTCATTTGTGGCAATAACCAAAACTTTCTTGCCGAGTGACGCAGCGGTGTTGGCGTAGTTAAGAGCAAATAGATCAGCACCGCCACGCTTGAGCCACGGTACGAACAACACATAATCATACCTATCGTTTCGTAAATCACGACACATTTGCCAGTACGCCAAGCCAACACGATAATGATCATCGGTAATTGTGTGGTATACTGTCGGTAATGGATGTGGTGGAAAAATTAGTTTCTCAATATGATGTAATGCTCGCCATTCAGCATCAAGCCACGCTGGTAGCACCTCGGTCGCCGGTGTCGATTTCTTCTTTTTGAACGCATTGCGTCCGCGTCGGATAATTGCCAGCGGCCGCTTGACTAACTCTAGTGGAATGCGAGAACGAATCAGCAGTTCTTTGATGGTATTTTTCGTTTGGCGCCGCTGCTCTGAGGCAGGCGTGGCAACCGAGTCAAGCTTGATGGTACGAAAGTGCGATGGACTAAAGAGGGGGTGAGCGTGGAGCACTGAGCGGCTAGTTTTTTGGCGTGCCCATTCCGAGCCAGTGGCCTTACGGCGAACAAAGATAGCGGTTTCCGGAATGAGGACATTTTTGACACCATGCTGGATGAACTGGCAGCTCATAAACCAATCCTCGTAGCCATATCCGGGGCTATTTGGTGTATACGGAAATTGGCGAAGTAAAGTACTTGGCGCAATAATGACCGAGTTCCATCGTCCCGAAAGTACACTCAGCAGGGTGTCGCGGTCTTTGTTAGTATGGCCGACTTTTTCGACAATGGCGCTCGCCCCCTCAAACTCAATAGTATATGCGCTATGAGCAACGTACTTACCATAGGAATGGGCTGTTAAAAATTGTACACCATCGCGCAACCAGTTAGCGCTCATTAAATCATCCGCGTCAATAAATGCGATAAAACGACCATGTGCCCTGGTGATTGCGCTATTGCGAGACTGAGCGAGGTCACCATGATCCCATTGATGTATAGTGATCAGCAGGGCGGTATAATTACTGAAGTAGCGAATAGTTTCTTCATCACCGCGGTCGATTGATACAATTATTTCGTAGGAAATATCGCTATCACAAAGCAGACTAACAGCACGCTCAATGGAGCGCATAGTTTTGTGGGCAACGAGGCCTTCGTGGTGGGCGGTGACGATGATGGATAAAAGTGGTTTCATGACGCTATTATAGTTTAGGTGATTGCTTTAGTCTATCGTTAAATTATGATACTATATGGTAAGTATTATGGAGCGAAAAAAGAGCATACTGTTTTTTGGAGTTGTCTGGGGAGTTTTGTTTTTATCTTTCTTTGGTAATATTTTTGGAGTCGGTTTGTGGCGCGAATGGTTTGATGGCTTTCAGCGCGACTCATCGGCTATAGTAGAAAAGACGGCTCGTTGCAAGGAAAAATCTGGTTATAGCGGGCCGTTAATCGTTGCTAAAAATGAAGACTATAATTCGGTCATGACGACCGGGGGTTGTGATGCCGGCCTGCTCAAACCGTATGCTTCGCAATACGGTCTACAGGCGAGAATAATTACCGCACTAGCACCAAACGATAGTGCGAAATTGCCGGTATATTTTAAGAAAGTTAATGTGGTTCTGTCTGCAGCCATGGCAGCTCTTATGGCGCTTGTAGCTCTTAGGGTTAGGAAATTATTTGGTTTTGTTGCTGCAGCGGTATTTGCGACACTGATTGCATTTAGTCCGTGGGTTGTCGGCTATGCGCAAAATATGTATTGGATAGAGCCACTGATGTTTGCTCCGTTTGCCCTTGCCTTTCTGAGTTACTCATACTGTAAGTCATCGAAGAAAATGTGGCTATTCTACCTCGGTGAAACCATATTGCTATTCTTAAAACTTTTGGGCGGCTATGAGTATATATCAACAATTGCTATATCTGTACTTGTACCAATCATATTCTTTGAACTCGTCAATAATAAACAAAAAATTATCAAGCTGTGGAAGCACGCCGTCATGACATGTGTCGTGGTTGTCGTGGCCTTTGTTGGTGCGTACGCAACCAACTTTATGGCACTCTCTGATTACTATCATTCCTCAGACACCGCTCTCAAGATGATTAATGAGCGGGCATCGGAGAGGGGGCTTTCGGGGATTCGAAAGATGCGAACACATGCTGTTGGTAACTTAAAGACGCTTCTACCTGAATCATATGAATTTGCCAATCGATTTATTAACATGGAGGAGCTAGCGAAAGATAGAGGCTCAACATATCAGTATTTGGCAATAAACGCAGGTAACTATGTACTATTGCCGGCACTGAGCTTGCCGCTGTCACTCAAGGGTATGGTTGGTGAGATTGTTCAATCAGTACTTGTTTGGGTACTTGTGGGGTATTTAGTGTTATTCTATCTTAAGAGGCGACACCCGTCTTTCAAGTATTATCGTTCATTCCTATGGTCGTTACACATTTCATTAGCTGGGGCACTGAGTTGGTTAATTCTTATGCCTGGACATGCTTTGCCTCACGCCCACATTAACGGTATCGTATTCTATATGCCGCTGCTTCTGTTTGTCTATATGGTAGTTGGCTTGTATATTGGTAACATAGTTAAAAAACGGAGAAAACGTGCGTAACAAAACGGTGATAATTGGCGGTGGTTTTTATGGATTGAGTGTAGCGCTGTACCTGTACGACACCCTGGGTGTCAAGAATATTGATATTTTAGAAAAAGAAAAACAGACAATGACTCGGGCGTCATATGTTAACCAAGCTAGGGTACACAATGGCTATCACTACCCGAGAAGTATTCTAACTGGATATCGTTCAGCGGTTAATTTTCCACGCTTTACGAAACAGTTTGGGGCGGCAATTCATTCAGATTTTAATAAATACTATGCTGTTGCCAAGCATCTATCCAAGGTTAATGCACATCAATTCAAGAATTTTGCGGATAAGATTGAGGCAGATATAGCGGTAGCTCCGCCAAACATTCAAAAAATGTTTAATAAAAATCTCATTGAAGAAGTCTTTAAGGTTAAAGAATATGCCTTTAATGCCCACGCCCTGAGGGATGACTTACTACGGCAAATCAACGATCGTCCGGGAATAACGCTTCACACGGGCTGTCGCGTTACGATGATTGATGAAACGCCAGATGGGCTGTGCGTTGTCACTAATGGTGGCAAATTCAGGGGCGACTTCGTATTAAATTGCACGTATGCTAACATTAACACGCTCCATCGTGCATCAAATATACCGCTTGTTGGCTTGAAGCATGAAGTTACAGAAATGTGCTTAGTAAGTTTGCCGGAGCACCTAAAGGACTTTAGTATTACGGTGATGGACGGTCCGTTTTTCTCTATTATGCCGTTTCCCTCCAGGGGATTATATACACTCTCTCATGTCAGGTATACGCCGCACGAGTCATGGGTTGACAACGAGGATACGCCGGCTGAAAAAATTGACACGCACGCCTATCTCGACAAAAGTTCTTTCCAGAGTAATTATAAACAAATGTATAACGATGTGGTGCGTTTTATCCCAGCCCTCAAGGACATGAAATACGAGGAGTCGATCGTTGAGGTAAAGACAGTGCTCGTTAAGAGTGAAGATGATGATAGCCGTCCTATTTTGTTTAAGGCCCACTTGGGCTATAACGGGTATGTTTGTATAATGGGCGGTAAGCTAGATAATATTTACGATGTGTACGAGGAGTTAGACAAGCTATATGGCAAAAAATAGTTCAACTAAGACAAATAAAAAGTCGAGTAAACAAGATATCTTTGTGTCGGTTATTGTTGTAACGCGCGACTTTGATGATTTTCCCGACTATTGTCGCAGGCTCTCACAGAGATTAATGGGTAGCTACACAAATTATGAGATTATAATTGTCGATAATGATTTGAGTCAAAATAGTGTGATTGCTGTCAGTGGGCTTCTCGATGAACTGCCATGTATGCGGCTTATCCGCCTCTCTCGACAATACACATATGACATCGCCATTATTGCTGGTCTCGAAGGGGCAATTGGCGATTATGCGGTAGTAACTAATCCCGCTATTGACGGCATAGAGGATGTAATGAACATTGTTGAGGCGAATAAAAAACACGATATCGTGCAAGGTGTTGCCGACATAACCACAAAGCGCCTTCTGTCAAAATCTGGTATCGGTCGCAGGTTGTTTTATTGGTATAATCGCAAATACATCAATATAGATATTCCACTACAAGCAACATATCTTATATCTCTCAATCGCCGTGCCATACGAGCGATAACTCTATCAACTCGACATGATAGCCACATTCGGCACATGATCAGGACTATCGGCTATTCATATACCGAGTATACCTATTCACCTCTGGTTGATCCTGTAAAAAAACACGGTTTTGGGCGAGGGACGCTAGAGGCGCTCGATATTATCACCAGCCACTCGACGCACCCGCTCCGCTTTATGTCGTGGGTTGGGTTCTTTGCTAGTGTTGTAAATATGATGTATGCGCTTTATGTTGTGGTCATAGCCCTCACCAAAAAGAATGTTGCAGAGGGCTGGGTGTCGACGTCGCTTGAGCTATCAGGAATGTTTTTTATCCTATTTTTATTTATGGTAATTCTGTCTGAATACATTGGTAAAATACTAGTAGAATCGCGACGAGATGCCAGGTATTATGTGCTTGACGAGCTGAGCAGTACAACGTCACTAGCGAACGCAGAAAGGAAGAATATTACATCATGACAAAAGCTCCGACCAACAAGCAAGATCGTATCCGCCGAGATCATCCGGAGTGGGAGTTTCCAGACTTTGAGGTAAATGAAATAAACAAGAAAAAACACAAATATTGTGTATGTATTTTCGTCATTAATGAGGGAGAGCGTGTTCAAAAGCAATTGCAAAAAATGAAGCCGCTAGCAAAACAGATTGATATTGTAGTGGCTGACGGCGGTAGCACTGATGGTTCACTTGAGGCTGATTTCTTGAAATCTCAAGACGTACGCGCTTTATTGACAAAAAGGGGCAAGGGTAAATTAAGTGCACAGATGAGAATGGCGTTTGCCTGGGCTCTTTCTGAGGGTTATGAAGGAGTGGTTGTTGTTGACGGTAATGGCAAGGATAGTGTAGAGAGAATTCCTGACTTTATTAAGCTGCTTGATCAGGGATATGACCATATTCAGGGTTCACGATTTATACCAGGCGGTAAGGCGGTAAATACGCCGCTTTCGAGAGAGATAGGCCTTCACCTGATCCATGCGCCGCTGATAAGTCTTGCGGCTGGTAAGAGGCATACCGATACCACAAATGGCTTTCGTGCGTATAGCGCAAGGCTGCTCAAAGACCCGGATATTGCTGTATTTCGTGATATATTTCAAACTTATGAACTTCATTACTACCTCGCTATCGAGAGTAGCCGCCGCAAACAATATAAAACCGCCGAAACGCCAGTGGTGCGAACATATCCGAAGAAAGGTAAAACACCAACAAAAATCAGCCCCATTAAGGGAAATATGCATGTTCTGAAGGTGTTGTTTTATGCGGTGGCCGGAAAATATCGCAAACATAAAAAATAGCCTCTCAAGATTTCACATCCAGTCTGCGTTAGTAGCAGTGAGTATGCTAGCGCTGCTTGCCATTGTTTTCTATCCTGGATATATGTCGCCCGACTCCATTAGCCACCTTGAGCAAGCCACGGGCGTAGCCCATCTCACCGATTGGCATCCGCCAGTGATGACGCGACTGTGGGGTTTTCTGATCGGGGTAACTGGCCACATTTCATCTATGCTGACTTTTCAGCTAGTGCTGCTTGTCGCGGCTATGTTTATGCTGTCGATTCTCGTGTATCGGCACACTCGTAATCGTACATGGGCCCTTTCTACCTATATGATTGTACTGCTGCCCAATATAGTGAATATTGCTGGCGTAATATGGAAAGATGTTCAGATGGCGTTTAGTTTGACGTTAGCGGTGCTGCTCATATGGTTCATTATAAGTAGTAAAAAACCATTAGGACGTGTTGCCACTTATGGTATCATTGGACTGGCACTGCTATTGATTCTCTATGCTGGCATGTTACGATATAACGCACTGTTTGCGGTGCTGCCCATTCTGTTTGTATTGCCGAGCTTGTTGACCAAGCGATTTCATGTTTGGAGCGGTCTTGCCAGTGTAATAATTGGTTTAGTGGTAACGATTGGTGTCACCATTGTTATTAATCAGCCTAGCGAAAAAACTCATCCGATTACCGCCATACAACTTGATGATATAGTTCACGTCGCTAATTTTGATAGAGAATATCACGGTCGGTGGTCTATGTACAAAAAAATTCATGACACCTGTCGCGATAAAACAAAAGATATCATGAATTCTTACATCATATGCACGACAGCGGCCCAGCGAGAAGTGCTCAAAAATGAACACCAAGGTGTATTTAACGATTGGCTATCGACGATCATAAGACATCCAATAAGATATGCATCATATCGGTTGGCAACTTTTTCGATATTTCTCTTTCCGCAACCAGAGCGTATGTATATTTTTCAGCCTGGAATTGAGCAAAACCAGGTCGGTGCCGCGGTAAAGAATGAATATGCTATTAGTGGTCTAGCGGCATATGTTAAAGGCGGTGCTCAGGCGAATATCCCTCTGATTTTTCAGCCATGGCTATATCTTGCTGTCCTTGTCTTCATTTACTATAAGAGCGGGAGAGTACGAGAACAGGTACAGCGACACTTTATCCGTACGGTGGCTTTGTCGGGTCTAATATATATCGTGGCGTACGTTCCTATGGCTGTGGCCGTTGATTATCGGTATATGTATTGGTCGGTCTTTGCAACGATATTGTCCGGACTATTCACGATAATATTAAGCCGACCAAAGAAAGAAGACCGCCACTCGTAGCTAGCGTTTATTAATCCCTTCGCATTTATTAGCGTTATGTAGGCAAAAGTTACTTTGATAGATGTACAGGTTGTTTTGGGCGGTGACCTCGCGGTAAGATACGTCTTGTATTTCCAGAGAAGCTCCCGGTATCAAACTATAAACTTTTGGTGAAATTCGTATGGATGAATCATTTGGTGCCAGCGCCACAGGGAAGCTCCAGCCCGTGTCGTATTGTGGTAGCGACACAGGATGTTTTTGTAGTGATGACCCAGATAACTCTAAGAGGTATCTGGGTAGTTTAGCGGTCATAGGTAGAACGCTTCTAGCATTGTAGCGAACCGACACCTCAAATACGCGTATATTGTTTGCGGCGCCAGCAGTAATGACATAATCTCCGTTTGCGTCTTTTTGTATGTGGTGTTTCGGATGGCTCGTCTTTTTCTGTGCCGCAGTACCCGCCCGGCGTTTCCACAAAACATGAGAATCATTTGTTGCAATGATAGTGTAGTTATCCTGAAGCTCCTTATAAAATGCCCAGTGACGAGTCCACAGCCACTCCTCATACTTAAAATATGAGGGATTTAGGGTTATGACGTAATCAGGCTTTTGGGTTATAAAATCTTGAGTGTAGTGATTTCTTCTGGCGGGGCCTAGGGCGTGTATAATATAGTCTTCACCCCCTGAAGACCCATTCTTCTGTTGGCGAATCGAATCATAAACACTGGTGTAGGTAGACCAGACACGTGCCCCCTTTTCAATATGTGGAGCAAAGGCCTCGAGGCGCTTCCTCCAGGCGGTGCTGACATATTCAGCATCATCAGTAGAGTGCCTGGCCTTTCTTGACTCAGTAATAATGTGTCCTAGCGGCATCCAGTCAATTTTTTGTAGAAATACCGCGGTGTTATATCCTAGGGCGATAATGCTACCAAGCAATAACCCGAATGCTAAGACCGAGAAGCCTTTACTTTTAGCGCTAGGAGTCGATTTTTTTGCTCCGATCAGGTTATATATCACATGAGTTACTATCGCCACGAGAATAACTCCTGCCGCCCGCTCCAGTGGTATGAGCTGCGCACTGGGTGCCCAGTAACCAGTGGCAGAAACAGCAAACACCACCAGGCCATATAGTAGCAAGATAGAGAAAACGAACGTTTCTTTTTTGGACAGTAGAGCTTTCTTTACACCAATTATATAGGCAACAACACCGCCGATAATGATGGGCAGCATGTAGAATAGCATCCTGTTGGTGAATAACTGATCAAGATTGCTTAATTGCAAAAAACTGTTCGGCGGAGCGCCAAAGTACCATCCTTGGTCGCCTGAAACTTCAACGAGTGCATAGTAAAGTGCCTCGTGTGCGTGGCCAAGCGTCATAATTGAAAGCACGACATATGTGGCCAGTGCTATACCGAATAACTCGCCAACAAACGCCAGCACCCGCTTTTTTATCGTTTCCTTGGAACGAATATACTGAATTACCCTGATGAGCACATAAGCAAGCATAAATGCGAGACCCTGTTCGGTTCCGCACGCGACGGAGATCCCCATGAGGGTATAGAGAATAGGATAATAAAAGTCGACTCTCGTCTTATGTTTACCGATATTAACATGCCAGTCTGGGTGCCATAACATAAATGCTGCTGCAATGAATGGAAAGGCTGTCCTGAGACCTAGAAGGGAATTACCCGCCCAAATCGCATCGATGCACAGCAGTGAAATGACGGTAAATATACTTGTCGTAAAGACTGCTTTCTTTGCGTTTTTGAAGTAGGCCCAAAATAGCAAGAAAGACGAGATGAGGAATAGGAGTGGCGACAGCAACAACTTTGCGACCTCCACAGCAAACAAGTTGTGACCCATGACGTAGAACAAGGGGAAGTGAAGCAGGGGAACTCCTACCCCGTGAAAGAATGGAAAGTCTCGTGCTAAAACTTCACCATCAAGCAATCGACGGAGGGGGTTGTATAGCTGGAACGTCCCATTGGCCGCATAGGAATCCATCGCCAGGCCATTCCCGAGAGCTGCGAACACAGCGTAGCCTACGAAAACCAACAAGTGAGCAATACTTACAAATACCGCGGTAAAAAGTAGCGCTTGTTTAAGAGTTATCTGGCCTAAAATTTTAGGTTTCTTCATAGTACCTAAACCATTCTATAATTGATATTGTCGCATGTCCATACTGGCTATCGTTGAGTTTTATATAAAATCTGACATAATTGTAGCCAGGAGGAATATACTATGAAGACTGCCTTAATTGGGTACACCGGATTCGTCGGTGGAAATATAAAGAGTCAACACGAGTTTGACGATTATTATAACAGCAAAAATATAGCTGACATTGAAGGTCAAGAGTACGACCTGGTGGTGAGCGCTGCAAACCGTGCTGAAATGTGGCGGATTAATCAGGAGCCAGAGGTCGACCGGGCGGAGATTGAAGGGTTTATCTCACACATCAAAAAGGCAAAGATTAAGAAGCTTGTACTGATTTCGACGGTTGGCGTTTATAAAAACCCAAATGGAGCTAACGAAGATACGCCTATTGAGACAGAAGGACTATTACCATATGGGGTCAATAGATACTATCTTGAGCAATTCTGTCGTGAGAACTTTGACACAACAATTGTTCGCCTGCCGGGGCTATTTGGCGACGGGCTGAAGAAGAATGTTATTTATGATCTGATGAACAATAACATGGTTGAGAAAATTCATGCTGATGGTATGTATCAGTACTATAATCTCGCCAATATTTGGCGCGATATCACCACTGCTCTAGAGAATAATCTGCCGCTGGTTAATTTTGCAATGCCGCCGGTCAGCACGCGGGAAGTCGCCAAGGTTGCCTTTGGTATAGAGTTTACCAACACACCAGAAGGAGTAACACCGGCCTACTGGGATATGCACAGTAAACATGCTGAGGTGTATGGCGGTGAGGGCAATTATCTATATACAAAGGCAGATGAGCTGGCTGGCATCAAGGAATTTGTTGCAAAAAATAAGTAACCATGGTATAATACGGGTATGAATTCGAAGGAGTCAATGAAGCTTGCCGTCTCGAACATTGCCTTTGGTGAAGATCAACAAGCAGCACTGAAGTGCGTGTCGCAGAGTGGTGTTGAAGGTCTTGTGGTTGCGCCGACGATTATTTGGCCAAGCTTATCGGAAATTGCCAATCTATCTGGACAGGAGCTTAAAGATCGACTTGGGACTTTGAAGTGGAAAGCTGGAGAATATCGCAAAAAGCTTGGGGATTTCGGTCTAGCGTGTGTTGGGCTGCAATCTTTGACATACGGGGTTGGAGAGAATGCGAAGATTTTCGGTACTGAAGAAGAGGGTAAAAATCTGGCAGAACACCTAAAGAGACTAACCGACCTTGCCGGGTCACTCGGTGCAGATTCGATGTCATTTGGTTCACCGGGGTTACGCAACCCGGGAGAGCTTAGTGGCGAGCAGGCTGTGGAAATGGTAGCTAAGTTGTTTGGTAGGGTTGCTGTTGCAGCCCATGACAATAATACCCAGATAGCAATCGAGCCGCTATCAGGCTATGGCAACAAGTTCGTGGAAAGCTTAGAACAGGCCAGGGAACTGACTGATCGTATCAATCATCCGGGATTTGGAATTCATCCTGATACGGCAGCGATGCATGGTGCTGGGGACATGCCAGAGGATTTGGCTTCGCTGATTCATAACCGTAGAGACAGTGTGCGGGGTATTGATGCCAGTGCCCCGGAGCTGAAGCGGCTTTCAGTTGCACCGGAGGTTACCCAGGGAGGCTATATGGATGCTCTCAGGGGGGTCAATTACGATGGCTGGGTATCGATCGAAATGAGAGGTCCTTTGAACCCAAAGGTTCTTAAGGAGGAGATCGAAATCTTCAAAAAGCAGTGTGGTCTCGCGGCATAGCCCAATAGTGGTATAATTACCATATGAAACTAGCTATATCGAATATCGCATGGACAAATGAAGAAGAGGCGGACGTCGCCGTAAAGCTGCGGGAGCTTGGCGTACGCTATGTCGAGATCGCGCCAACGAAGCGTTGGGACGATCCGACCAAGGCAACTCCCGAGCAAATTAACGAATATGTCGAGTGGTGGAAGGGGTATGGTATTGAGATTGTAGCCTTTCAGTCGATGCTGTTTGCACGCCCTGACCTAAAGCTGTTTGAATCAAGCGAACTTCGTGACGAGATGCAGCAATATATGGCTGACTTTTTGCGATTGGCTGGAGATATGGGTGCTGGTCGATTGGTGTTTGGTTCGCCAAAGAATCGACAGCGCGGTACGATGCCGGTAGAAGAGGCGGACAGTATCGCAAGCCGTTTCTTTGCCGAGCTCGGTGATGTCGCCAAGCAGTATAATACCATGCTCTGTATCGAACCAAACGCCCCCCAATACAATTGTGATTACGTGACAACGGCGGATGAAGGTGTGCGGCTTGTTCGTATGGTTAACTCAGAGGGAATCGGCCTGCATCTTGATACGGCGTGTATGGCGTTAGCTGGTGATGATATTGGCGAATCGATACGAAATAACGGCGATATCCTGAAGCATTTTCATGTCAGCGCTCCGATGCTTGATCGAGTTTATGATCGAGACGATGTTGATTATCGTGCTGCAGCTGATGCCTTGAAATATATTGGCTATGAGGGCGTGGTGTCAATCGAAATGCGCCCGGGCGAACAGGGTGAGAACGTGAAGCGTGTAGCAGACGCGGTATCGTTCGTACAGAGCGTTTTTGAAGGGTAGAGACCAGATTTGTTATTGACAAATTAAACTTTTGTGTTAAAATGAGAGCATGAGTCCAAGGAATAGCCCTCCTATAGAGGGAGCACCGGCTGTCGGAGTGACGGCGACGTTTTATCCTGATACTGACGATGTTCGCCTTGAGGCTGCGCTTAATACTGCAGAGGAGTGGTCCGAACAAGAATTGCCACTTGTCATGGTTGATGGGTCGCCAGATGATAAAGTCGCAAATGCCTTCCGCGCGCGCGGGGCTTTTGTACTATCTGCTCGTCGGTTGGGAATTGCCAGTCAGCGACGGGAGGGTGCAGAATTTGTCATAGCTCAAGGTGGAAATAAAATTATCACTCTCGAGCCAGAGAAATCAATGGCACATCTTGCATGCAAGATTGCTACGATGCTGGGTGACGGTGACTCAAAGGTTGACCCCTCAGTTGTCGTTATCGGACGGACGGAGGCTTCAAAAGAATCAATGCCGCCATTCCAGTGGCGTACCGAAGAATTGATCGGCTGGTTATTCAAGCATATACTAGGGATGCCGGCAGACTCACTCGCTGGTCCACGAGGCTACAATCGTCAAGGGATGCAGCACCTATTAGATTATCCTTCAGATGCACCGGGAATGAACAACTGGCTATATATGTACTATACTGTTCTGGCGGCAATGGCCAATGGAGAGCGTGTCGGTGAAATTAAGGTCGACCTGATATATCCAAAGTCAATGGTTGAACAGGAAACGGATAATCTTGATTTTGACCGAAAGCGCTACGAACAAGCTAGAATGCAGGCCCACATATTACTAGGAAAGAAGTCTGAGGCTCCTCAGGACTATGCAGCCGAGCTACAGCGCATCAAATTGCTAAACGAGCTTGATGATAAGAAGGCTGTTCTGCGCGATATGATACTAAAAGAACTCACATTAATGCCAAAAGATCCAACGATCGAGCGGATACAGAAGTTCTTTGATAGAGTAGAAGCTATAGCGATGTTATTTGGCTATAAGGGCGGTGTTGACGCTGACGGGCCTCGCTAGTGGCCTATTGTGATATGAGTGCGGAATCCTCTAAAGAATAGGTGGTGTTTGTACTCCTAACTCGGTATACTATATAGTATGATAGCTGTAATTATCGCCGGTGGCTCAGGCACGCGCCTCTGGCCACTCTCAACCTCCACTCAACCAAAACAACTTTTGGCGTTAACTAGTGAGCGCACCATGGTCCAACAAGCCTATGACCGGGCGAGAAAGCTCGGTGATACCATCTACGTGGTGACCGAGGCGAGCCACGCCGGGGCGCTTCGGGCGCAGCTGCCCGAGCTGCCGGACGAGGCCTTCTTGATCGAGCCGGGACGGCGGGGGACAGCGCACTGTATCGTGTTGGCCCTGGATTATATTAATCGCCACCATAACCGGACTGAGCCGATTGCCTTTATCCATTCCGATCATAATGTGCGTGACACCCAGGGGTTTGCCCACTCGTTTGATACAGCAGCGCGCATTTCTCGTGAGCGTGGTTGTATTACGCTTATCGGCATTGAGCCGACCTTCCCGTCGACTGGCTTTGGTTATATTCAGCGCGATGGGGTGATTGATGTTCAAGCGGGCGTCTATAATGTCGAGTCATTCAAGGAAAAGCCTGATTACGAGACGGCGAAGCAGTATGTTGAGTCGGGAAATTATTTGTGGAATTGTGGCTACTTTGTTGGCTCAGTTGACGTGTTTATGAATGAAATGCAGCGGAGCGCCCCAGATCTGTGGTCAAATTACCAGACGTTAGCGTCAATTGCTGACTTTGGTAGCGAGGCCTACAATCACGCGTACCTGGCGCTAGATAATCAAGTCATCGACATCGCCCTGATCGAAAAAGCTCATCAGCTGGCTATGGTATCGGCCAGCTTTGACTGGATGGATATCGGTAATTTCAAGGATCTACACGACGCGGTTACCAAGGATGAGGCGGGTAATTACGCATATGGTGACAACATTCATACCATCGACGTCGCCAATACCTATATTCGTAATGAGCAGCCAGACAAGCCGGTGGCGGTGATCGGCCTTGACAATGTAGTGGTGGTCAACACGCCAGACGGTGTGTTGGTGGCGCGGCGGGATGTGGCCGCCAAGTGTGGTGACATCGCAAAGCAGTTGCAAAGATAGCCCAGCAGCCGAGCCACGACCTAACAGACCATAGCTACAGGCGTAAGTATTTAGTGTGGATAAGCTAAATTCATCTTATGAGTTGGTGTCTTTGCGACCATACTGCTCATACACCGCCAGCGTCTGCTCGGCCATTCGCTGCCACGAGAAAGTTTTGACGTGCTGTTTACCCTTCTTGATGAGGTCACGACGTCGCTTCTCGTCAGTCAGAAGTTCGTCAATTGCCCGCGCTATGTCCTCAACGCTATACGGATCAAAGTAGTGAGCCGCCTCACCATGTGTTTCTGGCAGGCAAGTAGCGGTGCTCGAGGCAACCGGTGCGCCGTGTAGCATGGCTTCGAGGCCTGGTAGACCAAAGCCCTCGCTTAGTGACGGGAAGCAATACACAGCTGTATGCTCGTACATCCAGCGCAGTTGCTCGTCCGACACAAAACCAGTGAAAACGACATTTGTAATACCGCGTTCAGTAACATACGCCTTATGGCGAGCGTAGTTACCGTCCTTTTTGCCAGCCAGCGCCAGTATCAGCTCGGGGTGTTTTTGTTGCAATAATTCAAATGCGTCAATTAGTCGCCGCAAATTTTTATGCGGTGTCGGTCGGCCAACATACATGATGAACTTTTTGCCAACCAGCTCTTTGACCGGATCATTGCCCTTTGGTAGCTCATCGGCTGATTCAAGTGTCACGGTAATCTTGTCTGGACTGACCCCGGTAAAGTCCACCAAGTCACGCTTGACAAAGTCAGAGATGGTGATGATATGAGCTGACTTTCTAGCAACTTTTTTGTTGACCCATTTATAAATTTGCTGCTTCACCCAAAAGACCACCGGGTTCTTGTTGGGGTTGTTAAACCGCACGGTGGTGAGGTCTTGCATGGTGGTGACGACTGGGCTGGCCCGGTACCACACGGGCTGCTGAACCATTGCAAAGTGCACGAGATCTGGGCGTAGCTCCTCCAGCTGCTTCTTAAAGCTACGTTGCTCGGTAAATGAAAATTCAGCAAATGGACAGGCGACTTTCTGAAAGCGTGGGTTATCAGCCTGCCAGCTGTCCATATCTTTTGGCTTGAGCAAAATGATGTAGTCATTTCGGTTGTCGATTTTTTGTAGGTAGTGAATCAGCCGTTCGACGTAACGGCCGGTGCTCGTCCGCAATGTACGAGCATCAATGGCGATGCGCATGAGCGCCCCTCCTTTCGTTGGTTACAATTTTCTTTATGGCAGTCGTAAAGGCATGTTCGGCAAATGGTTTAGCGGAGGTGGCGATGGCTCGCGGCGAGACTCGCTGGTCGGGCAGTGTTTGGAGCGTTGCCACCAAGCTCTCAACGGTTTGTTCGGCGAAAAACCAGCCGTTCTTACCAGGGTTGATATAGTCCAGTGCGCCACCAGCTTGATATGCTACCACTGGCAGTCCAGCGGCCAAGGCTTCAACTGGTGCTACACCAAAATCTTCGTGGGCGGTAAAGATGAATAGGTCGGCTTGTTGGATGGCGGCAGCCCGGGCCTCGTCACTGACGTAGCCAAGAAAGCGCGTCGATTCGCCCGCCAGCTTCTCCAGCTGCTCGCGATCGGGCCCATCGCCCATGATGTCCAGCGGCCAACCAAGCTGTTGGCAGGCCCGGATCACCAAATCCAGCCGCTTCATCGGCACCAGTCGCCCCCACACCAGGCAGCGCGGTCGGTCGGGTAGCGTCACGGAGCGCGGCCGGGTTTTTGCGAGCGCCATAAAGCTAGTTGTTTGCACCGGCGGAAAGACGACGATGCTGTCTCGGTCATAAAACTGCTTGATATCAGCTTGAATGGCGGTGGAATTAGCCAAGAAAACATCAACGTGCTGGGCTGCCTGATAATCACGCCGCCGGAGGGGCCGGACCAGCAGCCGCAGACCCAGTCGCGCTAGCCACCGCGGCCGAAAGCTCGGTCGACGCAGGTATTCCTGATAGTGCCGCCAATAAAAATGTGTCGGCGTATGACAATAACAGATATGTCGTTGATCGGGACGGGTGGTTCGGATAAACTTGGCCTCGCCGTTACCAGAGCTGGAAATGATAATATCAAATTGCCCTAAATCCAGCCGCACAAACCACCGCTGCCTGAGTACCGGCAGCAGTCGCCTGAGCTGGGCAAATGGCCAATGCTGCAAATAACCAGTTACTACCTTGTTATCAAGCTTCTCTCGCCACTTTCGGGAGCAATACGAGGTATAAATTGGGGCGTCAGGATAGAGCCGGTGTAGCGCCAGGACAACCTGCTCGGCGCCGCCGCCATACAACCAGTCATGAACGATCGCGATGGTCGGCTGGGTGCGCATCAAGACTCCTTCTTAAAGATGACCAGGCAGGTCTTGAGGAGGATGGTGATATCCAGCCACAAACTCCAGTTTTGTACATAATAAAGATCCAGTCGCCGCCGCTCTTCAAAGCCGATGCTGCGCCGTCCCGACACAACCGCTAGGCCAGTCAGGCCAGATTTGACCGTCAGCAGCGTGTGCTTTTTCTCATAATTACTTAGCTCGTGCGGCACCAGCGCCCGCGGCCCAACGAGGCTAATATCGCCCTTGATAACGTTAAATAACTGCGGCAGCTCGTCGAGGCTAAACCGGCGAATGAAACGACCAACCGGCGTGACGCGAAAGTCGTGGTTGAGCCGATCACCGTTCTGGCGATATTCGTCGATCAGCTCCGGCCGGCCGATCATCGCGAACACCTCCTCGTCAGTTTTGCCATCAAACTTGGCGTAGTGTGAACGAAATTTATACACCTTGAACGGGCGATTAAACTGGGTCAAGCGTCGCCGCTGCTGCCCATGCATCAGCACGGGGCCGCGCGGGTCGCCGAGCTTAACGGCGATTGCCACCAGCAGCATAATCGGCGAGGTAATGATAATGCCAATGGTCGCACCGATGAGATCCATCAACCGTTTGACCACGCGTCCGTAGCCGGTAGCTAGCGGTGTTGGGTGAATATACGCTAGTGGCACGGAATTGATAATCTCGACCGTATGCCGTGCGGTCATCAGGCCGTCGAGGGCTGGCGCTTGATAAAAATCAAGATAGTGCTGCTCCGCCAAGTTATAGTGCGCTTCACTGCGGGCGGTATCGGTTTGGATAATGGCGTCAATTTTATCGCGAGTCAAGGCCGATGCCAATGTCGAACGCCGCAAACCCTTGAGCCGTGGCGGGATGAGCCCATCTTTAGAAATAATAGCACTGAGGTGAAAGCCGGTTGACGGGTGGGCGCTGATAAACTCGGCCAGCGTTCGCGTCGATTCGGCATTGCCGACCAGCGCCACACGCTTGATGCCGATGTTTTTGCGCAGCAGATGCAGCCGCACGATATTGGCAGCGCTACGCAGGATGAGCAAGATGACAAAGCTGATGATCAGCGCATAAATCACCACCATCTTGGCCGGAAAGAGCGGTGTGTTGCTAAAGAAGCTAAAGGAAATCATCATCATGATGCCGCAAACCGCCGCCATACCCAGTCGCCAAAATTCACGCAGCGGATGAATATAGTGCTCACGGTCGTATAGCCCAAAAAACGAGAACAAGACAACCCACAGCGGCAGCATCAGCACAATCGACGTGATAAACTCCAGCGCTCCAATTTGCACATGGAAGGGTCGCGTGTCGAGTGATACGCGCATGATGTATGCCGCCGTGAACGCACCAACTAGCGCCAGTACGTCCAGCCCGATCAACACCAATTTGAAGTAAAAATCAGAGTTCTTCTTCATGACCTTTGGGGTGATTATACAAGAAAATACCAATCCATGCAAGGCAATGTACCGAGTTGATCAAGCTGCCAAAAAACCAAAAGTGGATAGCGATAGCCGTTGTTAGCAGTAAGGCGAATCGCCCCCACGGTTTTAGTAGCCATCGGCCACTGCGCCATAGCGTGACGGCAAGCAGTGCTAGTAGCGGTAGCATACCGACAACGCCGATATTACTCAGCAGCAAAACGTAGAAAATATACACCGTATGATCGGTCGACACCGGCTGGTGTAGCTGATGTTGGATAAAGCTGCCGAGATTACCAAGGCCAGTCCCAAAGAGTATGGTGCGTGGACTTGCTGCCCAGGCTCGGAGCGCCAGTCGAGCGGCGTTGAGTCGATCATCAGCGGAGGCAGCAACAAAACCCGATGGCTGGAAATTGGCTGATGGTGCGAGCGGGTTTGGCTGGGTGGCGGGCGGTGACGGTGATGATTTCGGTGCCGTGGTCTCGTTGGTTGGTGGTGCTTGTGGTGAGGGTGTGCCGCCCGGCGCTGGGATGGTATTTTTCTGCGGTAATTTGATGCGGCCGAGCGACAACTGGTCAAGCATGCTCACTGCAGTATTATAGGCAATGTGCGGTGTGTTGTGATAGCGAACCACCGCTGATACCAGCAGTAGAGTGCATCCAATCACGAACCCGGCCGTGATGATGCCGAGTTGACGCCACGCGTCACGACGAATAGGCTCCACGGTGTCAATAGAACGGGCCTCGCTTCTGCATCGCTGCCAGTAGCGGACGATACCATATACGATGCCCGCACCGATGATCGCGATAAACGCACCGCGCGAGAAGGTGAGGCTGATCGCCACGCTGCTACCAAAAACGCTCCAGCCTGCTAGTCGCCGCCTTTCTCGCCAGCACAGTCCAACGAACAGGGCCGGTAGCAAGCTGCTTGCTAAAAATTGTGGCTCAGCGGCAAATAGATTGATCCTGACAAAGCCAAACACGCCGGCGTGACAACCTGAGCAGAGCGTACCGAACGCCGTTGGCTCAATGTGGGCGATGATGAGCTGCAGCACCGCTAATATACCAAACACAATGCCGCTCCACAGGCCAATTGTCATGAGACGGCGCCGATCACTCGTCGATAATGACCGGTACATCAGGGCAGCGCATACTGCGGTTATCAGCAGCAATAAAAGCGATGCCGTATATAATGCGGTACGCACTTGGACATAGGATACTAACAGCCCAACGATACTAGTGATAGCCAGCATGCTAATGCCGAGCCACCACCATCGCCCTTGGGGCCGCAGTCGCTGGCGCACCATTATACCCAGGCCGCAGCCAACCACGCCGATCACCGCCACTTGATATAGTCCGATGCGAAACGACGGAAAATCGAGCATCGCCAGGCTGATACTCGGCTGCAGTGACAGTGTGCCGCCAAACAGCACCGCGGCCAGTAGCCACACATATATCGTCGATGATACTCGCTTCACCTCTTTAGTATAGCGCAAATAACTCGGGCAGGTTATACTAAAAATATGCAGCCAACAAAAAAGCAAAAAATACTACTGGATTTTATCGATGGGTTTATCAAGGGCAATGGCTATAGCCCGACGCTACGGGAAATTATGCGGGCGCTGGGGTATAAGTCAGTCTCAACGGTGGCGAAGCATGTCGATAACTTGGTGGCGGCAGGGCTGCTCGACAAGCGCGATGGCGAGGTGCGGTCACTAGTGTTGCCCCGGGCGGAAAAAGAGGCTTGGTGGCAAAACCTGGTGAAGGAGATTAAGCGGCGGGAAGCGGTGGATGACGAGAAATCGCGCTCGGAAGCAGAAATCTTGAAAAAAGCCCTAGAAATCGTCCGCCGGTAGCTTTACAACCGCCGTAAAACTCGCTATAATACGACACGTATTCCGGGGTAGCTCAGCGGTAGAGCGGTTGGCTGTTAACCAATAGGCCGCGGGTTCGAACCCCGCCCCCGGAGCCAAGAAAAGACACTTCTAGGGAGGTGTTTTTTCTTTGTTAGGTAAGCGGTCACGAAGGGACGTCAAAGAGTCGAGCGGCTTACAGCAAAATTGCAGGTTGTTTGTCTATCATAAAACTATCACTAACAGAAAGGATGCTCATGAACAAGGTGCAAGCAAACGAAATCAACTTAACTACTAACGAGGCACTGGTGTTGCAGCAAGTCTACGAAGATGGCGGTGACGATGCAGCCATGCTGGCAGCGCAAATGGGTATGCCGCGTCGAACGGCGATGAATGTACTGGCGGACTTGCGGCATAAAGGTTTGATGGCGATCGACCAGGCCTATGGCGACGCTTGGGTGCGACTAACCACGCGCGGCGCTAGTGCAGCGCATTTGGCCGGAAGCGCAGGCGATGGCCGTTTAAGGTTTGCCTAATCTAAAGATTTTATTGTAGTTTGGTAGGTATGCCTAGCAGAAACACCTTTATAGGCTGTGCTATAATTTTACTATGACACCGCTGCTGGCTAGGATTTAAGAAAAAACTATAAAAAAGATACAACACTGTAGGAATTATGAAAATCTGGCACTCAGGACGAGAATCAAAATTACTCGACGATATTATCGCCGGGCGGAAGACGGTTGAAGGTCGATTGAATCGCGGAAAGTTTGCCGAGTACCGAGTCGGCGATAAGATTCACCTGCGCCGCGATATTCGCGATGTCGAAGGAATACTACACGACGGCGAACCAGATCAAGCACGCGTGGAGATTATCGCTATCCGCCACTACAATTCCTTTTTAGAAATGGTGCAGGCCGAGGGTTACCACCGTGTTATTCCGCATGCCACCAGTGCCGAAGCTGCCGCTGCCGAATACAACAAATATTATTCCGTTGCTGACCAAAAACATTATGGCGTGCTAGCAGTGGAAATTTGCTTATCGCTTTAATCTTTCAGTAAGGCTATGATATGCTGAAACTATGACTAATTTACTCTCAATCCATCATCATCTCCACGTGTAAGCAGGAGGTGTTTTGTTGCTGTTTTATGCCTCCTGCGGGAGGTTTTTGATTGATTAAGTTTAGGAAAGGAAATATATGATACCAGATAAATTAAAGCCAGGCGATGAGGTTAGAATAGTTGCGCCGGCACGCTCAGCGAGTGATATTGACGAAAGAGTTTTAGATCGGGCGAAAGTAGTCCTAGAATCACTGGGACTAAAAGTTACGTTTAGCAAAAATGCTTTTTCTCGCAATCAGCGAGGTTGTCCGACGGACGATGAGAAGGTTGAAGATTTACACGAAGCATTTATGGACGAAAATGTGAAGTGTATTCTGGCGGCGATTGGCGGATTTAATTCCAACCAGTTGCTTGGTAAAATTGACTGGCAAATTATTACAGACAATCCGAAGATCTTTGGTGGCTTTTCTGATATCACCGTTCTTAATCACGCTATTTTAGCTAAAACTGGGTTGGTGACTTATGCGATGCCAAATTTCTATTGTTTTGGTTTGCCGCCGGAAAATAGTTATTCATTGGAATATTTTCAGCGGTGTTTGTTTGCTGATCAACCGGCAGAATATACTGTTCGCTCAGCAAAGCAATGGTATGACTTGCCGTGGGATTATGATGAAAAAATCGCCTCGCCGTAGTCAGCCAAATAGCGGCCCTGACATTATTCAGCCGGGCACAACCAGCGGTACGGTGCTTGGTGGTAATTTATGCAGCCTCGATCTACTGAACGGCACCGACTATTTTCCGAAAGTTGCTGGCGATATTATTTTGTGCATTGAGGATGATAGTTACGATTCTATTCCCGAAACAGTTGAACGAAACATTCAATCTCTAATGCAGCAACCGTTTTTCCGTCAAGTGAAAGCGATTCTGATTGGGCGTTTCCAGGCTGAGTCAAGAGCAACTGATGATGTCATTGGCGACATCATCCTTTTCAAAAATATAGCTGCGGACATTCCAGTTATTGCCAATCTAGATTTTGGCCACACCGACCCAAAGTTCACCTATCCAGTCGGTGGTCGTTGTCAAGTCGCATCGAACGGCGGTGTTACAATTACGTTTCAGTGATTTTTCAGCTGCGTGTGGTATTATGCAAATGAGAAAGGATTTGATAGGTAAAACGTGAGACATATATCCTATATTATTAAAACCCGCCACATCCACTGCGTACGCCTCATCTTCCAAACCCTCTTTCAATGATTGGGTGATGGCGATGTTGTCTTCGATGATTATAATAGTTTGCTACTCAGGATGATAAGTAATCTCAACTATAAGATGAAGTAGTTGATTGGTATATGTAAATATGTCAGAATAAACTTTGATTATGAATGAGATTCTGTTTGATGCTTGGAATAATAACATAAGAAGTCGTCACGATAGTTGTATTCGTTGTATGGCAACTATTTCTCTTGCGGGAAACTATACCGAAGGCAACAAGTTAGTACGAGATAGTGAATTGAATCCGAATTACGGACAAAAGGATGCTTTTGAGATTTCAAAAATAATTGATAGATATCCGCGGAGGTCGATAGTGGTAGTTGGTTCGCCCGGTGTTGGTAAGTCAACCATTGCTCAGCACCTCAATGTTATTGACATGGATGATATGTTTGATACGATGCCAGTAAGCCTTAAAGAATATTTGCTGCATCATGAATACTATTTTGATCATGATCGACATAAAACGTGCAAGCGGACTATTCCTTTTAGGCAAACCGATAATTATTTGACATATCTAACCAGGACAACAAGACAACTTTCACTGTATGCCGAAGAGTTTTTTCGTGAACAGTTATCTCAAGGCGCTACTCTTATCGGTACTACTCCAGTTCATGCTGATAAAGCTGTCCTCCTCAAGGCTAGCAGCGATGATTTACTAAAAAACGTCGAGCTACGAAGTCGTACGACAAATCGAGAGATTGATTTTCGGCGCACATTGTATATAGGAGAGCTGATAGAAAAAATTACCCGAGAGATGTTCGCAGAAAATGACATTATTGTATATAATATGCAGTATGAATAAAACCAGCACCAAAGCAATAATCTTCGACGGCGACGGTACGCTGTGGCGACCTGCTGGCGCGGACAGAAACTCTCGACCCGATAATATCTACAAAGGCAATCAAGTTGAGAAAGATAGCTATAACAACTTAATATTGGTCGATGGTGTACGCGATTTTCTGGAAAATCTTCGTGTTCGCGGATACAAAATATTCATTGTCTCAGCCCATCCCGTCCCGGGGCCAGAAGCACTTGAAGAGCTGAAAGCTAAGATTGTTAATCTTAATATTGATGAACTAATTGATGGTTTCTTTTGCTCAGATGGCAGTGATAGGAACGGAAAAACGCATGTGATACGAGACATCATACAAAACTTCAATCTTGATCCTAGAAACGTGTATATGGTCGGTGATAGCTACTATTACGACTACGAGGCTGGCATTAATGCTAATGTAAATAGCTTCTTCATAAAAAACGATTATTGTAAGCAACCAGTACCGTTGCCAGATGATATACAGACTGTTGATAGTGTGACGGATTTGGCAGTGGAGTAGGGGATAGTAATCTAGGCGTGAAAGTGCTTGAGATACAAGATAGCAAACTTACCCTTGAAGACTATGACGGTTCAATTGTTAGTGTTACGTCAAAGGAGAGCGCCTTAACGGTAATACGTAAACTTAACTTGCTTGAGTTGAATGGTGTACTTGTGAATAGTAATATTGAGAATGTACGCCTTGCTATTATGATTGCTTTTAGGGACATCAGCAGTTTAGAGGTGTATTCTGTTGACGGTAGCGGTAATGGAGTTGTTGAGTCTCGTCAGAAGTACAGGCAAAAAATAGTTGATGAGGTGATTTCCAAGATCGTTTCTGCCAATAGGAAGGATGGCAGAAGGCATACTATCCACCTTATTAGGGGTGTCGGAGGTTCAGGGAAATCTACTTTTGCAAAGAAGCTGCAAGATAGGCTGAGGTTATATACAATAGTTGAAACAGATATAATAAAGCGCAGACTATTTGATGATTATTGGTTTATTGGAAGGGGGATCGTGCCCGAACCCCGCCAACTTCATCAAGAAGCTTCTCATATTTGTCGTGACGTTGTTGATTTGCTTTGTAAGCAGGGGATAAGTTTTATACTCGTACAGCGATTTGAGAAGATAGAAGATGCAAAAAGAGTCGTGCATATTTCTGAACGATATGGCTATAAATGGCATATTTATTCAATCATTCCCGACTTCATAGATATAGCGCGAAATAATATCACTAGGTCACGCTCCCTCTATAATATTAATACCTTTTCTCCCGAAAGCCTCCAAAAGTCGATACTGAAATATTCTGCAACTGCAAGCTATTTCTATAGGCTTGCCGCGCATCATTTCGTTAGGTCGATATGTGATGTTCGGCAACAACTACACGGCAATTTTAGTGAGACTTACTATAAAAAAGATGGTACCGACATTTATGTTAACAGAAACCCCTCAATACACGTGCCGCTTCTCTCTAGTAGAGAAAGTGGCCAAGTTGAAGATTATGCTATATTTCGTGATGCTGATATGCACAAATATCAAATTTCTTTTATCGTGATGCTACATATGAGGATGATATAAAATATCGTGCTCGGCGTTGCGTAATGGCTGTGTCACGTACAACTAATGGGGTATTGAAAACAGATAATAAAGAATCTAGGTTGTCTCGAATGCTCGGCGTAGTCCATACATCACGGAATCAAATAAAATTTCTTGATGAGATTGTAAACTATGTCTACAATAAACGATATGTTCGTATTGAAACAAAGGATAGTCTACGCGAATTTGTGATAATTCTAGCTAAAAGAGTGTCGGGACTTAATGATGACAATCTTTTTCGTAGTCATGATGTGGCGAAGTATATACGAACGGATGATGTCCGAGATCATTTTAACGACTTTTTAACACAATTATTTGATAAGATGCAGCATGAGAAAAATAGGATTTATGTTGCTTCATATATTTTATGGTCTATTGATTTTACGGGTCATTACTTCAGTGATGGCTGTTCGCGCATATCAATTCTTCTTGCGCTTTGGTATCTTATGAGGACTGGTCACGAGATACCCTCTCTTGAACGTAGACTAGGTAAAGAACGGTCGATACGCTCATCCTACAGAGGATGTCACGCAATCAGTCGAGATGAGATATATGACGAGGCTGTTAATAGACAGCGCTTCAACAGGTTTTATCAATATTATAAGAGCCTTTTTATAAAAGCATCCCGCCCAGTTATTCTTTGTGCTGGTGGATATATATTTAACGGAAAAGGTGAGGTACTACTGCTTCGTAGCGCAAAAGGGAAAGATGCCGGCAAATACGTCATACCAGGAGGAAAGATGAACCGCACGGAAAATCCTGAGGGTTGTTTTGTGCGTGAGACGCTTGAAGAGACAGGCTTGTCTATTAAAAATATTATTCGGGCTGGTGTGCGGCGCTATGTCGGACCAAGTGGTCGTCGATACCTGATGTATGATTTTATGGCTCAAATTGATAGCGGCTCTGTTCGCATTAATGGTGAGTCTGTTTCAAGTGAGTGGGTACAGCCTATTAATATAGATACTTCACAGTGTACAGCAAGCACACTCAATGGTCTTAATAAATACTTACATTTAGGCGATATGTCAAGTTTGATAGTAAACCACTACAAAGAAAAGTTTAATATTTCCAATAGCTCTAGTCATGCAACTGGAATATTGGAAGAACGATATGTTAATAAAAAACTAAAAAATTATTTTCAAGAACTGGAGCAGAAGCCTCACCTCATTGTATTACACGGCATTATACCTATTTGGTCGGTTATAAATAAGGTAGTTCCTAATGCAGCTAATGCAGAAAGCGCTGGCGGTATTGTCGCTAAAGATAGAAATAGCAACGCGCTTAGACCGATTAGTGTTATTGACCCTGAAACTACTACGCTACACTTATTTAACTTTCCTGGCGATGACGTACTAAAGCATTATGCGACGCTTTTTAGCCGATACGTAAGAAGCACTAATTGCGATGTTGAGATTGTGCGCTACCCCGATCTTGACCAGAATAAATTTCATCTTACGGGGCTTACGAATGAAATCGTACACGGTGGGGATATTGTGTATTTGGGTTACTCAACTCGCTTAAAGGCATACCTGATTAATGAGGGTTATGAACCAGCAAGCATTTCGGAAAATTTCTGGTACATTAGTTCTCGTTTTCGACTCAATACGACCATTATTAACGTATTGGAGTGTAAATACGGTCACTGGGGAGATATTGCAGCCGACTTGACAACTCATGTATGCGGACTTGGCGCAAGCGCTGTTATACATAATGGCAAGGTCGGCACATTAGTAGGGCAGCCGGAAGTCTATAGTAGAATATATATACCGAAAGAGTTTGCAATATTTGATAATACTTCAACGCCCCGATACATTCCGATTAAAAATATTCTAGCTTCTTTCATACCATTTCAGTCGAGCGGACACATATCTTGTGTCACACCGCTTGATGAGACGGACAGTTTTATAAAGATATGTAAAGACAATAGAATCGAGACTGTAGACATTGAGTCTTCAAAAATTGCTGATGCTGTCGCCAGATACAATAAAGAAAATGGTCGCAATGTGGGATTTGGTGCGATACATTACTCATCGGATTTTGTGGGCAAACCTGATGATAATTTCAACTCATACAACCTTACTAATGAACACGATAAAGACCCGCAAAGTTGGAAAGATGCTGTATTGGCTGACATATTTGAAGTTATTATGAATGAAGGTACGCATAATCTTAGATAATTTAAGACGTCTTGTTTATTGAGAGGGTGTAGCTAAGAGAATTTTACTAGTAGAAGATGACGTGGCGATCGCCCGGTCGCTGAAGGAAGGCTTGGAAGATGAAGCCTATGCGGTTGACGTGGCGCATGATGGCGACGAGGGCTACCGAACGGCGACGGCGGACGACTATGACGTGATTATTCTTGATGTGATGCTGCCAGAAATGAATGGCTATGAAGTGTGCCGGGCGCTGCGCAAAGATGGCAATCAGACGCCGATTTTGATGTTGACAGCACGCGATGCCGAGTGGGATATTGTTGAAGGTCTGGACATGGGCGCTGATGATTATTTGGCGAAGCCGTTTAGTTTTGAGGTGTTGTTGGCGCGTCTTCGCGCTTTGCTGCGCCGTCCAAATGAGAAGCTGGAAGAAGTTTTGCGGGTTGGTGACTTGACACTTGATCCGAGCTTGAAAAAAGTAACGCGGGTGAACCAGGAAATTAGTCTAACCGCCAAAGAATACGGCGTTTTGGAATATCTGATGCGCAACGCTGGCAAGGTTTTGTCCAAAGAGCAAATTATCTCGCACGTGTGGGATTTTGATGCCGATGTCTTGCCAAATAATGTCGAATTATTTATCATGTTTTTACGGCGAAAAATTGATAAACCATTTGACTCAAAACTGATCCACACCGTCCCAGGCTTTGGCTACAAGCTGGAGGATAAATCATGAAACAGCAGCGCGTCAGGCGCTTGGCGCTGAGTTATCTGGCGGTGATTATGACGTTGTCGCTGGTGTTTAGTGTGATTATTTATATCGTTACCGCGGCGCAGCTCAATCGGCCGTTGCCGCCAGGCGAGCATAGCCAGCAGCCACCAAAGCTCGTCGAACGTCAGTTCGCTCGTCGCTTGGAGCAGCGCAACCGCGAGACGCGCGGGTCGGTGATTATGTCGCTAGCGGTACTTAACGGCTTGATGCTGCTAGTTGGCTATTGGCTCAGTCTGCTATTGGCGCGGCGGACGCTCGAGCCGATTGAGCGGTCGATTGAGCAGCAAGCACAGTTTGTGTCGGATGCGAGCCATGAACTGCGAACACCGTTGGCGGCGTTGCTACTTGTGAATGAAGTGGCACTCAGAAAATTAACACTGACCGAGAAGAAAGCTCGCCACGTTTTGAGTCAAAACGTTGTAGAAATCAAGAAACTGACCGAGCTCAGCAATTCACTGCTTGATTTGGCAAAGTCGGAGGGTGTCGTGACTGATCCGGAACTAGTTAATCCAGCCACGCTTATTGAAGAAATAGTGACGCGGTTTACACCAACTGCACAGGCAAAGCGGGTAAAGCTCGTGTGTGACAATCAATCACCAACCGGCGACGTGCCGCTTCAGACAGATGCGGTTTGTCAAATTCTAGCAATTTTCATGGATAATGCTATCAAATACGCGCCACTAAAAGATGGTGAAGTGACATTGCAAGCACGCCTTAAGAAAAATACGCTGGAGTTCATCGTTAAAGATAATGGCCCAGGCATTGCGTCGGGCGACCAAAAGCATATTTTCGAGCGATTTTACCGGGCAGATGCGGCGCGGACGCGGACTGATGTGTCGGGTCACGGTTTGGGGTTGGCGATTACTAAGTCGCTGGCGGATCGCTGCGGCTACACAATTCGGGTTAAAAGTCAGCCGCCAAGTGGCGCGGAATTTACGTTGGTTGTTCCGTGTTCTGAGTCGCGATCAGTGTAGTCAATGTTATACTTTAATCATGGAAGCCATCGAGATGCCGCCCGATAGGGATACATTATTGACCAGCAGAGCCTTGCAGTGTGCTGCAACGGAGTTAGGTGTCAATGTATCTGATTTACAAATTACTTCGGTGAGTGGCGGCTTTTCGCGTAATCGCCGCGCCTTGGTGTCGGCGGGCGATAAGACGATTTTTGTTAAAGAAGTTGATGTCGATTTACTGCCGGACGATGGCGAACGGGAATTGGCCTGGCTGAAAAAAGATTATGAAGTGACGCGGTTGTTGCAGAAAATTCACCCGCAATATGTGGCTGATTGGACTACGTTGGCTGGTGATGGACATGTGCTGATGACAACCAGTTATGCGTCAGCCGACGGCTGGCTATGGCAGCCGTCGGCGGAAAAATTTGTGGTGAAACGATATATTTCAGCGGTGGTGACGGCGGCTCGCGAGCTGGAGAAAACGGAGTTACCGCATGAGGTGATTGAGGAATTGCAATTACAGCCGTTTACGACGGCGGAGCTTGGCTTAGATGACGGTATTGATCGAGTTATTGCTGAGGCTGACATTCGCCGTCAGATGATTGATAATTACCGAATATTATTGCCAGAACAATCAGAAGTCAACCAGCGGCGCTGCCAGAAGATGATGGAGTTACTGAATAGGAGTGATGAATTGGCAGATATTTCGATACACGCCAAACAATTCGCTAAGCAGTCAGAAGATCGTTTTGATCACAGTGATGTTCGCAGTGATAACTTGGCGTTTCATTCGCAAACTGGTGAGCTGAAATTGGTCGATTGGAATTGGGCTTCCTATGCGCCTCGGGGGTCTGGGGCGACGGAGTTTTTGATCGACATGGCACGGCACGGTCAGGACGTAACGCCGTGGCTAGACGAGCTCAATGCGGAGATGTTGGCGGCATTTGTTGGCTTTTATCTTGTCCGCAGCCTCAAGCCGCCGCTCCAGCCAGGCGATAATCTTCGCCAAATGCAGGCACTGTCAGCGGCCACCGCTTATGATTTGTTGGAGCGTACATGAAGACCTCTTATCCGCTGATTATTCTCCGCGGTAATTCTGGTTGCGGTAAAACCAGCACGGCGCACCTGCTCCAGCGTCAACTAGGCTATGGCACGATGTTGGTGTCGCAGGATGTGGTGCGCCGGGAAATGCTTCGCGTGAAAGACAGTGAAAGTAACCCAGCAATTCAGTTGATGTATGATTTGTGCATGTACGGCAACAAAGTTGGTTATACGGTGATTTTAGAAGGTATTTTGAGTAATAAAAAATACGGCGCGATGCTACACCAGCTGCTGAATGATTTTCAGGGCGAAAAACTGATTTATTATTTTAACGTATCATTTGAGGAAACGGTGCGCCGCCACGCTACCAAGCCAAACGCTCATGAATTTGGCGAATCGGAGATGCGCCAGTGGTGGAAAGATCAGGACGTTTTGGACGTGCCGGGCGAGCAGCGAATTGGCGAACAGCTGGCTCAGGCCGAAATTGTTGATATGATTCACCGTGACGTCTTGGCATTATCAGAGGGAACAAATACTTCCGCATCTCGCATGTAAATAATACAATGTATTTTCGTTGACAAACGCTATATATCGCGTGTATATTCTATATTAAGCACTACATATGGTGTCTTAGAAAATAAATAACGTTTTTTGCAACACAAGCCCCTCGGGGAGGTTGGGGCTGGTTTGCTATTGCCATAATAAGGAGGGGTATGTACAAATCAATCAAAAAACGCGATGGTCGGACTGTTAAATTTGACCGTAAAAAAATTGAGAAAGCCATCGAGAAGGCGGGTTTGGAGACTGGCGAATTTGACGCCAAGCAGGCCGTCAAATTGACCGATAAGGTACTGGCGGTACTAGAAACCTGCAACCCAAAACGCTTGCCGGGTGTCGAGGATATCCAGGATGTCGTCGAGGATATCTTGATTGATTCCAAGTTCAAGAAAACTGCCAAAGCCTACATCATCTACCGCGACCAGCATAAAAAACTGCGCGAAATTACATCCAACGCGCACGTCGATTTGATTGATAAATACGTCAATAATCTAGACTGGAAAGTCAAAGAAAATTCCAATATGGGCTATAGTTTGCAGGGTTTGAATAATTACGTTTCGGCGGAAATTACTAAGACCTACTGGCTGGATAAAATCTATTCGCCGAAAATCGGCCGGGCGCATAAAGAGGGTGACTTGCATATTCACGACCTCAATTTGCTGAGTGTCTACTGCGTCGGTTGGGATCTGATGGATTTGCTACGCCAAGGTTTCACCGGCGTTAAAAACAAGGTTGCCTCCAAGCCGGCCAAGCATTTTCGTTCAGCTCTTGGGCAGGTGGTCAATTTCTTTTACACTTTGCAGGGCGAAGCGGCTGGCGCTCAGGCGTTCTCTGATTTTGACACGCTCTTGGCGCCGTTCATTCGCGCTGATAAGCTGAGCTATGACGAGGTCAAGCAAGCGCTGCAAGAATTCGTCTTTAACGTTAACGTGCCAACGCGGGTCGGTTTTCAGACGCCGTTTACCAACATCACGCTCGATCTGGAATGTCCAAAGCACATGGCTGGCAATCCGGTGATCATCGGCGGCGAGATGCAGGATACTAACTACGGCGATTATCAAGAAGAGATGAATATGCTTAATAAGGCGCTGCTCGAGGTGCTGTCTGAGGGTGACGCCAATGGTCGGGTCTTTACGTTCCCGATCCCGACAGTCAACATTACCAAGGATTTCAACTGGGATAATCCGGTCATTGAAAATCTTTGGGAAGCTAGCGCCAAATACGGCATTCCGTACTTCTCCAACTTCATCAATTCTGACATGGACCCAGAGGATGCGCGCTCGATGTGCTGTCGCTTGCGCATTGATAATCGCCAGCTGGAGTATCGCGGCGGCGGTCTGTTTGGCAGTAATCCGATGACTGGTTCAATTGGCGTAGTGACGATTAACCTGCCGCGCCTAGCGCTGAAATCAAAGAACGAGAAAGAGTTTTTCAAGGGCTTGGGCGAGCTGATGGATATGGCGCGCGACAGCCTGGAGACCAAACGCAAGGTGTTGGAACAGCTGACCGATTCGGATATCAGCCTGTATCCGTACACCAAGTTTTACCTGCGCGATATTAAAAAGCGCTTCAACGAGTACTGGAAAAATCACTTCTCGACCATCGGTTTGATTGGCACTAACGAGGCAGCGTTGAATTTGCTGGGCGTTGACATTGGCACTGAAAAGGGTAAGGCGTTTGCCGAGAAAACGCTTGACTTCATGCGCGACCGTTTGGTGGAGTACCAGAAAGAAACGGGCAATAATTACAATTTGGAGGCGACGCCGGCTGAGGGTACGACCTACCGTTTGGCCCAGATTGATAAAGCCAGCTTCCCTGACCGAGCCCACTTTGCCAATGGTTTGGGTGCGGCGGTTAAGCATCCGTTCTACACTAACTCCAGCCACTTGCCAGTCAACTACACTGACGACCTGTTCGAGCTGATGGACCTGCAGGACAATTTGCAGACCAAATACACGGGCGGTACGGTGATTCACTTCTTCCTGGGTGAGCGCATGGATGATCCGCAGACGCTGAAGAAACTAGTGAAGACGATTTGCGAAAATTACAAATTGCCGTACTTTACCTTTACGCCAAGCTTTTCAATTTGTGCTAACCACGGCTATATCGTCGGCGAACATCCGGCTTGCCCGAATTGCGGCGAAAGTACTGAGGTCTATTCGCGGGTGGTTGGTTTCTTGCGCCCAGTTTCCCAGTGGAATAACGGTAAGCAAGCTGAATTTGACATGAGGGAGCATTATGACGATGCCGCCGAACACCAGCGAGCTTGCGCCGTCGCTGTCCCAGCTTAAGGTGGCGATCGGTGGGATTCAGAAGCTGTCGCTGGTTGACTATCCAGGGCACGTGGCGGCAGCGCTGTTTCTCTCGGGCTGTAATATGCGCTGCGGCTATTGCCATAATCCGGAGCTGGTACTACCCGAGCGGTTAGCGCCGAGCATCCCGGTCGAGGAGGCGATGATATTCTTGAAATCGCGCATTGGCCGGCTGGACGGCGTGGTGATTTCTGGCGGCGAGCCGACGGTCAACGAAGATCTGCCGGTGCTTTGCCGGATGATCAAGCAGCTGGGTTTTGATGTCAAGCTGGATACTAACGGCACGCACCCTGACATGGTGCGCGGTATGATCGAGGAAGGGACGATTGATTTCATAGCCATGGATGTCAAGGGTCCGCTGGAAAAGTATGTGGAGATTGCGGCGCGGCCGATTGATCTGGAGGCTATCAAAGACAATGTGCGGCTGATGATTGATTCGGGGATCGGTCATGAATTTCGGACGACGATCGTCCGTGAGCAGCTGGAGGTGGCGGATTTTGAAAAGATCGGCGAGCTCGTCAAAGGTGCCAAGCGATTTGCTTTGCAGCATTTTCGCACCGGTACGACGATTAGTCCGAAATTTGCCAATTACCACACTTTTACTGACGAAGAATTCAGAGCCGCTCAAAAAATAATGGAAAGGTATGTCGAAGAATGCGTGATTCACTAACTGTCGAAATTGTGCGCGTGCGCCAGGAAAACCCCGAGGTGACGACGCTGTATTTCGTGCGGCCGTTTGATTTTATGGCGGGGCAATACATCACAGTGTTCATTGCGGGTAGTCAGGTGCGTGAGGGCAAGGCCTATAGTATTTCTTCGCGCCCGCATGAGGACTTGATGTCGATTACCGTGAAAAATGTGGGCGGCGAATTCTCGAGCTATTTGTGTTCGCGTAAAGTTGGCGACACGCTGCATATTAGCCGGGCGTACGGCGATTTCAATCCGCAGACTGAGCGGCCGCTAGTCGGCATCGCGGCGGGGTGCGGACTCAGCCCGATTTGGAGTATTTTGGCGGATGCCCAGCAGCCGACCTTTCTCTATTTGAGTCAAAAATCGCCGGAATATATGGTGTTCTCGGAGGAGTTGGCGGCCTCACACATTCAGGTTACCAAGTTTAGTACTCGCCAGCAGGTTGAGGAGAAAGATGGCTGGCATAATGGGCGGTTTGAGGTGGCGAAAATTGTTAGCGAAGTGCCAAATGATGCGCACTTTTTGGTCTGCGGCAGCCTGCCGTTTGTGCGCGATGTTTGGCAAAAACTAACCGCCGCCGGTGTCGATGAATCACATATTTCAACGGAGACATTTTTTGAGCAATGAGCATGGTGGCGACGACTGAATTAGGATTGGCGCCGGCGGTTGCCGATGACAATGATAGCGACAATCTTGATGTGTTTTTGTCGCTGAGAGACGGTAGTGAGGGCGAGGACTTTTCGTCTGGCATTGATGAGGGGATGAGCGCCGATGCAGATGAAGCGGCAAGCGGCCTTGATTTAGTAGCGGTGGCTGGCGGCAAAGAAAAGCTTGATACTCTCATGGATGACAACACCGACTTAAGAGATATACCTGCGCCGGTTGACGCATTATCGCTTGCTGGCAAAAGCGAGATTAATTCGTCGGAAAACCGGATGAGTGATGAGCGAAGGGCAGCAATATGTCAAGGTGTGGCGAGTGCCGCCTGTGCTAGTTGCGCGGCACGTGACGACTGTCCGATTTTACGTATGCGCAATTTTGCTAATGAAAATTTACAGCCAGCGCCGGAACGCGAATCGTATTTAAGAGATCTGCTGAGTGACGACGATGACGGTATTGTCGTGGCGGGTTACGCTAATCCTGATAGCGGGGCGGATTCAACAAATGCAGATATCACTGAAACAAGTGATGATAAGACGGATAAACTAATTGAGCAGGTTGCGCCGCCGAATCAAGGCGATGAAATCCCGACTAGTGAAACAACAGAATCTCCAGACGAACCTGCGGATATTAAGGAGGCGGAACAATTGTTTTTGGAACCAGCAATTGTTACGGATGATGTTGATGAGATTAGAGAAGCCCAGCCAGAAAATGTCAGCGAAGCGTCTGTCAATACATCTGGCAAGGAGTATTTTACCGAACCAACAGAGGAAAATCGTCCATCGATAGAAATAAAACAGCAGACTTTTGATGTTATTTCTGGTGCAGCAGATAAAGAAAACCAGCAGCCAGCATTCGAATCTTCAGACATACCGACGCGAACGAAAACGAGAACTGTGCCGTCATCGCCAGCGGTAAGCGAGGATACTCAAACTGGCGATGAGAATCGCAATTCGCTGAAAAATGAAACAGCTTATCATACGGCTAGCGAAGATAAAGCCACTGCTGGTGTTGTAAAAAATACCTATACTAGTGATGAAACTGTTGCGCCATCAAGCGTAAAAACTCCATCAATTGAACGTCAAAAAGAAAATGATTTTGTTATAACAGGGTCAGAATCAGCCAATTCTGAGCCGAGCCGAGCAGCGGAAAATGATGAGGGCGTTTTTGCGCCAGTTTCTGGGCAGCAACATTTGGCGGCGCACTTTGAGGCGGTGAAGGCGGATGAATCTGCGACCACGGGGCCAATTGATGATTCTGGCACGAAAGCATCAACAGACGCTCAACCTAGCGAGATTAGTATAGATGCGGCGCCGGATTATAATAATTTTATCAAATCGGCTGACGGCGCTGATGTCGAACAGTCTAAGCACGTAACTCCAACCGCAACTAATATACCGCCGTCTCAGGCGCAAGAGGACGCCGTTAACGTGTCAGCGGAATACGAAACAAACGAGACATCTACTAAAGAGGTGGTTAATGCGGCCGAATCAATTCCAGCGAAAGAGCAGCCTGATCAGCCGGCGATTGTGTCATTATCAACTCAAGATATCGTTGAATATGGCGAGAGCTTGCTTTTTGCGGGTAAGGAATGTACGGTTGATCGCAGTCCGATACGCCCGGATGTTATTAATATGCCTACAACGCATAAGGTCATAGAGGCGACGCATGAGGCTGATGAGACGATGGAGCTAGAAGCGATGAAGGTGACCCTGCCAGCTGTTGCCGTTGCGGTTAGCGAGGGTAAAAGTCAAATTGATCTGCCGCCAGAATTGAGCGAGGAATTGGTAGTAGACCAGAGGATTTATGAGGCGCAGACTTCCCTGGTCGAACAGCTTTATCATGATGATGCAACGGTAGAATGCAGTCATGGTAAGGATAATGAATTTTGGGCCGAGGAGGATACGGTGTTTTTTGTCGAACAACAGTCGCCAGTAGTAGAGCCGGGAGTATCTTCGGCTGAAGCGGTGACGGTTGCGCCGATGGAAACTATTATAGTGCGTGAAGAATATGGTGATTTGAAACTCTCCGTAGACGACGAGATTGGTGTTGATATGGATTCCGTGGGGCAATTGGACAATTCTAAGGCGGTATCAGTTCCTGAAATCACCAATGATTATGAGCCAGTAGAGCAGATAGTTATTCCTGTCTCGCCGGCTACCGAACCAATACCTGATGTCGAGCTGGACGAGCTAGTAGCGAAAATTCCAGATGAGCGTATCGTGCCTCGCGAGGAGCATGACAATATGACTGTAAAAACATCGGAAAAAAGCGATTTACCGCGCCTGGATGCTGAAGTTGAAACCATAACTATGGATACTAGCGGCATAGAATCAGTCGTCGATTTGTCTGAAGAGCAAGCAGAACCTACTTTTGTCAATAAATTAGACGGGGAGTCAGAACCTGAAGCGGGCAAACAGACTGACTTGGCGGTTGTCAGCGTGGTTGACGGTTACGGTTATAATAGCAAGACGAGTGCCGTGAGTGACAATGTCTTGGTCGTAAAAAGCTGTCAACCCCCTGGCCTATGGCCGGACGACAGCCGGCTCAATCCAGAAGAAGAGTCTGCGTCAACGGCTCAATCAAGCGCAGACGACGCCTCATTAGTATCGCGGTTGGTTGGCATGTTTGTAGTGGCGATGTGCGTGGTGCGCGGCCGGCAGTCAGTGAAAGTTTAGTAAACACACCGCCTAAAGAGGTAGCAATGAAGTAGTATAATTAGATATATGAAAGCGCTGCAAACTAACATTAAATTATTCTTATATACGCCAAACAAATTCTTTGAGATACCTAATTTCCAGCGTCCCTATTCTTGGACAGCCGATAATGTCCAAATGTTTTTAGACGACCTTGAAGAGGTGAAGCGTGGAGATAAAAAGCATTATTTCGGCAGTATCGTGTATATCAACGACGGCGACCGAAGTGTCATTATCGACGGTCAGCAGCGTGCGACGACAGTTTTGCTGATGATTACCGCAATTTACCATTTGGCGCTAGAATCTCCTGAAAAGATTGAACTGGTAGCCGAGCAAATCAAGGACGAGTATTTATACAATAGATATGCAAAACAATATGGATCAGAGGAAAACCGTATCAAACTGCGGGCGGTAACTACTGACAATAAAATATTTGAGAAAATATTTAGCCAGGCGGAATTGACCGAGTATGAAAAGAAAAGTAATTTGTATAAATCCTACCTCCAATTTTACGACTACTTTAGAAATCGTGATCATTTAGAACAATATATTGATACGCTTGATGACTTCGAGATTGTCACGATTGTTCTAGACAAAGATGATGATAATCCGCAAAAAGTCTTTGAGAGTATCAATTCGACTGGCAAACCGTTGACAGATGGCGACAAAATCCGAAACTTCTCGCTAATGTTGCGCACCTCCGAAAAACAAGATTATGTTTTGACTAACTATTGGCAGTATATTGAAACATACCTAACCGATCCGCAGCGTGATGATATTACCGACTTTTTCCGTGTTTATTTGATTGCTAAAAACCAATCGGTCGTGAATACTGATAAAGTATATCCGGAATTCAAAAGAGTATTCGCTAAAAGTATTTCTAATGACCAGTCATACGAATCACTTGACGAATTTTACGGCGAGATTTTGAGAATACTAAAATATTATCGCTTTCTAAAGTTTGGCATAGACGAAAATAATGAATTTGCAAGACTTAGTTCGGTGGCATTTACAATGCGTTATCTGAGGATTGAAGCGTTCTTTCCGTATGCCGTATCAGTCATGAAATATTGGCAAGACGGACATTTGTCTGATGATGAAATTGCTGAGGTATTTGATGTGCTGCGTGTCTACTTTTCGCGGCGTATCGTTATCAACTTATCGACAACAGGCTTAGGTAAATATTTCGCCGGATTACACAGAAGTATATTGTCAATTGCTGAGCAGGACAATGCTGCATATCTTGAAGTACTGAAATATACCGTACTTTCGAAAAACAGGCAGATCCGATTACCTCGAGATAATGAAATAGAAACAGCGATAAAAGCAAACTTTACCTATAATCAGCGCTCTTCCAATGTCATGTATTTGTTAACTGCGGTCGACGATGAGTCTAAGGACGTGTCATTACTGAAACAGATTAATGACAAAGAGCTACACCTAACAATTGAACATATTATGCCGCAAACCATGACCAATGCTTGGCGGGATGAGCTCGGTGACCGTGCCGATGAAATTCATGGCACGTATTTGCACGGGCTAGCGAATTTGACATTGACGGGATATAACTCTGAATATTCAAACAAGAGTTTCCGGGAAAAGCGTGATATGCCAGACGGGTTTGCTGATAGCCCGCTTAAGATTAATAAGACTGTTGCTAAATATGATACGTGGAATGAAGCAGCAATATTGGAGCGCCAGCGGTGGTGGATTGATAAAATAATTAAAATTTGGCCGCTGCCAACAAGTACGTTTGAACCGCCAATACTTGATACGAAAGTTAATATTTTCGACGATATTGATTTTACAGGCGCAGCGGTAAAAATATTCTATATCGGTGATGATTCGTATCCAGTAACGAGCTGGTCGCAAATTCTTGGCGTCTATTGCGAGTATCTGTACGACGAGAACCCTAATTTTACTGATCAGATTATGAACAGCGAAAAGACGAAAAATTGGATTAGTAATGATTCTAAAAGATTTTTTAATTCCGTAAAGATTCACGACACAGGGCTTGTGGTTGACGTAGCAACAAATACGAATCAAAAAATACGGCTCATGCGCGAACTAGCGGAGATGTTTAATGTTGATAAAATCTCTATCAATGTTGAATTGACAAAGCCGATTGAACAGTAGTTAGTTGTGCGGCCTTATAGCTTTAGTTTAGCCAGGGTGCTTGCTATACTGTCTATATGAAGATCTCTGACCGTCATCCACTGGACCGTCCCCGCGAGAAATTGGTGCGTTACGGTACGGCGCGGCTGAGCGACTTAGAGCTGTTGATGGCGATTATCGGTAGCGGTAATAAACAGGCGGATGTCGGTAAAATTGCACGCGAAGTGCTGAAAATTGTGCGTCAAAAAGGCGGTGATGTTTCGTATGATGATTTACGGAGCATGGTTGGTTTGGGTGAAGCGAAAATCCCAGTGATTTTGGCGAGTTTGGAGCTAGCGCGGCGGTACTTACTGGACAGCGACCAGCCAATCATCGACAGCCCGGAAAAAGCCGTTGAGCTGCTGGCCGACATTCGTGATAAAAGGCAGGAATATTTTGTCTGTCTGACGCTGGATGGTGCGAATCGTTTGATCGCCAAGAGGGTGGTGACTATCGGCACGCTGACCGCCAGCCTGGTACACCCACGCGAGGTCTTCGCCGATGCCATCGCCGACCGTGCTGCCAGCATCATCGTGGCGCATAATCATCCGAGCGGGAGCTTGGAGGCGAGTCAGGCTGATAGAGAAGTAACGAATAGGTTAGCAGAAGCGGGGAAATTGCTTGGCATTACGCTTAATGATCATATTATTGTTACGAAAACTGGTTTTGTATCGATCTGCTAATGACAAATATAAACTTAAAAGGAGTTGTATGACAACAGAAAACTGGATATCAATTATAAGTATTATCTCTGGTGGATGTATTGGCTATCTTATTAAATACTCATTAGATAAGAGAACGCTATTTAGTCCTAGAAATGCTGAAATTAAAAGGGAAATATATAAAGATTATGTTAATACTATTTTGAAAACAGTAAATGAATTTCAACAACAAGATGGAGCGCCTAGCAAATCCCAGCAGGAAAGGTTAATTAAAGAGCTTCAGAATTTTCACAAAAAAGCTGTCCTTTATGCGTCTCCAAAGGTGCTTGATAAATTCTCGAATATGCTTCAGCATGCCTATCGTGAATATAAAGATGAGGAAAATGGTTTACGTACTATGGTTTTAATGACAGCAGTTTTTAAAGAAATGAGAAAAGACATAGGCCTGTATAGTAGAGGATTAGGCAGCGGAGGTATTCGTTTGTTGAGACCTTTAATAAACGATTATGATAAAATCATTCGACAAAAGGAGTTTTTGCTTTACGCTAATACAAAATTGTATTTACTTAATAATAAAAAATAAACCACAACGAACCATCTATAGACCCCCTTGTCTGTTATAATTAGCTATATACAGGAGGTATTCTTAGTGTGGACGGCTACAACGACAACCTAAATCAACAACAAATTGACAAACTCCAGCAACTCTTCCCTGAGGTGGTCACTGAAGGCAAAATCGACTGGCAGAAACTCCAGGCGACTCTGGGTGAGACGGTTGATTTGGGTGATCGCTACGGGCTTGGCTGGAAGGGTAAGGGCGACGTCTTCGCTGCCATCCAGGAGAAGACTGTCCAGACGCTCTATCCCGACCAGGCGAATTCCGTCGATTGGGATACGACGGGCAATATGTTTATCGAGGGTGACAACCTGGCGGCGCTGAAGATCTTGCACAAGGCGTATTATGGCAAGGTCAAGATGATCTATATCGACCCGCCCTACAATACCGGCAATGATTTCATCTACAATGACGACTTCAAGCAGACACGCCGCAGCTATGAGGCAGAGGTGGGCATCACCGATGATGAGGGTAATGTCATGCGTGACGATGGATTACGTACCAATACCGGCGGGCACAAGCACAGCAACTGGCTGAACATGATGTATCCACGCCTCTTTTTGGCACGCAATCTGCTCCGTCAAGACGGTGTCATCTTCGTCTCGATCGACGACAACGAAGTCCACAACCTCCGACTGATGATGAACGAGATATTTGGGGAGGAGAATTTTGTAGCGCAGTTGATTTGGAGAAAAAAGGGAACTTCAACGAATGTTTCAGGGTCGCAAATAAGTGCACTGACTGAATATATGCTGGTTTATGCAAGAAGTGAAGTAGCAAAGCTTAATCAGCGCATATTCTCAAAAGACAACAGAAGTTATCCGTATAGTGATGACGAGGGTAGTTATAGAACGGCCATAATAGAGAAGAAAAGTACCGGTGGTTACGACCGTGAGACTATGAAGTTTGAAATTCTAGGACAAACACCCCGCCCAGGCAAGAGGTGGCAGATTGGTGAAGCGAAAGCGCGTGAGCTTGAATTGAACCATAGGTTTATACTTAAGGATGGAATAATAAAACTAAAGATATATTCCCACGAAGATACGGACACTTCATCGGCCAATCCGAATTTACTTCTGGACCACGGATCAACCCAGTCGGGACAGGCTGAAGTAGATAATATTATGGATGGTTCATTTTTCGATAACCCAAAACCAGTCTCTTTGATAAATCACTTATTAAAACTATCAACATCGAGTAAAAACAACGATATCATCCTCGACTTTTTCTCTGGCTCGGGTACAACCGCTCATGCTGTTGCTGAGCTTAACGCCGAAGACGGTGGCAATCGTCGTTGGATTTGTGTGCAGCTGCCTGAGCTGACTGACGAGAAGTCGGAGGCGTATAAAGCTGGCTACCGCACCATCGCAGACATTGCTCGTGAGCGCATCCGCCGAGCGGGCGCCAAAATCCGTGCCGATCAGGCGGACAAGCTCGCCTCTCGTTATGTTCCGCTTGACCTTGGCTTCCGGGCGTATCGGGTGGGTGATAGCAACTTCAAGCAGTGGAACGAGCTAGTTTCTGACCCAGAGGAGATTCGCCAGCAGGCGCTGGCCAACCTTGACCCGCTGGAGGAGGGTGCAACTGATGATGACCTGCTGACCGAGCTCCTACTCAAGCGCGGCATCTCGCCGTTGGCGAAGATTGAGCAGCATGATAAACTCTGCTTTATCCTGTCCGAAAAGCTCGCCATTTGCCTAGCGCACTCCATGACGGAAGAACTATTTGCGACTATCCTCGCTGCCAAACCATCATCCATCATTCTCCTCGACCGAGCCTTTGGTGACGACATAAATCTAAAAGTAAACCTACTCCTGCAAGCTGAGCGGCAAGGTGTTGAGGTGGAGGTTGTGTGATGAGTGAAGATCAGAGGTATGAATTGTACAGGACAGAGTATTATCGTCATCAATCTATGCATGAAAAAAATTTAATAAATCAAGATAATGCTATGGTTACGCTATCTTTAGGGCTATTGGCTACTATTGCTGCTCTGGGAGATAAACTTGTCGTTGCAAACAAAATCTTAGCTTTTATTACTGTTACTTTCATGTTTTTAACCATACTCCAAGTAGTGATCGGCTATTATCTATCAAATAAATACTTTATATCTGTAAAGGATAAATTATCAAAAAATTATAGCAATAGTAAACAGTTAGATGATGGGTTGCAGGATATTTTAGAGGGTAAGATAAACAATTTCTTAAATCACACTACTTACACCACCTTCTTCCTGTCAATGATATTTTTCATTGTAATAATTTTAATTTATATTGGGAGGATATGATGACTAGTCATAATTCAAATAAAAAACCTGTCAATAACGGCACAAGAGTTATGAAAAATCCTCAACAGCCTAACCCTACTAGGTATAAGAATAGTATAGGGTCTACCCATATATCTACACAACCGCTACCGCCGCAGAAACTAAAGAGCTCTAGTGATCAGTCTGGAGGTAAAGCAGATGGAAAATAAAGACTCTAATTTTCAAAATATAATAAGCATCCTGGGTCTGATTGCTGCATTTATAGCAGCCATAATTCCTCTGTTTGGCCAATCAGAACTAGATAAATACTTCGTTGGTACATCGTTTGTCGTACCTATAACAATACTTACCATCATAATAGGCATCCCCTTGTCGTGGAACATAATCGAGAATCATAAAATGATTATGATTCCTGTAAAAAAGAGAGGTTCTGAATATCCTGGATATATTAGACTGCATCATATAGTATGGACTTTGATAACCCTGGCTACTACTCTACTTATACTATTCTTTGTTGCGCGGGAGCTAAGGTGGCAACCTTATGTTCAATATATTATATATCCAATTTTTTTCTTAAGTATGTTCGCTACTTTTTCTCTACTGCTCGCTTCAGCTATGAGGCGTTTAGAATATGAAAATGAAAAAGCAGCTATGCCTTATAAAATATTAAAAACTCTCGAGAGCAACGGATTAGTACAACCAAAAATCAAGGTTCTCGAAAACGTTAGTATTCAAGACAGTGATTTTATACGCACTCAGTTAGATATACCAAATGAGTTTGGTGTAAGACTAGTGACAGTTGAAGTTGATGGTCATGAGATTAAGGCTATTTTAACTCAAGATTTATCCCAATTGTTACGAAAAATTGAACCATCTAATGATAAAAAGAGTTGATATGAGTAACTTTATGCTTCACGAGACCATTACTGAGATCTGCAGGTATAATCTTGAGCAAAACTTAGTCATTTGTCAGATAATTGAAATCGATAGTAAGGTGAGTAAGATTAAAAGGAAGAAGTAAAATGACTGAGGACGAACTAAACAATTTATTAAGCCAGCGCACGGAAAATTACAATCTTGAGCTAAAAGCTGCTTCCAAAACTGGGTTTCCTTATGCTAAAGCTGCACAATATTGCTCTGCTATAGCCAACGCATCAGGAGGATATCTCATACTTGGGGTTAATGATGGAGGTTGTATAGTTGGAACAGGAGCCTTTGACAAATATCATGAGTTACCAAACAAACTTCTCCAGGACCTTGGAATTTCTATACTTATTGATGAAATACGCACAAACAGCGGTAGGGTTCTAGTCTTTAATATACCAAAGCACTTTCAGGGTAGGGCGGTAAAGTATGATGGGAAGTACTATATACGAAATGGTTCGTCGCTGTCTGAAATGACAGACGATCAACTCAGGTGTATATATTCAGAGATTGAACCAGATTTTACAAGCGAAATATGTATAGGTGCGCGATATGATGATCTTGACAACGAGGCGTTGGATATCTACAGAGACAGGTGGGCTAAAAAACATAGTCGTCCAGATTTTTTAGAGATTGATTTCAAGAGAATGCTGCAATCGCTAAATCTTATAAACGAAAGTGAAGGCGTTACATATGCTGCATTGATAGTCCTAGGGAAGATAGAGTCGATAAAACGATTAATTCCTTACTCGGAAATAATATTTGAATGGCGACAAAATGCCGATAGCACAAATTACGACTATAGACAAGAGTGGCAAGCACCGTTTATAATGTCGAGTTCGGAGATTTGGCAAGTAATCAATGCTCGAAATCAAAAGTATTCAATACAGGAGGGGTTCTTTCAGGAAGATATATGGTCTTTCAATGAAAAAGTAATACGTGAAGCGGTTGTCAATGCCGTAGCTCATAGAAGTTACTGTCTTCAGTCTCAGTCGATCTGGATAAAAGCTTCGCCAGACGGTATATATATTGAAAGTCCAGGTGGTTTTGTGTACGGAGTGACTATAGAAAATGTGTTTAGCAAGTCAGCATGGAGAAATAGACTTTTAGCAGACACTTTGAGTCACGTTGGCCTTATGGAACAATCAAGCCAGGGAGTTGACGATATATTTACTATATCTGTTGAGGAAGGCAAGGGCTCTCCGTCGATAGACGAAAATAACGGAACGGCTATCAGCTTAAATATACCGTCGCGCGTAATAGATATTAATTTTGTAAAGTACTTGTCTGGAGTAACTTCAAATCATCAAATCTCCTTATCAACCCAGGAGATACTTGAATTAGAGGAAATTCGTAAAAATCATGGGTTACATATACTAAAGAATAAAGATAGTTTGGTAAAAAAAGATTTGGTGGAAGTGTCAGGGAGGGGAAGGGCGACAAAGTATTTTCTGTCGAAAGAATATTATCAAAGTATAGGTAGACCAGGTCAGTATACTAGAACAAAAGGGCTTACTAACAAAGCACGGCGTGCACTTATAGTGCAACATATAAACGATAACAAACGATTAACAACAAACGATCTAAGTGACCTTATGCCAGAGCTAAATCCAGAACAGAGGTACAATATACTAAGGCCGTTGATCAGTAGAGGGATTATAGTACATGTTGGTAACAATAAAAACGGTCATTATATATTAAAAAACGGAGAGAACAGGATTTGAAACAGAAGTGCTTAAGCTTATTCTATGACGGATAAACTACGGATAAACTACGGATAAATTATGAAACTAAAATTTGACTCCAACCAACAATACCAACTCGACGCCATCGATGCTGTAGTGGATATATTTACCGGCCAGCCAAAATACGGTGACGGTGCGAATCGTCATATGGATCAGGATAGACAGTTGGGTCTGGAGGCGACAATCGCCAAGGGGAATAATTTGACGCTAGATATGGCGCAGATAATCAAGAATACGCATAAAATTCAAGAGAAAAATGGTATCGAAAAAAGCGAGACTAAAGAAGGTGGCTTTAGTATTCCGATGACTTTTCCGCTAGAAATTAACGAAAAATCTCTGAAGCACGGCATGAACTTCTCCATCGAGATGGAGACCGGTACGGGTAAAACGTATGTATACTTGCGGACGATTCATGAACTGCATCAGTGCTACGGCTGGAAGAAGTTTATCATTGTAGTGCCGAGCGTGGCGATCCGTGAGGGTGTGCTGAAGAACTTGGCGATCACCAGGGAGCACTTCGCCGACCTCTACAATAAGCCAGAGATGGACTACTACGTCTGGGATAGCAAGAAGACAGGTCAGGCTCGTGAGTTTGCCACGAACGATACGTTGCAGATCATGGTGATTACCATCGACAGCTTCGCTAAGGCGCAGAATGTGATGAATCGGCAGAGCGACTATGGTCGGCCGCTCGACTTTATCAAGGCTGCTCACCCAGTGGTTATTCTCGACGAGCCGCAGAATATGGAGACGGACATACGGCGGAATGCTATTGCCAGCCTTAATCCGCTGTGCACGTTGCGCTATAGTGCCACGCACAAGCACTTATACAATTTACTTTATCGGCTGACTCCGGTCGATGCCTATGATAAAGGCTTGGTCAAAAAGATCGAGGTACATAGTGTCCAGAGGGAGGATAATTATAATGATGCGTATATCAATGTGTTGTCGCTAGAGCGTCAGTCGAAGACTCGCTCATTCGCCAAGATAGAGGTGGATGCAAGTGACGAGTATGGCTTGCAACGCAAAATCATCAAGGTGTTCCCGGGTGATGATCTGGAGGCGAAGACGGGACGTTCGGTCTATGCCGGCTACTATGTCGAGTCGATCAATCACGGCGATAATTGCGTCGAGTTCAGTAATGGTAAGGTGGTTTACGTCGGTCAGCGTGACGAAAGCCTGCACGATGACATCATCAAGCGACAGATTGAACTGACGATTGACGACCACTTTGATAAACAACGCCGACTGGGGAGCAGCGTCAAAGTATTGAGCCTATTTTTCATTGATAAAGTGGCAAATTATCGTGAGTATACGGCGAATGGCGCCCAGAAAGGTAAATTCGCCAAGTGGTTTGAAGAAGCCTACGCTAAGGTGGCATCTAAACCAAAATATGCCGGTGTGATGGATGGTTTGTTGGCGAGCGAGGTGCACGATGGCTACTTTGCGGCGGACAAGAGTGGCCAGTGGAAAGACTCTCGTGACACCAAGGGCGAGGGTGGCCGTACCAAGGATGACGATACGGCGTATAACTTGATTATGAAGGATAAGGAAAGGCTACTGGATACCGGCGAGCCGTTACGGTTTATCTTTAGTCACTCGGCACTACGTGAGGGCTGGGATAACCCTAACGTATTTCAGATTTGTACGCTTAATGAGACGTCGAGTCAGATGAAAAAGCGTCAAGAAATTGGACGAGGGCTGCGCCTGCCGGTTAATGTTGATGGGCAGCGAGTATATGATGACAGTATCAACGTGCTAACGGTAGTGGCCAATGAGAGTTATGCAGAGTTTAGCCGTAAGCTTCAGACGGAGATTGAGGAAGAGACTGGCATTCATTTCGGCGGACGAATCAAGAATCGTGACAATCGACGAGTCGTCAGGTTTCAGAAATCACGGGCGCTTGATTCGGCCTTTAAGGAATTATGGGATAAAATTAAGCATAAGACGACTTATCGGGTGGCAATTGATACAGACAAGTTAGTGACGGAGGCGGCTAATGAATTGGCGCAGATCGCTATCAGGAAACCGAATATCGCTGATGATAAAACCCTGATTGATTCTATGAATAGCGACAGAGGCTTTATAGTACGTGAGACTGGTTTTAACACCTATGCGGCACGCCAAACTGAGGTGAAGATACCGAATTTATTAGCGGATATTCAGCGTCAGACACAAATGACGCGTCGGGTGATATTTGAGGTGCTTGATCAAGCGGGGATGTTTGAGCAGGTGACTATTAATCCACAGCAGGTGATTGATGAAACAGCTCGGGCGATTAATCGGGTGAAACAGCGCTTGGCGGTTGATGGTGTTAAATATCACAGGACAGGTGAGTATTATGACATGACATTGTTTGAGAATAGTGAATTGCAGACATACCTGTATGATGCAGCGATGAAGAGCGGGGCAATTGCAGTGAGTGACCAGGCAAAAACCATCTACGATTACGTGGCGGTTGATTCAGAAGTTGAACGAGAATTCATGCAATCGCTAGAGGATAATGCTGACGTTAAGTTTTATATTAAACTACCAAGTTGGTTTAAGATTGATACACCGGTCGGTAAATATAATCCAGATTGGGCAGTGGCTTTTGATGGCGATAGGCGGATTTACTTTGTGGCCGAGACGAAGGGGTCGGATGATATTAATGATAATCACTTGAGTGCTAATGAACGAGGTAAAATTACTGCGGCTCGCCGGTATTTTGCAGAAATTGATGTACCATACGTTGCGCCAGTGCGGAGTTTGCGGCAGGCGTTGACTATGGTCGGAGATATCTAATGCCGAGCGCGCTTATTTAATGGTTTTACAATAAACCCGCTTCGCCGATACATATAATCACCAACCGCCAATTCTTTGCGAGGGAATGTCTCGGCTAGCTCTCGTCGTTCAATGTATGTCTTTGTAACTTCGACGATCCATGAGCGACCAGATTTTTCAACCAGATAATAGCGTCTGTCGCCTTTAAGTTGTCCAATGGCTTCACCGGAAAAAGCCACATCAAGCGTTCCAGCTCCTACGAAAAAGTCGATGATTTTTTGCCACCACGTTAGTCGTCTGTGACGATTTAATGATTCAATTTGGTCGGCGTCGGCAAATTTGTCTGCAACTGCCAGGTCGGATGCTGAATATCCTTTCGTATCTGTCGGGTAGGCGTCAAGATCAATAGGTTCGCGCATAGCCGAAGCCAGTCCTGCTCGTGTGTAGTCAAGCAGCTCATCTACGCTAGTGTTAAATAATTTTGCTAGCGCTTGCACGTTGTCTATATCTGGAAAGCCAGCACCTCGTTCCCATTTAGCAACTGCTTGTCGCGTAACGTTGAGTCGATCGGCTAGTTGCTCTTGTGACCAACCAGCTTGTTGACGTAATTGTTTAAGCTTTTTGGCAAAAATCATTTGGTGCCCTTTCATTTATTTTCTAGTAGTATAGCGTAATTTTAGTGTCTTGACGAGCAACTTTGCGTTGCCTATTGCAATACGTAAGGCTCGGCTTAAGGGATATAATAGGGCTAAAGGAAAGGCGATATAATAAAGCCTGTAAGATATTAATCATGAAAATCTCCGTCCATCTCAAACCCAACTCCCGCCACCGTGAAGAAGTCGTCCCAAATGATGATGGCTCGCTGACGGTTTATACTAAGGCGCCAGCTATTGAGGGGCGGGCGAATTTGGCGGCAGTGAAGTTGCTGGCTAAGCATTTTGGCGTGGCGCCGTCAAAGGTGAAATTGCTACGTGGTGCGACTTCGAAATATAAGATGTTTGAGGTAGATAAAACAGAATAGCCGCCGCAACGCTCAGTCGTAACACTTAGCTACAATTCTACGGATATCCAGCTCCTGGCGCCATATTGCCGAGTAGTCCCTGCACCGTCACAAACGAATATCCTTGCTGCTTCAGCGCGTTAAGGATACACGGCACGGCACCAACTGACGTTTGGTGAATGTCGTGCATCAAGATGATGGCTCCGGGGTAGGCGCCAGCGACGGCGCGCGAGCAGACGATGTCGCTGTTGCGATCAGCCCAGTCGCGGGTGTCGACCGACCACAAGATTGACGACATACCGCGCAGGCGAAGTTGCTCTAGGACAACGCCGTTAACTGCGCCATAAGGCGGGCGCACAACAGTTGGTTTGATGCCGGTAGCTTGCTTGATGGCGTCGTTGGTGCGGTCAATTTCGCCAGCAATTTGGTCAACTGATAGCTTAGGTAGTTCCGGATGTGACCACGAGTGATTACCCAGTTGATGACCGCGCGAGTGCATGCGCCGCAGTACATCGGCTTGCGCGGAGACTTTGCTACCAATCAAGAAGAAGGTGGCTTTAGCACCATGCTGATCCAAAATATCCAATAGCTGCGCAGTGTACGGTCCCGGCCCGTCGTCAAAGGTTAAGGCAATCACTTTATTGCCAGAATTCGCGGTTGGCGGCGCGGCGGGCGCTGGATTTGGTTTTGGTTCTGGCGGCTTGGGGATATTAGCTAGTTTTCGGGCTGTCGGATTTTGCAGATATTTGGCAACGGCGGCGATCGGCACTTTGATTGTCATTTCGCCGTAGGCTGACGGCAAGAGCGACGCCTGTCCGATTGGCCAAGCTAAACTATTGCCGCCATCGGTAATAATGAAATTCGATAGCGTTTCCTGGGTGATCGTTTCGTTAAGATCCAGCTCTGTCTGCTGGCGCTGCTTGATGGTCTCATTGATATTATTTCGGGCAGCCGCCACGATTTCTCCAATCGCTTTCTCTGATTGCTCGGTCAAATCACTCAGGCTAATCACCTCGCCAGATTTTTTATCAAATGTCCAAAAATGCGTCAACGACACCGGATGCGCGCCGTGCATATCTTGCTTAATATTGACAATCATCGACAGAGCGGCCAAATTATTATGCGTAACTTGATAACTAATCGTTTCTGTCATTGGCCGGTCGAATGTCGGAGCGTTAGTGGCGGTGTGGCGAAAATCGCCGTCGGCGCGGTCGATTACTCGGGCGATGAGTTTGTTGATTTTGGAATTGCTGGTGATTGGGTATTCGATCGAGACTTTCTCGTGTTTGGTGTCGCGCGTTACGAACTTGGAGCGGATACCAGCATAGCGTGAATCGGCGAAGTAATATTTTTCATCTTCCAGGACCGTCGGGCGCTGCGCTGGTGGTTGTTTGGAGTGGAAGTAGAATAATACACCTATCGCGGTTACCATCAGTAAAAGCAGCGTAGTGAATAAAATACTGATCAGCCCGGGTCGGTTCGCAGGAGTTGTATTGGTTTTTGACCCGCGACTGGGCCGAGCTGATTGTCGTTTTGCCGATGATTTTTGAGGCTTACTTTGTATTTTTTTGGTGGGCATCAGTCCGCTCCGCCGGCTTTCAAAATTGCCTTCAGTCCATTTTCGCCGCCCATAAATCCACTGGCGACATAGTCATTGACTACCATGTATGGCAGGCCGCTCACGCCAAGCGAGAGGGCTTTCTTGGTATTATTCTCAATCTCATTTTGGTGCGGTTTCTTAGTCATGCAATCAGCAAATTTTGCCTCGTCCAGGCCGACATTTTTGGCAGAAGTCAGGAAATATGCCAATGGCAGAGGCGGAATTTTTTGCGGTGTGGCGACGTTTTTTACGCCAATTCCCTTATCAAAATAATCACGTTTGATGCGCGGCACGATGTCGTGGGTATATTGCCAATATTTGTATTGGTCGGCGGCACAGAACGCAGCGTGGGCGCCAGATTCGGTGTTGTTAGTGACCTCCTTGAGCAGCGTGACTACGCGGTGTTCATAACGAACTTTGCCTGATTTGATATAGTCATTCTTGAAAAAATTGGTGTTGGTGGCTGCTTCGACTTCGGCACAAAACGAACAAAAATAATCAGTGTAATCAACGAACACGTGCTTGGCGCTCGTGGAGCCTTGCGACATTTTTTCATTCCACGGCTTGCCGTCACCAATGTGGCGATTTGGTGGGCGATTGACAATGCCATAAATAAATAGTGCTACAATTCCCGTAATCATAATCCCCAGGATGACCCAAATAAGTGCTATGCCGGCTGTTTTTTGTCGATTCATAATTCCTCCTGTTTTGCTAATTCGGTATACATAAACGCGATTTGTCCAGATTTGTAGAGTGAAAAAAGGCTCAGAAGTAGCGCTAAGATCAGAACGAGGGTGCTGGCGACAGTGGCGGCAGTGGCTGCGGCGGCGCCTGAGAAGAACACGGCAACGAGCGGCAAGATGAGTGACGTGCCGCAGGGAACGCAGCCCAAACCGATAGCGGTAGCTACGGAGGCCAGGCCGCTAAGTCCGACCTGTTTGGTGACAGCTTGTTCATTACGCTTATTTTTCTTGGCGGTGAAAATGACGACAGTAATTGACAGACCCTGGAGGGTCGACACCATGAGTAATAGTGCACCGTTTGGCGAGATGAAACCTTGTTTGAATATATCGACGAACATAGCTCCGACAAGGGAGATTTTGTCTAGTATTGGCAGCCGCGACATCATCAGGGGGCCGTAAAAATTAGCGTTGATGGCAAAGAAAATAATGAGTGCAAAAAGCAAAGATAAGACAACTGCTAGTAGTAAGTATCGTGGCAATCTGAGAATTTTGCCAATTCCCAACAGAGCTGACTTAACCGATCGCTGTTTACGGTATACCCGGCAAAATTGTGTCATGAACCTATTATACGCCAAAATTGAATAATAGTCTGTATTCTGGTGAGGTTAGTTGTTAGAATAAACTATACACCGAGTGTATAAAACTCTTGCAATAACTAAACACTGGGTGTATAGTAAGAGTATGAGCGTTCAATATACACTGTTAGGTTTTTTAGCGGAAGAGTCAAATTACGGCTATGAGTTGAAGAAAAAATATGACGGTTATTTTGGCAAAGATAAGCCAATTTTAACTGGTCAGATATATTCAACTCTGGCACGGCTCAAACGCGACAATAAAGTCAAAGAAATTACCGATACCAGCGAATCAGGCGGGCCGGACAGGGTTCGGTATGAGATTACCGATGAGGGCAAGCAGGATTTACAAGCATGGCTGGAATCACCAGAGGCGCCGTCGCCGCAGCTGCAAGCGACGATGTATATTAAAGCGGTGCTGGCGATTTTGAAAGACGGCGATGCGTCACCGTATCTGGATAACCAACGGCAGGCGCATATTCAGCGGATGCGAGAGCTGACAGCGCAGCGGCGCGATAGTAGCTTGTCGGACATGCTGCTGATAGACCATGCTTTGTATCATTTGGAGGCGGATTTGCGCTGGATTGAATTAACTATTTCGCGTTTAACGCGGCTAAAGGAGGAAATTTTGCATGAGCAAACCAATAATTAGCGCTAAAAATATTAAGAAGTCGTTTGGGCAAACGCACGCGCTGCGCGGCGTCAGCCTGGATGTCGAGGCGGGCGAAGTCCTGGCGATTATGGGTCCGTCGGGCTCTGGTAAGTCGACGCTGCTGCACAGCTTGGCGGCGATTACTAAGGTTGATAGCGGCGAGATTGATTTCGACGGACGGCGGATCGACAAACTGAGCGATGATCAGCGCAGTATTTTACGGCGCACCAGCTTTGGCTTTGTCTTTCAGTTTGGACAGCTGGTGCCGGAGCTAACGGCGCTGGACAATGTGGCGCTGCCACTGCTACTCAACAGTGTCAAGCGTAAAGAAGCCTATCAACAGGCGAAAACATGGCTGAATAAGGTTGAGCTGGCGGGTAAAGCTGACAGTATGCTTGGCGAGTTGTCGGGCGGGCAAATGCAGCGGGTGGCGATTGCCCGGGCCATGGTGATTGAGCCAAAGGTGCTGTTCGCTGATGAGCCGACTGGCTCGCTGGACAGTTTGAATTCAGAGAGAGTCATGGAGCTATTTATTAAAACCGCCAAAGAGCACGGCACAACAGTCATCATGGTGACCCACGAGCCGACGATTGCCGCCTATGCTGATCGGGAAATTATTGTCCGCGACGGGCAGATTTCCGGTGTTGATACAGCGGTAAATATATCAAGCAAACCTGGTAAAACCAGTGCGGGGGCTGTCAATGAGTGTTAGCTGGATGTTATTAAAAAAGTCCGGCCGCCAGTCATTCGCGCGTCTGGGCTTGACTACGGTGGCGGTGGCACTGGGGATCGTACTAGTGTGCTACTTTACGGCTGGTGTCAACGGTCTAATGGGGCGTGCTAGTGGACTAGCAATTAATACGGCGGCGTATCAGGCAGCCCGCGGTGTAGCCGAACAAAAACCGATTGCTGGTGTCGAGCCGCTGAAAGTTGGCGGTACCCGGCGCGGTGATGCGTCGAAGTGGCGCGGTCAATATATCCAGTATTACTCGATGTACGGTACGGCTAAATCGCCGCAGTTTGCCAAACTGAAAACGCCGCGTCCTGGCGAATATTACTTATCAAAAGCGTTGGCTGATGCGGTCGCTAAACACCCAGAGGATAATATCTTGGCGCGTTTTGGTAAAAATACCAAATACCTCGGCGTAATTCCTAGCGAATATACCGCCAGTCCGGATGCATTGATGATAGTGCGCGGTGCTAGCGCCGAGGAAGTGGCCGAGAGCGATGCTTTTACCAAATCTCAGGGACAGCCATCATACTTTGCTGATGTTTATCGGACGGATGCTAACGGATTAAAATCGGACGCTAAAATAGGTCCGGTTGCCGTCATCGTATTTAGTGTCGGCGGGACGATTCTGCTGTTTCCAATCGTCATTTTCGTGTCAGTAGCAACGCAGCTGGGCGCTGCGCAACGCGAGAAACGCTATGCTGCTTTGCGGCTGATCGGCGCGACTAAGCGGCAGGTGGGGCTGATATTGATGCTGGAGTCGCTACTGGCGTCGGTGGTTGGCGTGATCATCGGGCTGGGTGCATTTTGGTTGCTGCAAGCGCCGCTACAGCAGTTCAAGATGGACGGTATGCGGTTTAATCCTGGCGATTTGGTGTTAACTGGCACGCAATACGCGTTGATTATCGGTCTGACGCTGGGGTTGACGATGTTTGTCAACTGGCGGCGGATGCGCCGGGCGCAGATTTCGCCGCTAGGTGTGTCGCGTTCGGTTGAAAAGGTGAAGAAATTGCGCGCTTGGCGGGCGCTGGTGCCAGCACTTGGTATCGCGTTCTTTGCTTGGCTATCATCGAAGCCAGGGCGGGATTGGCTGGCGGCAAATAAAGAATCAGCTCTGCCGTCGGTACTATTGATGGCGGCGCTGTTACTGGTAATGTTCGGCTTGATTCTGGCTGGCGGCTGGCTGACTAATAAGCTGTCGCTGTTGGCAGCGCGCTGGGCTAATAACGCTTCGATGTTGATCGCTGGTAAGCGTACGGCGGTGCATTCGCGGACAATTTTCCGCAGTGTCAGCGGCGTGGTATTGGCGCTGTTTGCGGGCAGCTTTTACTTGACGGCGACCAGCGGTATTGAAGGCTTAAACGCTCAAGCGGTTAAGGACAACGGCTTTTCGCAATTAAAGCGCGGCACGGCAGTTGTCATCGGCCGATCGCTGCCAGGCGACATGGCGGAGCAGCTGCAGCAAAAATCTTACATCACGTCGGTGGTGACGATCTATCCGCGTGAGGACGGCGACGTGATTCGCTGCCAGGATTTGGCGAAGTATACCGAGCATACTTGTCCGAATAACGCCCGGCCTGACCAATTTGCGCTGTTGAATTTTGACGCGCCAGTGGTCAAAAACGTATCGCTGATTAACGACAAGGTTGATACGAACGGCGCTAAAGAATATTTGGTGACATTGAAATCAGACAATGATATCGAGAAATTGCGTACCTTGGTGACGGCGAAAGCCAATCAGTACGATTTAACCTATGCGGTGAGCGGTACTGATGCCAAGAAGCCGCATATCAATCCAACGATTCGCGAGTTTGCTGACTTGGCCTATGTTGGTATCGGCGTGACGCTGTTCGTGGCGGTGGCAAGCTTGATCGTCTCGACGATTGGCGGACTGATGGAGCGCCGCCGCTCGCTGTATACGCTGCGGCTGGGTGGTATGCGCCTCGCGCAGTTGAAGCGCTTAGTGATGGTTGAGTCGGCGGCGCCGCTACTGATCACCTCGATTCTGTCGTGTAGCCTTGGCGTATGGACGGGGGCGGTGTTTACCAGCACATTCTCGACGACGCTGAAGCCGGTGTTAACACCAACGTACTTTGCCATCGTTGGCATCGGTCTGGTGGCAGCCATCATTGGTATTTACTTGATCCTGCCGATGGTTGATAAGCTGACGCGGGCAGAGGCTAACCAGACCGAGTAGTGTGTTTGTATCGGCCCGAGGATAATCTATCGAAAAGCGTTCCAGTTGATGGCTGGGGCGCTTTTTCTTGCTCTGCATTGATTCAATCAAGACGGGGCTTCGGACATTTGCAGTCAAATGCGGGCGTGTTTACACGGCTGTACGACGATGGGGGTGTTAATCAGGGAAATAGGTGAAAATTAATTATTGTTTTTGGAACTTCACGCGGTCGTTAATTATATTCACTTTTACTGCCATACCGTCATGAATCCGCCCATCAATTAACTCCAGCGCCAATGGATCAAGCACTCGCTTTTGCACCAAGCGTTTGAGCGGCCGGGCGCCAAAGGCCGGGTCATAGCCATCGCGGGCCAGCATGTCGCGGATACTATCGTCAAACTCCAGGGTGATGTCGCGGCTATCTTTGACTTGGCGGGCAACGCGTTTCAGCTGGACATCGACAATTGCTTGCATCGCCTCTGGCCTGATTCGGTCAAAGATAACGATATCATCAATGCGGTTGAGGAATTCCGGACGGAAGTGCTGCCTGAGCACCTCAAGCATTTGATTATCCAGTGCCGACAAATCATCGCCAGAAAAATCCATAATCGCCTGTGAGCCGACATTGCTGGTCATGATGATTACCGTGTTAGAAAAATCGACTGTTCGCCCCTGGCCATCGGTCAGGCGGCCGTCGTCGAGTACCTGGAGGAGCACGTTGAAGACGTCGGTATGAGCCTTTTCGATTTCGTCAAATAGTACCACGCTGTAGGGGCGGCGGCGCACGGCTTCGGTGAGTTGCCCGCCTTGGTCGTAGCCAACGTAGCCTGGCGGCGAGCCAATCAGGCGTGCCACGGCGTGCCGCTCCATGTATTCGCTCATATCGATACGAATCATGGCATGTTCGTCGTCGAATAATTCGCGGCACAGGCTGCGGGCTACCTCTGTTTTGCCCACGCCTGTCGGGCCGAGGAAGAGGAAGGAACCGATTGGTCGGTTGGTATCACTGAGGCCAGCGCGCGAGCGGCGAATGGCACTGGCCACTGCGGCGATGGCCTTGTCTTGACCAATCACTTGGGTGCTGATGTGTTCCTCTAATTTGGTCAATTTGCTCGACTCAGTCTCCATCAGCCGCTCCACCGGGATGCCCGTCCAGCGCGCCACCACGCTGGCGATGTCATCAGGTGTGACTTCTTCGCGCAGCAAGCGGTCAGCCGGCGGAATAGCCGCCAGTTCTTGGCGGGCGGCGGCCAGCTTTTTCTCTAGCTCTGGCAGATCGCCGTATTTGATGCGGCTGGCGGTGGCTAGATCGGCGTCGCGTTCAGCGATTTCTAGCTGTGAGCGCAGACTATCCATTTTTTCGGTAGCGGTATTGACGGTCTGGAGAATGTCTTTTTCATGCTGCCATTTATTGTCGATCACTTCGGCTTGAGCCCGAAGGTCAGCGATTTGCTGCTTGATTTCCTCTGTGCGGGCCTTGGCGTGGTCAGATTTGTCTTTTTTCAGTGCAGCTTCTTCAATCTCCAGCTGTAAGCGGCGGTTATTCAGCCGATCGAGAGCAATCGGCACACTCTCCAGCTGCATCTTCAGAGCGCTGGTCGCTTCATCCAGCAAATCGACCGCTTTGTCAGGTAAAAAGCGATCAGGCAGATAGCGGGTGGATAGCCGCGCCGCCGCCACGATGGCATCGTCAGAAATTTTGACGCCGTGATGCACCTCGTATTTTTCTTTCAAGCCGCGCAAAATCGCCACGGTATCGTCAAAACTCGGCTCGCCGACGTAGACTGGCTGAAAGCGCCGCTCTAGGGCTGCGTCTTTTTCGACATGCTGGCGATACTCAGCCAATGTCGTCGCACCAATCATATGTAGTTTACCGCGCGCCAGGGCGGGTTTGAGCATATTGCCGGCATCCATGCTGCCTTCGGTTTTGCCGGCGCCGACCATGGTGTGAATTTCATCAACGAACAAAATAATTTCGCCAGCAGCCTCTTCAACTTCTTTCAAAATTGCTTTGAGGCGCTCTTCAAATTGACCGCGAAAACTCGCTCCCGCCAGTAAGCTAGAAATTTCCAAGCTAATCAATCGCTTATCTTTCAGCGACGCCGGTACGTCGCCCTTGACGATGCGCTGCGCCAGAGCCTCGACGATGGCGGTTTTACCGACGCCCGGCTCACCGATGAGGACTGGATTATTTTTAGTGCGTCGGCTGAGTATTTGCATGGTGCGGCGAATTTCCTCGTCGCGCCCGATAACCGGATCAAGTTTATGTTCCCTGGCGAGCGCCGTGATATCGGTGCCGAATTTCTCCAGCGGCTGCTCAAGCTCTTCTTGCATAGTTGGTGGCATAGGTCCTCCTTTGATTATTTGGGCTTTTCTAAGTCCGTATTTATGATACGCCGCGGCAAGAGACAGAGCGGGGATAATTGATATAACTATCATAGCAAATTGGCACTCTCAGTGCAAGAGTGCTAATTCGGGATTTGCCACCTGATAAACGTGTACCGTATACTGAAGACATGAGCCAAATTCGCATTCTGATGTCCATCCAAACCCGCTATGCCGAGAAAATTTTTCGTGGTGAGAAGCGGTGGGAGTTTCGTAAATCCTTGCCGCGCCACAGCAAAGACGATAAGCTAACCGTAGTCGTTTACTCGTCAGGGGGCGACCGAGCGGTTATTGGCGAATTTCGGGTCGGACGTGTCATGCGCTGTCCACTGGATGAGTTGATGCGGCTTACTGGGTATGATACGGATGAGCAAGCCGTGCAGTGGTTTTCGCGCTATTATGCGGGGCGGAAACAGTGTGGCGCGTTAGAGATACTGGCGCCGGTGCGCTACGACCAGCCAATTTCTCTGGCGCGGTTGCGTCAATCTATGCCAGCATTTCGCCCGCCGCAAAACTTTAGGTATATTTGGCCGGGTAGTGAGCTGGCGGCGCTACTTAATGGCATTAGTGTGATGCGTCCAGATACTCCTCCCAAACCCTTAAAATACCGTCGCTAAATTCCGGCAAGATTTGCTTCTCATTAACCAATTCTCTGATAAACTCGTAATATGTTCGCTCTTTACTACGGATGTCGCTGGAAAAGAACAATCCTACGATCTTATCGTTATGCTGCTTGTCTAGTTCCTTATATATATATTTTCAGCCGGGCGACCTGCACTTCGCGCTTGGGCTAATTGCTCGATAAATCCGTGATAACACTTGTACGCCGACCAATACTCCTGGCGATGCCGATGTTTGACATAGCGCAGCGAACCTATCAAAATATCCAGATATTCATGCTGCCGGGGCGATTCTGTCCATATTTTGACGGACTTTTTATCTGGTTGTTTGGCGTGGTTATTGTTGAACAGCAAGGCTGAGCTCGGGAATAATTTGGTTTGATTAGACAAGGAAAAACCAATGTCAAGTTTATGAAACAAGCTCATACCGCTCAGGAAAAACGATCGGGCGATTTCATGATTGTTCTGAGAAATAGTGTACGTCGCAATAATACCAAACTGACCTTTGAGGGTTTTGCGCGTGTAGTCCTCGGCGCCAGTCGGAAAGCTGGTGATGGCTGTCATATCGATGTCGGAAAATTCATCGTCATCCAGTGTTGCCCGCGAGCCGAACATATACAATTTGTCGATATATGGATTGGCAGTCAGCACTGTAAGCAGCTTCGGTGGTATAGGAATATTACACATCTGCTATAATAGTACTATTCCATGAATCATAGCAAAAGGGGTACTTCATGAACATTCTCGTTACTGGCGGTGCTGGGTATATCGGCAGCCACACTATCACTGAACTGCTGGCGTCGGGGCACGACGTGGTGGTGGTTGATAATTTATCAAATTCATCTGCCGAGAGTTTGCGGCGGGTTGAGGAGATTACTGGCCAGTCGGTGCCGTTTTATGAGTTTGATCTGCGTGATCGGGCGCGGCTGGCGGAGCTGTTTAAGTCTGAGGCAATTGACGCAGCGATTCATTTTGCGGGCCTGAAAGCCGTCGGCGAGTCGGTGGAAAAGGCGCTGCTCTATTATCAGAACAATCTGGAAAGTACATTGACGCTGCTGGATGTCATGCAGGAATTTAATGTGAAAAAGCTGGTCTTTTCTAGCTCGGCAACGGTGTACGGCGACCCGGCGCGGCTGCCGATTACCGAAGATATGCTGCTGTCAGCCACTAATCCGTACGGCCAAACCAAGCTGATGATTGAGCAGATTCTGCGCGATGTGGCGGCGACCAAGCAGGGCTGGCAATTTACCTCGCTGCGCTATTTCAATCCCGTTGGTGCTCATCCGAGCGGCCGTATCGGTGAAGATCCGTCGGGCATTCCAAACAATTTGCTGCCGTTCGTATCGCAAGTGGCAGTCGGCAAGCGCGATCATCTGAACGTGTTTGGCGACGATTATGACACGCCGGACGGCACGGGCGTGCGCGATTATATTCACGTGGTTGATCTGGCGCGGGCGCACGTGGCGGCGTTGGAACATTTGGGCGAGCCGGATGAGTATAAGGTGTATAACATCGGTACTGGCCGCGGTACGTCGGTGTTGGAATTGGTAAAAGCGTTTGAAACAGCATCTGGCCGGGACGTTCCATACCAAATCACGCCGCGTCGGCCAGGCGACATTGCCGCGTGCTATGCTGACCCGGGATTGGCAGAGGTAGAGCTGGGCTGGCAGGCAGAACTAACGATTGAGGATGCCTGCCGTGACGCCTGGAACTGGCAGAGCAATAACCCGAACGGCTACGACGCATAAGGTGCTTTGTGCATAGCTAAATCCGATGGGGTGACTCGTCGGATCTTTGTGGGCAAGACGTGTTTATTTATGAACCACTCAAGATCCGCCGCTCATAGTAGGTTGAGCGTTTGGCGAGCTCAGCATTGAGCTGGTCAATGCCGCCAAATTGTTCGACCAGTGTCTGGCGATTTGAGAACAAATTAGTACCCAGCCCCATACGGTCGCCGTCTACCGTCGCGCCCAGTGCCGCCAGGGTCGACGGATACATGTCAAAGGCAGCAAATTGGCGGTTGGTGGCGCGAGTTGGCTGGATGGCGGGGTTGATGAAGGCGTTATAGACAGTTCGTTGGTAGGGAGCACCGGCAATCTTCTCTTCGTAATATGGCGTCTGCATGCCGAGGTGGTCGCCGCTAATGATGATGGTGGTGTTGGCGTAAAATGGCTGTTGCTTGGCCCACTCGACGAAGGACGCGATTTGTTTGGAGGCGCAGGAATGAACATTGTCGTATTTCGCTTCAAATTGCTCCTTGCAAACGTCTTTATCCATCCAGCCATCAGTGAAGTGCGTATCAACGGTCAGCATTTGCAGGTTAAATGGCTTGTCGGACTTACTAAGGCGGGTAGCCTCGTCACGGGCAAATTGAAAGAGTTTTTTGTCTTCGTAGCCCCACCACACCTCGTAGTTTTGTGGGATTAAACCATGCTTTCGGGCATAGGTGAGGTCAATGATGTGGTAATCGCCGTGTTGCTCCAGCAATTTGTCGCGTCCGCCGAAGGCTTTGTTTGAGCCCATGAGGAATGATTGGTTGTAGCCAGCTTTTTCAAGCACTTGCCCAAGGGTATAAGCGCCCGGCAAGAATTTATTAAAATCACCCATGCCGTTGCGGTCGCGGTCACCGAACACCCCGCCGTCTTTGAGCGGCACGCCGGCGGATTGAGCGGTCATGCCGGCTACCGTCCAAGTGGTACCATGTGCAGGTAGGGCGCCGCCGAGGCCTGAGGCTCGGTGTGAAAAGAAGGTATTAGTCAGTGCTAATTTTTCTAACTCCGGAATGACTGATTTGTCGCTCATGCCGCCGTTGGCTTTGGAGGCCGGTGTATTTTCCAGCGACTCGACGTAGATATAAATTAAGTTGCGTTTGGTACTAGGAAATGTCAATTTAACGCCGCGCGGATCGACATAATGCTGGTCATAGACCTTTGAGGATTGGGCGAGGGCAATGATGTAGGCGGGGATACTGAAGCTTTGCATTAACAGTGCTAGGCTGATCATGAATAGGCCGCCTGCGTAATACGCTTGGTGACGCAAGCGGAGCGGTCGTTTTTTCCAGCGTAGCTTCAAGATGATCGGTAGTAATAAAATGATGAGCAGCCCAATGACGTAGGGGATATTTTCCCAGATGGCCGAGGTGAAACTGCTAGACTGCCCACCCGCCAGGCCGTTCTTGAAATAAAATAAAATCTCGTCAATCTTGGCGTCACGAAATTGCACAATTTTATAGCGGCTAGCGACAAAGAAAACGGCGCTACATAGTAATAGCAAGACGATAGCCACGCGAATGATAATGCGGTTGTTGGCGCCGCGGCCAGACGGAGAGGTGCTCATAATGATATTATACAACGTTTGGCTGGGCGCGTGGGCTGGTTTGGGGGCTTATCATTTCTTTTCAAAGCGCGTATACTGATAAGCATGAACAGAACGAAAGCGCATCATCGGGGGTTTGGCCTTAGTTGGTGGATAGGCCTGGGGCTGTTTGTGGCGTTGATTGGCTTTATGGCGTTTGACATTTTGCAGCGCGAAGGTGGATTTGGTAAAAGTAATGATGTGTTGGTGATGGGCACCAATGCTGGGTTCAAGCCGTTTGAGTACAAGCAGGGCAATGAAATTGTTGGCTTTGATGTTGATTTGGCAAAGGAAATTGCCCGCAGCGTGAATAAAGAGCTAAAGATTGAAGACATGTCGTTTGACGGATTGCTGCCAGCGCTGGAATCAGGGCAAATTGACATGGCGGTGGCTGGCATGTCGGTGACGCCAGAGCGTGCCAAAAACGCGTTATTTTCTGAGCCGTATTATTCAGCCTCGCAGCGGATTATTGTCAAAAAGGGTAGTCCGATTCGGAATCGACATCAACTGACGGGTAAGAAAATTGGTGTGCAGCTGGGTACGACGGGCGATACGCTGGCCAGGAAGATTGTCGGCGCTAACGTGTCGCAATTTCCAACCGCGCCAAGCGTGTTGACAGAGCTCAATGCTGGCGGCGTCGAGGCGGTTATTTTGGATGATGCGCCCGCGGCTCAATACACGACTGGCTTTCCAGACCTAGAAATTTTGCCGGGTGAGTTGTCGAGCGAGCACTATGCGATTGCCATCAAAAACAATAATCACGACTTGCTAAAAAAAGTTAACCGAGTGCTGGCGGAGATGAAAAAGGACGGCCGATATGACAATCTCATCCGCAAACATTTTGGGCCGAGGGCTCTTGAATCGATGAAGAAAAAGGAGCTTGAACCATGAATTTCCTGGAAGTGATCTTCGGCGACGGTCGATGGCTGTATTTGTGGCACGGTCTAGAAGTGACCTTGGTATTGACCGTTTTGTCGCTGCTGCTCGGTACGGCCATTGGTGTTATCATCGCTCTCCTGCGAACCTCGGATGTGCGACCATTCAAGCTGTTGGGGCGCTACTCGTGGGCCAAGGGATTGAGTCGCTGGAACCCGCTGGCGTGGCTTGGCAAAATATATGTCGATATCATTCGAGGTACACCGCTGCTGGTGCAGCTGTTAATCATGTACTACGTTGTTTTTGGCTCATATCAATTCATGCCGAAGATTTTCGTGGCAGCGATTGCCTTTGGTATCAATAGCGGTGCGTACATCGGTGAGATCATCCGCGGTGGCATCGAAAGTGTTGACAAGGGGCAAATGGAAGCGGCTCGTTCGCTGGGATTCAGCCGCTGGCAGGCCATGCGTCTGGTGATTTTGCCACAAGCGCTCAAAAATTCGTTGCCAGCGCTGATCAGCGAATTCATCGCCCTACTGAAAGAGACGTCGGTGGTTGGCTGGATTGGGCTGAATGACATCATGCGCGGCGCTGATAATATTCGTTTTCAAACCGCCACGGCGTTTCAGTCATTGTTTGCCGCAGCGGTGATATACTTGGCGTTGACCGCGATATTTACTCGCGTGATGACCCGAGTAGAGAGGAGATTGAAGGATGGCAGTGAATAAGGTGAAGGAAGCGGCGCAGTCAAGCACCGAGCACCCGGCAATCATCACAGTGGCTAACCTCAAAAAGCAGTTTGGCAGTAATCGTGTGCTCAGGGATATTGATGTTGAAATTCATGAAGGCGAAGTGGTCGTGGTTGTTGGTTCAAGTGGTTCTGGTAAATCAACCTTTTTGCGCTGCTTGAATTTGTTGGAAACGCCGACGGGCGGGCGCATTGTCATCGATGGTGTGGAAACGACAGCGCCAAAAGTCGACCTGAACGCCCTGCGCCAAAAAGTTGGCATGGTGTTTCAATCGTTCAATCTGTTCCCGAACTTGAGCGTGCTGGATAATATCAAACTAGCGCCGCGGAAATTACGCAAATTGTCTGACCGGGCGGCGACTCGCTTAGCGAAGAAATTGCTCGCAGACGTGGGGCTGGCGGACAAAGCCGGGGCCTTTCCTTCGCAGCTCTCAGGCGGGCAAAAGCAGCGCGTCGCCATCGCCAGAGCCTTAGCCATGGAGCCGGATATTATGTTGTTTGATGAGCCGACCTCGGCGCTTGATCCCGAGATGATAGGCGAAGTGTTGGACGTGATCCGTGAAGTTGCCGCCAAAGGCATGACCATGGTCATCGTTACGCACGAGATGAAATTTGCGCGCGAAGTGGCTACGCGGATGATTTTCCTGGACAAGGGTGAGATTATCGAAAATGGTCCACCAGAGCAGGTGATGGATCATCCGGTGACTGAGCGAGCACGGAAGTTTTTCGGCGTTAAGGGTAAATAACAAGGAGACCCAGATGAAACATGCCAAATTAGCCACAAACCAGAATACATGGCTGTGTTTGGCCATCGGTTTTGTTGGTGTCATTGCCATCGTCATATGCGGCTGGTATATCTGGTCACGCTCGCAGACGCCCCCGTCACCGCAGCCCTCAGATGCTGCTCGCTTTAAGGCTGCGTATTCTCGCGTGGCGGACGACAATCGTTTTGTCTTTGCTTCGGCTAGCGAGGTTTTGGAGAAATTTGAATCAGGCAGTGGCTTGCTTTTCCTTGGCTTTCAGCAGTGTCCGTGGTGTCAGCAGCTGGCACCACTAGTTGATGACGCCGCCAAAGCCGAAGGGCTGGACAAGATTTACTATCTGGATATCCGCCATGCCCGCGAAACCAATGATGATACCTACAAAAAATTAGTTGAGAAACTAAAGCCACATCTTCGCACTGATGAGAGCGGACAACCGCGAGTGTATGTTCCTGACGTGACGGCGCTGAAGGACGGCCGTGTCGTTGGTCATTTCCTCCAGGAGACTACCGCTGACGGCGAAAAGGCTACACCTGATACCTATTGGACAAAAGAACGCCGCGCTCGGGCGGTCGAGCAGCTGAGGCAGATGATTCGGGCTATGCGGTAGTACGATATAGCTATTTTCAAAATAATAATTTTATGTTATAACACAAATATGGATACCGAGCGTGGAGCAGCATGTCGCCTTTTGGTTGAGACAACTAGAAGGCCGTTTTTGCCTGACATGTCAGAGCAAGTTGATCATATGTCCAGGGGGTTTTATCCAGAGCTTGATTTAGACAATAAACCATTGCTGTATGTTACACCGAACTTTCCCCCTGTCACTACAGCTGAGCCACACAGAGATTTATCACGTGAAGGCTCGTCTCGCAACGGAGCATTTACCGTAGATGTGAAAACAGTTAGTGGCTCCAAGGAAGAGTTTGCTATTAAGCGGCTTCCGCTGACAACTGCTCTTGCCGAGGTCGCCATGACCCAGTATGTTGGTACGCAGGGGCTGGCCCCCTTCTCAGTTCAAGCACTTATGATAACAGGGAAGCCCAGTGGTTCCAAGGACCGTTTGGCATGGATTATGACTCAATTCAATGGAAAAGCGGTCAACTTTGAGGGTCTTGCATGGCGTGAAATGAGCTCAGAGAATATCAAACAGCATTTAGTGGATGCTCTTCTGGCATTATCTGCGTTGCATAAAATACATATTGCTCACAAGGATGCTTTTATGCGTAATCTTGTCCGGCTGTCGGGTTCTGATGGTGATAATTCAGCGACTCGCTATATTGACTTTGAATATGCGAGAAGTTTTCGTGGTTATGTTGAGCAAGTTGATCATGGTGAGGATATTTTTCGCGCGCAAGGATATATCAATAGATCAGTTCAAGGTGACCTCCGGTCGTTACTTATTGACGCTATATCAGTTTTGGCGAATCAGCTCAACCAGTCTCCAGCCGATAGGTGGAAGCTATTAGAAAAATGTCTGGGCAGTTACCGAGAAGTGGTGTCTGCGAGTGAAAATTCACCCGCACTTAAGGAGGCGGCTGTTCATGCAATAACCACCCTACAGCGCGACTATATGTAGCAAATTATTGGGGTGTTAGCTAAAAATGGTACGTTAAGCACGATAGATTATCCGAAAACTGACTATAGTAAAATCTTTGGTAAATAGTCTCGGTGGGATTGTTATAATTCGCTCATCATCTGAACATCAGTCGACTCATTAACCAGCCAGTTGAGGTCAACCTCCGTTAAGTAGTTTGGTAAAATTCGCGTGGTTTTTGGATCGACAAAGCCGCACTCCGCTACTTCCTCGACGCCGTGCGATGTTTGTTCCAGATTGACGTGCTGGTAATCACGCCAGTTGGTGATGGAAAAGAAAAACTCGAGCTGCTCGGTAATGCCGTGTTTAGACAAGGGGTTGGTGTCGGTGAATTGTTGGATAAATAGTAGCTTGCCAATGGTTGGTTTGATGCCAGTTTCCTCGATCATCTCGCGTGTCAGGCCATCCAGTAGGCTCTCGCCCATCTCCAAACCGCCACCCGGTGCGCACCAAAACTCTCGCCCCGCGCCGCTATTCGCAGTTAATTTCTGGCAAAATAGCTCGCCCTGATCGTTGATAATAATTCCGCGTACATTAATTCGCCGCTGCATAGAACCTCCTTTGCTTTTATACTCGCCAGAGGTTCTAGGTGGTGAACATACGCTTCAAATAATTTCATGGTCGGCTGCATAGCATAATGCTATTTATATAAATTAAGCCAACGATAGTTAGTATAATACGAGTAGTGCTACTATGTCGAGTCTTTACTGGACTCAAGTGGATTCTTGAAGGCCGAGAAAGTTGAATAAATCGTGAGTCAGTAACGTTCACGGTTAGGATCTAGTCGATACAAAGCTCTGGCTCGCATCAGGAGGTTGTTCGCTACTGCCTGGGCTGCAACGGCGGCGTAGGGCTTGCCAGCTAGTTCGGTAAGAAGCCTTTGGCGCTCTTCCTCAATGTTTTGCTGAATGTCTTCTGGCATAGTAGAAGAGTACTCCTTAGAAGATTCAGGATCACCTGACGAATTTGGCGAGTAAGCGGTAGTAGGGGCCTCTCTTAGTGAAGGTAGTTGCATACTACGCTTATTATAAAGCCTAAGTAGACGGTTGTGAATAGTTTTTCGGCGCGCTAGGGGTTTTGTACGATCTGTAGCTCTCAATATTGCCGCTAAAATACCCTCGGAGCGGAACTCCGAGGGTGTGTGTTCGAACAAGATGAGTGTGGTCGGGGTGACTGGATTTGAACCAGCGACCTCACCGTCCCGAACGGTGCGCGCTACCAAACTGCGCCACACCCCGACGCTGGAGATAGTATACTAAAAAATGACTCGAGAGGAAAGATGGCGACTGGAAACCTCACAGATGCTGACTTATTAGCCGGTGGGCTCGGTTAGCCCCGCCGAAAAATATCAAACACACCAAATTTCCCAGTCAACACGGCCTGGTCGATGACATGCGGCGTGAGAGCGGTGATGAGTTCTTTGGGCCTGGTGCTGTCTGGTAGATCCAGTGTCGTGTTCAGCGCGTACACGTAAAATTGATAGCGGTGCGTGCCAAATGGCGGCTGCGGTCCGCCCCAGCCAGGCCGACCCCAACTGGTAACGCCTTCGACGGCGCCCGCCGGTAGTGATTCGCTGGTGATTTCAGTGGTTCCGGTCGGCAAATTCCAAGCCGTCCAGTGGTAAAATCCATCGCGCCCAGGCGCGTCAGGGTCGTGGCAGACGATTACCAGACTCTTGGCGTCTGTTGGCACGTTGCTGATCTTGAGCGGTGGGCGTTGGTTGCCGCCGAGCTTGGAGTAAATTTTTGGTATGTTGGTGTTTTCAGTGAAGGCTGGGCTAGCGATTTTCATACTATGATTTTAGCATGAAGAGAAACTGGTATACTAATGGTAGTAATGATCACCGACCGACTCCTCGCCAAATATCCCATCATTTCCGACCAAGTTGACGCCAAAGAACTCGGCGTGTTGCTGCAGGAGCTGGAAACGGTGCTGCGAAGCGGCGCGGCAGGAAACATCGTCGAGTTTGGCTGTTACGTCGGCACGACCAGCTTGTTCATTCGGCGACTGCTGGACGCCTATGATTTTGCTGGCGAGTTTCACGTTTACGATTCGTTTGCCGGGTTGCCAGAAAAAACCCAAGCCGACGCCAGCGCTGCGGGCGAGCAGTTCAAGGCTGGCGAGCTGCTGGCGCCACGTAAAACCTTCATCCAGAATTTCAAAAAGGCTGGCTTAAAACTGCCGACTGTTCACAAAGGTTGGTTTGCTGATTTCATTCCTGACGATGTACCGGAAAGTATCATCTTTGCATTTTTTGACGGCGATTTTTATGAGTCAATTGCCGACTCATTTCGCGTGTGTGACGGCAAATTTCAGGAAACGGCAACCATCATTGTTGATGATTACGCCAATGAAGCCTTGCCGGGCGCGGCGCGGGCGGTCGATGAGTGGCTGAGACGCCACCCGGCTCGGCTGACAGTCGAGGCATCCTTGGCGATCATTCGAGAATGAGGCATATTTGACGATAACTAATTTTTCCTGCATAATAATTAAGGCTATGATGGCATTTTTTACTACATTCTCCTCGTCATTTCAGCTGGCAATATCATTCTGGCCATTTGCTGCACTGCTCTTGACATTTCCGCTGCTCGTTGTACAGTATATGCGATTACGACGGCTAGTAGTCGGCAGGATGGTCATGGTGTATCTGGTTGTATTGTATGCACTGGGACTCGTGGCGTTTACGCTCTATCCGATGCCAGATAATCCAGCATGGTTCTGTGCGCATCATGCAGTCTCACCACAACTACATCCGCTCGCATCAATTATGGACATACAGGCTGAAGGGTTGCGGGCTGTTCTACAGGTAGTGATGAATATAGTCTTTTTTATGCCGTTCGGTATGTTTTTACGAGTGATGTACCCTGTGCGCTGGTACATGGTTGTACTATTAGGACTCACCCTATCATTAACGATTGAAGTGACCCAGCTGACAGGTGCGTTTGGGCTGTATCCATGTAGCTATAGGCTGTTTGATGTTGATGACTTGTTGCTCAATACCGGAGGTGCTTTGGTCGGCTATTGGTGTGGTCGGTTGCTACCAGATCTGCGCAATGTAAAGCATGGCGAGACCGTGACAACACAGCCGGGCCTAGTGCGGCGATTAGTGGCGTTTATACTTGACGTGGTTGCGGTGCTTGTGGTGAGGACGTGTATCGGTATTATATTGTATATCACGATGCCGGGTTTGGCGGGAAATACTGTTGCGGGACTGTCATATGGTATTCTCGCTGGCGGTGAGTTAGTAGTCCAGCTGATCATGCCGCTCATGATGGATGGGCAAACGATTGGCGGCTGGATGACGGGAATATCATTGGATGATCGTGAACGTTCTTGGCCTCATCGATTGACAATGTATCTGCTGCGATTGGGGTATATTGGCTTGTTCATGCATGGCATTATACTGGGGCCTAGGGCCGGTATGCCTATTGTCATTGGCTGGCTTGGGGTGACATTAGTTAGCTGGTGGCGATACCGGCGTTTGCCGTATACGATTATTGATGCAGTTTGGCCTCGTAGGCGGTAATTCACACGGCTCGCTAAGCGATGCTTGTGTTCTTGGACGTATATGCTACTATTGTTAGTATAACCATAAACAAAAAGGGGATGGGGGTATGGATCCATTACATATTACATCAGAAATTGGCCGACTCAAGGCGGTGCTGTTGCATCGTCCGGGCGAAGAATTAGAAAACTTAACACCAGACTACTTGACTGATCTGCTGTTTGACGACATTCCGTATTTGCAGGTCGCCCAAAAGGAGCATGATGCGTTTGCTCAGGTATTGCGTGATCACGGTGTTGAGGTGTTGTATCTCGATCAGCTGGTGACCGAAGCGCTACACACTGATCAATTACGTGAGCAGTTTGTTGATGAAATGTTGGCAAATTCGAAGCAAGGGTCACGCCGCGTCACCAGAGTGTTGCGCCAGTTCCTGCTGGACCTACCAACGAACGCGATGGTGCGTAAAATCATGGCCGGTGTGCGCAAGGACGAGATTACGCTGCCGCCAGATCAGCATCAGCAGCTGCACAATATGATCGAGAAAAATCACTATCCATTCTACCTCGATCCGATGCCGAACTTGTACTTTACGCGTGACCCGGCTGCAACCATTGGTCATGGTCTAACGATCAACAAGATGCATTGGCCGGCTCGCCGCCGCGAATCGCTGTTCATGCGCTATATCATTGATCATCATCCACGGTTTGCCGGCAAGAATGTGCCGGTGTGGTATGATCGTCACGAAAAGTTCTCAATCGAAGGTGGCGATGAGCTAGTGTTGAGCAGTGAAGTGATGGCCATCGGTGTATCGGAGCGCACCACGGCTGAGGCGATTGAAAAGATGGCAACCAAGCTGTTTGCTGGCTCTGGCTTTAAGAAAGTCGTTGCTATGGAGATTCCGAAGTCGCACGCCTTTATGCACCTGGATACGGTGTTTACCATGATTGATCGGGACAAGTTTACTATTCATCCGGAAATCCGCGATCGCGGCGGCAAGATGAATTGTTTCGTATTGGAAAAGGTTGAGGGACAGCCGTTCCCGCGCATTACGCATGAGACGGATCTTGAACATGTCTTGCGAGTAGCCTTGGGCCTACCGAGCGTTACCTTGATCGAATGTGGCGGCGGTGATCCGATCGCAGCAGCCCGCGAGCAGTGGAATGACGGCTCGAACACCTTGGCAATTGCGCCGGGCGTAGTGGTGACCTATGACCGCAACTACGTCACCAACCAAAAACTGCGCGAGCACGGCGTTGAAGTTATCGAAGTCAGCGGTGCTGAGCTTGGCCGCGGCCGTGGTGGTCCGCGCTGTATGAGCATGCCGCTAGTACGGGAGGATGTATAATGGCACAAAGTTTGAAGGGGCGATCATTTTTGACGCTGGGTGATTTTACCGCGGGTGACATTCGGTTGCTGCTAACGACGGCGAATGAGTATAAGCGGATGAAGTATGCTGGTACGCCGCACCGGATTCATGAGGGCAAGAATATTGCGCTATTGTTTGAAAAAACCTCAACCAGGACGCGCTGCGCCTTTACGGTGGCGGCCAACGACCTCGGTATCGCGCCGGAATATCTCGGTAAAGACGATATTCAGCTTGGCAAGAAAGAGACGGTCGAGGACACCGCCAAGGTGCTGGGCCGGATGTTTGACGGTATTGAGTTTCGTGGTTTTGCACACAAAACGGTAGAAAATCTAGCAAAGCACGCCGGCGTGCCAGTATGGAATGGATTGACTGATAAGTTCCATCCAACGCAGATTCTAGCCGACTTTATGACTATCGAGGAGCACCTTGGTCGGCTGCACGGCGTCAAGCTGGTGTTTGTCGGCGATGGCCGCAACAACATGGCGAATAGTTTGCTGCTCGGCTCGGCCATCATGGGGCTGGACTTTCGGATCTTGGCACCGCGTGAGTTGTTCCCCGAGGAGGGCCTCGTCCATCACGCGCATGAGCTGGCGCACCAGAACCACGGGCGGATTACTATCACTGATAATTTTGAGGAAGCCCTGCGCGGTGCGGATGTCATTTACACCGATGTCTGGGTGTCGATGGGCGAAGAGGATAAGTTCGCCGAGCGCATCAATCAGCTGCGTCACTTCCAGGTTAATCGCGACATGCTGAACCTCACCGGCAATCCTGAAGTCAAGTTCATGCACTGCTTGCCGGCCTTTCATGATGCGTTGACCACGACCGGCCAGCACATCAGGGACGATTTCGGGCTAGAGGCGATGGAGGTGACGGATGACGTCTTCCGCTCGCCAAATTCGATCGTCTTTGACCAGGCGGAAAATCGTATGCATACCATCAAGGCGGTTATCGCTTTGACGCTGTAGATGTCTAATACAGGAGTAAAGGAGGCTCCGGACATGGTAGAAAAAATGAAAAAAATTAAGAAAAAGCTGCGCTCGCCCTCAGCCTTTACTGTGCTGTTTGTGGTGATTGCCTTGATGGCGGTCCTAACGTGGATTATCCCGTCTGGTGTGTACAACACAAAACCAGATCCAAATGATGCGGAAAAGACAGTGCGCATCGCTGGTACGTATAAACAGACTGATAAAGTCACTACTAAAAAAGCCGATGACGGCACCGAGACAACCACCGACTCCCGCCAAGGTTTGTGGGATGCAGCACTTGCGCCAATCAAGGGCATGAGTGAGAAGCTCGACGTCATCGTCTTCGTGTTGATCCTCGGTGGATTCCTCGGGGTGACGATGAAAACTGGTGCGCTGGATGCGACGCTCGGTGCCATGCTGCGCAAGATGAAGGGCAAGGAGAAATGGCTTATCCCAATTCTCATGACGTTCTTCGCTATCGGTGGTACCACCTACGGCATGCAGGAAGAGGCGGTGGCCTTTTATGCGCTGGTGGTGCCGATCATGATGGCGGCTGGCTACAACGCCATGACCGCGGTGATGGTGATCGTGCTCGGTGGTGGCGTCGGTGTGCTTGGCTCGACCTTGAATCCATTTTCGACTGGTATCGCTGCCAAGTCGGCTGACGTGCCACTCGGTAATGTGTTGGGTCTCCAATCAATAATTTTACTGCTCTGTTTGGTCGCGGCTATCGTGTTCACCATGCGATACGCGTCAAAGGTAAAGGCTGGTAAGTATAAAGATGATGTTCGGTATAAGCCAGCCACCACCGCACTTGATATGAGCAACGTGCCAGAATTTACCGGTCCGCGTAAAGCAGTGATGGCGGTCTTTGGCATCACTTTCCTATTGATGATCATCTCGCTTATCCCGTGGGGTAACTGGGGGATTACGTTGTTCGCCGATATCCATAAATGGTTTGCCGAGCTACCGGTCGTTGGTGCTATCTTGGGTCTCGATCATGTTCTGCCGTTTGGTGAATGGTACTTTAACGAGATTTCAACCCTGTTCCTGTTGTCAACCTTAGTCATCGCAGCGATTTATTATCGCCAATTCAAGAAAGAGGAAATCTTCGTTGTTGACACCTTCCTGAAGGGTACAGCCGATCTACTGAGTGTGGCGCTGATCATCGCAGTAGCAGCTGGTGTTGGCGTGGTGATGCAGAATGGTGCGATCCAAGACACGATCATCAGCTGGGGTGAGTCTGCGCTGAAGGGCGCGGGTAGTTTCGTCGGTGTTCTAGCCTACATCTTCTACTTGCCGATGAGCTTTATCATTCCATCATCATCCGGTCTAGCGGCAGCAACTATGCCAGTCATCGCGCCGGTGGCTGATCTAGTCGGCTCCAGCAAGGAGATCATCGTTGTCGCATTTGCAACAGCATCGGGTCTGTTGAATATGATGGCGCCAACCATTGCTTCGTTGATGGGCGGTCTGGCCCTAGCCGGCGTGTCGTACCGTGCATGGTTGAAGCGTTCAATGCCAATCATGGTAGTCTTTGCGATAATTAGCCTCGTAGCTATCACGGTATACGGAGCCATCGCCTAATGAATCAGCAGCGAACTATTGTCGTCGCGCTTGGAGGTAACGCCCTGCAACGTCAGGGCGAGGCCTCGTCCCAGGCGCAGCAGCGAGTGGCCGACGAAACCATCGCCCAGCTTCTGCCGCTGATTCAAGCTGGCCACCGCGTAGCTATTGTCCACGGCAATGGCCCACAGGTCGGTAACATCGTCCTACACGAGGAGGCGATTAACACCGAGGCGGTGCCGAGCTTGCCGCTGGAAGATTCTGGTGCGATGAGCCAGGGGCTAATTGGTTTTTGGCTGCAGCAAGCGATCCACGATGCGCTGGCAACTCGTGGTGTGCATGATAAGTATGCAGCGAGCATCGTTACCCAGACGGTGGTTGATCAGGCTGATCCAGCATTTCAAAATCCAACCAAGCCGATCGGGCCATTCTATTCGGAAGAAGAGGCCAAGAAGGTACAGGCTGAACGCGGCTATACAGTGCGCGAGGACTCGGGTCGTGGTTGGCGGCGTGTCGTGCCATCACCAAAGCCTCAGGAAATCGTCGAGGCTCCCGTCATCAAGGCGCTGGTCGATGCCGGCGTGTTGGTGGTCTCGACTGGTGGCGGCGGCATCCCGGTGCTGCGTGATGCGTCGGGCCAATTGAGCGGCGTGGCGGCGGTGATCGACAAAGATTTTGGCGCGGCCAAGCTGGCGGACACACTCGGAGCGGACACACTATTGATCCTAACCTCGGTTGATGCAGCTAAGGTCAATTTTGGTCAGCCGACAGAGCAGTCACTTGGTGAGGTATCGGTCGAGGAGCTGCAGCAGCACATTGATGCTGGGCAGTTTGCGGCTGGCTCAATGCTACCAAAAACCCAAGCGGCACTGAGTTTTGTGGCCGGCGCTTCGGGGCGTACGGCGATCATCACCTCGCTCGAAAAAACCGCTGACGCTATCAACGGTGCCGCTGGTACGCGCATCAAGAGTTAGCTCTCATATAAATAAACACTCAAAACCACCAGTCGGACAGCTCGGCTGGTGGTTTTTGATGACAGTTCCCGCAAGCTTATTGTCATCTAACCGGTACCAAAATATTTCAAATGAGCTATACTGGGAACATGATAGAATACCTGCATTCAACAGGCGAGGCGATCGCACCGATTCAGACATTGCGTAGCGGCAGTTGGCTGCGCTGCGAACGGCCAACCGAAGAGGAAGTGTCCGAGCTGCTGACGCTGGGGATGGACGAGGACATGATTAGCGACGCGCTCGACCCGCATGAGGTGCCGCGTATTGAGTTTGATGATGAGTGGACGTACTTGATCGCCCGGCTGCCGGATACCGATGATGATTTTAATGATTTTACCACGCCAATTTTGTTCGGCATTCACAAAGAGTATGTGGTGACATTGTCGCGCGATAGTCTGGGTCGGCTGTGGCAGCCGTTTATCGATAAGACACGGGTGCGGACATCGCGGCGGATTGAACTGGTGGTGGCGATGATTGAGGCGGTATCAAGTCAGTACCAGCGGCGGGTGGCGACCATCAATCGCCAAATGCGGGCGGCGACTGACGATATTCACACCTTGCGGGCGCGCGATATCGTCACCTTGACCGAATATGAGCGCAAGTTAAATGATTATCTGGATGCCTTGCTGCCGATGAACTGGGCGATTGAGCGGCTGATCGCCAATCGCAGTTTGCGGCTCAAGGATGACGACAAGGATGATGTCGAAGATATTTCCATCGACCTTGAACAGGTGATTAGCCGTTGTAAATCGCTGCTGCGAACCATCACCAATGTGCGTGATAGCTACCGGGCGGTGATGGATACGCGGCTGAATGAGACGATTCGGCTGCTGACGGTAATTACGGTGGCGCTGACTATTCCAACCATGGTGGCCGGGCTGTATGGCATGAATGTGCCCTTGCCGGCCGCGGAGAGTCCGGTGACCTTTTGGGTAGTTATTGGCGGCAGCGCGCTGGCAGCACTGGCGATTGGCTATTATTTTTTGAAGCGGCGCTGAGATCCTCGGCGGGATGGCGCTTGTGCTTACCATTGTTTTTGGGTATAATAAAGCAACATGGACATCAAGAAACTAATTCACTTTTTTAAGGATAAATTAGCGCAGCTACCGGCTATGCGCGAGCTGCATGATCCTGAGAATTCGCGGTTTGTTGCCTGGTGGAGTGAGGTGATGGCGACCGGTGAGGAAATGGGTGACGCCTATATGCACCGAGTGATGCGGATCGAGTTTTTGCCGGCAATCGTTTCCGAAGGTGGGGATAATTCTGAGGAATTCGCCCAGGCCTATCAACGCGGCATGGACGAGGCGGAGGCCTTGATGCGGGCAACGATTGAAGGCCTCGAAAACCTCCAGCGCAAAGCCGAAGCTGCCAAGCGCAGTCCCAAGCATGCGCACGAAGTGGTCTCGCCTTACGTTGCTCTCAGCGACGAGCAGGTCAAGCAAGTCACTCAGGCAATGCGCCTCGATCGGTATGATGGCCAGACGCAGCGGACGGTCAAGCGCCTCCTCGAGGAGCTCAAAAATGGTGGCAAGAACAAGGACGCCATCATTGATGCGGTGACGTGGCTGGCTGAGCAGCAGCCCGATGCATTGGTGGCGTTTCTGCTAGCGGCAAGTCACGCAGCGTAGTGCGGCCACTCGCTTGGGTATGGTAAGTTGGGCGTTCGTCCTAGGTGCAGTTATTCTGCTAGCACGCCATATCCCAGCAGTCCATCATAGTGCTTGTCGTGGTTGGTGAATACGCGGATACGATTCATTTCATTACCACCGACGGTGGTTAGAACGCCGTCGTCATGTTTCAAGACGATGTTCGTGTGGTCACCAAACACTGGCGAACCACGGTAAATTGCCACGTCACCAGCACGCGGTTGATAGCCGGAATTAGCGGGCTTGAAGCGACCATTCGCCTCGTAATATTCGCGTAAGGTAAACGTCCCCGGAATGCGCCAGCCGCCAGTGTGCGGATTCTTCAGCGGCGCGCCCGCCTGCTGCATGATCCAGCTCACAAAATCGGCGCACCACGCTTCACGGACGCCTTGACTGAACTTGGTGCCGGTGGATTGTGCTTCGAATTCGGTTTTGGCGAGGCTGATAATTTTTTGCCGGGTCGGATGTAAATTTGTCGTATCAATCTGCGGGAACGTCGCCTCGCCGCGTGATGAATCAATGCTGCCGGCCACCCTCAGCGAGTGAAGTTTATGAGTAATTTTTGGCCAATACAGCGCGCCGAGACTGATACAAACAGCGATTAACGGTATCAGCACCAGTGCAAATACGTACCGTTTCTTGAGGCGACTACGCGGCCGCGTGATGGAGAGGTGGGGCTTCTTCGGCATATGGTTAGTATAACGGTATCGTGTCGGCTTGGCTAGCCCTCTCGAGTTGCATACCCTACACAGAGTGTTATAATGACTAACTAAAGATAGACTACAGGGAATCATTCTATCGCTAAGGTATGCAGTGCTGAAACAGAGCGCGGAAAGGAGCTATACATGGTTCAACCCAAACCAATCATAACAGTTGACCAACTCGTCAAGACGTACGATGGCAAGAACGTCGTCGACAGCGTGTCATTTGAGGTCAAGAAAGGCGAGATTTTCGGCATCCTCGGGCCGAATGGTGCAGGTAAGACGACGACGCTAGAGATGCTGGAGGCGCTCCGGCCGATTGACGGCGGTACGGCGACTATCGACGGAATTGATGTTGCCAAGCAGCCGAAGCATATTAAAAACATCATCGGCATTCAGCTGCAGTCGACAATGTTTTACGACAAGCTGACTTTGCGCGAACAATTGAAAATGTTTGCCAGCCTGTACGGACAAACGGTCGACGCCGACGCGCTGCTAGCCAAGGTGCAATTGACTGAGAAAGCCAAAAACTACGTCGAGCAGCTCTCAGGCGGGCAAAAGCAACGCTTCGCTATCGCGTCGACGCTGGTCAATAACCCGGCGGTACTATTCCTTGATGAGCCGACCACCGGCCTCGACCCGCAGGCTCGCCGCAATCTCTGGGACTTGATCAAAGAGATTCGCGACGAAGGTATTACTATCGTGCTGACCACGCACTACATGGACGAGGCCGAGCTGCTGTGCGACCGCTTGGCGATTATGGATAATGGTAAAATCATCACCATTGATACGCCGCATAATCTGATCCAGCAGCTATTGGGGCGCGGTTTCAAGAAAAAGCAAGTTGTCGAGCAGGCCAATTTGGAGGATGTGTTTATTGATTTAACAGGAAAGGCGATTCGGGATTAGTATGAAAAAATATTGGACTGGTGTATTCGGGCAAGTACGCGCCCAACAAAAACGCTTCATCCGCGATAAAATGTCGCTGTTCTTTACCTTCCTATTTCCGCTTATCTTTTTGTTGGTGTTTGGTTCGATTTTTAATAATCAATCGACCAGCTTTGACATCGCGATTATCAATAATTCGCAGACGGAATTTGCTAAAAGTTTCGTCAAAGGCGCCAAAGACAATGCCAAAGACTCGATTCTTAAAATTAAAGACGTCAAGGATATGGACGAGGCCCGTGAGAAGTTGAAGCGTTCAGAACTAAACGGCATCATTGAACTGCCGAGCGATTTTGGCAAAGTGAAGGGTGAGGGCAAGGATGCTCGCCCGGCTGGCACGATTAATGTATTGTATGCTAAAGGTTCCGAGCAAACTGGTAGCGCTCTGACAGCGGTGATGAATCAGATTGCCAATGAAATAAATAAGCACCTGGGTCAGCCAGAAGCGCCGCTCAAGGCTGCGGGTAAAGCTGTCGGCGATGAGCAGTTGAAAGCTTTTGATTATACATTCACTGGACTGTTGGCATTTAGTTTAATGAGTATGGGCATCTTTGGTCTAGCCAACCAGATGCCGGCCGAAAAGCAGCGTGGCTCCTACCGCCGACTGCGCGCGGCGCCGTTTACCTCGGGTCAGCTGATTATTTCTATGGCGATTCACTACACGATTATTTCGCTGCTTAGCCTAACTATGATGGTTGTCGTTGGTATGTTGATGTTCCAGTTTAATATGCGCGGCGATTGGGGGCTCTTTGTCCTTATGGCGGTGCTGGCGGCCTTTATGATGGTAGGTATGGGTCTCATGATCGGTGGCTGGGCAAAGAATGAAAATCAGTCCGCACCGCTGAGCAACTTACTTTCTTTCCCGATGATGTTCTTGTCTGGTGCATTCTTCCCGCTGTACATGTTCCCAGAGTGGTTACGCGGTGCCGCCCAGTTTATCCCGATGACGCCGATTACTGACGGTTTCCGTTTAATCATGACTGAGCATGCCAGTTTTATCGAGGCTCTGCCGCAAATCGGTGCTGTCGCTGCCTGGACTCTCGTTATCTATGTCGCTGCGATTAAGCTGTTTAGGTGGGAATGAAATTTGAGAGTTGGCGGTAGGGTAGCTACCATTCCTGCTCTTATTCTGTTAATCTAGACTTAGTTCTATATGCTGTTAGCCACAAATCGAGTTCAGTGTAAAACTTCTCAGGATTACAACCGAAGAATTGATGTCGCAATCGCGATGAAATACGCTCGTGTAGGGAATGTGGTTGGTAGATTCGCAGATGTTTGAGCGGTGCCATAGTTATCGTACTCGAAATTCCATCCCATTGAGATATTGGTAAAATTGATACGAGTTTGTTATCAACTGATGGGTCAATGTCGCAGACTGATCCATTAATAAATACACGAAGCATAACGTGTCGCTCGTTTCGACATTGACGTAGTTTAAGAATACGATCAGGTATTGGTAAATCCTGCCAATTAAATACGCCAATTAACAACTGGCTTGCTATGTCAACTTTTTGTAATTCTCGCTGTAAATACACGCATTTTTGGTAGCATGACCACATCCCATTATTACCACTTGTTCCGTAGGGCAAGTCGCGGATCTTCTCGAATAATATAACTGCTTTTTGCATATTCATAAGGCAAATGGTTGGGCTAATGCGCAGAATAATTTTTCATAGTGTATAATAGCACATATGAAGTGGCTTGATGATATCGTCGATCAGTTTCGAAATGTAGATAAAGAGGTGCTCGTTTCCTCGGGTGCGTCACCATCGGGCGTGTATCATGTGGGGCATTTGCGCGAAATTGTTATCGCTGATGCTGTAGTACGGGCGTTGAAGCAAGCAGGCATTCGGGCGCGCCACGTTCACGTTTCAGACAACCTCGACGCCTTTCGTAAGGTGCCGGTCAATCTGCCGGCCAGTTACGAGCAGTACTTGGGTATGCCGCTCTGTACGGTGCCCTCACCAGATGATCGGTATGGTTCGTGGGGGGATTTTTGCCTGAAGCCATTCCTCGACAGTGCTGATAAAATTGGCGTCACCATGGACGTGGTTTATGCCAGCGATAGATATCGGAGCGGGTTTTTTGTGCCGGCCATTGAGCGCTCGCTGAGCCGCATTGACAAAGCTAAGTCAGCCATCCAGGAAGTATCGGGCCGGCAGCTGGATGATCAGTGGTCGCCAATTCAAATCATGGAGCATGGTCGGCTGAAAAATCGTCGGTTTATCAGCATGGATAGCGATGCTAAAACGATCACCTATCGTAGCCATGATGACTCAGAGCATACAATCCGGTACGACGACGGGCAGGTAAAGCTGGACTGGCGGCTGGACTGGCCGGGGCGGTGGTGGCTGCTCGGCGTTGATGTTGAGCCGTTTGGCCGTGATCACGCGACGAAGGGCGGCTCGTATGATACCGGCAGGCGGATTGCCCGCGAGGTCTATGATATTGATGCGCCAGTACCGGTACCGTATGACTTTATCAATCGCACTGGTGATACCAAAAAGATGAGTGCCAGCAAGGGCACCGGCGTGAACGCGCATGATGTTGTCGATATGCTGCCACCTGAGGTGGTGCGCTATTTTATGCTCCGGTATTCGCCGGCCAAGCGACTGTATTTTGACGAGACCGATAGCCTGGTGCGGCTGGTTGACGACTTCGCGGCGATGAAGCAGCATCCACAAAATGAGCTCGACAAACAGCTATTGTTCCTGTGTACTGACGGGCTGAATCATCCAGCGGTCAGCTCAATTCCCTTCTCGCATCTGGTGATTTCATACCAAGCGGCGCTGTGCGACACGGCAAAAACGGTGGAAATTTTGCGGCGCAGCCCGGAGTACGCCCGTATCGTCGATGAGGAAGAGGCAGTGATTATCACGGAACTAGGCTATGTCAGTCGGTGGCTGGATAAATGGGCACCTGAGTCATTGAAGTTTCGCCTGGCGGACGAGGTACATCCCGATGAGTTTTCGCCAGAACAAAAAGAATACCTGCGGCGATTAGCTGACGACATCGCCGGTGCGCCGGCTGAGGCTGATGGTAATTGGTTTCATCAAGCAATTTACGCCTACAAGGAAAGCGGCTTGCTGCCGCCGCGAGAGCTCTTCACTACCATCTACCGCGTACTCATTGGCAAAGATTCCGGGCCGCGCGCTGGCTGGTTCTTGTCGATTTTGCCAAGAGACTGGCTGGTTGAGCGACTACGGCTGGTCAAGTAAGAGTTTTGGCGAGGCCGGGTTGGGACTGAGCTATCAGTAGTACCATAGACGTGACAATAGATAAAGGAGACAGCATGACATTTGAAGAAGTACAAAAGTTAGTAATGAGTCACGTCTGTGCTCGTCAGTGGGATAAGACGAAGGATTCACGTGGTTTAGCAATTTCGTTATCGTTGGAGGCCAATGAGTTGCTTGAATATTTTCAATGGAACGACACGCATATTGGCACAAAAGAAGATATGGCAAGCGAGCTGGCTGACATCATTATCTATGTGATTCAATTTGCCGACCGATTTGATATCAATATTCCCGAAGCGGTTGCTGCAAAAATTGCTAAACTAGATAAAAAGTATCCAGTTGAAATTTTTGAGATCAAAGATAAAGTTGAACAAAATCGCCGCTTGCTAGAGGCTAAGAAAAAATATAAAAAGGATACGACGCTATAAGGCTGCTGCCGTAGAATATCATTGCGGCTGTTTTGCATTGTAAGTATCAGGACAGCTTGGGTCGATAGACTTCACGGCACGGTATCACTTGCGGCAGCCCGGCTTGACACCAACCGCCCGTCCGGCGTAAAATATTACACTTGGGTGCAGGGTAGACCGTACTGAGTAGTTGGAGAATTCTTACATCTATGGACTCCTGATGCTTGTAATAACGTGAAAGGTAACAATGCTACACGAATTATCGATCAGAAATAAATTAATCGTTATGAGTGCGGTGATGAGCGCACTGTTTTTGGTGGCGCTGGATCAGACCATTGTCTCGACAGCGCTGGCGGCGATTGTCAAGGAATTTAATAGCTTTTCATCGCTTGGCTTCATCGTGACTGCTTACATGTTGACCACCACGGTGACCGTACCGCTGGCTGGTAAGTTGAGCGACATGTATGGCCGCAAACCGCTACTGCTCGCCGGGGTGAGTATCTTTACCATCGGCTCGCTGCTGAGTGGTCTGGCACCGACGGTCGAGTGGTTGATTGTGTGGCGGGCGCTACAGGGCATTGGCGGCGGCATCATCACTGCGAACGCCTTTACCATTGTTGGCGATCTCTTTCCGCCAAAGGAACGTAGTAAATGGCAAGGACTGTTTGGTGCAGTCTTTGGGATGAGTTCAGTAGCCGGGCCGTTAATCGGTGGTTGGCTGACAGATGGTGTGTCGCTATTTGGCATGGTCAGTGATTGGCGCTGGACGTTCTTGATCAATGTGCCGATCGGCGTGATCGCTACCGTGCTCATCATTCGCTACTGCCCGCAGATCAAGCATGACCGCACGCACAAGCCCGATTACCTCGGCGCGCTGTTTATCACCATTGCTCTGGCGACGCTGGTACTGGCGGTAGACAATACAGAGATGATCTTTAAGGGACTAATCGAGCGCGGTGTCAGCCTAGTGCTGATTCAGGGTGTGCTGCTGACGATATCAGTACTGGCGGCGCTGGGCTTTATTGTGATTGAGCGGCGAGCCAAACAGCCGATTCTGCCGCTACGGTTCTTTGCCAATCGGACATATCGTTTGATTATGGCGGCGGCTAGCCTGTTTGGCGCGGCCTTTATGGGGGCAATTTTATATCTAACACAGTTTAACCAGCAGGTGTTTGGCGCCACTGCCTCGCAGGCTGGGCTGATGCTGCTACCGATGGTAGCAGGCAGTATAACAAGCTCGATAACTATCGGTCGGCTGGTTGCTAAAACCGGTGCATATAAACGCTGGATAGTGGCCGGTTTTGGGCTAACGGCGGTCGGTGTCGCCGTGCTAACAATTCTACAGCCAGAATCGCCATATTGGCACGAAGCTATCGTGGCGGTATTTGTTGGGCTTGGATTCGGCGCGGCGATGCCGATCTTGACCTTGGCGGTGCAGAATGAGTTTACGCAAAAAGACCTCGGTGCGGCGACCTCCAGCGTGCAGCTATTTCGTGGGCTGGGCTCGACAATTGGTGCAGCAGTATTATCGGGCATATTAACCGCTGGTATCCTAGCACATGTTGGCGATCCACATCAGCTGCCATATATTCAGAGTTTACAGCGCTCACCAGCTGCCCAGCAGATGCTGTCTGGTGAGCTGAACGCTGATGTGTTGCTGCGGCTGAATGCTCAAAAAGAGACGATCGCTCGGGCGGCGGCTCAAGGGTTTGAGCGGCTACCAGCACCAGCTCAAGCTCAGGCAAAACAGCAGTTCAGCCAGCAGCAGGAGGAATTTACCAATGTCATTCTCCACGCATTTGCCGATGGGCTGCATCAGGTATTTTTGATCAGTTCAGGGCTGATGGTTGTCGCGATGGTCGCGGTGATGCCAGTTAGGGAAAAGCGGCTACGCGGCTAATTGCCAGAGTGGTGTTTTCTGGGGTATAATTTTTGCATGACGGTGGGCTACTTTGAGCGGCGATGTATGGGTGATTCGTTAGGGCGAACGCATCAGTTTCATCGTGGCGTCTGGGCGCATGCCAGCGGTACGCTATGTCCAGATGAATTGGCCGAGCAGTTTGGCCTTGACGAAAATATCGTCCGTGACGCGGCCGATGTGCGCGAACTACCGCGGATGGAATATAGCGGCGGCATTGAGTATGTCTTTATGCGGCTGCCGCTTGTTCGAGACGATGTTATAAAAACCGCACCGCTGCTGGCTGCTGTGTCGAAAACCCAGTTTGTAACGATTAATCCTGCCAATAATTTCTCGCCGCGAGCCGCCGAGCCGTTTCTCACGACCACGACCGATAAGCCCGGCGCCCTCCTCGCAGCGACCATCGCTTGTGCGGTGGCTGCGTATGAGCAACAGATCCATGACCTCGCTAGTAATATCGCTGCGGCCCGACACCGGTTGTCGCGCCACGAGGTAAAAAATGCTGACTTTATCGAGTTTGTAGCTATCGAAGATAGCCTCAACGAGTTTCATTCGAGTCTTGAGGGGCTAGCCAGCGTGCTCGGCCAATTAGCGCTCAATCGTCGTGGCCTATTCACGGTGCGCGATCTCGAGGCGCTGGGCGATCTGGTACTGCACGTCAAGCAATTACTCGTCATGGTCGCCGCCAACAGCCAGACCATCACCAGTATCCAGAACGCCTATTCAACCATCGCCAACAATGTCCTCAACCAGCGGATGAAAGTCTTGACCGCCATCACTATTCTCCTGGCGATCCCGAATGTGTTTTATGGTATGTACGGCATGAATATTGCCCTGCCGTTTCAGGGCGAGGCGTGGGCCTATCCGGTGATTACCGGGTTTACGGTGCTGCTCATCGGCATTGTGTACATCTTCGCCAAGCGACTGCGCCTGTTTTGAGGCTGATATCAGGGGTAGACCTGGCTTGACGTTCGTATCAGTCTTTGCTATCATGGCTGATGTGTCTCGCGCCGAAGCATATCGCTGCTTATAATTAAAGTGGGCAATAAAGGTCGAAGCGCGTGAGGCTGCACTAGTACAAAGGAGTACGAAACACATGCCAATAGCAATCAATGTTGTGTCGACCAGTCGGCGCAAAAAGGTCGCAGTGGATGTGGTGCCTGCCAAATGGCAAACATACATAGCACAATAAGTGCGCATGTCCTAAAAAGGGACGGCATAAAAAATCACCCCACAGGCACCGGGGTGATTTTTACTTGGACACTAGTTAATGCTTTTGATCAATTTGATGTTATTTTTTTGCTTCATCAACTGCGACGCCGGCTTTTTTCAGGGCGTCTTTGACGGCGTTTTCGATAGAGCTAGCGTCACTGAGGTTGAGCTTGTTGCCGTTGATGAAAAAGGTTGGTGTGCCATCAATTTGTAACTGTCGCCCGACCGCCACGTCAAAGTCAATTTTCTTCGTAACAGCACCGGAGGCTAGGTCAGCATTAAATTTCTCAACATTCAGACCCAGCTGCTTGGCGTAGCCACTGAAGACGTCGGTGCGTTCTTTGGCGCGGGCATTGTTCCACGCACCTTGGTTGGTGTAGAGTAGGTCGTGCATTTCCCAGAACTTGCCCTGCAGCCCAGCTGCCTCGGCGACCGCCGCTGCCGCTCGGGCGTTTGGATGGAGCGACGGGATCGGATAATTACGAAAGACCAGCGCGACGTGATCCTTGTACTTCTCGGCCACGCGCTTGGCTTCTGGTGCAGCGGTGCGGCAGCCCGGGCACTGGTAGTCGCCGTATTCGATCATCAAGACTTTGCCATTGGTGTTGCCGATAGTGTGCTCACCGATGTCGCCAGTACGTGCTTCGGCTGGCATAACGCGCAGGGCTGCATCGCGCGAGATATCACTAACATTCAAGCGATTTTGTGTTGACAGATAAATCATACCGCCGACGACAGCCGCGACAACGATTGCAAAGATAGCCCAGGTTTTTCCGTTCATAGTTCCTCCAAATTAACTCTGGCTATTATAGCATAAAAAGTATACAATGAACAGCATGAGCGATATTTTGCTAGGAATCCTGTATGCCGTAATTCTCGTACTGCTGCTCATCGTGATGGGTGTCCATCCGCAAGCCTCGTCACACAGTAAGTTCGAGCTGCAGCGGCGAGCGCGTCGTGGTGATCAGGATGCGCAGCATTTGTTAAAGCGGCATGCGCTGATGCGGGATATTTTCTCGTTGCAGCGGGTGATCGCAGCGGTGCTGTTGGTGACGCTCAGTGTCATCGGTGTGGAGCTGTTTCATTGGCTGCTGGGTATTATCATTTCGCTGGTGATCGCACTAGAGATAGGGGCAGTGGCGCGGATTTCATTGTGGCAACAATATTCCCAGCGGCTTTACGAGCGGTATGAGGGGCGAATTTTAGCGCTCATCGAGAAGTTTCCGACATTATTTGCAATGATTCGCTCGGTAGCACCAATGCCCAATGACGGCTATGATATTGAGTCAAAAGAAGAGCTCGTCACTATGGTCGAGCAGGCGGGTGAGGCGCTTAGCGAGGATGAGAAAAAGATGGTCATCGGTGTGCTGTCGTTTGACGCAGTACCGGTCAAGGAAGTGATGACGCCGCGTAGCGTGATTGATACGGTGGATCAGGATGAGGTATTGGGGCCGCTGGTATTGGATGCGCTGCACAAGACCGGACATAGCCGCTTTCCGGTCATCAAGGGTGATATTGATCATGTGGTAGGGATGCTATACATTCAAGACTTACTGACAATTAACCGTTCGTCAACAAGTAGGCGAGTGCGAGCGGTCATGGAGAAAAAGGTGTATTACATCCGCGAGGATCAGACGTTGCAGCATGCACTGGCGGCATTTTTGCGAGTGCAGCATCACTTGTTCATCGTGGTGAATGAGTTTCGCGAGACGGTTGGTATCGTCAGCCTGGAGGACGTGATTGAGCGGATACTGGGGCATAAGATCATTGACGAGTTTGATGCGCACGAGGATCTGCGGCGGGTGGCGCAGCGTAATCCACGCCATAACAATCGGACAAAACATGCCCGTGACGTCGCATAATCCGGCCGATATGCTATACTAGAACTAATGAATCCGAACCAGACTAACCCTGAGCCTGACTATACCCAGCCGGTTGCTTATGATTCTGACGGTCGGCCGCTGTATCATCATCCGCCGGCTGACGTGACACCGCCACCGGTGACGACTGCACCGCCAATCGAGCCTCAGCCAGCCTCGCACGTCACCGTCCAGCCAGAGATGATCGAGGGGCAAAATTTTAATCCACAGATTCGTGCCCAATACGCTAACGAGCCAAATGTTGTTCATGCTGCGCGGCCGCTTGAGCCGACCGTTCCCGCAGTTAGCCCAGAGATCAAGGCGCGTCACGACCAGTCCGTTCGTGATTATCCGCAGCTCAATCTCAGCGAGGGCGAGTACGTCATTCTCGACATCAAGCGCCACCCCATCGGCATGGTCATTCCTACAGCCATCACCCTCCTGTTGGTCGTGGTGCTGCTGGTATTTGCGGCCTCGTTCTCGTCGCTCACCGCTAATATTCCGCTGTTTCCGGCGGTGAATCCGGGAGCAGTGCTAGGTATTGCGCTGCTGCTCGTTGCCCTGGTGGTGCTGGGCGGCGCGATCGCCCTGTGGGTATATCTACAGAATCATTTTTTCATGACTAATGAAAGTGTCATCCAGGAAATCCAACAGAGCCTCTTTGTTCGGCACGAGCAGACAGTCAGCCTCGGTAGCATCGAGGACGCCAGCTTTTTCCAGGCCGGCATCGCCCAGACGATCTTTAACTACGGCACCATTCGTCTCAGCACCGAGGGCGAAGAGACGACTTACATTTTTCACTACGTGGCCAATCCCAAGCATCAAGTGGCCATCCTCAACAACGCCATCGAGGCCTTCAAAAACGGCCGGCCAGTCTGTTACGATTAGTTTGGCTACGATTTAGCTATTTATGGCGGCTGTCTTTGACGAAATCTGTCTCACCATCAAGCATGGCTCTGAGCGAATATGATTTGCATTTACCGCCGGTACAGTTTGTTGGCTCGTAGCGATAGGCGCTGCCATTGTCGCCAAGCTTTTTACCACTCGGATCTTTGAGTAATTCCTTGTCCATGGTCGGCAGCGTCTCGTCGGTAATTTTTTCCGGATAAGAGCCGTACTGCTTGTAATAGGCTTCTTCGAGGCTGTAATACATGGCATTAATAGCGGTTTTTTTCCGGTCGTTTTGGTGCTCGCGTTGAATCGTCACCAGCTGGGTAAACGCCACCGCCGTAGCCACGCCGAGAAATATAATCGCCACCAGCACCTCGATCACCGTAAAGCCTGCTTGTCGTTTCATGTTGTCCATTATAGCAAAGTTTCACCGCTCGCGGTAGGCGCTTGATTTATGGTATACTATACAGCATAAGATAACGGAGGGAGAGGTATGGCTAGCACAGCGAAAACCGATGACAAACATCAAACAGACGCCGCAACTGGCACAGCTCAGGCACCAGAGAAAAAAGTTGATGACGGCAAGTTAAAAGCGCTGGGCCTGGCTATGGATCAAATCACCAAGCAGTTTGGTGATGGCTCGATTATGAAGCTTGGCGAGGCACACAAAGTCGATGTTGAAGTGATTCCGTCAGGCTCGCTAAGCCTCGATTTGGCGCTGGGTGGCGGCTATCCAAAAGGCCGTATCATTGAGATTTATGGCCCAGAGTCTAGCGGTAAAACAACCTTGACGCTACATGCTATTGCTGAAATTCAAAAGCAGGGCGGCACGGCAGCGTTCATCGACGCTGAGCATGCGCTTGACCCGAGCTATGCCAAGCGCCTGGGCGTGGACACCGAAAATCTGTTGGTGTCGCAGCCAGACAACGGTGAGCAGGCGCTGGAAATTACCGAAACCTTGGTGCGCTCAAACGCGGTGGATCTCATCGTGGTGGACTCGGTGGCAGCACTGACGCCGCAAGCGGAAATTGACGGTGATATGGGTGATTCGCACATGGGTTTGCAAGCGCGGCTGATGAGCCAGGCGCTGCGTAAATTGACTGGTATCATCAACAAGTCAAAAGCCACGGTGATTTTCATCAACCAGATTCGCATGAAGATTGGTGTGATGTTTGGCAATCCTGAGACCACGACGGGTGGTAACGCGCTGAAGTTTTACGCCTCGCAGCGCGTGGATATTCGCCGGATTGGGCAGATCAAGGTTGGCGATGACATCCTCGGTAACCGCACCAAGATCAAGGTGGTGAAGAATAAGATTGCGCCGCCATTCCGCATCGCTGAGTTTGATATTATGTATAACGAAGGCATCTCTAAAACTGGCGATATTCTGGATTTGGCAGCTACACATGGTATCATAGAAAAGTCAGGTGCCTTTTACAAGTATAACGGCGAGACCATTGGTCAAGGCCGCGATAAAACCAAATTGTATCTGAAGGAAAACCCTAAAGTCTTGGCAGAAATTGACCAGAAGGTTCGGGATAACGTAAAAGAAGCAGAGGGGTAGCCAATGGCTGGTCAGCGAGTAACGCTGCGTGATGAATGGGGAAATTTAGCAGTCACACTGTCATGTAAAGCAATTGTTCGTGATGGTGACAGTATATGGCTACGAAAAAATGAGCGCAATGATTGGGAGTTGCCTGGTGGTCGGCTTGATGAGGGTGAGCAACCAGAACAGACGATCGTTCGTGAAATTGCTGAGGAGCTGGGTGTTGAGCTAGTATCGCCACGTCTTGTCGATGTGTATATTTGGAAAAAGGATTTTGGAACGATAACACATATCGGGATCGTTACCTTTGCTGGTGATGTAGGCCAAAAGGTCGGTGAACCTGAGCTGAACGGTGAGGCTGGTAAGGCTGAGTTTCAAAAGTTTACTATTAGTGCGGCGCTTCAACTCGATAATTTGCCGGAGGTGTATAAACGGGTAATCCGGAAGATACTTATATGAGAAAGGCGGCCTTACTTCATGGGACAGATGGTACACCAGGAGAGCATTGGTTTGGTTGGTTGCACGATTGGCTAAAAGCGCATAGCTACAAAGTTTTTGAGCCGCAACTACCAAATTGCCACACGCCCAATAGGGAGGAATACCATCACTTTCTGTTGAGTCAGGGCTGGGATTTTACAGATAATCTTTTAGTTGGACATTCTTCTGGTGCGACGACAGTTTTGAATTTATTGCAGTCAGACGATATCCCTGTAGTCGAGACGGCAATTCTCGTCGGTACATTCTTGAATGAACGATTGACGATCGGTACGGATCAGTATGAACCAGGTCAATTTGATAGCTTATGGCCTGATACTGGTTTTGATATTGAGAAGATTCGCTGCGGCGCAGGGCGGCTGCTATTTATTCATAGCGACAACGATCCGTACTGTTCATATGGCGACGCCAAGATATTTGCCGAGCGACTTGGTGCAGAATTCGTGACTGTCCACAATGGTCATCACCTTGGATCAGAGTCAGGGCTAAAAGCGTTACCGCAGATCATTGATTACCTTGAGGATACTGGGAGGAGTGATAGTTTGCTTCATGAAAATCACTGACATCTCGCTTCAGGCTCGTGATAAAAACCGCGTTAACGTGAGTGTCGACGGCGAGTATCGCTTTAGCCTCGATGTCTTTCAGGTGGGCGAGTTGGGACTGAAGGTCGGGCGCGAATATACTGACGACGAGTTGATAGCGCTAGAGGACGAGAGCCAGTTTGGTAAGTTGTATGCCCGGGCCATGGAGTATTGCTTGACGCGGCCGCGCTCGATTAAAGAACTGCGCGATTATTTGTGGCGTAAAACTAGGCCGACTAAAAAACGTTCGCCAAAGACTGGTGAAATTACCGAGCGTCCGGGCGTGAAGCCAGAAATTACCGAGCGGGTGCTGGCGCGGCTGATCGACAAAAACTACCTCGATGATGAAAAGTTTGCCCGCTTTTGGCTGGAGCGTCGATTTATGCAAAAAGGCACCAGTGTCAGGCGGCTAAAATTGGAACTAGCGCAAAAGGGGATTGAGCGCGAGACGATAGAGCAACTAATCAGCGAAAATATCCGCTCCGACGACGAGGAACTGCGAAAAATTATCGCTAAAAAACGCTATAAATACGCCGGCGATCAGCAAAAGTTTATGGCGTATCTAGCGCGTCAAGGGTTTTCGTATGACGATATCCGGGCGGCGCTCGGTGGCGAGTCTGGCAAATAGGCGAACCGTGATCAAGCGCTGCGGCCTAACTGCTCGCGCAGCCACCCGTCGATTGTCCCGGCACCCATACCGAGTACCAGCGCGCCGCGCGCTCGTTGCTGTTCAATCGTGTGCCATAGCGCCTCATCCAGCTGCGCGATATGTACCTTGTCCGTCGTCAATTGGTGCGTCAATTCCTCCGGCGTCAGCACCGGCAGGTTCGGGTCCTCGCGGGTCAAGTACGTCGGCAGCCAATATATCTCGCTGGCATGGGTAAAAATCTCATCAGTGTAGCGTTCACGAACCTCGTGCTGGCGAATATTTTGGTGTGGCTGGTAGACGAGCACCACGCGGTCATTTAGCTCATGAGCCAGCTGCAGCGTGGCGGCAATCTCCGACGGATGATGGCCATAGTCGGTGTAGAGATTGTCAGCCAGTTTCTCAAAGCGCCGGCCCGTGCCCGGAAAGGTATTGAGCGCCGTGATAATCGCCTCAGCCTCAATCTCAAGGGTAGCCGCCTCTCGCACCAGCATCGCCGCCCGTGCCGCCAGCGTGCCGTTACGCCGGTTGTGTTCGCCAGCCAGCGTTATCTGTGGATCGGTCTGTTCGAGCACCGTCACATTGGCCGGCGTAAACACGTCGGCATCTTCTCGCCACGCGACTACCTGCGTCGACTGCTCACCAAATTGCCGAAACGCCGCCCGGTAATCGTCTGGCGTTGGAAAGGTGTCGGGATGGTCATAGTCAACTGAGGTGATGAGGCTTAGCCACGGCGAAAAGTGGAGGAAATTGCGGTCAAATTCGTCGCATTCATACACCAAAAACTGACTAGCCGGATCAAACCGACCGCTCGGGCCAAAACTCAGCGTCGAGCCAACTAGGTAGCTCACCGGCACGCCGAGTTGCTGCAATATCCACACCAGCATACCAGTCGTCGTCGTCTTGCCGTGCGTACCAGTGACGGCGATGAGCTTGAGCTGCTTGTCAGCGATAATCTGAGCGAGTAGCTCGTCACGCTTGCTGGTGCGAATCCCTAGCTGTCTCGCTAGTACCAACTCTGGATGATCCGCCGGCAGGGCCGCCGTATACACGAACCAGTCAAAGGGTGCTCGCTGATGCTCGCTGCGCAAAAACTCGCCCGACTGATCAAACGATATGGTGATGCCGGCCTGTCTGAGCGCCTCCGTCATCAAGCCGGCCACCCGGTCAGAGCCACAGACCTCGTGCCCAGCGCCGATGGCCATTTCTGCTAGTGGCCCGATCGCTACACCACCAATTCCCGAAAAATAAATCCTCATAGCGTCATTATACCACTGACGCCATCCCCGTGTCGCATTCACCCAGCATCTTTGGTATAATGGACTTGAGAAAGGTGGGGAATGGCAGATAAGCGAGGCACGCGTCGGGCGATCCGGCGGCTGGAAGAAATCAAGACATGGCAGCTGGTCATTTTACTGGTGATGGCGTCGTTTGTCAGTGCGACATTCCTCAGGCTAAATAATATTGGCATGATCGAGCGCCGTGACGCCGTCATTAACGCCGACAAGGAGGGCGACGAGGGGGCGCTGGAGCGGCGGGTGTACGACTTGCAGCGCTACGTGGTTGCACACATGAACGCCGACCCGGGGCGCATCGCGCTAGAGCACTCGTACAAGCGGGCTTACGAGGCGGCCTGGAAAGAGTTCGAGTCAAAGTCAGCCTCTCGTTCCAGCAACGACACGGTCGCTAAAGTCCGCCAAGTGTGTGACGCCCGAGCACAGGCTGGCGGCTGGGGGCGATTTTATGCTACGGCCGATCCGCGCTACGTCAGCTGCATCAATGATGAATGGGCGAAGTACCCGGCTGCTTCGTCGCTTGACCTCAAATTTACGCCGCCTGCCACCGCGCCGTATTATCAGACATTTGTGCCGCCACTCTGGTCATCGGACTTGGCGGGTTGGTCATTGGTGGTAACAGGGGTAATTATGCTGGTTATCATTGCTCGACTGGTAGCTTTGGCGGTACTGAAACTACTGCTTCGGTATCGTCAAAAACCGCTTTAGGCTTGACAGGGGTTAACAGAGGCGCTAATCTAGAATAGTATAATACTAACAGGAGGTATACGAATGGCTTATAAGCACACAAACTCAAAAGGCATTACATACTACTTGCATAAAACGGAAGTCACGCTGCGCGGTGGCAAAACGCAGACGATTTATTTTTTCGCCAAGGTTGAAAAGAACGCCAAGGGCGAGCCATGCGACTTGCCAGATGACCGGATCGTTACCGAAAACCCACGCAATGGCTTTTTGACGATCAAAAAGAAGAAATAAGCACTTGCATTATACACCTCGTTACCGGTACAATGGTATCAAACAAACAGGTGCCTCAAAGACTCTCGCTCATGCGGGAGTCTTTTTGTGGTGAGGGGCTGTGGCGCTGAGATAGCCTTGCTTTTATGAGTAAAATGTGATATTTACTAGTTATGAGTGAACTGTTGCAGACTGGTGAGCGGGGCCGTGAATTGACCGCGGAGGAGTGGGAGCAAATTGAGAGGGATGTTGACATGGGCTACCTGTCATATGATGATGCGTGGAGGAAGTTGGGGGTTGAACCGCCAGTTGATCAGAACGCCCCCTCGAATAGCCAGCTATCGTCTGGTCAGAGCGTCCCTGCGGATGAGAAGCCGCGACCTCGTCGGCGCTGTTATTTTACAGCGTTTGATACACGTACTGGGGATGCTATGCTGGCCTATGCATCAGAGCAAGAGCCGTCGGATGATAAATGGAGAAATTAGTAGGCGTGGAGCTGCGATGGCGCGCGCTGCACCCAGGAAGGTACGAGCAGCTTGACGGTTGGTAGAGGAGGAGATTGACGCACTTCTCACTCGGCCGCTTTTACGGTATAATATCGCTCATGGGGGTGTAGCTCAGCGGTTAGAGCAGCGGGCTCATAACCTGTTGGTCGCTGGTTCGATCCCAGCCACCCCCACCAAAAGTGTCATGTTAGAACCTCCGGCCATTGGTCGGAGGTTTTTGGTTTTGTCGGGGGTGGCGGTGTCCTGCCGCCTCTTGGCTTCGCCTTCCAGGACTGTTGGGAGGTTGCTGTCGAGGAGGTTAAAGGATGATCTCCCCACAGGAAGGAGGTGCTCCACCATGAATCTTACTAGATCGTGAGCCATTGTTGCCCATTCATCACCCTCCGCATACCAATGATCGGCTCCCGGAATCTCCAGCATCGAACCATTTGGCAAGATTCGCAGCAGGTCTCGTGCATGCCTAATAGGTACTGATGAATCGGCAGTTCCATGAACAATTCGGACCGGTGCTTGAATTGAGGCGGCTGCGGCGTAGGTATTTAGAAGAAGTGAATCCAGCACGATATCGTAGGTGTGTCCAACCTCTGAAAGAAACCCGTCCTGCCCCCATTGGTTCATTTTATCGTGACCCAGTTCAAACTCATACCCTTCGGCTAGGAAGGTGCTGGCAGATTTGAGCCCGATGGCCTTGATCTCTGGAAACTTGGCTGCTTCAAGCAAGATTACGTTTCCTCCGAAACTGGATCCGATTGCGCCAAGGCGAGATCGATCGTGAGATCCGTGGGATTGGGCGTAGTTCACCGCAGCTCGAAAGTCACGGCATCCTCGGGACAAAGTTAGGCTGGCATAATCCCCTGGTGAGTAGCCGAGCCCTGCAAAGTCGAAAAGAAATGTTCCGATACCAACTTCGTTCAGGATAGGGACGAGTTGTTGCCAAGTTTGTCCTTTGCTGCCGTTAGGGCCATCGCCAGTAGCCAAGATGACCAAAGGATAGTTTTGGGTGTTAGGGTTCGGGGGACTCCACACTCCATGCAGGTCGTTTCCGTCCTCCGTGCGAAATGTTACGGTTGATTGATGGTTCATTCTTGCGTCCTCCCTTTAATTATATTAATTTTAGCATGTCGATTGCGGTGCGATCTTCCTAGGCCTGTTTGGCTATTTATCAGTCCCCGAGAATTCGAATTCCGTCTTCTCTTTCTGCTGTTGGCTTCCCAACGGGGATGCTATCCCTTCAAGCGCAACCATTTCCGGAAGTATCTTGGTAAAAGCATCTATGTGAGTTAAAATCGTCCCAGGAGAATATACACAACGATGCACCTGAGAACAAACTTGCAATGGGCAGAACGCCCGTTTGGTGACCCAGAGCGCCCGTTTAGTCGGGAACGAAGTCTCGTTGCTACGCTCGATGTTGAGTGGACAAAGAATTTCCGGGTTCGGGGAGCGTCAAAACCGTTTTGCTACTCATGGGCCATCATTGACCTTGCACATCTTGACTCACTGGAGGATCAAAGTCTGCTTGAATTTGGATTCAAGTCAGTCTATCTGGAATCAGAAGACGAGGTACCGCGGCTTCTGGAAATGATCGAGTCAGATATCGCTTCCTCGCGGACATTGTCCAGCGTGACCTTTGCGGGTCACCAACTCTGTGCCGATTTGTCAGTGCTGAAACGGTCGTCGCCAATTGCAACGGAACAAGTGGATTGGCTGTATGACCAGTGGAGAGAGCGGCGGTAAAATCAAGCAGTCATTGACACGAGGTACGATATCGATCGTCTGACGCCGATAGCTAGCCGGCGCCTCGTCGATGTGGCTGAGGATCTGGGGCTTGACGTGACGCAGCCAGAGCTCGCGAAGGGCTCGATGACCAAGCTACATAAAACCTACCTCGAAACACATCAAGCGGATATTTTTGAAAAGCTTGCCGTGCTCAATCTTCGCCACAGCTTATCGACGGCGCTCATTGCCGCCATATATCTCGGTGCTGCGGTGCCACGTCCCTTGAATGTTAACAACCTCCTGAGCGACCATCTGGTACATGATTTTGAATATGTGAACTCTTCCGAGTTTGCGGAACTGGTGTACTGAGTTTACTACGGGCGGCCGAAATGGACTGGTAATTTCACTAGATTGCTACTAGCCCCCTACCGCTTGGCCCTTACTAATGTTTAGCCATTCATGCTATGATCACCCAGTAAAATCATCTGCAGATCCGCCCATCTTGACTAACCCCACCCGACCCCTCATAATATAGCCATAGCTTCTGATAAAACCAACATGAACATGCTGAAACTCAAACGATTTTGGTACCACGTGCGTCACGATTATTTGACGCTGAATAATGTTGTGGTTGCGGCGGCGGCGCTGATCGCGCTGAGTTGGGCGTGGGGGTCGATCGAGTCGATGCAGCGTAATTATGAATTGCAGCAGATGGTCGATCAAAAAAAGTACCAGCTGACGGTCGAGAAATTGCGCACTGAGCTGTTGGCGTATGAATCGAAATATTATGAAAGTGACGAATACCTCGATCTCGCAGTGCGCCAGCGCCTGGGCCGTGGCTCGCCCGGCGAAAAGTTGCTGATCGTGCCGTCAACCGACGCGGCCAAGCAGCAACCGACCGCCCACAATACGCCACAAAAGCAACCGACCAGTAACTTCCAGCAATGGATCAATTTCCTCTTTGGTGCGCGGCGGACGAGTCAGAGCTTGCAAAAATAATTCGTGTTTGCTAAGATGGACAATGTGCCGCGGGGTAGAGCAGCCTGGTAGCTCGTTTGGCTCATAACCAAAAGGTCGTAGGTTCAAATCCTACCCCCGCAACCATGTTTATTGATTTTTCGGCCTCATGAGTTGAGGTCGTTTTTATTTTTGATACATGTGAAGCTATGACGTAAATTGACCGCAGTGGCCTAGTTTCTGGCCTTTTTGACCTGGTCATGCTATATTAGAACATCATGACAGAGCGTCTAAGTTCATTGCCTCAACTACCCGCTAGACAGTTTCCTCCAGAAATCGATGCTCAGTGGAGGAGTCAGATTTATAGAGATTTTAGAGAGGGCTGTCCTGATGGTTTGAGTAATTCGAGGTCGCCAGGGTATCAGATGTACCTCGGGGCAATTGCACGTGCCAATGAGGCGAGAAATCAACTCTTGAAAGAAAATCAATTCCTGACGACAGAAGAGGCTGTCAAAGAACTTGGTGGTGGGGAGTATGCTTCCAGCATTACACTTGCTGCGGTGCGCCGCGGTAGCGTTCTTGCAGTTCCTGATCACGGATATCACCTTTATCCGACCTTTCAGTTTGATAGTAATAGAGTATCGCCGTTGGTAGGTTTACTCTATAATGTGCAGATGCAACGTTTGGACGGGGAGAAGCCCGATCCCTGGGACTTATTAACTTTTTTCAGTGTTAGAAGGAAGCTTCTCGGGGGTGCGGCCTTAAAGGATTGTCTGTGGAAAGAGAAATTTGCAGAGGCCTCTCAATACATTGTTGAGAATGCTCTTGTTTAGCATTCATCTACATGTCTCATCGATCCAGTCAAGGTATAGCTGTGATCCAGCAGTGATATGAACGAGATTATCTCTGCCGCGTCATAGCTATGGAGTGACCTGACTACTCTTTCAATTGCTGCGAAGTCATCTTTGCGCGACTTGATAAGCATCAAGATCTCTGCATCGCATTCAAATTTTCCTTGCCAAATGTAGGTTGACTGAATCGGCAGCAGCTGCACACACGCGGCCAGTTTTTGCTCGACGAGGGCCTTGGCGATGTTCTTCGCTTCGCTCTCTTTTCCTACTGACACCATGGTCATGGAGTATCTACTTTTCATGGCAGTCCCTTATCATATTATAGCAAGACTTTCAAAGCTCTCTGGTATAATTAGTTTATGACACGCTTAGCAAGTAATGATGACTTTATATTTTTGGGCTATGATGTTAATGAGGTAAAAAATTCCATCCATTGTCATTGGCGGATTGGGGAGTATGACTTTACGGAGGTCTTTGTTTTTCCCGGAGGCGGTGACTGGAAGCAACCTGCTGTTAAATATGCTGTAAAGTGGCTCTTCTTGCTTGCTGGCGTATCTTACTACAAAACCCTAGCGCCAGCTCGTTTAGATATGTCGGGTATGAAATTGCGCGATGATGAGGTAAAGTTCCTTGAACAGTATTATCGCCAAGGTCTCGGTGAATTTGCCTATCGGGCAGATCTCGCGCATCCGGGTCAAGGGATTTTTCAACGGGTGAGTGGGCTTGAGATTTCCCATTATGAACTGGATAAACAAAATTTATCGCATCAGAGCGTATCGCCAATGCAGCAATGTGACCCCCTCGTTCCATTTGGCGGCGGGATTGACTCATTGGTTAGTATTGAACTCTTGAGAGCAGCCGGTATCACGCCAACGCTGTTCATCGTCAATAAAGAAGGCGTAGCTTTTTCAGCGGTTGACAACCCTGCGGCCGCAACAGGGCTTTCTGTTATCCGAGCCGAGCGATACCTAGATAAACAATTGGGAACGACGCCTGGATTTTTGAACGGGCATGTACCGGTTACCGGAATTATTTCGGCGATGGCTGTCATTGCGGCAGCACTGGCTGGAAAAGATGCTGTGGTCATGTCTAATGAGTGGTCAGCATCGTCCCCAACGCTAGTAACGGCTGATGGAATACGTGTTAATCATCAATATTCAAAATCTGAGGAATTTGAAAGTGGTTTTAATGGGGTGCTCGTGGCGCCGGGACTACCTAACTATTTTTCCCTACTTCGCCCGTGGTCGGAACTATGGATTGCGCAGCAGTTTACTAATAGGTGTGCTGCTTATTTTGATACATTCTGTAGCTGTAACAAGGCGTTTATTCTTGACGAAGCAAGGCGTTCTCAGGGGTGGTGTGGTGCATGCGATAAATGTGCATTTATTGACCTCATTCTCTCTCCTTTTTTGTCGAAGGCGGCGCTTGAGCGGGTGTTCTCTGGCATTGAGCCTCTTCAGAACCCAGATCTTGTGTCATCATTTCGCGGGCTTTTAGGGATGGATGAGAATATCAAGCCGTGGGAATGTGTCGGCGATGTTGGAGAGTCACGAGTGGCGATGCGGCTAATGTCGCGACGCGAGGACAGGCGCCATGGCGGTATTGACCCTGGTGCCAAAGGCTTGTTAGATAATTTACCAAAAGACCCTGAGCCAGACTTCTTGACACCAAACGGTCATCGTGTACCAGGAAGGTATCTTTGTGCCGCTTGCTTGGAATGATCTAAGGGGACTTTCTGTGGGGGTTCTTGGTGTTGGTGCCGAAGGCTTGGAAACGGCTTATAGACTTAACAAACTAGGCATACCGTTTCAACCTTTTACTACTGATTCCCAAGAAAATCTGGCGGAACTACTGAAATGCCAGGTAGTGATAATATCTCCCGGTATCCCGAAGAACTCGGCAGTAATCAGAAATCTTGTTAAAAACAATACCAGGGTAGTTACGGGGTTAGATCTATGGTTGCACTCTAGGGACTCATTGGAAAATGTTGTTTTAGTATCAGGAACGAAAGGTAAGTCAACGACGTCTGCTTTATTATGTGAATTGCTAAGGGCGGCTGGTAAGACTGCCTTTTTATGTGGAAATGTTGGGACGCCGCCATGGGGTAGGGAGGCAGATTCTCTTGCTCAAGAGCCGGATTTTTGGGTTGTCGAGACCTCTAGTTATCAGGCGGCTAACCTCACAACAGCAGCTCCACTTGTTATTATTACTTCCCTAAGCGCTGACCATCTGACCTGGCACGGGTCGTTGCAGAATTATTATGAGGATAAATTATCGATTTGCACGAAATACACATCATGTACAGTGATAGCTAATGGCGACTCCCAGGAGCTTAAGAAATATCGGCATCTCATGGGGTCAGATGTGTGCTGGGTAAGTCTCAACGATAAGCTAGCAAGTGAACTGAGGTCTCATCTCAATATTTTTGGGGAGCACAACGTCAGGAATGCACTTTTAGCGGTTGCAGCACTATCGCAATTGGGGGTGAAGCTAGAGCGGCAAAAACTCTATTCTGTATTGCAAAATTTCAGGTCATTACGACATCGCCTTGAGGTGGTGGGTAGTGTGGGCGCAGTTGTGTTTGTCGACGATACACTGTCAACGAACTGTCTTTCAACGATTGAAGGAATTCATGCGATCAAGGGGCCGCTTGCTTTGCTATTAGGTGGGGCTGATCGAGGCATTGACTATGATAGTTTAGCTAAGGAAATTTGTGATCGTCTAGAAGCAACAATCGTTGTAACAATGCCTGAGAATGGTGCGAGGATTGCGAAAGCTATTACTGATCGTCTAGATAGTGCTAATTGTCATATTGTTGCTTTGTTCCAGGCGGTATCTTTGTCTACTGCAGTAGCAGTTTCGTTTCAATATCTATCAGGGTCAGGTGGTACGGTACTTCTCTCTCCGGCGGCGCCCTCCTTCGGATCGTTTCGCAACTACAAAGAGAAAAGTGATTGCTTTCGCTCTTGTGTTGAGGAACTAAATACGGCTAACCTGAGAGTTTAGCGAATACCGACATCACGCTGCCAATTTCCCCGCCGCAATACGCACCGCCTCTGACCAGGCAGTGAAACAGTTTGGTGTGCTCATCAGTTGTTTGGCGGTCAGGCCGTGGCGGATGGCGAGGCTGAGGCCAGTCATCAAGTCGCTAGCGCCCGGTGCAACGATGGTGGCGCCGAGCAGGACGCCTTTTTTGTCGCTGATCAATTTGACGAACCCACTGCGTCGGTCGGTGATGTTGCTGCGAGCGGTCAAGGTCAGTGGCGCAAGGGCAATACTTACTTTCAAATCGCGGCGCAGACAGTCGTCCTCGTCTAGTCCCGTTCGGGCGATCTGCGGGTCGGTGAAGGCGATCGTCAAACGCGGCCTATCGTCAAGCGCGATAAAATTACGGTGTAGTAAGTTGTGTGCAGCGGTGCGGCTGTGGCTGAGGATGGTGTGTGTCTGTGCCTGAAGGTCAACGACGCTGCCAGCCGCAAAGATGTGCCGCGCCGAAGTCTGCATCGCTTCGCTGACTTGAATGCCATGTTCAGTATACGCTACGCCCGCATTTTCTAGGCCAATGTCAGTTGTCGGCAAGCGGTCGTCAGCGATGAGGATCTCATCAACGCGCACTGAATGTTGCTGGCCGCCACGAGCGTAGGTGACGCGCTTTGCAATGCCGTCTTTCTGGACGGCGACCAGCTTTGTCTGGGTGAGGATGTTCATGCCGCGCTGTGCCTTGGCATCAGCGGCGATCAGCTCACCAACTTCTTGGTCAAACTCGGGCAAGATGCGCCCAGCGGTTTCGGCGACATACACCTTGCTGCCAAAGGTCGAGAACAAATATGCCAGCTCCATCGCCGTTGTGCCAGAGCCGACAACGAACAGCGTTTTGGGCGGGCGTTTGAGCGAGAGGATGGTTTGCGGCGTGTGATGAGCCACTTCGTCGAGACCCGGGATGTGATCATCGCGCCAGGTTGAGCCGCTAGCGATCAGGAATTTGCGCGCTGATAAGTGGCGGCGGCTAACGGTAATCTCGTTAGGACTGAGAAAGTGGGCGCTGCCGGTAAAGACGCTGATACCTTGTTTTTCGTAGTAACTGCGGTTGCCGCCGGTGCCGGTGCGCTTGATGGCGGTGTCCTTCCAGGCGAGCAGCGACGGATAATTATAGCCGACTGTGCTGGTGCGCAGGCCAAACTTGGCCGCTGTTTTGGCCTCGTGATAGACGTCAGCGGTATAGAGTAGGGCGCCAGTCGGAATGTCGCCCCAGTTTGGGGATTCGCCGCCAAAGGTACCGCGCTCGATAATGGCGACTTTCTTGCCAGCGCGTGCCAAGACGGTTGCGGCCGGTGAACCGCCAGCGCCGCTGCCGATAACAATTACATCATAGTCAAAAGTTGGTTTTTGTGCCATGCGCCCCCTACATGATCGTCTTATGGTGTTGATAAACAAATGCTGCGTCAGTGTGCAGTTTCTGCAGTAGCTGCGCCGCGCGGTGTCGGATGTCGTTTGTGGTAATTTCTGGTCGGGTCTCGCACCAGCTCATCACGCCGAGGGTGACTGACTTGGCGATATCATCAGCTTGGCCTTCGGGTGTGCGGATACTCAGGCAGGTCGCCAGGATAGAGTGGTGGAGTTTGGTTGGGTCAAACTCCTCGCTCGGTCGCTTGCCGCGCTTGACGACATCGACGATTGGTCGGTTTGGGTGATCGCTTGGCATCAAAAACCTCCGTAGCTGACGATGCCAAGTACTCGATCAACGAACAAAAAGCCGCCCAAGATGATCAAGCTGCCGCCAGCTGCAAATTGTAAGAAACGTTTATGCGCTATCCGCCACTGTTGTAGGTGGGCGAGGGAATGGCCGCTACCGACCAGCACCAAGACGACGACCAGTGATAGCAGCGATATGACGACGTAAAGGGCGATGGCGATGAGGCGCCACTCGGTTGATGGTAGTAGGATGGTTGCGAGGCCCGCCGCCGCCATCGGCCCAATGATGAACAGTAATTCGGCCACCACGCTCGCCATCCCGAGACTAAAGGCCTCGGCGCTGTGACGCGTCGCTTTTGAGCGCTTTGATAGATAGGTCGCGAAGCTGCGCGGTAGCCACAAGGCTGTACCTTCGCCCCGTCGGTAGTACACCGCCCAGGTCGCCACGCCCAGCCCAACCATCAGCCCGCAGACGATGGCCGCCACCAGCTGCTCGGCCTGAGCGGCGTGATGAATGACCAGCGACAGATAGTAGACGATCGCCGATATTAGCAGCGCGGTCAGCACCAACACTCCACACACGAATCCATTCATCAGTCGCAATACTTTCCGGCGGGCGGTTTGCTTGCCGAGGGAATGGCCGCTGAGCAAGGTCAAGACGCTGACGCTGAGCTGAAAACTAGCGTGGATCAGTGCCGAGAAGGCGACGATGGCGAGTGATGAAATAATAGCCGGGGTCATGTTTGTGTAAAATCCTCTCCCTCCAGTTTATCACAAGCGGTTTGGCAAGGGAAGCCGGTGGGAGCATTGGGCGGGTAATGATGCGAACTGTCATACTATTGCGCTTATGTCAAATGTGTGCTATAGTAAGGCTACGGTTTAACAAACACAGAAAGGCAACAACATGGATATCACTGAGCACGAGCTCGGGCAATTTTTAGATGCGGTCAATAACGATCAACTGCGGACGTGGCAGCGCCGGCGGACGTGCGAGGAGCTACGTTCGTTGGTGATGCGGCGGCTGGAAGAGCTGGACGAAGAAGGCGTGGAGCTGGTGGCCTAGTCGCCGGGGCGAAACTTACCTGGCCTTATTTGATTAGCAGTTTAGGCCCCGCCTGATAAGTAGGTTCTCGAGGCGGTTGAGATTTTCTGACTCGTTTGGTACAATTGGTGACGTGTGGCACCGTAGCTCAGCTGGTTAGAGCGCAGGACTCATAAGCCTGAGGTCGGTGGTTCGGGTCCACCCGGTGCTACCAGAATTGTTTTTTATCCGCGGTCTGTATGGGCCGCGGTATTTTAATATGTGGATGACACATTGCTCACTCTATTGCAAGAGTTGACGATATGATGATATACTTGTGAAAATAATACTTAGAGTTGGCTCACGATATCTCACGTATCATCTGGGCGATTGCTCGGGCAAATCGCTCGTGACCCGCTGCTGTCCAGTGCAGTCCGTCTACACCGGCCTTGGCATATGTGTTGGCGTCGAAAAACGCAACATTATATTTAGTAGCATAGGTTCGAATTTTTTCAGGCAGTGCAGTTAGTGTCGCCACGGCTGTATCATCAAAATGCTACGCCGATCGTGGTACGATTGCCTCGTTGAACAGGCCAGCAGGGTCTGGAATGAGCGGCGCAACCAGCAGCGGTGTGACGTCTGATTCGTGACAATATGTGACGTAGTGCGCCAGTGCCGTCACGATCGCCTCAACTGGTCGCTGGTGGCAGAGCTGGGCATCATTTGTTCCCAGCATGATGATGGCGATGTCGGGCTGATGACTGGCCAGGCACGGCGGAAAATACGTCCAGCCATTTCTCGACGGCTTGGCTGGGTCAGGATGATCAAGGTCAGTCCGCCGACCGCCTAGCCCCTCCTCGATGACATAATATTGGCGTGCCTCGTCCGCTAGCAGCGCCCCCAGTCGCCGCGGCCAGCGCACTGACTCGTCATATCGCGCGTTCGTATCGGGCCGCTGCCCAAAGGTGTTGGAATCACCAAAGCAGAGGATGGTTGTCTCGTGCATAGTGAGTATTGTATCACGTAGCCCCGCAGTATGTGTCATAATATCCTCATGAAGCGACTGATTGCGGTATCGGGTGGAGTGGACAGCGTGGTGCTCCTCGACAGCGTATTGCGGCATGGGCAGGACGAGGTGGTGGTGGCTCACTTTGATCATGGAATTCGGGCAGAATCGGCGGCCGATGCGCGGTTCGTGGCGGGGCTAGCGCGCCGGTATAATGTGCCATATGTTACCAGGCGTGAGGAATTGGGGCCGGTAGCCAGCGAAGATGTGGCGCGTCAGCTGCGGTATCAATTTCTCTTTGACGCGGCGGCACACTGGGGTGGGCGGGTGACGACGGCCCATCATCAGGATGACATGATCGAGACGATAGCACTCAACCTGCAGCGTGGTACGCGCTGGCGGGGCTTGGCGGTTATGGGCGATCAGCGGATTGAGCGGCCGCTGCTGGAATGGACGAAGCAGGACATATATGATTATGCGCTGCGCCACCGGCTGGAATGGGTGGAGGACGCGACGAACCAATCAGACGCCTATCTACGTAATCAGCTGCGCCGACAGTTGCAGGCAAGGCTGACTGATCAGCAGCGGGCGGCGCTTGGTCGGCTATGGCGTCAGCAATGGCAGCTACGCCAAGAGATTGACCAAGAGACATTGCGGTTATCGTCACGTCTTGGCAGTCGTTATTTTTGGACGCATATCCCAGTTGCGCCGGCGCGCGAGCTGCTCCACCGAGAAGTGCAGCGACTGACTGGCGTGTCGCTACTCTCAGCACAGCTGGATCGACTGCTGATCGCCATCAAAACTGGCCGAGCAGGAACGGTGTGGCAGCCGGCCGCTAATGTGCGGGTGAAATTGTCCGTAAAAAGTGTTACAATAAAACGAGTGACTCGCTAGGACAAAAGAGAAAGGATTATGTGACGTATGGCAGGAAAGACGCCAAAGAATACTAAGAAAGGGGTTGGGCAGGTTGCTCGGCTGGGGCTGTTTTGGGCAATCATTGTTTTTCTTGGGCTGGCAGTGTATGCGGCGCTGTCACCAAATAGCAACTTGAAGAATGTCGCGTTGACCGACGTAGTGCGCCGGGCAAATGCCGGGGAGATTGCCAAGATTGATATTCAGGGTAATGATTTGAAAATTACCCCCAAGGGTCAAAAACAGCCGACCGAGAAATCAGTCAAGGAATCCGGCAGTACGATTTACGAGCAAGGTTTGAACAAGGACGCCAAGGTCGAAATTAACGTTCTACCGCCATCGCAAACCGGCGAGGTACTGTGGAATCTGACGGTGATGATCGTGCCGGTAGTGATCATCGTAATCTTCTTTATGTTCATGATGCGCCAGGCGCAGGGGCAGAATAATCAAGCGATGGGCTTCGGCAAGAGCAAGGCGCGGCTGTACGGCGAGGATAAAGAGAAAATTGTGTTTGAGGATATCGCCGGTAATGATAATGCTAAGCAGGATTTGCAAGAGGTTGTCGATTTCTTAAAGCATCCAAAGAAGTACAAGGAGCTAGGTGCTAAGATTCCAAAGGGCGTGCTGCTGGTCGGTAATCCGGGTACTGGTAAAACCATGCTGGCGCGGGCAGTGGCTGGCGAGGCAGGTGTGCCGTTCTTCTCAATTTCCGGTTCAGAGTTTGTTGAGATGTTCGTCGGTGTTGGTGCTAGCCGGGTACGCGATCTCTTTTCAAAGGCTAAGAAAAATGCGCCGTGTATCGTCTTTATCGACGAGATCGACGCGGTGGGCCGCAAGCGCGGCTCGGGTATGGGCGGCGGCCATGATGAGCGCGAGCAGACCTTGAACCAGATTCTGGTGGAAATGGACGGCTTTGATGGTGACACTAATGTGATTGTACTGGCAGCCACCAACCGCGCGGATGTGCTAGACCCTGCGTTGCTGCGTCCGGGACGGTTTGATCGGCGGGTAACAATTACCCTGCCGGAGCGCAAAGACCGCGAGGCGATTCTGAAAGTTCACTTTAAGAAAAAACCGACCGACGAGACGGTTGACCTGGACAAGTTAGCAGCCAAGACAGCTGGCTCATCGGGAGCGGATCTCGCTAATATGGCTAATGAAGCAGCAATTATCGCAGCGCGACGCAATAAAAAGAAGATTACCAACGATGAACTGACTGAGGCATTTGAGCGGGTAGCCATCGGGCCGGAGCGCAAGGCCAAGGTAATGAACGACCACGAGAAGGAATTGACAGCTTACCACGAGGCAGGCCACGCCATCGTCGGTCACGTCTTGCCAGACTCTGATCCAGTTCACAAGGTAACGATCATTCCGCGCGGCGGTACCGGCGGCGTCACCTGGTTCTTGCCACCAGAGGATAAGAGCTACACCAACGTCTACGAGTTCAAGGATATTTTAGCCCGCGCCATGGGCGGCCGGATCGCCGAGCAGATCATTTACGGTGATGACGGCATTACCACGGGTGCTGGCTCAGATCTGCGTAAAGCCACCGAGATTGCCCGCGATATGGTGATCGAGCAGGGCATGGGTAGGAGCCTGCGCGATCAAGTATTCCACGAAGATAACGGCGGGCTGATGTTTGACAAGATGACCCGCGAACGGCCGTACTCGGACGAAACAGCCAAATTGATCGACCAGGAAGTGTCGCAGCTGATCACCGAGGCCAAACAACGGGCGATGCTGGTGCTCAAAGCCAACCGTCCGTTCCTCGATAAATTGGCTGAGGCCCTGCTCAAAGACGAAACGCTGGAGGAAGCGGCGGTGGATGAGATTCTTTCGGGGACGAAACTGCCAAAGGAAGCAAAATTGCACGCATAAACTGCTATGGGGCGTGTTCGTAACGTTGTCAACAAGATTAATCAGCGGCTGACAGTCAAGTTAGCCGCCACGATTTTAGCGAGCTCGATGTTGCTGTCGAGCTTGCTGGGACTGCTGCGCGATCGCTTTTTGAACGCGGCGTATTTTCCCAACGAGAAGGCTCACTTGGCTGGCTATCCAGTCGGGCTGGACGCCTATACGGCGGCGTTCATGGTGCCGGATTTTATGTTTGCGATTCTGGTGTCGGGGGCGCTGAGTGTTACTTTCATTCCGGTATTTAACGAACGGTGGATCAAGGGCAACAAGCAGTCAGCCTGGCAAATCAGTTCGAGCATGATTAATTTGATGGCGCTGGTGACGCTGGTGACCAGTATATTGATCATTGTCTTTGCCGATCCGCTGATGAAATATCTGATCGCGCCGGGGCTGAGCGAGGCTGGTCACGCGTTGGCAGTTAGTATGATGCGGGTGATTGCCGTAAATCCGCTGATCTTTGCGGTGGCGGCGGTGATCGCCAGTATCCAACAGGCGGTCGGTCGCTTCACCTTCTATGCGCTGGCGCCGATGCTATACAATGTCGGGATTATCATCGGTACGCTGTGGTTTACCAACGGCATTAATCTGTTCGGCTGGCAAATTTTTGACGGCGGCATTATGGGCGTGGCGCTCGGCGTGGTGCTCGGGTCGGTGCTGCAGCTCATCGTCAGTGCGGTTGGGCTAATCGGCCTCGGTTTTGATTATGATTTCAAGATTTATTGGCGTAATCACGGCTTTCGTAAAGTTTTGTCGCTGCTACCAGCCCGCTCGATTGATCAGGGAATGGATTATGTGGTTAGCCTGGCCGAAGTCAATTTGGCGTCGCGGATGGGGGACGGTGTCATCCGTCGCTATAATCAAGCGTTGACGCTACACATGATGCCGATCAACCTCATTGGCGTCGCTATTTCTAATGCTGCCTTTCCGCAGCTAACAGAGCGCCTCGCCTCAGAGCGGCCGGATCTATTTCGCAGAGACCTGCGGTCATTTCTCAGGACGGTAATCTGGATGATTATCCCGATCTGTGTGGTGACGTTTTTCGCCCGCGGCTACATAGTGCACTTTATCAATAATAATGGCGATCCGGTCATGGCAAATATTCTCGGTTGTCTGGTGATGGCGATTTTATTCAGGACGGTGTATCACATGGTGGCGCGCGGATTTTATGCGCAGCAGGACACTAAGACACCGATGTATGTGTCGATTTTTGCGATTGTGTTAAATGTGGCGCTGGCGGTGATACTTGGCTACTACGTGAAACTTGGCCCGTACGGCCTGGCGTGGGCACAGTCGATCGTGGCCTTTGTCGAGGTGGTGATTTTATGCGTCATTTTAGGTCGGCGCATGCCACAGCTGTTTGATGCGACGTTTGTCAAAGCGGTCGCCAAGATGGCGTTAGCCGCGGTGCCGCTAGCGGTGGCGTGCTACGTCAGCGTGTTGGTAATTCCGTTCCGGGCCTCAGACGATAGCTTTTTGGGGGCGCTGCCCAAGTTTGGGGCGATCACGATTTTCAATTTTGTCGTGTACGGTGCATTGTCCAAGTGGCTAAAGCTGCCAGAGATCGACCCGGTTTTGGTGCGAATTAAACGTCTGCTGTTTTCGCGATTTGATATGAGCAAGTTGAGGCGCTGATGAAACCACTGACCAGTATTCGCAATTTTTGCATCATCGCTCACATTGATCACGGCAAATCGACGCTGGCCGATCGGATGATGGAGATGACGGGGACGGTGGAGAAGCGCGAGATGAAGTCGCAGCTGCTGGATAGTATGGATTTGGAGCGTGAGAAAGGCATCACTATTAAGCTCGCGCCAGTGCGGATGAAATATCACTATACAGCAACTGACCCAACACCATTCGCACCAACGGCTTCCGCGCGCCGTGAATCTTCCTCGCCAATTTCTGGGGATTCTGCGGGACTCGCTTTGCTCAAACAGTCCTCGAATCGCCCGGAACTTAGCGAGTCTGATTCTCGGGCTTGTGCAGATGTCGGTGTGAATGGGTTGGCTCAGCCAACTGTCTACGATCTCAATCTCATCGACACACCTGGTCACGTCGATTTTAGTTACGAAGTCAGCCGCTCGTTGCAGGCTTGCGAGGGCGCGGTATTGGTGGTTGATGCCAGCCAAGGCATTCAGGCGCAGACACTGGCGAATGTGTACTTGGCGATGGAGCAAGATTTGACGATTATCCCGGTGCTGAACAAGGTTGATTTACCAGCCGCTGATGTGCCGCGGGTGTCCAAGCAAGTCATCAATTTATTGGGTTGCGATGAAAGCGAGATTATTCATATTTCGGCTAAGACTGGGCAGAATGTTGATCAAGTTTTGGCGGCGATTGTTGAGCGAATTCCAGCGCCAAAAGGCCAGCCGGACGACCCGACGCGAGCGCTAATTTTTGATAGTTATTATGATGATTATCGCGGGGTGATTTTGTATGTTAGGGTGGTTGACGGCCAGATCAAAAAAGGTGAAGCGATTCACATGATGGCGACCGGTGCTAATGGGCTGGCGCTGGAAGTTGGTCATCTCAGCCCCGGCATGATTGCCGACCCGTCGCTTGACACCGGTGAAATTGGCTACATCGTCACCAACCTAAAAACCACGCGTGAAGCGCGGGTGGGTGATACGGTGACATTGAAGAAATATATGACGAAGGAGTGAGATGGTGGTAAATCAAAGTAGTCGACGTATTTCGTATATTGGTAGTATTGTATGGCTGATGGGTTTTGGTTTACTTGCCGCAGCTAGTGTTAGTATCGCAATGTCACTGCCGATACCTTCAGCCGACGTTTCGGGTGTGATGGCGTGGGTGCAACAGCACCAGACTACTTTTCAGATAGCAGATGAGATGCTAGCATGTGGGGCGTCAATGTTGCTAGCTGTCGTTGTGGTATTGTACGGTAAGCTTAAGAAGCACCACCCTGTTGGTATAGGTGTAGTTCTTGCTCTAGGTATTGTTGTGGCAATTGGCGCATTTTACGCAATGATGGCGCTTGGCCGACTCGTTTATCCGGTGAATGGATTGCCGATTGACTCAGCAACAAGTGTATTATCGGCGAGTCAACTGTTTGCGGGACTACATTGGATGGCGCTGGCATTGTCTGCATGTGTTATTGCGGTAGCAATTATTACGAAATCTCGGCTGGTTATCCTAATAAGCGTATGTGTTGCATTGCTAAAGGTCGTCGGCACATACTATGCGGGCGAAGTCTCGGTGCCATTGACAGTGGTGTCGGAAGTGTCACTATTTGGCTGGTCTATCATGATGGTCGTGTGGATATCTCGTAAGGAAGTTGAAACGTAAGTAACCCTGTGGATGTCACTCCATCTTTGTAAGATGCTATACTGAATGAATGACATCCTTCTTCGGAGAATACAACACGCATTTGGCAGTTGCTTTCGCAGCGTCGTCGGTCGCGTTTGTGGTACCGGAGTTTTGGCAGCGGTGTCATAATCAATCTCAGTCGGGATATGATCCCAGCCCATCGCTGGACACCGGTGAAATTGGCCACATCGTCATCAACTGTGAAGTGCGGGTGGGCGATGCAGTGACATTGAAAAAACACCGAGAGCTAACACATGTCACGTAGCCAGCTAGCTCTCACTGATCAAGACTGGCACCATCTTCACGTGCTGTGGGAATATCTTTGCGTTGAGAGTCGGCTACCGGCGCGGGCGGATGCTATCGTGATCGGTGGCGCGGGAGCTATGATCGATAGCGCCGAGCGAGCGGCCGAGCTGTATCATGCGGGCATTAGTTCATGGATTGTGGTGTCGGGATTTGCTAATCCCTATCATAGGGCGACAGAAACTGAAGCGACACTGCTAGGACGACAGCTCCAACGTTTGGCGGTGCCGAACTCGGCAATTCTGTTTGAACACCAAGCCGCTCATACCGGCGAAAATATCACTCGCTCGGCTCAGCTGCTGGCAGAGATGACGATTCAGAGCAGGGACATTATTCTGATTCACAAACCATATATGACGCGTCGATTTTTGGCAACTGCCGAGGCTCAGTGGCCGCACCCACGGCCGCGACTGTATGTAACGAGTCAGCCGACAACAGTAGAAGCATATTATCGCCTATATGAGGCAACTTATGGGAGTGCCGCTATGATGCTGACGTTGATGCTGGGTGATTACGAGCGGATAAAGACCTATCCTGCTAAGGGATTTTCAACGCCTCAGCCGTCATCTCTCTCGGCAGACACGGCTTGGCAGGCGCTCGTGGCGCGCGGTTTTTTGCCGAAGGCGCAGTGAGTTAAGAACGAGCTATCATTATTTATAAAATAGAATAAGATGCTACAACATTATGCATGAAGCGATTGAGGCGACTGAATATCCCAGAAAGGAAAACACTGCTACCCGGTTACATTATTACCAACCTCAAAACCACTCGTGAGGCACGGGTGTGATACGGTTACGTTGAGAAAATGCAGCGTAAACCGTGATCGATGTTTCAGACGATCCAGTCAATTTTTCAACTGAGAGACCGGCTGGAGGCTTCTCAGATTATAAATAGGGATTCTTCAACAAGCTAGGTTCTGTGAAAGTAGTGTAGAATATTAGTTATAGGGAGGAATTATAATGAGCAAAGGCATCATTTACGTCATGACCACCGCAGTGTCAGGCCTTATCAAAATCGGCAAGGCGCAAACCAAGCAGTACCCAGAGCGTATGCGTTTTCTCGAGGCGAACGGCTACTACAATGTGGTTGGTTTGAAGCGGTTGTTCGCGATCGAGGTGGCTGACTACTCCGAAAAGGAAACATTACTGCACGAAATATTTGCCAAGCATCGAGTCGGTAGTAGCGAGCTTTTTGCGCTTGATTATGATTTGGTGCGACAACTGCTGCTGTCGTTTGAGGGTGAGGTGATCTTTCCGGAGCAGAAAAATAAAGAAGCGGAATTTGATAAAATCACCAAAGCCAAGAACAGTAATCAAAAGTTTAGCTTTTATCGAAAAGGCCTCAAGAACGGCGATAAAATTGTCTTTAGCAAAGACCAGACGATTGTCGCTAAAGTTGTCGGCGAGCGTGAAGTTGAGTACGGCGGGCAGCGGTGGCTATTGTCGCCGCTAGTGCGAAAAATCTTCGAAGACAAAAATCAAGCCAACAATAGTGGCGCCTATCAGGGTGCAGCATATTTTTGTTTTGACGGCAAGAAGTTGAAAGACTTGCCGGATGTTGAATTATAAACGCAAGCCATTCGCGTCGATAGCGAGATAAGTAGAGGAGAAGTATGAATCCACAAACAACCAGCCTAACTGAATTACAAAAACACCTCGATCAAACATGTAAAGAAAAAGGATGGGATAAGAATTCTGTCACTGAAGTATTCTTATTGTTCGCCGAGGAGGTTGGCGAGCTGGCGAAAGCGATTCGCAAAGAGACGGGATTTAAGGGCGAGAAAAGGCCCGCTAGTCACGATAATCTGCGCGAGGAATTTGCGGATGTACTGAATTATTTGATGGAGCTGGCGAATCGGTTTGATGTTAATTTGGCGGAAGTTTACTTTGAGAAGCACGAGATAAATAGCACGCGGCAGTGGGAGTAAAAGCCCAGGGGTCTGCGGCCTCATGGTATTGATTGACCTCACTCTCACAGAGTGAGTATACTTGATTACAGGAAGTAGCTAACGAGATAGAAAGGCTCGCGTATTGGGTAGAATTATGGCAAGAGTGCCTCACAGTAACAATATATCATCAGCTAACTTTGAATTTTTGGTTGCGCAAGCTGTCAAGGCGCCATCAGGCCATAATACCCAGCCGTGGAAATTTCGTCAGAACGAGTCGGCGGTAGAAATTTACCCTGATTTTGATAGAAGGTTGCCAGTGGTCGATCCTGACGACAGGGAGTTATCTGTGAGTTTGGGCTGTGCAGTAGAGAATCTTTGCTTGGCGGCGCAAACTAAGGGCTATAAATCTGCCGTTTCGGTTGGTGATACAGGCGTTGTTACGGTTTCGCTCGCGGAAGAGGCAGGCGTCAAACCAAGCCCATTGTTCAATCAGATAGACGCGCGGCAGACTAACCGCAGTGTTTATAACGGTGAGGAAACTGCCTTAGATGTACTAAAGAAATTACAATCTATCCGCAGTGAAAAGGGCATCTCGGTTCATTATTACGCGCGTCAAACCAAACAGTTTAATGATATTGAACAATACGTTCTTCAGGGGAATACGAATCAAATGCAAAAAGAAGCGTTTAAGGCTGAATTGAAAAGCTGGATGCGATTTAATAAGAAGCATCAAGATCAAACACTTGACGGGCTGAGTTACGCCGTGTTTGGCGCGCCTAATGTGCCGCGCTGGATGGCTGAGCCAATCATGTCGATGGCTATCAATGCTAAGACGCAGAATAAGGCCGATCGCGACAAGATAGCATCGGCTTCTCATCTGGTTCTTTTTACGACGAGAGAAAATAGTCGGCGCGAATGGGTGGATCTAGGTCGGACGCTGCAGCGTTTCTTGCTGACTGCCACGGAACTTGGGATCTCTCATGCCTATCTGAACCAGCCAAACGAAGAAGCAGAGATTGCCTCAGAGATGGCAAGGACGCTGGGTCTGGACGGAGAATATCCAACCATTTTGCTACGCATTGGTTATGGCAAGCAGCAGGCCTATTCTAAACGTCGACCTGTTGAAGACGTTATTATAGAGGATTAAGTCTCTCACTGAGCCGATAATCCACCAATGAGAACTAAATTTTCAATTTGATAAAGACATGAGTGTGCCATTATGGGATTTAGCAAAGAATATGTGACTGGACTAAGGTAATTATTTGTAATTGAGGGGGGAGGCTCACCATTTACAAAAATAGTATAAGATGCTATAATATCGCACATGGAGCGACTCGGTAGTATTGATCATGGCAAGGACTTTGCAAGCAGTGTAGAGGAAATTATTAATCAACCGTTGACGGTTGAAAATGTCGATACCTACGCTGAGGTCGCCTTGGATAAATTAATCCAGCTAATTGATGATATGGTGCAAGTATACAACCATCAGCCAACGATTTGGCTAGACAATCCTGCCCAAAGGGAGAATGCGGCGTTTGCTTACTACGGCATAGAGGAGCTCAATGAGCTGCTCGACCATATTGCTGCCAAAGCGGAGCAGCTCATAGCTATTGATACGGTTATTGGCCAGATTGAATCGACCGACCATGTCTTTGTGCCACCCGATGAGCGGCCCGGGCCTACCGCCAGTGTGTCCGAGGCGCCTCACCGTGAGTGGATTACTCGCCAACCACGGCTGAAAATACTGCTGTTCATATTGGCAAATGAATTTGGTATTGAGCCGAGCAGTGGAGCAATGCAGATCTGTTGTGGGTCAGTGGAGACAGCGATGATGCGCCAGGAGCCATACCATGAGGTAACTATCCCATCACTCGAGCGGACGGTGCTAATTTGTGATGCCTACGGCAATGGTACCTTTGTATTTGATACAACGCGGCTGCCAGAAGAAGAGCGGGCAAAGCTTGCTACCTGTACGAAAACGCAGCTTGCGGGGGTGATGGCACAGTATCCGGGCTGCGGTGCAATGGTGCGTTGTGACGATTACTTTGTTCCACACTTAGTGGGGGCATTAGCAGATGATTTGCGGCAACCAGTTGAGGTAGATAGGCAACGTCAAGGTAATTATTTGAGCCCTCGTCGAATAATTGAGGCAATGGGAGGCCTAACGATCAGTGGGCTAGCAGATAAGCTCGGCGTGAAGTATCGTGTCGTTGCGACCATTGCCACCCAGTTGGAGCGGGATGGCTTCTTGGGGGAGGTGGCTAAGCGGGATTGGTGTGGCAAGCAGAAACCGGTTTTTACTAGAGAGCAGGCCGAATTGATAGAAAAATCGCTTAAGCAAAAAGGTATGTTTAATCTACCGCCACCAGAAGGGTATCTGACGATCAAAGCTCTCGCCAATGTTCTGGGTGTAAGTGATATGACGATAGCAAAGATAGCGAGGAGTCTTAAAGAAGACGGTATCCTGTCCGAGGGTGCATGGCATCGTTCTCCTCAGGTTCGCGAGTTCTTTAGTCCAGAGCAGCAAGCGGTGATCATAGAAAAAGCACATGACAGGGGGTTGTTTGCGCCTCCGCCCCCGGAAGGATGTATTATGGTAAGTGCGGCAATGAAGCGCTTTGGGGTGTGTCGAAAGACAATTAAAAATGCCATGCACTCATTGGGCTTGCAACCTTCAATCTATAGATTTTCTTGTCAAAAGGGTCGGGTAAAAATTTGTGAAGGCCTTTTGCGGGAGCAAGTAGAGGCTATAGGTGACTATTTCTTAAAAAGAGGCTATATGCGCCCAGCTCCCGAAGACTATCTAGCAACGTCAGACCTCATGAACGCTTTGCACTGTGGATCACCAGCGTTTCAGAAGGCGATTAAGGTTTTGAATGAGGTTGATCCTGACTTCGGGGAGCCGCTGGCGTGTCGCGGCAGAAGGGTGAATGGTGTGAATAGCTCAATAGGTTACTTCTATAGCCCTGAGCAACAGGCGAAGATTGCTGCGATACTGAAGAAAACTCGCTAGGGTGCTAAATGATAAGATTACTGAGTTATATCCGAATCAATCACTGTCCAGCCCGGTACTGATTGCTCAGTGAGTTTGACAAACGGCGAAGTGCTTACCATCAAATCAGCCACCGAATCACCGATAGCTATGATTGACAAATAAATAATATTATGATAGAATTCAGATCATGAGTCAACTGAATTTTAATCGCTTGAGGAATGATCTTGGAGAGTCTGTTGTCTATGATGTAGTCCCAGATTCAGAGAGAGAGAGTTATAAGTATTGGCGTGGCTTGAGCTTGGCACGATTGGCGCTGGAGCTTTCACGGGGTAACCGCACCTTTCAGTTTGGTTCTGATGGTGTTCATTTCGCAGATTTTCATTTATATGCGCACAATGTAGCACGTGACATTGCTGCTGGTGCAAGCCCTTTACAGACTCAACCAGAGGACTGTTCCGCTATCCAGCAGGCTATTGGCGAACGGTTTACCAGCAAAACGCCTCACTCAGCACTAGTCGTTGCATATGCGCGACCAAATGCTTATGCGGTGCCGTCCGATAGAGGGCTGTGTCATGGTGTTAAATTGTATGGTCGACTGACCGACTTAGATGAGTATTCCCAAGAGTTTATTCAAGATTATTTTGGTCTCAGTTCGCTTACATAGGAAACGAGCGAGCGGCGGTAGTATATCACCTGGCAATTGATGGTATAATTATCAGTAAATGTCTCATATTACCGTCCAACCATTGCCAGGCTACAAAGAAGTCAAGCCCTTCGTCTACGCGGGCTTTTTTCCCGTGTCTAACGAGGATTATAATGACCTGAAAGAGGCGATTGAAAAGCTGAGCTTGAGCGATTCGGCGCTGCAGTTTGAGCCGGAAAATTCGCCAGTGCTGGGTTATGGTGTGCGAATTGGTTTCCTCGGTTTATTACACATGGATATTATTCGCGAGCGGCTGGAGCGCGAGTATAATCTGGATCTTATCGTCACTAATCCGAGCACTGATTACCAAGTAAGCCTGACTAACGGCGAGGAGTTGGATATCAAATCGGCCAGCGAACTACCTGACCCAGCGCAGATCAAAGAAATTCGCGAGCCGTGGATTGACGGCGAAATTGTGGTGCCGCAGGACTACATCGGTGCGGTGATTCAGCTGATTGTCGCCAAGCGCGGCCGGCAGAAAAACCTCAGTTACATCGACGAGCGGGCGCTGATTTCCTTTACGGCGCCGCTGGCAAATCTGCTGACGGATTTTTATGACCAATTGAAGTCGGTAACTAGCGGCTACGGTTCGTTTAATTATGAACTAGCAGGGTATCAGCCGGAAGATTTGGTGCGGGTGGATTTTTATGTGGCGGGCGAAATGGTTGATGCGCTGAGTGTGATGTGTCACCGTTCGGAGGCACCAGGTTTGGGTCGCGAAATTGTCAAGAAATTGAAAGACGTGGTGCCGCGCCAGAGCTTTGAGGTGGCATTGCAGGCGGCGATTGGCGGCAAGTTTATTGCCCGCGAGAACATCGGCGCTTACCGCAAAGATGTCACCGGCTACCTCTACGGCGGCGATGTCAGCCGCAAAAAGAAGCTCCTCGCCAAGCAGGCTCGTGGTAAAAAGCGCATGAAACGCTTCGGCAAGGTTGACATTCCGTCAGAAGCGTTTACCGTGATGTTAAGGAGGGATTGATCATGAAGAAACCGATTATCTACATCGATATGGACGGCGTACTGGTCGATTTTACGTCAGCCTTGACGAAAGTCCCAGACGAAATGCTTAAGAAATTTGCGGGTGAGTATGACAATATTCCGGGTGTTTTTGCATTGATGGATCCGATGCCGGGCGCCCTCGAAGCGGTTGATAGGCTGAAGGAGAAGTATGATCTATACATCCTGTCGTCATCGCCATGGGAAAATCCGACGGCGTTGGGCGACAAACTGGCGTGGGTGAAGAAGTATTTTGGCGGCGATGGTCAGGAAAATATTTTCTTTCGTAAAGTTATTTTTTCGTCGGTCAAGCAGTTGAGCCGCGGCGATATTTTGATCGATGATCGGACGGCCAGGGGTGCTGCTGAGTTTGTTGGCTGGCACATTCATTTCGGCACTCCGCAGTTTCCTGATTGGCAATCGGTGCTGGATGAGCTGCTCTAGCGGCTGAGCGGTTGGCCGCTTGAAATCACTGAGCATAACCGGTATAATGGTGACAGAATCAATCAGAGGAAGGAGAGTCATATCGACCAGCTGACCGTAATCATTTTCGGTATCGACATCTCCCAAAGGATGGGGTGGCGCTGATGAAGTTGATGAAGCTATTCAAGAAAGCTCGGCTCGGCAACCGTCGTAAGGGCGAGGTGTCAGATATTGACGCGGAAGCATCAGTGTCGCGTCAGCGCCCGGTGGCTGCGCAGGCGTCTTTTGCGCCGCCCGCGCCACACTCTCCTCACTCTGCGGCTGCTCCGGCTCGGCGTCATAGTGTTCAACGGCAAACTGTAGCCGCGCAGTCAGCTCGTTCTTCGGCTGCGTCTCGCGTCGTGTCGCCGCAACCCGCTACTCAGTTACCTCGCTCGCGTTCTGTCACTCCTCAAAAGACTCCCGCTCCCAATCCGCCGGCTAAACCTCACCCTAAAAAACCGGCAGTCTTTCATGACATTATGCCGCCGCGTGGCGTCCAGCGCTCGCGAAGTACATCATTTACCAAGCCGTCCGTCAAGCCCCAGCCGCCAAAGCATGCCCTCTCACCGTCACGCGCTTCACTGATCAAGCCCACTGCTTCGGCGCCGGCCCCGGCCAAGCGCCCGCTCAACAAACTTTCTTCCGTCAAGGCTCAGCCAGTCAGGCCACTCTCATCACATCCGCCGCACCCACCGCTGACGAAGCCACCGCTTTCATCTCAGCCTTCGAGCCCGACTCGTCCGCTCAATCCTGCAGCGGCCGCACCTCGTGCTGATACACCACGCACCGACACGCAATCGACTGTCAAGCGCCCGCTATCCCAACCGCACCAACTGCCAACCCAGCCAAAATTACCGCCGCAGCCAAAGGAGCTGACCCACCCGCAAGTCACCGCTCATTCCCGTGCTCACATCGCTGTGCCGTCTCGCCGCCCTCAGCTAACGCATCGTCCGCCGCATATTCGGGCGATGGACATGGTGCATAGATAAGAAGTCACAGCTGCTCCCGGAAGCTTAGTCAATAATCTGGTATAATACTCATATGTCAGATCTTGAACGTGTCATCAGGGAATACCAGCCGACCGAAGCGGCCGTAGCGCTGGTGCGAGATACTAAAATTGCGCTGCTGACCGGTATTTCCGGCGCAGGCAAGGATACGATTAAAAGGCGGTTATTGCGATCGCCGTCATTTCGTGATATCGTGTCGCACACCACGCGGGAGCCGCGGGCAAATAACGGTCAGCCAGAGCGCGACGGCGTCGATTATCATTTTATTGATCAAGCAACCGCACTAACCATGCTCGAGCACCATCAGTTCATTGAGGCCAAGTTCGTTCACGGCAAGGTGTATGGCACCTCGACAGCCGAGCTGCAGTTAGCGCATGATCATCAGCAAACGGCGATCACTGATATTGACGTACAGGGCGTGGCTGAGTATGAGCAATTGGCACCGGGCTGTATTGCCATCTTTATCGTGCCGCCAGATTATCCGACATGGCTGGAGCGATTAAAGCAGCGGTACGCGACGGAAGCAGAATTTCAAACGGCCTGGCCGAAGCGCCGCCAGTCGGCCATTGCCGAGCTCAGTCACGCGCTGGAAGTACCGTATTACCACGTGATTATCAATGATGATTTGACTCGAGCGGTGCGGGTTTGCGGCGAAATTATTGAGCGCGGTGACGTGTTTAATCGGCGTGATGATGAGGCACGGTTGATAGCGCGGGACCTTCTTGATTATTTGATGGGTGAGGACACGGTCTAAATGGCGACGAAGAAGTCGTCGTTTTCGCTGAGACGACCATTTTGGTCATTGTCGGGACTGCTTGACCAGATATTTTTCTTATTAGCCGGTGCCGCGTCGTTCTGGCTGGCGTGGCTCGTGTGGCGCGAGGGCTGGCATTCGGGCGGCTGGTGGATGGTCGGGTTGTTTATAGTGGTGTGGCTGATTACGGCTTACCTGGCACTGCCGCGGCTGCATCGTATCCTGAGTAGTCTATACGTACCGAATTATTTCATCGGGCGAACGCGGACGGCGGACGGGCTGCTGGGTGATCCAGTTAATCTAGCCTTGCGCGGCTCGGAGGCACAGGTCCACCAGGCGATGACCGCGGCTGGCTGGACGTTGGCAGAAGAGATTACGGTGCGCTCGTCGTGGCGGATGATGGTGGCAATATTGACGCGGCGTAGCTATCCGCAGGCGCCGGTCTCATCACTGTTTTTATTTGGTCGGCGCCAGGACTTTACCTACCAGCAGGAGGTTGACGGTAATCCCGGCAAGCGCCATCACGTGCGTTTCTGGCGTTGCCCACAGGGCTGGCTGCTGCCGGGCGGTCATCGGGTGGATTGGCTGGCGGCGGGAACGTACGATAGAAGTGTTGGCTTTAGCCTGTTCACACTGCAGATTACCCATAAGATTGATGAGAATACTGACATTGAGCGGGATTATATCGTCCAGTCAGCGCTCAAGGCGCGAGCCTCGATCGGGGTGACCACTCTGAAAGATTTTTCCACCGGGTATCATTCGCGCAACGGCGGCGGCGACACCATTCAGACCGATGGCGATCTGCCAGTGCTTGAGGTCGGGCGAGTGCGCGCCAACCAGTCCTTGATAGAGGAGCGCGACGAGGTGATTCTCGATGCTACTTCGCACGAGGTAATGCCGGTGGCGCACGATACATTGATACAGCAATTTTGGAGTCGGCGACCGCCACAGATTGCGTTTGGCGTGGTGGCAATGTTTGCGGCGCTGGCGGTCAGTATCATCAACACCGTTGTTGAGTTACTTGCGATTGACCAATTTCACAGCCAGACGGTGGCTGAGCTGATGGTGGATGGTCAGGTGAATGACGCGGCGGTGATTGCTAATTGGCTGATTGGTTCGTCGATTATCATTGGCGTGGTGTGGGTGATTACGACCATCGTGCTGGTGAGCCGGACATTTAGCGGTAGTAATCGATTGCGGCTGGTATTGATGATGATATCCGGGCTGGCAGTTATCGCTAATTCATTCACCTTGACCATCGGCAAGATAACCTGGTCGACAGCCAGTACGCTGCTGTTCATCGGACTGAATATTGTAGCGGTGCTAATGTTTTCGTCAGACGCCGCCCGGCGATTTACGCGGGCGCGTAGCCAGGCCAGGCGCGCGGCAAGGTCGCATTAGCACTCGCTTGCGATGAGTGCTAGATTCATGCTACAATGAGCCTATGACCGAACGTCAACAGGCTATCTTGGCCGCCATCATTGAACAGTACGCTGAAATTGCGGCGCCAGTTGGCAGCGTGACGCTAGCCAAGTTGTTTGGCGTATCTAGCGCCACCATTCGCAGCGAAATGGCCAAGCTCGAGGAGATGGGTTTTATTGAAGCGCCGCACACCAGCGCTGGGCGAATCCCCACCGACAAGGGCTATCGCTTTTATGTCAATGGCATCACCGACGCGCAGATGACCGAGCTGCCGAGCGGCATCGATCGCAGTGCGAGAGCGATCGAAGCGCATGTCAATTCGCACGTTGATACGTCCGACCGAGCGATTCGCAGTGCGGTTGATAGTCTGGTGGAGTTGACGGGCAATTTCGGCTTTGCGTCGTTTGGTACGCACTTGTATATGAATGGCATGACGCAGCTGTTTTCTCAGCCTGAGTTTGTCGAGGGCGGACACGTGCAGGCGATTGCCAGGTTGATTGATAATATCGAGCCGTGGCTGCATGAAGCAGCGCCGAACCAGCCGCTGAATGTGTTTATTGGCAGTGAAAACCCGATTGGTAAAAGTAGTGGCGCTACGCTGATTATTAGTAAATTCCGCTCGCAGTTTAGCGATGATAGCTATATCGGTGTCATCGGCCCGACGCGGCAAAATTATCGCCGGACGATGGAGCTGGTTAGGCGAACCGGTGCGATGTTAGAGGAGGTATTGTAATGGCTGAATGGATTGGCGGACTACTGAGCGGCTTGCCAACGTGGCTAGTAGTGATTATTTTGATTATTATTTTCATGGCTATGGTAGTGTCTTTTCCCTGTACGTATGGCGACGAGCCGTTTTGGCCGTTTAGAAGGAGGAAAAAATGACGAAGAGTAAGGCTAAAAAAACTGAAGATTTGGAGCAGCAGTTGGGCGAGTTGACGTTGGATTTGCAGCGGACGCGGGCGGATTTTGAGAACTACCGCAAGCGTGTCGAGGCGGAAAAGCAGTCGGCGCACCAAATGGGCCAGGCGAAGTCAGTGATGAAGCTGCTGCCAGTGATTGACACGATTGAGCGAGCGATTGCCAATGTGCCGGAGGAACTAGCGGATAACGCCTGGGCGAAAGGTGTGGCTGGCCTGAATAAACAGCTTGATAAGCAACTGAAAGAAATCGGCCTCGAGCAAATCGACGCTAAACCCGGCACAGTATTTAATCCTGAACTACACCAAGCTATTCAATTTGACGAATCAGCAGAAGGCGACAAAGAAGTGATTGCTGAGGAACTACGTGCTGGCTATACACTAGACGGCGTAGTAATTCGCGACGCGATGGTTAAAGTGACGCGCCAGTCATCGGAATCACCGCAGACGAATGTCAGGGTAAACACTGACACATCAGAGAAATAACTGGTTGTCACAAAATAAATTAGCACTCTTGACACGGGAGTGCTAATTATTTATACTGAAATAGTTGGCACTCGTGAATAAAGAGTGCTAAAATGAATATAAGAAAAACCAGATGTGATCAAAACAAGAAAGGGGAATCATATGGGTAAAATTATCGGAATCGACCTCGGTACAACCAACAGCGCCTTTGCGTACATGCTGGCGGGTAAGCCAGAAGTTATCGCTAACGCTGAGGGCAATCGTACGACGCCATCAGTGGTAGCGATTAATAAAAAGGGCGAACGCTTGGTTGGGCAAGTAGCGCAGCGTCAGCGTGTGACTAATCCAAAGAACACAATTTATGGCGTCAAGCGCTTTATTGGCCGTAAGTTTGATGACAAAGAAGTCCAAAAAGACCGTGGCCTCATGCCGTTTAAGATCGTCAAGAAAGGTGCGGGTGTGGCCGTGGAAATGGGTGGCAAGGAATACACGCCAGAAGAAGTTTCAGCCATGATCCTCGGCAAAATCAAAGCTGATGCTGAGGCATTCCTCGGCGAAAAAGTCACCGAAGCCGTCATCACCGTGCCAGCCTACTTTGACGATTCGCAGCGTCAGGCGACCAAGGACGCCGGTAAAATTGCTGGCCTGGAAGTTAAGCGCATCATTAATGAGCCAACGGCCGCTGCTTTGGCGTATGGCCTGGAAAAAGGCAAAAATGACGAGACCATTGTGGTGTTTGACCTCGGTGGCGGTACGTTTGATGTTTCCATTTTGGAACTCGGCGACGGCGTGTTTGAGGTGAAAGCCACTAACGGCGATACGCATCTGGGCGGCGAGGACTTTGACAATATCATCGTTAACTACTTCTTGGATGATTTTAAGTCTAAAGAAGGCATTGACCTGCGTAAAGATAACGCGGCCATGCAGCGCCTGAAGGACGAAGCTGAAAAAGCCAAGAAAGAATTGTCGACAGTCACCGAATACGAAGTCAATATTCCGTTTATCACCGCTGACGCTGACGGGCCAAAGCACTTTGAGTTGAGTCTAACGCGGGCGAAGTTGGAAGATTTGGTGAAAGATCTGTTGGCGCGCCTTGACGGCCCAGTTGAAAAAGCACTCAAAGACGCCAAACTCTCTAAATCAGACATCCAAAATGTTGTCATGGTTGGTGGCATGACCCGCATGCCAGCAGTGGTCGAGCGCGTCAAGAAATTGTTTGGTAAAGACCCAATGCAAGGTGTTAACCCAGACGAAGTGGTGGCTGTTGGTGCAGCCATTCAGGGTGGCGTGCTGGCCGGCGACGTCAAGGACGTGCTACTGCTGGACGTGACACCATTGAGTCTTGGTATCGAGACGATGGGTGGGGTGTCGACCAAGTTGATCGAGCGCAATACCACCGTGCCGACCAGCAAGAGCGAAGTATTTTCGACGGCTGCCGACAATCAGCCGCAAGTGGAGATTCACGTCTTGCAGGGTGAGCGCGAATTTGCCAACGACAATAAGAGCTTGGGCCGCTTTGTGCTCAATGGTATCGCACCGGCGCCACGTGGTATTCCACAGATTGAAGTGACCTTCAATATCGACGCCAACGGTATTCTCAATGTTACTGCCAAAGATAAAGGCACTGGCAAGGAGCAATCAATCACCATCCAAAACTCTGGCAACATGAGTAAGGAAGACATCGAAAAAGCCCAGAAAGAAGCCGAACTCCACGCTGATGAAGATAAGAAAAAGCGTGAAACCGTTGACGCTAAAAACCAGCTAGAAAACGCCATTTATCAGGCAAAGAAAATGCCAGATGAGTTCAAGGATAAGATTTCTGACGACGACAAGAAGGCGATTGACGAAGCGGTCAAAGAAGCGGAAAAGCACAAAGATGCTGACGACAAAGACGAGCTGGAAGCAGCAGCCAAAGCTTTGCAGGATGCCATCATGCCGATCGGTGCCAAAATGTACCAGCAAGCTGCCGAAGACAAAAAGGCTGATGAGTCGAAGGACGACAAAAAGTCTGACAAGGACGAACCAGTCGAAGGCGAGGTGGTTGACGAGAAGTAACAGAGTCTAATGCAGGCTGATATAATACCCCAAGTCTCCGGGGTATTATATTTTTCGCTGGACGATACAGTTGAGCGGTGGAATTTCGGTAGTCGGCGGCGTACGATCAACTACGACAAGATCTTGGACAGAGTGAGCGGTAAAAAGTTGATTAATCGCATAAATCATTGCATCTGTATAGCGCTCCTCATCTGGCGGCGGCTGGTAGTTGGGATGGCTAAAGCCAGGTGTTGCCCAACAGGCGCTAACCTGTACATGACGAGTATCTTCATGCAGAAAGGATGGCGCCACGATCATGTCGGCACAGATTAATGACTGAGTTGAATATGGCTGTTGGAGTGCCTGAGTAGTTAAGGCTGGCCAAAAGTTGCCCTCTTCACTGGGTGTAAGTAGCCATTTCCGTACGTTTGTTTTGTATTGACCATTGGTGATCTTCACGAGAGTATTATAGGGCAATTCCGTATCATCATAAAAACTGGGCGTGCCAACCATGAAGTCAGCATTGGGTAAATCGCGTGAAAGTTCGCATAGTTGCAAAATCCTTCTACTAATTTCTCGTTGAAACCTTGTCGCTTTCTCAGGTGGTATATCAGTAATGGTTATCAATTCTGGACTAATGACTTGTCCTGAAAATTTGCTTGGCAAATTTTTGATATGATTTAGATAATCTTCCCATGTCTGAGCTGATATACCGATTACTGGCTTGCCGTCTGAGTTGGTGAAATTAAACAACCCATTCTGACGATACCAGGTGACTTCAAGATCGGGACGAGGTATTGCGCGGAAGTTCATAGTAATTATTAAATATACAACGATATATATGGTATGTCAAATCACAACTATACTAAATACAGACTGGGCTAAAAAAGGTCAGCGTAGAAGGGCCCTATGTCGCTTGAATATCGTCACCATACTCCAACAAATCACTATACGAGCCAACGACTAAATCCGTATCCTTGATACCAAGTTCACGCATGTAGTGTGAGCATTGCTGCTCCAGTTCCTTGGCGTTTCGTTTACCATTGGCATCGATAGCTTCAATTTCGACAAAATTCCCGAGGCCCTGAACGGTGTCGATATGAAACTTGACATTGTCGATGAAGTAAATCTCGCGCTGCTTATCGACAACCACACGTACACCGAGTGCCGCCGTCAGCACCTCGCCGATGGTCGAGTCCGGCGCAACTGGCGATAGGTTGATAGTCGATTGTTTCGGCCCATTGGTATCGGCCCGCTGATAAAAGATAAGGTTATTTTCGATCGGTCCTTGACGTAGCTTCAGGCGCCCTTTGGGCACATCAAAATATGTGTCAATTTGATGGTCAGTCCCCTTAAAGTCCGCGCCGTGCTCACGTAGATATTGGCGCACCGACTCTTGATCCGCGCACCGGGCCTTGATTTCTGAATTGATAATTGCTGTCTGTTTCATAACACCTCCTATATTTTAAGTATACCACGGGCGAGGCTAGCACTCTTGCATGTCGAGTGCTAAAAGCGTATAATAAACGCATATGAGTAAGCGCGATTATTATGAAGTGTTAGGTGTGTCGAAAACCGCTTCTGAGGATGAGATTAAGAAGGCTTTTCGTAAAGCAGCGGTGAAGTACCACCCCGACAAAGAGGGCGGCGATGAAGCTAAATTCAAAGAGGTTAACGAGGCATATGAAGTCCTAAAAGACAAGCAAAAGCGCCAGCGCTACGACCAGTTTGGCCATGCGGGTGTCGGCGGTGCGTCGGGCGGCGGTTTTTCTGGCAATCCGTTTGAAGGATTTGGCGGCTTTGGCGGGCAAAATATTCATTTTGACTTTGGCGACGGCGGCTTGGGAGATATTTTCAGCCAGTTTTTTGGCAGCGCGGCTGGCAGTTCGGGCGGCGGACGTCCGCGCGGGCGCGATATTGAAACGAATATAACATTAAGCTTTGAAGATGCAGTGTTTGGCGTGGAAAAGAAAATTAGCTTGAATCTGGAGGATGAGTGCGAACACTGTCATGGCAACGGTGCCGAGCCAGGATTTGGTATGAAAACATGTCCGACCTGCAAAGGCGCCGGCCAGCAAACGCGAGTGATGAATTCATTGTTCGGGCAAATCCAGCAGGCGGTTACTTGTGAAACCTGTCGGGGCAAGGGGAAAATTCCGGAAAAAGAATGCTCGGTTTGCCGCGGTAAAGGTACGACTCGCCAGCGCCAGGAGATCACCGTCAAGATCCCAGCTGGTATTGATGATGGCGCGACGATCCGCCTGCGTGATCGCGGTGAAGCTGTTCAAGGCGGACCGCGCGGCGATCTATACGTTCACATTCGTGTCAAAGCGCATAAGAAGTTCACGCGTGAGGGCGATATCATCCTTTCAGAAGAGCATATCTCGATGGTTGATGCGGCATTGGGAACGGAAATTGATGTCGAAACCGTGGACGGCACGGTGCGAATGAAAATCCCAGCCGGCACCCAGTCGGGGACTGATTTCAAGTTATCAGGCCACGGCGTGCCACATCTGAGAAATGATGAACGCGGCCCGCACATTGTCGGTGTCATTGTCGATACGCCAACCAAACTGAGCAGGAAGCAGCGGGAACTACTGGAACAGTTTGATGGCGCACGGAAGCGGGGGTTGTTTTCGTAGCAAATTCCTCCATGAAAAAGCCCTCCCGTGCTATACTAAAATTAGCATAAGGGGAATTAAGCATGGAATTAATTTTTCTGTTAGTGATTGTCATCGTGATAATTAAGGTGGCGCAGAGAGGTAATAATCGACTACCTCGTCAATCCGAGGATTATCAGCGCGGTTACTGGGACGGCGTGTGCGATGCGCAGAATGGCAGTGCGAAAATTGAAGAAGATAGCAACGGTCAAGCTAAGCTTATTATCGGGAAACAAGCTGCAGTTTCACAGTCTATTGACCCTACCTTAACTAGCAACGAAGAGGAAGAGCCGAGCGATTCATCAGCTACTGATGCCGCGCCAATTGAAGAAAAGACTAATATTCCTGACGAAAAGACGCAGATTGTCCAGTGGCTATCTCCAGCCAGTAATAAAGATAAAGAGAAAAATCGTCAAACCACCATCAATGTGGCGCTCTACACGGCATCATTATTGCTAACCGCTGGTATATTATTGTTGGCGCAAACGATTGAGCTTTCGGCGCAGCTCAGGTTTAGCTTGGTCTGGCTGTTTATTTTTGTCTATTATGCCATTGGCCAGGTGCTATATGCTCGCTTGCCGATTTTGAGGCCGGCCTCAACGGCGTTTATTGGTACGGCGCTGGCTGCTGTGCCGATTGGCGGGTGGAGCATGCATTTACTGTTGGGGATTGATCCGGCGCTGTGCTGGCTTATCACCTCTTTCATCGGTACTTTCTTATGCGTTGATGCTACGGTCAGGCTCAATAGCCAGCCGCTCGCCTATATTTCGCTGTTGTCGATGTTTACGATGACGACCAGCTTGCCAGCTGTCATGCATGCTCAGTTGGTGTGGTATTATGCTGCGGTGCTATTGTTCGGATGCCTGATGACCTTGGCTGCGTATTTTTCTAATCATTTTCCGCGCCAATTCACCGAGCCGTTGACGCTAGTTAATCCATTTATCGTTCCGTCTACTTTGCTTCTCGCTATCGGTTTGTCGGTGCATATGGGCACGCTTGATGTCAGCATGCTGCTACTCATCAGCGTTATATATTATTTTACTGTTGCTTTTGTTGAAAAATCAAAGGATATGCGCACGTATGAACTAACGACGGCGCGCGTGCTGCTGATGGCGGCGACTGCTAGTTTTACTATGTATCTGTCAAATAATGATGGGCTGGCCACAGGTATAGCGCTGGGGCTAGTTGCGCTTGGTAATATGGTTTGGTCTATTGGCTCGATGCATGCCCAAAAGCAGTCTGATAAGCAGCACGAAATAGTATTGTGGGTTAGTTTTGTCGTGTCGCTGGCTGCTTTCTTGGTCATAGCTGGCGTCGAAAGTCCGCTAAGAGATATGATCATATTTATCCTGCTGAGTATGATATCGGCAGTGAGTTTTATGGCGCTTTCATTGCTGTGCCGCGCCCGTTTTGGCGGTATGGTAGTAATGTCTGGAATTTTGTTAGTGCCAGCTGGCGTCAGGCTATTTAACCTCGACCCCATAACAGCCCTGCATGTACATTACTCTATCTTTATGCTTATAGCTTTCCTGCCGGTTGTCTGCCGATTACTGGTTTTGAAGCGCCCAAATATTACTAAAAGTCAAGCAATACTAGTGTACGGCGCTGCGGCCGCTTGGTGGTTAATGACGGTGTTTATAGCATTAGCTTTTTTGACTGCTTATCCAGCAGGAGAAGGTTTGCTGTATCTGTCAGATTCGGTGGTGGTTGCTGCTATCATCATGGGTATCGCTGCGTGGCGTGAGAAAGCTTACGGTTTAGTGATTGGTATTCATGTTTCTCTGCTTCTGATGGCACTGCTGATAGCTTCGTATTTCAAGATGGCTGGCGAAAATCTTGCTATCTTGATGGCGTGGCTGAACGGCTTGTCGTTGCTGTTATTAGTAGAGTGGCTGTACAATTACCGTAGCGAGGCAGCGGTTAAGTGCCGCGAATTACTATTATATTCTGCTATTGGCGCGGCTATCTTGATCATCTTTTCATCTATTCATCCGGCGGTTTGGCTGCCGTTAGTAGCGCTGCTGTACTATGCGTTTTATCGGTGGCGTGAGGATGGTTATCTGGGCGGAGCATACTTGGCGACGATTGCTTGGGTATTATTGTTTTTGCATTGGCTACGCGTGCCATTAAGTGATAATTTTACCATCACCGCTTGGGTGACGCTCGTTGGCTTTGGGGTAGTATATTGGTCGTTGGCGATGAATAAGCGAATATCGACCATTAGCGACGTGACTCTGTTGGCCGCTGCAGCACCGGCAGTGCTATTACCAATGATAAATCTGTCGACAACATATGGATTGCCGTTCAAAATCTTGGGCTGGTTAGCGGCTGTCGCGGCACTTTATATGGTAGTGTATGCCAAGCGGGATTGGCGGCCGATGGCGGTATTGGCACATCCAAGTTTGGTATTGTTATTCTACCTAACTGCAGAGTGGCTCGGCATTAAGTTTGAGTTCATGTCGATCGTTTCGCTGATTACCTTTGCGGTGTTTTATGGCGCTGCCGTGGCTATGCGAACCAAGAAATTATCAGTTTATTGGTATTATGCTTCATTTTGGAGTGCCATTGGCTGGTCGATGCTTTTACTGCTAATGACGATGCCAGCCAGCGTCACAACGGAAGCAGTACTATTGGTGGCATTGACGTGGGTAGTCAATGGCAGCACCCTAATAGCCGAGGGGGTACCGAAAAAGAATATTCCGTATTTCGACTCGGGCATTCTTTTGGTGCTATGCGGTATTTTATTTGCTATTCATATGCTAATTGCGCCTGTTCACGACATAGTGGTGCCATACCTGTGTTCAGCGGCAATTCTTTCAGGGGCGGTGATGTCGTGGCGCTGGCTAGGGTATGCTCATGTATACACTATTGCGCATTTGGTGCTGGCGCTCGCTGTGTTCAGCTTATCGACCCTTGTCCTGGCGCTAAGGGGAGATAATGCTATGGAAATATTGTTCCTGGTCGAGCATTCGCTGATGGTTATCATCGGCTTAGCACTTGGCAAGCGGCTTATCAGTATGTGGGGTGCTGTCGGCGTGACGTTGGCTTTAATTTATCTGCTGTCAGGCTATGCTTATGCGCTGGCTATTCTAGCTGGGCTAGCTATAATAGCGGCAGTGATAGTTGTGGTGGTAAGAGGACAGCGGGGCAAACAGAAATAACTTAAAGAGCGTTATCACAACATTGTCAGCGTTTGTTATATAGCGACTAAGCTGATCAAAAGTAAGAGTGATTGCTGGAGTAGTGCGAGGGGGCGGGGGTTGTTTTGGTAGGACAGATGCTATGTCAAGTGGTAATGAGGTTGGTACGATAGGCACCGCCGTATATGGTGAGTTTGAGGAGTCGTTTAAAATTGCTCTTGAAAAATGTCTCAATAGGGGATACGATCCAAAGCGCGGCATTGACCATTACGTGTCGATCGGTCTTGTTGAATCACTCGGCTTATTCCAAGATAAAGTTGCCCAGATGACGCAAGCAATGCGCCAGATTGCGCTGGCGGGTGACGAGCTAACGCCAGATAAAGTGGCGCAATCAGAGTGAATGACCGAAGGGCAAATCCGACGTACATTTGCGGTTATGAAAGATGTCGATCTCGGCATTGCGCATCGCAAAGATATTAATTATCTCCACGGCCTTAACGGCGCTTGTAAGCTACTCAATGCCATAATGGGGAGCAGATCAGGTTGATAAAGGCGTGCGTTGGTTGTTTTCGGCGAAGTTTGATCCGTTTGATGCAGTCGATAGAGTACTCATCAATAAGAGGGTGTCGATGTCATCGGCAATTAAATCAGTCATTGATAGTGTATAATAGGGTGCATGGAAGATACAACATCAAATATTGCAATTATAACTCAGGCTTTGGTGGAGAAGGGTTTTGTTGCCGAACAGCTTATGATTGACCAAACTCCTTTCACGCGATTCTCCAAGAATGGACGTATTCGGTGGTTGACTTACCATAGTCCGGCTCTCGCATATCCCACGACACATAATGCCATTCGTGAACTTTCCCGCAATAAGTCTTTGGCGAGTAATTATGTTGCGAGTATGGGCTATAGTGTACCGATGACGATACGAATAGATGACTGCGCGCAGCTTGTTGGTCACGAGGAAATCATACAAAATGCACCACTAATAGTGAAGCCGGTCTATGGGTCATTGTCCAGAGGTGTTGTTAGGAATATTATGACAATAGACGACCTTCGCAGTACGGTAAAAGAGGGGCTTAAGCGAGATGACGAGCTGGTCATACAGGAGCAGATTACTGGCGAAGAAGTACGTTTTGTTGTTATCAAGCAACAGTTGCGAGCGGCGATATTACGCAAGCGTCCCGCGGTGACCGGTGATGGTTTGAGTACGGTTGAACAGCTGATTAAAAATGAAAATGATGGTCGTCGTGCTGTAACGAATACAATGGTTATGTACCCTGCCCTTGACAGTGGTATGCTCGACAGGGACGATGTTGCTATGGACTATATTCCGCGAGAGAGCGAAGAAGTAATCTTGGGGAATGGTACGATGATAATGAATGGTGCATCAATGTACAATGTTCTTGATGCCGTGCATGAGGGGTATCGTACGATGGTGGAGGATATAGCAAAAAGTATCAAAGCAGATTTTATCGTTATCGATGTTATGACTCATGATGTTGCCGTGTTTGAAAACTATTGGTTTATCGAATTTAACACATCACCAGTCTTGAAGCTATTTTATTCGACACGTGATGGACATCATTTTGATGCTGCTGCAGAGTTAGCCACGATGATTGAAGAGGTAACCACCTTGTAGACTGTGTTATTTATGTGCGAGTTAAGACGTGTACATGATTATTGAATATGGCAACATCTCGATCAAATGACGCTTTGTCTTTATTCGCAAGTATTACCACCGCGCACATTTTGTATCCACTCGCGGCCCTACCGACATATTGGCCGGCTTTGGCCTTTATGCCGAGATAGTTAAATGACGGGAGTTTTTGGAGACGCCCTTCCTCAGCGATGCCAACAAAGGAGCCCGGTAATTGGGGAAAGAGCTCGAATACACCGACATAATCATTTTTCTTTGGTGTAATGTCCAGGGGAGCATTAAGCGATAGCGCGAGAGCATTTCCTGTAATATCGATATCGTTTGCGAGTCGGTGCATACGCTCACGATACCCGCCGTTGCGAGCTCCGATTTCAACAATGCGTGGACCATCTCGGGTTAGTATAATTTCGATATGTGCTGGACTACTGGTCATGCCAAGAGCGCGACAGCCAATGGCAGCAGTCTGGCGAATCGCTGCAACATCACTTTTCGACAGGCGAGATGGCAGTAGTCGTGAATAGTGGAAATTATCGTTAAAACCGATGTCGTAGCCCGTTTGGTAGTCAACGACATTTTCTAGTACATATGGCTCTCCAGTGTTATCAACAAATGCATCAACTGAAAAGATTGGTCCCTCTAAGAATTCCTCAACAATCAGTTTGGGCGTGCTGTTCGGAGCATATTTTTGATAGGTTGTATCAAGGAGATTTAAAGTATATTGATAATTGCGTATCAGCTCGTCTTGCGTGGTGCTTTTTGTAACCAGTAGGCTCTTTGCAAGATTTGCTGGCTTGAGGATGAGAGGAAACGAATGTGCATCGGCAAACTCAAGCAACTCCTCCCAGCTAGAGACGACACTAAAATCGGGGCTAATCTTTTTCGGGGACTTCGCAAACATTTGACGCATCAACTCTTTGTCGGTACATGCTTGAGCTGCCTTTTCAGTGAGGCCCGGTAGGTTAAAGTGTCGAGCCAACAGAGAGGCGCTTGTGATATAGTGTTCATATGTAGCGATAACTCCATCAACGCGCCTCTTGGAATTGATTTTTTCTGCAGTAGTGATGATTTTCTGGGGTGATAAAAAATTGCAAACGACACGGTTCCTTAGCCGCCTATCTGGAAATTTGGTTGCTTTTTCATCTTGCAGGACCGTGTAGGTATGACCATGCCCACTGAGGTAGTTTTTCATGCCAGAGAATGCTTTGCCGACAATAAGAATATGCATCGCTTTACAAAATACTAAATTACTGCTATGATTATACCATATGCATGGAATTAAAGCTAGATCGGATCGGCTTAATGGCGGTTGCGCGCGGTGATTTTCATAAACTAATCATTGGTCGCTCCGAACGGCTCAATTTTGTTGACCTTCATATTCATGGTGTTCCGGCGAAGGTTGATACTGGTGCGTATCGTTCGGCGGTTCACGCAAGTGATATTATTGAAAAGGACGGAGTTGTTTCTTTTACTCTATTTGGTGAGCATCCAGTGTGCGGCGCGATGGCTCAGCGTATTTCTACGGATAAATTCCAAAAAGTGTTCATTGCTAATTCATTCGGTCACCGCGAAGAGCGGTATGATGTTAGATTTAAGGTAAAATTAGGGCCAAAGATTTTTAGCGCTAAGTTTACGCTTGCCGATCGGTCGAAAAAAATTTATCCGATTTTACTTGGACGAACTATGCTTAATCGTCGTTTCTTGATTGACTCAAACGAATCAGCTATCGATCGAGCGCAGTTGAAAAAAGAATATAATATTGAATTTCCAAATGACGAAGAAGAGGGTCGCTGATGAAAATCACCATCCTGTCTAATGGTAACGCCAACTACTCCACCCTCCGTCTCAGAGAAGAAGCTGAAAAACGTGGCCATCAAGTCAAGGTTATTAAGTATAAAAATTGTTATGTGTCAATTGATGAGCGACATCCAAAGGTTATTTATCGTGGTAAGGAAATCGGCAATTTTGATGTATTTATCCCGCGGATTGCTAGCTATATGACGCGTTACGGGACGGCGGTATTGCGACAGCTGGAGATGGCGAATCCGCAGGCGTTTTTTATGAATCGGTCAATCGCCATTACGCGGGCGCGGGATAAACTGCGCTCGACGCAGTTACTGGCGCGGGCTGGTGTGGCGATCCCAAAGACGGTGTTCTCGCGCAATGAAACGGACATCGATGTACTACTGGATGAGATTGGTGGTACACCAGCGATCATCAAGTTGGCGCGCGGCACGCATGGCAACGGTGTAGTGCTGGCGGAGACGATCAAGGCTGCCAAGTCGGTCATGCAGGCATTTTATCTCAGTAATTCTGACGGCACAAACGTGCTATTGCAGGAATTTATCAAAGAGTCGGCCGGCACCGATATTCGGGCGTTTGTGGTCGGTAGTCAAGTGGTGGCTAGTATGAAGCGGCAGAGTTTGGACGATGATTTTCGCAGCAATTTGCATAAAGGCGGCGAGGGGACGGTCGTCAAGTTGACGCCTGATGAACAAAAAATGTGTGTTAAAGCAGCCAAGGCAATGGGCCTGGTAGTGGCCGGCGTTGATTTTATGCGCTCGAGTCGTGGTGCATTGGTGCTGGAAGTAAACGCCAGTCCAGGATTTGGCATTGAAAAAGTGACGGGCCGCAATGTGGCTGGTCGGATTATTGATTATATTGATCGCAACGCCAAGCGCGGTAACAAAAAAGATAAAGTCGGCGCCTGAAGATAAACTTGCTATAATGGGAGTATGAATGCGAAGTCGGCGTCGATAGTGCAGCGGATCATCGTTTGGGTGATCGTACTCGGTGTGCTGGCCGGGGTCGGCTACGGTGTATGGGCGGTGTCGCGCCAGATGAATAAAACGTACACGACTGTTGACATCGGCAAGGGTACATTTCGAGTAGAGGTCGCTGATACGGACGAGACGCGGGCGCGTGGCTTGGGCGGCCGGCAAGAACTGGGTAAGAGCGAGGGGATGTTGTTCGTGGCCGAGAAAGATGGTGATATACCAATTTGGATGAAGGATATGCGCACCCCGATTGATATTATCTGGCTAGACGCCAAGAAAAAGGTCGTGCACGTCAAGCGTGATGTCTGGCCCGACAACGAGCCGCATGAAGTATATCACACGCCAGTGCCAGCGCGGTACGTACTGGAACTACCGGCGGGTAGTACCAGGGAGCATGGTATCAAGCCGGGCGTCACTGCGCGGTTTACGACGGAGGGGAAGCGATGAGTGTAGTGTTGTTATTTGGTGGTGTAGCCGTGGTGGTAGCGGCGCTAGCGTTCGTATTGAATCGGCGATTTGGCGTGTTGGCGCTGTCACTGGCGGCCGGCGCATTGCTGGCGGAATTGTGGGCCGAGTGGTTGGCCGGGGTGATCGGCGGGCTGGGCGTCAGTAACGTAGCAGGGCTACCGAATGGTGTCGTGGCGACGATTATCCTGACGGTAGGGCCGCTGGTGCTATTATTAGTTACTGGGCCAAAGGGGCCTGGCAAGTTACTGCGGCTAATCTCGGCAGTGCTAGTCGGCGTACTAGCAGCGGCGATGCTGGTGCGGCCACTGGGCAAGTTTATGACCTTGGACGCGGAGGCGATGAAGACGTACAAATTGCTGAGCGACTGGTGGCGCTATGCGGCGACCGTCGGACTAGTGGCGGGGCTGCTTGATATGAGCTTGCCGCTCCAGGCCAAGGCGCCCGCTACCAAGAAAGCAAAGCGTTGAAAATGCCGCTCCTCTGTGATAAAATGTGAGAAGTCGCGTTCTCGCTTCGTTGCGCTGCGCGTCATGTGCGGGCCCATAGCTCAGTTGGTTAGAGCACCTGCCTTTTAAGCAGGGTGTCCCGGGTTCAAGCCCCGGTGGGCCCTCCAAGTGGAGAATAATCCTAGTTCATGAACTAGGATTTTTTAATTCGCGTATTCTATTATCAGGTGATTTGATGTAAGTCTCGCCCTACTTCGCGTATACTAACTATATGAAGTCTCTCGGCCTCACTCAGCGTTTGCATGTGTCGTGGCTGTTGGCGGCAGCTGGTGTCGGCATCGTCATCGGCGTTATCAGTGTGATGCGAGCGCCGTACGGGTTGTTTGCTGGTTGGATGTGGTTGGTGGCGGGAATGGTATTGGCCCTAGCGTCGCTCGTCGGGGCGCGGCGCTGGCTGGTCGTAGTAGCCTTGATCGGTGGAGTGCTCATTGGGCTGTGGCGAGGTAGTTTTGGGCAGATTGGTCTAGAGCACTATCAAACGCTGATCGGTCAAACGGTGCGGCTGAGCGGGCGGGTGCTGGAAGATCCTGATGTCGATAAAAAGGGGCAGACAGTGCTGCGTCTGGGCGATATCGTGAGTAATGATCGGCGACTGCCTGGCAGTGTCTGGGTGGTGACGAGGCATAGTCAGGCGATTAAACGTAGCGACGTGGTCACCGTTCGGGGCATGCTAACCGATGGGTTCGGGGCGTTTGCGGCGCGGATGTCGCGGGCAGCGGTTGAACGAGTGACGCGCGAGCAACCGGGTGACGTGGCAGTGGGCGTCCGGGATTGGTTCGCGGAGCGGGTGCGGCGGTACGTGCCGGAGTCGGAGGCGGCACTGGGCCTCGGGTTCTTGATGGGGTTACGGCGGGCATTGCCGCTGGAATTGATGACGGCGCTGCAGGTGGCGGGCTTGACGCATGTGATCGTAGCGAGTGGCTATAACCTAACAATTTTAGTGCGGCTGGCGCGGCGGTTGTTCGTTCGGGCGTCGAAATATCTGGCAGCGCTGAGTGCCGGCGCGATGATCATGGGCTTTATGGCGATGACCGGCCTTAGCCCGAGCATGTCGCGGGCTGGGCTAGTAGCGGGTCTGAGTCTAGCCGCGTGGTATTATGGCCGGACGATTCATCCGCTGGTGCTGCTACCGGTCGCTGCGGCGATGACGCTACTTATCAATCCGCAGTTTGGCTGGAATGACCTCGGCTGGCAATTGAGCTTCGCGGCGTTTAGTGGGGTGATTATCCTGGCGCCGCTATTGCAGCGATACTTTTTTGGTACGAAACCGCCTGGGGTGATCCGGCAGATTATCGGCGAGACGGTGTCAGCCCAGATCATGACATTACCGCTGCTCGTAGCGTCATTTGGCGTGATCAGTAACGTGGCGCTGATCGCGAATGTGCTAATCTTGCCATTGGTACCGCTGGCGATGCTACTGACATTTGTGGTTGGCGTGTGCGCGGATGTGCCGGTGGTGGTCGGGCTCATCGCCGCGCCGACGACGTGGCTACTCCAGTATATGGTCGGCGTCGCCAGGTGGCTGGCGGGGCTGGACTGGGCGCAGCTGGAGGTGAACTTGAGCTGGCTGTGGGTAATCATTACCTACCTTATCATTATCGGGGCAATGTGGTGGATGCGGCGACAGACCGGGCTGCGGCTGCGCGAGAGTAATGTGGTTGAGTAGCGCGGACGATTATGGCAGGCCACTGATTCCACTCATGCTTGAGGAAACCTGATGTATGTACTACTATGGGTTCATTCAGCTAATCCCTCGGGGTGAGTGAGCACGGGTTCGGGTTTGGCCCTTGGGTAGCGGCTGGTGAGGTAACTAATATTACTTAATTTGGAGGAGTGAAATGGGCGTAAGAGATGTTCTGGGTGAAACACAGGCTAACGTTTTACGTATTGAAGAGGAGACCAAGGAGCAGGTTGGGGCTCTTATGGAACAATATGAAGAGAATAAAAAGCGTCGTATGGCGATGGGGAATAAAGCGCTGCGAAGTGAGGTGACAAATGACCTGATTCCTAGGCATAAGCAGTTTGAATTTGCTGTAAAAAAGATAGATACATACATTGGTGAATTACTCGGTCAGCTAGTAGCGCTAGAGCATAACAGAATTAAGACCCCCGAGGAGAAAGAAAAAAAGAAAGATCCCCTATGTGTTGATTTGTCATTTTTGAGGTTTGCGCTAGGCGTCGCCGAATCCGTAAGGGATAAACTAGAGGAGCTAATAAAAGGTCTATCGCAGGGCATAGGAGAAGCCGATTTGGCTTGGTATAATGATCCTAATAATAGTCGTTCAAAATATTATTCAGTGCCAACAATTGATGAGAGGTTGCGTGAAGAAGAGGAGGGAGATTTTCCGGACCGCTATGGCTACAGCACGACAGTTCCTATACTCTATCTTGGTAAAGAGTTCGAAGAGCTTAACTTCGAAAGGCCCGGAGAGTGGAATGAAGACGAGGATCGTAGTAAGGCTGAAGAAAGGATTGCCTGTAAGTTAGCAAAATTCACTAAGCAGGGCTTGATACCACCGGTTTCTATTAGGCTATACCCGGACTCGCCATACGGTTTTGACTTTCCCCGTTATTTTGAGCGGCCTTTTGACAAGCTTAGCTCAGATAGCTGTTTCGTCGTAGTCGCAGAGGCGGAATGCTTCTGACGCCATACGGTTCAATAATTTTGGGAGGAGAGCAGTGAGTATAGATAGAATAGATGGAAATAGCGGCGATCAAGGCCCGATGAGTCCATGGGGGTTGGCGGCCGCATCGACTAATGATGGTGAGCAACAGCCTAGTGGGGTCGAGGGCTATAGTGATGTGCAAGACGATGAGACGCAGGAACTGGGCAGGCCAATGACACCTCGGCGGCTAAACGCGATATGTGATGAAATTACCAAGGTACGTAATGAATACCTGGAAGAGGTTGCTAGGCAGCGCACTGAGAATAAGGCCCCGACGGACGGAGAGGGTCTGCATACTAAGGAAGTATTACAGACTGCTCAAGCCGTAATTAAAGAAAAGTACTTAGAGAGGATGCGAGAGGTAGTAGCGCCTCTTGTTGAGTCCGATAAGCGCAGCGCTGCAATTATGTATCAGTTTATCGGCGACTTGAATATGCGGCGAGGACAAGGTAGGTTGAGCTCCTATGAGATAAGCGTATCGGATCTTGTGGTGGGGATTGCTGAGGATAATTCTCGGCGTCGAAAAGAGGTTTTACAGAACGTTATGGATCTCGAGCACGATGATTCCGATATCTGGGGGTCGAATTTAGATGAATCACTTCCCAAGGCATATTTAGTAGGTTCTGATGTGACTTTGCCAGAGGACGCCCACTGTCCTGCCATACAAGTCCCATGTGGGATTTTGCAGCAGAATAACGACAACGCAGCCAGGGGATATGTTGCAGGGATGCTGGGTTTGTATGTCCACGAGGGAATCATCTCCTCTCAATACGGGTTGCGCATTAAGGACAAGAAAGGCTTCAATAGCGTCCCCGTTAAAGAGATATATATAGAATCAGATTGCGGTGGCTTTACCTTTCCGGAACACATTGACGACCGGATCAATAGTTAACCCTTCTCCCGTTTTCTGCTATACTAAAAGAAACGAATTTTCTGGAGGCATAGACACATGGCAGGACACAGTAAATGGGCGACGACGCACCGGCAGAAAGCGATTGTTGATGCGAAGCGTGGCGCGATTTTCACGAAATTGGGTAATCAAATTGCAATCGCGGCTCGCGGTGGCACTGACCCAGCGTTGAACGCAAGTTTGGCAATGGCTATTGAAAAAGCCAAGGCTGCTAACATGCCGAGTGCTAACATTCAGCGGGCGATTGACCGCGTGGCGGATAAGAGCGCGGCGGCACTAGAGGAAATTACCTATGAAGGTTATGGTCCGGGCGGCGTTGGTATCATCATCGAGACGGCGACCGACAATCGCAATCGCACGTTGCCAGAAGTGAAAACAGCACTGGTGAAGAACGGCGGGCGCATCGCTGACGCTGGCAGTGTGGCTTTCCAGTTTACCCGCAAGGGTGTGATCACCGTGGAGGGTACGGGCGAGGAATTGCTACTGCAAGTGCTGGATGCTGGTGCTGAAGATGCGGTCGAGGAAGACGGCGAGATTATTGTTTACACCGAACTGAAGGAACTGGCGAGCGTCAGAAATGCACTGGTCGAGCAGGGTCTGAAGGTAAAAGATGCCGAGCTGCGCTACATCGCTAATACACCAGTTGAAATCGCTGATACGGAAACCGCACAGAAATTGATGAAGGTGGTTGATACGCTGGACGACCTAGATGATGTGGTGAATGTGCATACCAATGCCGACATCACTGCGGAGTAATCTTCGCTCAGATTATGTATTGACTATGTATTGAGCGCCCTCGACGGCGCTCTTTTGCGTTTGGGGGGAATTTCTTTTACAATATAATCAGTCAACATAAGCCAAGCAGGGAGTTCACAATGAAGGTTTTGACCCGCCTACTACTTATGTCAACGATAATTGCGCTGGTGTTTCAGCCGGTGGTAGCGTTTGCGAGTGACTCCCCGCCAGAAGCTGTTTCTCCTGCTGGCAGCTCGATACCGGTTGCGCCAACAGATACGCCTGCGCCCCAGCCAGCCAATCCAGTACCCAGCCCGGCAGCTCCGACCAGGCCATCAGCTCCAACAGCAGTTACACCGGAGACGACTTCTGGCGGTACGTCTGCATCTACGTCAACGCCCGCCCCGTCAACGCCGCCCAGAGATCCATCAACATCCACACCAGTTAAGCCAACGCCTCCTGAACCTCCTGCGCCGCCAGCTGCGGCCGGTACATCGGCCAAACTCTTGATTACTAAAGTCGGCCTCGATACAGCGCGCGGTGCGTACGTCGAACTCTACAATCCGTCGTCAGGGCCAGTCAATATTGCCGGCTGGACACTGCAGTATGTTAACCAAAAGGGACAGGTGACGACGCTCAAAACAGTATCGACTGACCTAATGGTGCCGGCGGGCGGGGCGTTGGTGGTCGGTGATAGCCGGCTAACCGATGAGCAGGCCGACCTGCGGTTTGACGGCAGGAAAGTGCTGGCAACAACCGGCGGCTCTGTCAAAGTGGTGACGAGTGATGGGCGGGTGTCGGATCTGGTCGGCTGGGGTGCGGCGTCAGAGCGCGAAGGCAGCCCGATCAATCTGGACGATAAGCTACACACGTGGCGCTGCCAAACAAATGGCATGGTGACTGATACGGATAATAACGCCAGCGATTTTTCGGTCGGCGAGGCGCCGCACTTACGTGAACTGCCAGCCTGTACCGAGCCTGACGAGCCACGTCCGCCAGTTGATCCGGCGCCACCGAGCAATCGCTGCAGCGGCTTGAAATTACATGAGATCGCGACCAATGTCGACGCGCCGTTTATTGAGATTATCAATGCCGGGACCAGCGACCTCGACCTCACCGGCTGCACCATTCTCGTGAAAGGTCGAGGCAAGAATAAGGACACGACGCACACATTCAGGAATATTGAGCTAGCGGCTGGGGCGCTGCATGTCGTTCGGCTGGCGGAGACAAACCTCAAACTGACAAAAACCGGCGGTGGCGAGGTGTACGCGCTGGATGCTGGCGGCAATGAAATTGACCAGACATCGTTTGCTGGCCTGGCCAAGGACTCGTCGTGGAGCCTGCTTGACGGGGAATGGAAGGTGACATTTTCACCGACACCGGCTCGGCCTAACGAATTCAAGCAGTGGCCAGATTGCAAGGCGGGCTATGTGCGTCACGAGCTCACGGGCCGTTGTGTCAAGGAGCCGGTGGAGCCAGTGCCGACGCCGTGCCGTCCGGGGCAGTACCGTTCGCCGGAGACGGGCCGCTGTCGTAATATCGTGAACGAGCCGGAGCTCGCGCCGTGTAAGCCCGGCCAATATCGTTCGCCAGAAACCGGTCGGTGTCGCAACATCGGCAAGCTCAAAACCCAAACGCCGTGCCGTGAAGGGTATTATCGGAGCGAGATAACCGGTCGGTGCCGGTCGATCGCAGCCGCAGCTGCCAAAACCCTAAAGCCATGTCCCGATGGTAAGTTTCGTAATCCCACCACCGGGCGCTGTAAGAAAATTGCCGCTGATAGTGACGTGTTGAAGGAGTGTCCCGAAGGCTTTGAGCGCAATCCAAAGACTCGCCGTTGCCGCAAGGTCGTGCTGGCTACTGCACCGAAACCCGGCTTTGCGCCGGAGCAGGTCAAGCAGGTGACGGGCGCGATGTGGGGCTGGTGGGTGCTCGGCGGCGTCAGTCTGCTGGCGGTTGGTTATGCTGGCTGGCAGTGGCGCTGGGAAATTGGCCGAGCTGCTACGCGGCTGAAGCACGCCATCACGTGCGGCAAGCGATAATTTGGTGAGTAGCTCGTCGAGGTGGCCCTCGCATTAATTATTGTCACCGGCCGGGTGCTATAATAAACGCATGAGAATTATTGGCATTGATCCGGGGACTGGTATCTTGGGCTTTGGCGTGATTGACACGAAGCAGGGCGGCTACCGGCTGGTGACGGCTGGTGTGATCAAGACGCCGGCGCACACGCCACTGGACGAGCGGCTGGCGGAGATTTTTGATGGCCTGACGGAGATTATCGCTGAGACCAAGCCAGAGGTGATGTCAATTGAAAAATTGTTTTTTGCGCGCAACGTTACCACCGCTATTTCTGTGGCTCATGCTCGCGGCGTGGCGATGCTGACTGGACACAAGGCGGGCCTCGTGATCAGTGAATACACGCCGCTACAGATCAAGCAAACACTGACTGGCTATGGCAAGGCTGACAAAAAGCAGATTCAGGAAATGGTGCGCCTAAATCTAGGCCTCAGCCAAGTGCCCAAGCCAGATGACTGCGCCGATGCACTCGCGGCGGCCATCACCCATGCCGCGATGATGCGCCGTGGCGTGGTATAATTGATATATGGTGCAATTAGGTAAGGGAAAACGAGCTCCGATAAAGAAGCAGCCGCCGCACATGGGTCGGTATGCCAATCTCGGTCAAGTCAAGGCGAAACCCGGTAAATTACCGCGTCAACACAAACACTTTTTGTGGTTTTGGCGGCTGAGCCGGCCGAAAAAAATTATGGTGTGTCTGCTGCCGATTCTACTGTTCTTGATCATCGTGCCGATTGCCAGCTATCTTTACTATGCCCGCGACATCGCTGATCAGGAGCGGCTGATGAACCGCAATAATACCGGTATCGTGCTAACCGACGCCAAGGATAAGGTGATTTATAGCGTTGGCAATGCCGAGCGGCGGAACTTGGTGCAGCTCAAAGACATCTCCGAGAGTATGAAAAAGGCGTTGATCGCCAGCGAGGATAAGGATTTTTATAAGCACAGCGGCTTTAATATTTTCAGTATTTTCCGGGCGGCGATTACTCGGCATGGTGGTGGGTCGACCTTGACGCAACAGCTGGTTAAGAATAATTTACTCAGCAATGAGCACAGCTTTATGCGCAAGTACCAAGAGCTATTTATGGCCATCGCCATTGAACAAAATTACAGCAAAGAGCAGATCTTGATGATGTATCTGAACTCGGTGTACTTTGGTGAAAATGCCTTTGGCATCGAGGAGGCAGCCAAGGTGTATTTCAATAAGTCCCCGAAGGATTTGACACTGGCCGAGAGCAGTATGCTGGTTGGTGTACTGCCGGCGCCAAGCCGCTATTCGCCAATCAGCGGTAATGCCGAATATGCCAAGCAGCGCCAAAAGACGGTGCTCGGTCGGATGCAGACCGAAGGCTTTATCACCGAGGAACAGAAGCAACAGGCAGAAGCTACGCAGCTAGCATACGCCGGTGGCGGCGCGGGTCACACGAATTCCGCAGCGCCGCACTTTGCCGAGATGGTCATCAAGCAACTCAGCGACAAATATGGCTACGAGAAAGTCATGCGCTCGGGCTACCGCGTCAAGACCTCGCTGAATCTGGAAACCCAACATCTCCTCCAAGAAAATATTACCAAACAAATGAAGCAAATCAATCGCCTCGGCGGCACCAACGCTAGCGGTATCGTCATTGATCCAAAAACCGGCGAGGTGCGGGCTCTGGTTGGCAGCGCTGACTATAATAACGCCGAATGGGGTAAGGTCAACATGGTGACCACGCCGCGTCAGCCTGGCTCGAGCTTCAAGCCGCTGTATTATGCGCAGGCGATGGCTGACGGCATCATTACGCCGGCGACAGTTTTTGATGATAAATTAACCGACTTTAATGGCTACGTACCGTACAATGCCACCCGTCGCTGGAACGGCAAGGTGACGACGCGCAAGTCGCTCAGCTGGTCGCTGAATATCCCGAGCGTTCTGATCATGCAAAAGTATGGCATCAATCGCTCCATCCAAGCCGCCAAGAAACTCGGTATCAGCACGCTGGACGAAAACAAAAATTACGGATTGTCACTGGCGCTTGGCTCGGCCGAGGTGCGCCTGAGCGAGATGACTAACGCCTACGCGGCCTTTGCCAATGGCGGTACGCAGTACGAATCGCTCAATCTCATCACCGAAGTCAAGGACAAATTCAACAAAAATGTTTCGTGGAAAGCAGCGAACACACGCCAAGCTATCAGCCAGGGCGGCGCCTATCTCATCTCTAGCATCCTGTCGGACAACGCTGCGCGGGCGGGGATGTTTGGCAGCAGCCTCACGGTGGGCGGCAAAACGGTCGCTGTCAAGACGGGTACCACCAATGATAACCGCGATGCCTGGACGATTGGCTATACCCCGCAATACGCTGTCGGCGTGTGGGTTGGTAACAATAATAATAAAGTCATGAACAGCGGTGGATCGGACGTGGCAGCGCCAATTTGGCGGGCGACAATGACCAAGCTGCTGGCGGGCACGAAAACTGGTTTTGACGTGCCAAACGGCGTTGTCCAGCGAAGTGTCTGTAGTAGTAATGGTGGCCTCGCTGATGATTCCAGTCCCGGTGCTTACAAAGAGTACTTCCTCTCGAGCGCCATCCCAACCGAGAAATGTGACCAAACTAAGTCAAAGATTGAGGTGTGTAACCTCGCGACCAAGCAAATGGAGTCAATTTTTGAAGATCAATTTGACGCCGCTAAATATTCCAAGAACGCTGCTGATTGTCGGCAAACGTCCACTACTAAGCAGATCACCGTCTGTGATCTAGCTACTAGGCGTCTCATCACCATCAGCGAAGACAAATTTGATGCGGCGAAACATTCGCGAAAGACTGCGTCGTGTGGTAGTACCGGCGATGACGACCAGAATCCGGGCGGCGGTAATGGTAGTGGCGGTGGCAGCGGTGGCGGTTCAGGCGGTGGCGGTGGCGGCACCTCGCCCGGCCCAACCAATCCTCCGGGCGGCGGAGACAGACGACCGTGATCGCCCACCTCTCTGGTACGATCGCTGAGAAGTTTGGCGCGGGCAGCATCGTGCTTGATGTTCACGGCGTTGGTTATGAAGTCAGCGTATCGGCTGGTGATTTCGAGGCGGTGACGCTCAGTCAAGACGCTAAGTTTTACACCTATCATCATGTGCGCGAGCAGGCGGAAGAATTGTTTGGCTTCTCGAGCCTTACGGCGAAGAAACTGTTTGAAATGCTGATCACCGTTCAGGGCGTTGGACCAAAGGCGGCATTAGCCATTCTCAGTCTCGGCGACGCAGAGCACGTACGCAACGCTATTGCTAACGCCGATAGTGCCTTCGTGCAAAAAGCTGTTGGTGTCGGCAAGAAAACCGCCGAGCGCGTGGTGGTTGATTTGCGCGATAAGGTTGGCTTGCCAACGCACTACGGTCGAGCGGACACGCCAGTCCAGACTGAATTGAATACTTCCGACGAAGCGTTAGAGGCGCTGATGGCGCTGGGCTACACCTTGGCTGACGCCACGAAGGCGCTGGAAAATGTTGATGTCAATCTGCCGACGGCACAACGAGTGACCGAGGCGCTGAAGAAGTGATCTTATCACTTAAACGCTGTCATACGCAGCACAGCCTGCTTATTGACAAGCCGTGCGGTAACGCTGATGCCTAGCATACTATCATTGTAGATATATTGCGGTTTTTCACCAAATAATTCATCTGATACTGTTGGCGAGTACGCCAACTCTTCAAATTTCGGTGCGTCTATCTCAATGAGGTTATCGTCCTGATCAACTGCAACCACATACGTTGTGAAGCCTGGGCTACCGTTGATGGCCGAATAATATAAGTGATCAACGCCAATGATAATATGGGTGACTGACTCGCAGCCACGAATGTGGCGGATTGGATGATCTTCTGGCACAGGAACGCGGATACCTTGAATATTGCGCGCCTCAGGAGACACTACGAGGTCAACGGGAGTCTCTCGCAATGTTGCTGGGTCAACGTCACGGATCGGGAATTTTTCACCGTCGAGCTTGTTTCTTTCGGGTCCATTATAGACGTGAGTACAACTTCCATGCGTAAGACACCAGCTGTTAATTTCGTAATGATAGCCCATGACACTTGTTTTCCCGGATGCTGGATCGATGCTGCCATTTGCTTGCACGGGGAATTGACCGTAACCATTTCGCAAATCATTGGTGATATCGTAATCTTCTGGTTTGATATTATGCCATTCCTCATTTTTTAGGTCTGGGTGCTCAATTCTCAACCTTCTTACGTGTGGCAGTCCAAACAAATGTCCGGCTTCGTGCATAATAACGCCAGAGTTGATGATATTCATATTGTCTGATCTTGTGACGATGTCTCGTGTGTGATATTGGGCGTAGGCGCCGAACTGATTGTTGTTGCATAAATGGGGTGGCAGGATAAAATAGCGAATCGCTGTACCGCCGAGGGAGGGGATTTTATTGGCTACTTCTCGTATCTTTTCGACAGGGGGGCAGGGCTTTTTTGTTTCTGGATCAATTGGCTGTTCATCCATTGGCATGGTCACTGCTTCATAAACGGTGCTCTTGGAAACGTCCATGGTGGTAGCTAGGATGTTTTCAGCTCTATCGAGTTCTGCTCTTGCACGTTTGCTTACTTCGGCAACATGTTGTTCTGTTGTTAAGGCGTCGGTGATGATAACAGGTTGAATATCAGGCAGGCTAAATGGCCCCTGTGTCTCTAGCGGCTCAGCCGGCTGAACGGTTTCGGTTATTATTGCGGTTGCAGTTGCAGGTTGAGGTTTAGGGCTACGATGGGCTATATGGTTATAACCCACAAAACCCGTCACCCCTCCTATTATCCCGCCTAGTATTACACACGGAACTCTTACTCGTAATGGCAGTTCTTTCGGTTTATCACTAGTCGACATGCTGCTCTTTTCGCTCATAACGATAACAATTATAAAATATAATTTATAATTATGCAATAATATGGTACGGATTGTAGACAGACACTCCTCATCAAATGGTATAATTTACACTAGGAGGTATCATGAATACATGCACGACACAAAAGAAATGTGAAATCTGTCCACTGCTCGTTGGTCAGACGGTGGCTGATGATAATGTCATATTGCAAACCGAACGTTGGGTGGCGGTGCTTGACAAGAATCAGTGCTATTTAGGCAAATCATTTATCACCCTACGTCAGCACAAGGAAACATTGTCGGAGCTGGACGAGGCAGATTGGACGGAGCTGCATCAGGTGATTCGTCAAATTGAGCAGGCAGTCAAAGCAGCGTTTGGCGCCGATGTGTGTAACTGGGAATGCCTGATGAATAATGCAGTGAAGGCTGGTCGGCCAACACACGTGCACTGGCATTTGTATCCGCGCTATCTCGGTGGTGCTACATTTGCCGGCGAGAATTTTCCTGATCCAAAATGGCCACGACATCTAGAGGATGCGGTACATATGGTTGGTGACGAGATGTTTTGTAAAATTATGCAGGCACTGCGTAGTCGGCTTACGAGAGATTAGCTCGGTCCGCTGTGGATGATATAATGGGTACATGGCAATTCAAAGAATAGTCGACACCAGTCCGCACGATGATGACGCCGAGGAACAGCGGATTGAAGTCAGTCTGCGTCCGCAGAGTTTTAGTGAGTATGTTGGCCAGGAGCGATTGAAGCGTAATCTGCGGTTGGCGATTGAAGCGGCAAAGAAACGCGGCGAGCCGCTGGATCATGTGCTGCTCTACGGTCCGCCAGGGCTGGGTAAGACGACCATGGCGACGGTCATCGCTAACGAGATGGGCACAAACTTGCGCATTACTAGTGGCCCAGCCATTGAAAAGGCGGGTGATTTGGCGTCAATTTTGACGAATTTGGCGGATGGCGATATTTTGTTTATCGATGAGATCCATCGACTCGGTCGGGCGGTGGAGGAGATTTTGTATTCGGCCATGGAAGATTTCAAGCTGGATATCGTCATTGGCAAAGGCCCGGCAGCTCGGTCGATTCGGCTGGATTTGCCGAGGTTTACGGTCATCGGTGCGACGACGCGGACGGGTAGTCTGGCAGCGCCGCTGCGCGATCGATTTGGACATATTTACCGCTTAGAATTTTACGAGCCAGAGGACATTGCGAGAATTGTGACGCGGAGCGCGGCCATCCTGGAGTCGTCGATTCGGCATGAAGCGGCGAACTTGTTGTCGACGCGGGCTCGCTTGACGCCGCGCATCGCTAACCGCCTACTCAAACGTGTGCGCGACTACGCCGACGTCAACGGTGATGGCATAATTGATGTGAAAACAACAACGAGCGCCTTGGAAATGTTGGAAGTGGACGAGCTGGGCTTGGATCCGGCTGACCGTAATTTACTACAGTCAATTCTGGAAAATTATGGCGATAATCCCGTGGGGCTAACGACCATTGCTGCGCTGACGGGTGACGAACCGACGACGATTGAAGATTTTTATGAGCCGTATTTGCTACAAATTGGCTTTATCGAACGCACGCCGCGCGGCCGGCGGGTGACGCCAAAGGCGAAAAAACACATCAATATGCTATAATAACAGATATGAAAAAGAGAGTTTTGGCGATACATACCCCTGATAGTGTTGGGGAAATGATTACGGTAGCGGGCTGGGTGCACTCCCGGCGCGATCACGGCGGGCTGATTTTTATTGACCTACGCGATCATACTGGCCTGGTGCAGTTGGTGATTAATCCTGATAGAGCAGAGGCCTTTCGTTTGGCGGAAAGTCTGCGCGATGAGTTTGTGATTCGCGCTAGTGGCGTGGTGACTGAGCGCGGCGAAGGTTTGAAAAACCCACATATCGCCAGCGGTGATGTGGAAATTGTAGTGGAAAACCTGGAAATCTTGAACCGTGCTGAGACCTTGCCAATCCAGCCGTTTACCGAGGAAAATCAGGCAGGTGAAGATTTGCGTTTCAAATATCGCTATCTCGACCTGCGCCGTCCAAAGATGCAGCAGATGCTGCAAAAACGCGCTGAAATGTACAGACGGATGCATCAGTATATGGATACTCGGGACTTCATCGAAATTCAGACGCCGATTTTGGCAAACTCCAGCCCTGAGGGCGCGCGTGATTTCCTGATCCCCAGTCGGTTGCAGGAAAATAAGTTTTACGCTCTGCCGCAAGCGCCGCAGCAGTTCAAGCAGCTGCTAATGGTTGGCGGCGTGCCGCGATATTATCAGTTGGCGGCGTGTTTTCGCGATGAAGATCCGCGAGCTGACCGACTGTACGGCGAGTTTTATCAGTTGGATCTGGAGATGAGCTTTGTTGAGGATGGCGAAGAGGTTCGCCAGGAGGTTGAGCCGTTGATGCGGCAGCTAGCGACCGATTTTGCGGGCAAGAAGTTGCTGGATCTGAGCGATCTGCCGGTGGGTAACGGCCAGCCAATTCCGCGTATTTCCTATCGCGACGCCATGGAGACGTATGGCTCGGACAAGCCGGATCTACGTTTTGGCATGGAATTGGTGGAGCTGACCAGGGTGTTTGCCGACACCGAATTTGGCGTGTTCAAAAATGCTGAGTGCATCAAGGCGATTTGCGTGAAAAATGGCGCTAGTCTTAGCCGTAAGCAAATCAAACAATTTGAGGATATTGCTACAAGTGAGGGGGCGGGCGGTTTGCCTTACATTAAATATGTTAAAATAAAACACCCCGACGAGGCACAGGGATATGTAATCCCGGTCACTAGTAGTGATTTTTATGGCTATGATGCGATTTCGCCAGTGGCAAAGTTCTTGTCAGACGAAGAACATCAATTACTGATCAAGAAAATGAACCCTGAGGATGGTGATGTTATATTCTTTGGTGCCGACACTCGCTCAGTTGTCAACGCCGTGCTTGGTCGTTTGCGAAACGAATTTGCCGCCCATTTCAACTTGAAAGACCCGAGCGTGGTGGCCTTTGCCTGGATTATCGATTTTCCGTTCTATGAATGGGATGACCACGGCAAGAAGCTTGATTTTGGCCATAACCCATTCGGTATGCCAAAGGGTGGTCTAGAGGCGCTGGAATCGGCGACGACCGATGCTGAAAAACTGGCTATCGTGGCTGATCAATTTGACATGGTGATGAACGGCTACGAAATTTGCTCCGGTGGCGTGCGCAACCACAACCCAGCGGTGCTGTACAAAGTATTCGATTTGCTTGGCTTTAGCAAAAGTTACGTTGAGGAAAAGTTCGGCGCCATGCTCAGCGCCTTCAAATACGGCGCGCCGCCGCACGCTGGTTGTGCCTTTGGTGTTGACCGCATCCTTATGGAGCTCATCGACGAAACGAACGTCCGCGAAACCCTAGCCTTTCCAAAAAACGGCTCCGGTGTCGATGTGATGATGGAATCACCGTCGACGGTTGATCCAGCGCAGTTAAGAGAATTAGGACTATAACATACATCACGGCAGAACAAGCTGCCGTGATTATTTTATAGTGACAGGCGAATTATTTTCGCTGCTTTTTCTGGCTGATAAATTGTGAGATAAGCCCAATGATAACAACCAGAACTGCAACGTAAAGCAACCCGTTAATCAACCAGGCGGCAAGGCGAAACACCATGCTCAATACCCAAGCGATGATGACTAGGACTGCAATGCTGTAAATTAATTTAGGAAAAGACATATATCCATTATACCATCTACCGCGAGCTAAGCATACCGTCAAACCACCCCTTAGCATGGCAATCGCGAAAGTTCCAGGCCCCGGGGCTTTCGGTTTTGTAACTCCAGTAGAACCAGGCATCGACATTTGCTGGTACGGCAAGTTGCGATTGGCAGTGGGCGTATTCAGTGTCGTCGCTAGCAATGCCTGGCGGCAGGGCAGCACTCCATTCGCCAATGATCAGCGGCTGCTGCTGGGAGTAATCGCGGTACTCGCCAGACCGTTGGTCAAGTACCTGACGGTGGTGAGTTAGCGACGTCGCTTGATTGTCTGTGTCGGAAAAGCACTGATAATGATGTATATCCAGCGTATTAGAACCGACGCGTCCCGACCACCAGGCTGGCTGATAGCAATCAGAGGCTACGAGGCGCACATGGGGCGGCAATTTACTGCGCAATGTTCGGCTCGTTTGCCGTGTCCACCACCACAATTGCCATCGTTCGCGTCGTGTCGTCACCAATGGTTCGTTGAGTAGTTCGATACCCCACAGCGCGGGATGCTCGCCGTATTCACTGGTGATATCCAGCAATATCTGTGTGGTTTTTCGCTGATTGGTGCGTTGATACCACTGAACGCTACTGGTATTGCCGCTACCGCTGTGGTCACTGGCATTTTGAGCACCAGGCGCGGCGTGAAGGTCGAGGAGAACCTGTAGGTCATACCGCTCTGCCATGTCCATCAGCCAATCAATCTGTGGTTTTGCTGATAGATACGGCGGCTGATCCTCGAGCGCCCAGTAGCCAATCGGCAGTCTTAGTAGTCGTATGCCAGCGTGCGCCAGCCACTTGAGATCAGCTTCTTGGATGAATGTTTGTTGATGCTGCTGGATGCGCGCTCGACCATCTGCGGTTTTAGATAATTCATATTCATTGGTCGCGTCTGTTCCGGCAAATACACTTGGCGTCATCCATCGTTCGAGTACCAGCCAGCCACCCAGATTGATACCGGGCATTGCAGGTGAGGAAGAATGACCATTCATATCTCTACTGTAGCACGAATAAATTGCCGAATCATAGTCAAACGGCTATACTAAAAGTAATGTATGATCGGCACGAAGTTAGTGTAAAAGTGGCGCTGTATAGCAGTGACGGCAAGCGTGTGCTAATGATGTATTATCCGCACGATGATGGCTTTGGCTTGCCGGGCGGGCATATCGATGCTGGCGAAACGCCTGACGTGGCATTAGAGCGGGAGCTGCGTGAAGAGCTGGGTATCACAATTGATGCGACGCCAGCTGATTTCTATATGCGCTATCCGCGAGGTAGTGCCGTCAAAGATCATAAAATTATTCTTGGCTATACGGCTACGGTTGACAGTAACGTTGAACTGCCAGACCGGGCGTGTGATGGCGGCGAGGAACGTATAGTTTGGCTGACGCGAACAGAAGTCGAAGCCGCCGTGGATAAACTCGCGCCGGGTTATCGGGATTTTGTGCTGAAGTGGTGGCCACAAGGACTATAACTGAACGCCCAACCACGCCGCCAACACATCGCCGGCAAAGTAGGCCAGTCCAGCGGCGACTGCTCCGAGGAGCAGGGTGATGGCAGCTTCTCGCCATGGCGACTGATTACCAACTTTGCCTTTAGTGAAACCAATCGCCAGGAAAGCGACCGCTGTCAGTGCAGAGCTGACATAAAATAGGCTGGTGCTTGGCGTTTTTAAGCTGGCGACCACGTCGACCAGGTAGGGTAATACTGGCACGCTGCCCACGGCAACAAAGGCCAAAAATGTAACTGTGCCGATGATTTTGGGAGAAGCTCGTTTTTGGGTATCGCGGGCTGATTCTTCGTGCTCAGCACTGGCTGCCAGGTAGGCGCTAGCGCCCATCGAAAAGCCATCGGCGATGAGGTTTGCGACACCTAAAATGAGGATAACCGCACTGGAAATCCCCGCGCCAGCTGACGCTGCCACCACGGCAAAGGTTGTGACTGTGCCGTCAACCGCACCGTACACAAATTCTGAGATGTATCGTCTAAAAAATATGTTCATAACCGTGCCATTATAGCACAATTAGGCGTTGTCAGACCTATTCGCGTATACTAAAGCAATGACGACTGATAATTTTCGGGAGTTGATCCACCAAAAAGGCCGTGAATTGTACCGGCCAATGCCGTGGCGTGATCAGCCGACCTTGTACTATGTGTTGGTGAGTGAGTTGATGCTACAGCAAACCCAGGTTGCTCGCGTCTTAACAAAGTTCAGAGAGTTTACGGCGAAATTTCCAGACATTGAGTCACTGGCAGCGGCCGAGCTAACCGAGGTGCTGCGTGCGTGGCAGGGGCTGGGCTATAATCGCCGCGCTCGATACCTCCACCAAACAGCGCGAGCCATCGCTGGTGGTGCTCTGGCGGCCACCCTTCATGACCTTGTCCGGCTGCCGGGCATTGGCGTCAATACTGCTGGTGCTATCATGAACTATACTTACCAAGTACCAACGCCGTTCATTGAGACCAATATTCGCACCGTCTATCTCAATCATTTCTTTGCGGACCAGACGGCGGTAGCGGATCGTGACATACTGCCTATTGTCGAGCGGACGATGGACCAGGCAAATCCGCGTCAGTGGTTTTGGGCACTGATGGATTATGGTAGTGAATTAAAAGCTCAGGGCAAGGGTAAATTGTCCGCCAGTCGCCATTACGCCAGGCAATCGCAATTCACTGGCAGTCTCCGCCAGATGCGGGGCGAGATCTTGCGTCGATACGTTGACGGTCAGTCGCTGGCCGAAATCACCGCCGAGCTACAGGATGATCCGCGATTTGCGGCGGCACTGGATGGTCTGCGACGGGACGGCCTCATTGCTGCAAAGTGACAGAATAGAGCGCTAAGCTATTGACATTTCAAACTGCCTATGCTATCATAGCCACAGTCAATACGACAAACATAAACAGTAACAAAGGAAAGGTATGGAAGACATGCAAACAGTTATTATACTGATGACCGTAGTGATTATTATTCACTCGGTGACGATTATCGTCTTGTTCGGTGTAATAATTTCACTGCTGACGAAGCTCAAGCGCCTCGTCAACCAGGCTGAAGCGGCGGTGTCCAACATCGCTCAAGCAACTGAGTGGCTGTCTCCAGTAAAGTTATTTACTGAAGTCGTGCAACTCTTTCGCAAAAAATAATCATCTGTTCCATATATCAATTTAATAGAAACAAACAAGGAGATATATATGAAAAAAGTATTAACAGTTCTCGGCGCCGCAGCGGCTGGTTTCGCGGCTGGTATTTTGACCGCACCAAAAAGTGGCAAGGAAACTCGCGCTGACATCAAGAAAAAAGCTGGCGAGCTAAAAACTGCCACTGTCAAGACTGCCAAAAAAGCCCAAGCTGCCGCCAAAGATAGCGCTGAAGCAGTCAAGGCTGGCGCTCAAAAAGTTGGCGATGTCGTTACTGGAACCGCTCGTACGGTCAAGGCCGATACCGAGAAGCATTTCAAGAAGTCGTAGTAGCAGTTTGACCTAAACGCAAAAACGCGAGATAATAAAAAAGATGAAACATCTTCGTAGTCTCGCGTTTTTTGTGTGCGGTATTAGCCTGGCCGGCGTAATGATACGGTCGGGTATTGCTGTGGCACAGACTGCGCCGAGTTCGCCGCCGCTCCATCTGATTCGCAGTCAGTGCCAGTCCATTCGTTCGACATTGCAGCGGATTCAGCATAACGATGCCTTGCTGCGGGTTAACGCCGGCCAAGCATACAACACGATATCGACTAATCTCATCGCCAAACTAAATAGCCGCTTGGCATTGGCGCAGATTGATAGCTCGCGGATGGTGATGATCGCTCGCGACTACGAGGAGGCACGCAAGGCGTTTGCCCAGCAGTACAATGAGTATGAGTCCAACTTGACGGCACTGGTCAGGACGGATTGTACCGACAAACCGGGCGAGTTTTATGCACAGCTGATCAAGACGCGCGACGCACGTCGACAGGTCAGTGAGTCGGTGATGACGATGAGTAAACTGGCAGCGGATTATCGTGTGGCGGTGGAACAGCTCAAGGTGAAGCTATCGAGCGGAGGCAGTCGTGGATAAGTTCAAGCGACTCGGTCGCCAGATGGCCAGGTTAATTATGCAGCATAAGTTACCGACGATGGTAATTAGCGTGATCGTGGTGTCGATCGTGCTCGTTGGTATCTCGATGCACTTATATTACTCGTCAGATGCTTTCCGAGTGGATTTGAGTCGGCCGGACTATGTACCGTATCGAGCGCAGATTGATAATTCCAATAATCATAATCGAGACATGTTTGAGGCGCAGGGTGAGGTGACGGGCAAAGTGCTGGATGATTTTCTGCAAAAATATAAGCAAGAAGAAAAGAAAGCCGATGGTGCGCGGGCGTTTGCTAGCGATGTGTTGAGCGATGATCAGCTGGGCGTCAGTGGTAGTGGCAATGGCGCGGGCAGTACGACGACACAGGGTCAAGACGGTTCGTCAGAGTGAGTTATGATTATTTTTTATGCGTTATCGCTGTTGGGATAACAGCTAGTTCGATCTCTTGTTTTTCAAATTCTTTGAGGAGCCGGCGGCGCATCTCTGAGGTAACCGCCCATTGATCGGATGGCTGAACCTTACCGGCAACGATCAATTCAACCGAGCGGCCGGTGATATCACCGACGGAGACAAATTTTGGCGGTTCAATGATTTTCTTGTCCCAAGACTTTTCCTTGCTCAGTTGCTGACCGGTCTCGTTGATGATATCAGCGGCATGGCTAATGTCGGTACTTGGATCAAGCTGCAAGGTAAAGCGCGACATGCTATACCCCATCGTTTTGTTGATGACATGCTGGATGGTGCCATTTGGTAAGTAGTGGACATTACCATCAGCATCGCGGAGTACGGTTGACCTAGTACCGACGCGCTCGACAGTGCCACTCGCACCCATGACATCAACGATGTCGCCGACGCGATATTGATTTTCAGCGATGATAAAAATGCCGGCCAGAAAATCTTTGACAAGTGACTGCGCGCCGAACCCGAGCGCCACGCCGATGATGCCGGCGCTGGCAAATAGTGGCGACAAGTCAAAGTAGAATAACTTACTGGCGACCATGGCGGCGATATAGGCAATGATGGTGATGCGCCAAAAACTACGAATCAGCTGCGTCAGCGTATTTTCGCGCTTTTCGATATCTTTGCGGTGCCACGAGCGGTGCTTGGCAGTGGAATGGATCGCGTAACGGATCGCCCAGGTGATAAACATGCGGCCAAAATAATAAACGATAACCGCACCGATGACGATGCTGACTGTCTCAACCATCCGCTCACTCACCAGCCAGCCCAGTCCGTGCTCAATCATCCACTCGTCAACGCGCGACGAATTTAACAGTTGCTTGATAAGCGTATCCATCATGAGTTTAGTATAATGAAAAGTATGAGTTTTGTCGATCCAAATCAATTCGTCATCACCCGGCGACGCAAGAAGTATAAATTTGCATTATTTAACAATTCGCCGCTTTGTTTTGAGTATGATGAGTGGACGCCGCGGCCGATTGATGTGCTGGAGGTCGGTGCGGGAACGGGACTGTTTAGTGTCGAGCTAGCGGCGCGCCATCCCGAGCAGCGGTTTCTGGCGGTTGATGTCAAGGCCGATCGATTGCAAAAAGGGGCACGTGAGGCCGAGCGGCGTGGCCTCACGAATATCTGGTTTGTGCGGGCACGGGCGGATCAGCTGGGTGAGTTGTGCGAGGCTGGATCGCTCAGCCAGTTGTGGATTACTTTTCCTGATCCGTTTCCACGCCGGCGTTCTAGCGGTCGACGCTTGACGCATCCACATTTTCTAACGCAGTACGCAAAGTTGCTTGATGAGAGGGGTGAGCTACTACTCAAGCATGATGATCATGGCTTTTTCTGCTGGAGCTTGGAGCGGCTGGTGGTGGCCGGCTGGCAGCTTCGGGGGCTAATGTTTGACCTGCACGAATCGGAGCAACTTGATGAGGAGAGCGATGCCCGGATCATGACAACCTACGAGCAGCGGTGGGTTGGCGAGGGGAAGGTGATTGGGTTTGTGCGAGCAGTCAGACCATCGGGTTAATGAAAGCCAAAGTGAGCCCTCATCCCCTCAGGCATTGGTTGGTTGTTGTTGAGCACGATATGCTGGCTCGGCCTCACTCAATAGATAGAGCAGATTCTCCGAGGGGTCGCAAAATTGCGGGCGTTCATTGAGGTCGCGCAGGATACGCCGACCAATACAGGTGGCGATTGGGGTTGGTATTTCGTAGACGAGGCTATTATCGGTGATAATATCAGGTGATTTGGCGTAGATCCCCTCAACGATGATTACTTCTGCTGGACTAAGTGTACCCGCTATATAGGGCTCTGCAGTTTGCCAATTCATGTGGCGGTGGTATATCTCCTTATCATTAATAAGGTTTTGTAGGTCGATGGCCATCGTTTCGGTGTCGTATACAAACGGGTCATCCCAGTGCTGCCATTCCTGACGATCATTATAATAATAAAGGTAGGTTGCGCCACGGTGGTAGTCATCAGTTGACATAGTAATTGAATTAATGTTGAGCTCATCCAGCTGCTTGCGGAGTTGTTTGACGATGGTTGATTTACCAGAGCCACTACGGCCAGCGATATGGATGATGCGCGGAGAGTTTGCGGTAGGGGTGAGAATATCAGAAACAATAGTATCAATGTCAAGCTCCGGCTGAATTGACAGCGCCTCCCGCCCCTCGTGTTGTCGTCGGAAGTCGTAGTGCGCCTGCCACTCACTGGTAGCCATTATTTCACCGGTCACTTCCATGAATATATTACCAAACTGGTCAGTAAATTGTTGCCATGATCCATTATCTTCTAATTCAGCTTGTACTAGGCCGTCGTTTTCGAAAAAATCAATAACGACACCGGGTAGCGGTTCGGCGCGTAGTTTGCGGATAATTGGTGTCTCGTCGTTACGGTAGTATTCATATAACTCGGGGCTAATCTCAGTCGTCACCTCTAGCCGACGCAGACCATCGCCACTCCGGAAGCCATTGTCTTTGAGGGTTGCTTCGTAATGTAGCTTGCCGGTATCACGCTTAAGGGTTGAGCGGAGTCGTAGGCTGAATGGCTCGTCTGGGTGCGATAGATAAAACTGTTCAATCGGCTCAGCTTCTTTGCGTAGATCGGTGAGTTTTTCCGGAAAGATAGCCATGAATTTACGCTCAGTCTCTACGGGCAATCTCCCTTCAAATTCGGGTGTGTGGATGAGTGATTCGATTGACATAAGCGTCGCTCCTTTAGTTGTGTTGATGACACTAGTGATTGTAGTGTAGAATTACTAGTATGAATAGCAAGTATAATTTGACTCAACTATGATTGACCAATTTATCCCCGAACATCATATCCAGAAGCATATCCTTGGCGTGTTGATGCATATGAAATATGCGCGATTTCGGGATATGCGGCCACCAAAAGTCGATACCAATCTCTATACCTACCACTTAAATATATTGAAGAAGCGAGGATTCGTCATCAAGACGGATAATGGATACTGTCTGGGGCGGGAAGGGCTATCGTATGTCGATAGAGTGAGTATTAAATCACTCAAAATTCGTACTCAACCAAAAATTATTACTATGATTGTCATCCAAAATGCTAATGGCGATGTGCTGCTCCAGCGGCGCACCAAACAGCCGCATATCGATACCTGGACACTGCCGTACGGCAAGCTACATATTGATGATGAGTCGGTCTTGGCTGCCGCTCAGCGTGAGGCGCGCGAGAAATTGGCGGTAGATGATCTGCCGCTCGTGCATGCAGGGGATTGCTATATTCGCGTTCTGGTCGAGGGGGAGATATTGTCATCGACACTGGCGCACGTATTTTATGGTGAGACCGATGAAGTCGTGGCGGGCGAAGAACTCGTGGCGGGCGAAGAACTCGTGTGGGCTCGCCCACATCGATTAGCAGATTATGACTTAGCACCAGCGGTTGAGCAAATCGTAGCACGAACATTCTTCCGGGACCCGTTCTTTTTTGAGGAATTTGTGGCAGAATTAAAGTAAGTAATTGAAAGGAGAAACTATGACAATTGATGAGTATGCCAAGAAGGCCATCGCGACGCTAATTGGTACGCATGAATATGGGGACGTTGATGCGCGACTGATGGCGCAAGTGCTTGGGCTGGTCGGCGAATCGGGCGAAGTGGCTGAAAAGTTCAAAAAGCTGGTTCGCGACAAGCAGGGCATATTAACAGACGATGACCGCACAGAAATTCTCAAAGAATTAGGCGACGTGTTGTGGTATGTCAACGCAGTGGCGCACCTGCTCGGTTCTAGCCTCGAGGAAGTTGCCCAGATGAACAACCAAAAGCTCGCCAGCCGCCAAGCCCGCCAGCAGCTGCACGGGCGGGGTGATAATCGCTGATCATAGCACGACGCCAAGGGACAGTAGTTTATCGGTTATTCCCATAATGATCGTTTGCTCAGTTTGCGCTTGTGTTGCTTGGCGCACTGCGAGGAGGGTATGCATGCCACAAGCCGCTGCTGCGTCGAGGTTATTTTGATGATTGTCAATAAACAGTACGCGCTCTGGATTATCAGATAGGTTTAATGCTGAGAGGGCAGATGTAAATGCACCCCGTTCAGGTTTGTGGTGGCCGATCCGCCACGATAAAAGACATGGTCTAAAACCATCATAGATACCTGCTTGCTGCAAGATAGCAGAGTGGCTCGGCATAGCATTGCTGAGGATACCGATCTGTAGTCCATGCGTCGTCAATGAACGTGCAAATGTGATGACATTTTGGAAGTATACTTGATGATCACGGAAGCCACGAGTTAGCCGATCGTATTGCTCTGGGGATGGATGATCACAACCTAGCCTCTGCAGAAATACGCTCTCGTCTATGAAACCACTTTCGTAGTCGTGCAAAGCTTTTGGCCATTGTTGGTCGAAATGCTCGGGGTTATGCAGGGCGTTTCTCAGGTCACTTTGGATGTCGTAGTCACTGACAAGTACACCACCAACATCAAAAAGGATTGCTGAAATTACTGAATCGTTCATGTCTGATATTGTAACATGTACTACTTTTTCTCTTTTTATTGAACTCCCATACGATATGCGCTATACTCAAGCATAAGGGTAATTATGCGCATTTCTGACAGTAGTATTGAGAAGATTTTGCGCCAGGGTGAGGTAATTTCTGAGTCACAGCTGGCCGAGTTAAAGATGGAGGCGGAGCGCACGCACCATTCATTGCAGACGATTATCTTGGAGCGCAAGGTCTTGAGCGAGGTCCAGCTCGGGCAAAAGATTGGTGAATATATCAATGTGCCGTTTGTGACCATTGAGCCAAAGGATATCCCTGATGACGTCCTCAAACGGATCCCCGAGCATATCGCCCGTCAGTACAATGTCGTATTGTTTGCCGTCGATGATAATGGCGTCTTGAGCCTGGCGATGGAAGATCCGGATGATGTGCAGGCGCTGAACTTCATCCAGAAAGAGATTGGCTATAACATCAAGGTGTTCCTGGCGACAAAAAACAACATTCTTGACTGCCTGGAGAATTATCGCGGTAATATTACCGATGAGCTGGATGAGGTGGTGTCAATCCAGAGCGGCGCTGAGTCAGACTCACAAAACGTCTCTGAGGAGGAGATCTCTGAAAATTCGCCGATCGCCCAGACGGTTAACTTGCTGCTCGAGTATGCTATTAAGTCGGGTGCTTCGGATATCCACATTGAGCCGCGTGAGGATTTCGTCCAGGTACGCTATCGAATTGATGGTGTGCTCAAGGAAGTAAATAAGTTGCCGCGCAATGTCCAAGGTGCGCTGGTTAGTCGTATCAAGATTTTGTCAAATCTAAAAATTGACGAACGCCGCGTGCCGCAAGATGGTCGCTTCAAGATTAAGGTTTCTGGTAAGCAATACGCGCTGCGTGTGTCGACGCTGCCGATCGCTGATGGCGAGAAAATTGTCATGCGTATTTTGGACGAGTCCAACCAGGCAGTTGCCCTCGATAGCCTCGGCTATTGGGGGTTGTCGCTGAGTACACTTAAAGACGCTATGGAGCAACCAAATGGTATGATCTTGGTGACCGGGCCAACTGGTTCGGGAAAGTCGACTAGCTTGTTTAGTGTGCTATCAGAACTTAATACGCCAGATGTGAACATCTCAACCATTGAAGATCCGGTTGAATACAAGATCCCCGGGGTCAACCAGACCCAGACTAACTCGAAAGCCGGTATGACCTTCGCTTCAGGACTGCGCGCACTGCTCCGCCAAGACCCGAACATCATCATGGTTGGAGAGATCCGTGACGGTGAAACTGCCAACCTGGGCGTGCAGGCGGCGCTGACTGGGCACTTGGTGTTCTCAACCCTCCACACCAACAACGCAGCCACTTGTTTGCCGCGTCTCCTTGATATGGGAATTGAGCCGTTTTTGATCGCTTCGACGGTCAAGGCGGTGATCGGTCAGCGCTTGGTGCGGCGGCTGTGTATGCATTGTCGTCAGCAATATGTGCCGGACGCTGGGGAGCTCGCCTACATCGTTCAGATGTTTAATCTCAAACAGGGCTCGATGCAGCGATTACATGCGCTGGAGCAGCAGGCAGCAGCTGATAAGATCGGCGGCAATACACCGCTCGGCTCGACTGACGTAACGATTCAATATTTATGGCGACCAAATCCCGAGGGCTGTGACGAGTGCGGCCATAATGGCTTCAAGGGGCGCGTCGGTATCTACGAGGTTCTCGGTATTTCGATTCCAATCCAAAAGATGATCACCGCCAATGCCACTAGTAATGAGATTCAGCAGCAGGCGATTACTGAAGGAATGGTGACAATGCAGACGGACGGTTTTGTCAAGTCGCTGCGTGGCGTGACAACGCTAGAGGAAGTTTTGAGAGCAACAAGGGAGCAATAAATGACAAAATTTAAATATATCGCAACTAAAAATAACAATCAGCCGATCAACGGCGAGCTAGAAGCCAGTAGCCGCGCCAGTGCTATCCAGCTCATTCAAGCTCAGGGTATGAGGTTGGTCGACCTCAAGGAGGCTGGTGACGAGAAGAAAGGTTTTCGCTTTGGGGGTGGCAAGAAGTCAGTGCCGACCGAGGAGCTGGTTGGCTTTACCAGGCAGCTTAGCACCATGGTGTCTGCCGGTGTGCCAATTCTCAGGTCACTCAACTCAATGGCGCAGCACGCCGAGAGTCCACATTTTCGCGAGATTTTGAACGCGGTGTCCAAGGAGATTGAAGGCGGTGCCTCGTTCGCTGATGCACTGAGTAAGTACCCCGAGGCCTTCAGCGATGTGTATGTGAACATGGTGCGGGCTGGTGAAACGGGTGGTATTTTGGACGATATTTTGAAGCGGCTGGCTCTGCAGCAGGAAAAGAACTCATCAATGAAAAAGAAGATCAAGAGCGCCATGACCTATCCGATGGTGCTGATCGTCATCACTATCGGGGCGTTCTTTGGCTTGATGATTTTTGTGCTGCCGATGATTGGCAAGACGATTAAGGATCTGGCGGGTGAGGACGCAGAGCTGCCGGCGCTGACGCAGATACTGATGAGTATCAGCCAGTTTATGGTGAGTTTTTGGTATATTATTTTCCCGTTGCTATTTGGCGGTGTGTATGCGCTGCTTCGCTATATCAAGTCGCCAGGAGGCAAGGTTAAGTTCCATCATTTCGTCCTGAAAGCGCCGATCATCAGCAAGATTATTCGCAAGGTGGCGGTGGCGCGGTTTACCCGTACCTTCTCAGCGCTGATCGGTGCGGGCGTGTCGGTACTCGAGGCGCTGGAAGTAACAGCCCGGGCAGTTGGTAATACGGTATATCAAGATTCGCTGCTTGACGCCGCCAAGCGCATTAAGAATGGCGAGGTTTTGTCGCGGATTATCAATGAGCGCGAAGACCTCTATCCACCAATCGTTGGCCAGATGCTGGCGGTCGGTGAAGAGACGGGCCAGACGGATAAGGTACTGGTCAAGGTGGCGGATTTTTATGAGGAAGAGGTCGATGCGGCGATTAGCGGTTTGAGCTCGACGATTGAGCCGGTAATGATCGTCTTTATGGGCGGTATGGTCGGCTTGATCGCGGCGGCGGTGATGATGCCGATTACTGGATTAGCAAATCAAATTAAGGGATAGTTGGTTTTTCAAAATGCTTATGCTATACTTAACAAAAAGAATAGATGTGGGCAAACGATAGTGGCAAATATTTTCTACAAGTCAAAGCCGATCATCGGGCTTGATATTAACAAGGCCGGCGTTCGGGTAATGTCAGTCGACATGGCGCGGATGACGGTGCACGGATACGGCGCAATTGAGCTGGATCCGGCGAAGGACGAGAGCGATGACCGGGCAGAGTATCTCTGTGGCAAGATCAATCAAATGTTTGAAAAGAATATTGTTGGGCGGCTCGGCAGTAACCGCGTGGTGCTGGGACTACCGACGACCAAGACATACGCGCGTACCTTTGCGCTGCCGATCAAGCAGGAAAATAAGATTGAAGAGGCAGTGAATCTCGAGGTTGAACAGTATGTGCCGATGCCGCTCGATTCGCTTTATGTTGATCATCAAATTATCAAGCGCGGCAAAGAAAATTTATCAGTCTTGATGTGCGCGGTGCCGCAAAAGATTGTTGACGAGCAGCTGGCAATTGTTGAATCGTGCGGTATTGAGGTGGCGATGATTGAGCCGAGCATCAATGCGGTGGCGCGACTGCTTGAGCGAACCAAAGAGGGGTCGCTACCGACAGTCATCGTTGACATCGGCCCGGCGACGACCGATATCGCTATTCTTGATGCGGCAATTCGCGTGACCGGTGGTCTAAACATTGGTGGCAATACATTGACGCTTGACATCGCGAAAAAATTGAACGTACCACTTGAGACGGCGCACCAATTCAAGGTGCTTAACGGTCTCAACACTGGCCCTCGTCAGGAAAAGATTACCGAGGCACTAAAGCCGAGCCTGCAGCGGATCATTGGTGAAATCCAGAAAGTTATTCGTTACTACACCGATCGCTTCCCGGATGAATCGCGCCTTGAACAGGTGCTAATCGTCGGTAGCGGTAGTAGCGTGCCGGGGCTTGGTGAGTACTTTACGGGCGAGCTGACCTTACCAGCACGAGTGGCTAGTCCGTGGCAGTCGCTGAACTTTAATAATTTAGCACCGCCGGCCAAACAGCTACGACCGCGGTTCATGACGGCAGCTGGTTTGTCGCTGGTGCGAGCGGAGGAGATTTGGCATGATTAATCTATTACCGCCGAAAGTTAAACGCGAGATTATCGCTGGCCGGTCAAATGTGATACTGTGGCGTTACTGCGTGGTGTCGTTGATTCTTGGCTTCTTACTCATCGTGGCGACAGCGGGTATCTACTTTATTATGGCGCATACTCGGACAACTGCTCGACAGGCGATTGAAACAGGTAATCGTCGAGCGCTGCAATATCAAAAAGTTCAGCAGGATTATGAATCGTTCAGCGCAAACCTCAAGATTGCCAAGGCGATTCTCGATAAAGATGTGCGGTATTCAAAGGTAGCACTCAAGATCGCTCAGGCGATGCCGTCAGGAACAATTTTACAAACGTTGACGCTAGATAGCAAGAAGCTCGGCACGCCGATGACTATCAACGCACGCGGTAAAACGTATGGCGATGCGCTGCGGCTCAAGGACAGTTTTCAGCAGTCAAGCCTCTTCAAGGATGTTAATCTCGCCTCGGCGGTGGCCGAAAAAGAAAACAAGGACGGTTACCCGATTAATATTACAATTAATGTGACGATGGTGCCGGAGGTTGCGAAGCAATGAGTGAGAGAAAACGGGAAAAAATGACACCGGCGGTGACCATGCGGATCGTCTTTGCGCTGTCGCTGGTACTGATATTGGTCGGCATGGGAGGGGTCGTCTATTTTGGCTACACCATGCTGCAGGGTACTGCTGAGGAAGTTTCTAAAATTCAGACTGAGGCAAAAGCGGTTGATGCTAAGGTGCAGAATCTAGCGAGGCTGGAAAAAGAGATGGAGAAATATAAGGATAGTGTTGCCAAGGCACAACAGCTAGTAGCAGAAACGCAGCAGTATCAGTATCAGAATCAAATTATCAATGACCTCACGGCCTACGCCAATAAATCTGGTGTTGGTATCGCTGGGTTCACCTTCACGTCGGGTTCGGCCGGAGCCAAATCAAACTCGGGCTCATCAGGCACTTCGGGTACGAATAATAGCTCCGGTTCAAACAGCGCTGCCGGGCCAAAAAGCATGAAAGTGTCGGTCCGCCTCAACGAAAAAACAGACTATATGGCGCTGCTTCGGTTTATGCATTTAATTGAGCAGAACTTGACACGGATGCAGATCGCTAGTGTCAGTATGTCCAAGACTGAGGGGACAGGTCAAGTGAATACACAAACCTTGGAAGTGGAGGTATATGTTCGATGAAAAACTCACCTGATATTTCACAAATCGGTACGCTAGTATCGCGGTTTTTCCATCGCTACCACGTTATTCTCTATACGTTGACAGTGGTGGTTGGTGTATCGGTGGCAATTTTCCTGCTCTACAGTCTGCTCGCCTCGTCAAATCCAAAAGAAGATACCATCCAACAACAGACGACGCGATTTGACCAGAAGACAATTGACCAGATCAACAGTTTCCGTACGCGCGATACCGCCAACGCCAATTTTAGTCTGCCGGCGGGGCGGACGAACCTGTTTGCCGAATAGCGTGGATATCGCTATAATGTGAGAAGTATGCTAATTTCTGCTGAACGATTTGATAACGCACCGGTGATGAGCCTGCAGACTGGCTCGGAGCTAGCACGGACATCGCGGGCGGTGATTGATCCACGCAATTTATCAATCGTGGCGTATGAGCTGGAGGGGCCGACGCTTGATCAATCGCCGAGTTTACTACGGATCGCCGATGTGCGAGAAATTGGGCCGCTGGGTCTGATCATTGATTCGGCGGACGAGCTGATTATGCCAAGTGATGTCCTGAAGATCAAGGAAGTATATGAATTTCAGTTCGCACTAGTCGGCAAGTACGTCATTGACGAGAAAAAACGTAAAGTTGGTAAGGTTATTGGCTATACGCTAGAGGCCGGTAATTTTGTCATTCAGCAGCTTCGGGTGCGGCGACCGCTGCTCAAGAGTTTTGGCGATACTGAACTGCTGATTCATCGTTCGCAGATCGTTCGTGTGACTGACGAACATATCGTTGTCAAGACGCCAGAGATCCGCCACAAGGAGCCAGTCGTGCAGCCACAAGCAACGTTCGAAAATCCATTCCGAAAGGCGCACCCTGCGGCCGAAGCTGACGGCAGTGACAGCAAATGAGCCAAATTATGACCAGTACCGCAGCGATGCAGCGGCTGGGTCAGGTGATTGGGCGCAACCTGAAGGGTGGTGAGGTGATTGAGCTGGTCGGGGACATCGGCGCTGGCAAGACGACGCTAACAAAAGGTGTTGCCAAGGGGCTCGACATTACTGAACCGGTGCAGAGCCCAACGTTTACTATTTCCCGTGTGTACCAGTCGCCGGGCGGCTTGACGCTGGCCCATTATGATTTTTATCGATTGGGTGAGGCGGGTATCATGGCAGAGGAAATTCGCGAGGTAACCATGCAACCGCAGACCGTGACAGTGGTTGAGTGGGCGGGTGCCGTCGAGCAGGTGCTGCCGGCCGATCGACTGACAGCGAGGATTCTAGCAATTGACGAACAGTCGCGGCGTGTCACGCTGAATGCTGGCGGGCCGATGAGCCAGGCGCTCCTCGCGGCAATTAGCACGGCGGACGAGGGGTTGGGGTGATTATTCTGCTCGATACATCGACGATGACGTGCCGTTTGACGATTATTCAGGGTGATACCTGGCGAGAGGTAGCGTGGGAAGCGGGTCGTGGTTTGGCTCGGGGGCTGCTACGATTTTTGGATGAACAGACCGGCGATATTCATCACATCAGTGGTATCGGCATCATGCGTGGGCCGGGTAGCTTTACGGGACTGAGGATTGGCTGTGCGGTGGCAAACACGTTGGCGGAGGGACTCGGTATCCCGATCGTTGGCAGTAGTGGCGATCACTGGCGAGATGACTGCCTGGAGCGGCTGAAGCGCGGCGAAAACGACACGATTATTCTCCCCGAATATGGCGGCGAAGCTCACATCACGACTCCGCGCAAATAGTGGTATTTTCCTCCGCAATATCGTACAATAAAAGTAAGGCGGCTTTAGATTAGTGGCTTGGGCCGTTTTATTGCATCAGTTGAATATGGTCAGTCGTTGATACATTTCTCGGGGTGTATACCCGGGGCGATTGGTCAGAAAAGAAAGGAAATCATATGGTAGGAATAGTTATTGGCGGCTTGGTTGGCGCGGCACTTGGCGTGGGCGGTTTTTACGCCTATCAGCGAACAAGGCAAGCTAATGGCAAGTCGCAAATTGAGCGTGACATTGCCGAGGCAAAGAGTAAGGCCAGCGACATTGTCCTGAAGGCTAAGGACGAAGCCTTAAAAATCGAAAATGAGCGCCGCCGCGAGTGGCAAAAGACCGAGAATCGGTTGGCGGATCGCGAGCAGACGCTGGATCGGAAACTGGACGAACTAGATAAGCGGGCGGAGAAGCTGCGCACGCACGAAGATGAGGTTGACAATCTCAAGGAAGAGATTCGCACTATTCGCACGCGTCAGCAGGAGAAGCTCGAGAAGATTGCGGGCCTAAAGAAAAAGGATGCTGCCGACAAGCTCATGCAAATGACCGAGCGCGATATCAAGAATGATCTGGTTGGCTTGGTGTCGAAATTACAACACGAGGCTATGGATGATGCCGAGGAACGGGCGCAGATGATCTTGCTCACGGCGATGGAGCGGATGAGCAGCGAGGTAACGGCTGAGCGGACAGTTACGGCTGTCAAGCTGACCGATGACGAGATGAAAGGTCGAATCATCGGCAAAGAAGGTCGCAATATTCAGGCGTTGCAGCGCGAGACTGGTGTCGATATTTTAGTGGATGACACGCCGGGTATGATTGTGCTCTCAAGCTTTGATCCAATTCGCCGGCAAGTGGCTCGCTTGAGCCTCGAGATGCTGATGAAAGATGGCCGTATCCATCCAGCGCGCATCGAAGAAGTCGTCGCCAAGGCGAAAAAACAGATCGATAAAGAAGTCAAGCAGGCTGGCGAGGACGCCATGCGCGAGACGGGCGTCGTCGGCATCCCGAAGGAAATGCAGCGACTGCTAGGTGAGCTGAAATTCCGGACGAGTTACGGGCAGAACGTATTGAAGCATTCCACCGAGATGGCCCAGATGGCTGGGATGATCGCTGAGGAGGTTGGGGCTGATGTGCGCATCACGAAAATTGCGACATTGCTACATGACGTTGGCAAGGCGGTAACGCATAAGATCGAGGGTAAGCATCACCACATCGGTGCCGAGCTAGCGCGCAAATACGGCATGGACGAGCGGATTGTTCATGCTATCGAAGCGCATCACGATGATATCGAGGCGACGACACCAGAGGCACTGATCGTGCGAGTGTGCGACGCTGCCAGCGCTGCTCGGCCAGGAGCGCGCAATATTTCGGCTGAGAACTTTGCTGAGCGGATGCGCGATCTAGAAAATGTAGCAACCAGCTTTGCCGGCGTTGATAAGGCCTATGCGATATCGGCTGGGCGTGAAGTGCGGGTGATTGTCCGGTCAGAGGACATTGATGATCTAAGCGCATTCAAACTGTCGCGCGATATCGCCACCAAGATTGAATCGACCATGCAGTACCCAGGCACCATCAAGGTTAACGTTATCCGCGAAACACGGGCGATCGAGTACGCAAAATGATAAAAAGTGGTTGGTTACCGTATGAGGAATGGCAGAAAGCGCAGGACACTCGGATCGCCAGCGCCGCACTACTGATCGAAAATTCAGCGGGCGAGCTGCTCACAGTCAAGGCGTATTACAAGACGCATTGGAGTCTGCCTGGTGGTATGGTTGACGCTGGTGAAACGCCGCTACAGGCAGCACTTCGCGAAACCCAGGAAGAGGTCGGGCTGGTCGTTACCGAGGATGAGGTTTCATTTTTTGCGGTAGCCTCACGCTCCAGCGACAAAGGGCTGGCGCATCAATATATCTTTCGGGTGGTTCTGGATGATGCGCGACTGGAACGAATTGTCTTGCAGCAGTCGGAAATTGACGCCTATCAGTTCATGAGTCGCGACGCAGTGCTGGCGAGTGACAAAGAGTTTGTGTGGTCGATACCACACTGGGCTCATCATCGGCCAGGTGGCTACGTCGAGACGGATATCCCTGACGGCGATGATGAACGCCAAGAGGCGGTTACGCAATTCGTGGGATTTGGTTCGTAGGAAAAATAAACGGAGGAGGAATGATGGGAACATTGGTTATCAGTCGACACGGTGAAAGTGAATGGAATCTGCTCGGCAAGTGGACGGGCTGGACTGACGTGGGTCTTACGGAAAAGGGGCGAGCTGACACGGTGCGACTGGGTTCGCTACTCAAAGACATCAGGCTTGATGAGGCGTATACGTCGGCGCTGCAGCGGACGCACCAAACGCTGGATGCGCTGCTTGAGGGGCGCGGTGAGGGCAGTCTACCGACAACGCAAGCAGCTGAGCTGAACGAGCGTGATTATGGTGATCTGACCGGTAAAAATAAGTGGGAAGTCAAGGCTGAGATTGGCGAGGAAGCGTTCAATGGTATCCGACGCGGCTGGGACTATCCGGTGCCGGGCGGTGAAACGCTCAAAGATGTTTATGCGCGGGTCGTGCCGTACTTTGAGCAGGAGATACTACCGAAACTACAGGCGGGTGAGAATATTCTATTAGTAGCGCACGGCAATTCTATCCGCGCGCTGATGAAACACCTCGACTGCGTACCAGAAGCGGACATGGCACACGTCGAGATGCCATTTGGCCAGCTACTGGTTTATACCTTTGAGCCGACGTCTGATCTACCGACGAATAAAGACGTGCTGTCGGTGGAGATTGAGGCGGTGAATGCGTAATTAGGCGCGCAGAATTTCATAGGCGCTCAGTGCTGATAAGAATTGTTGAAATCTAACCGTGTTCTCACCGTGATATGGCCAGGTAGCGTGATTTAACCAAAAGCCGATGAGCTTTAGACAGTGATTTAGATTAATCATATCACGATACGGTGAAATATCGTGGCCGCTTTTATGTAAATCAATCAACAGGCTCGTAATATCGCTGCCCGGCTCGCCCGGTCCAGACCAACTCCAATCGACTAACCTGCTGCCATGCTCTGGATGCCAGGCAATATTTGACTGCCTAATGTCGTGATGACAAAAGGCTTGTAGGTGAAATCGATTCGGCTGAATCCCAGCGCGCTGCAGAGAAGGTAGATCTGTCAGCAAATCCTGGGTGACGGCTTGGCTGTGTGGTGTCATTTGATTCAGAAAATCTGGCAGAATCTGATATAGTTGAGCAACCACCTGTTCGTCAATTGTCTGCCAGCCCTCTTTGATAAAACTGATACATGATGGTTCAATGGCGAATGAGTCAGCTGGCAGTGGAATAGTCTCTAGTTTGGCAAATTTTTCTGCAGCCGCCCAGACGTAATCATCAAGAGTCTCGGCTTCAGCTCGCCATCTCCAGCCATCGTCGGGCCGCAGCGCTTCCATGATGATTGCATCACCACACAAGACAGACTGTGCGGGAACGCCATCATAACCACTCTGTCGCAAGTGCGCCATAGTAAACGCCTCTTTATCTAAATATTGCTGTAATCGCTGCCGTTTTTGGACGCTGTCATATTTGGCTGATAGTTGTTTGATGAAAGCGGCGTGATGATCCTTTGTGGCAATTACTTTTTCGTATTGCATATGACCGCCATCAACACGGTAGAGACATTCAGGATTCTGCATCGATTCAGCCAGTGGTCGGCACGCCAGATGATCAAGCGCTCTTGCTACAATCTCGTCATGTGAGGCATATAGCTCAGGTAGGTGATCAAGCGAGTGCCAGCCGGCGTCAACCGCATCATCACGCCCAGTTATTGCCGTTAGGTCGGGGACTGTAAATAGATAAGCACTGGTTTCTATCCAGGCAGTCTGGGTATTGCGCGGGTCGTTAACCAGTCCACAGAACACAAGGGTCGGATCACCGCCAATAGTTGCACCAGTCTCTTCCATTACCTCACGATGGGCTGCCGTGAGTGGTTCTTCTCCTGGATCGATAAAACCGCCAGGTAGCGCCCATTCGCCGGTTTTCCGTTTAACCAACAGAACTTGTCGTGATTCCGGATGAATAACAATACTATCAGCGGTATAATTTGGTCCATCATACCACAGTTTCTGCTCTGTGGTTGACATCATTTCATTCATGCGGCGACCAGTTGCCTTAACGCTTGACGACCAATTTTTGCTTTTACATGTGTTTTATATTCTTCAATTTTATCATCTGGGCCTGTGTGCTTACCTTCAACGTCGCTCAGTTTAACTGTCGGCACGCCATCAACCGCAGTGGCTTTCATGACGAAATTATTCGCCTCAACTCCGAGGTCGTTTGTCAGTGTTGTGCCCCAGCCAAATGTTACCTTGATGCGATCCTTGAAGTAATCAGCCAGTTTGATAATTGTCTCGATATCCAGCCCATCGCTAAAGACGATTGTCTTTTGGCGCGGATCGATACCGTGCTGCTCGTAAAATGCAATCACCATGTCACCAAACTGCATCGGGTCACCAGAGTCATGACGCAGGGCTTGCCATGAAGCCATTTGCTCCGGCGTGAAGTCAGCGAAAAAGAACTTAGTCGTAAACGTGTCAGTTAAGGCAGTTGATAAACCTTTGCCATACAGTTGCTGCCAATCTTGGAGTACTTGATTGTGACCACTCAGTGGATTGTCGCCGGCCTTGTCGGCTAGTGCTGCGTAAACCATCGGTAATTCATGTGCGAATGTACCAATTGGCTGCAAGCCAAGCTCATGTGCCAAATAAATATTTGAAGTGCCAACGAAATTATCAGGAAGTTCACGTGCGACGCGCTCAATGACATGCTTTTGCCAGTCGTAGCTAAACCGTCGTCGCGTGCCGAAGTCCGAGAACTTGATGTCTGGGCGATTTTTTAACATATCAATTTTCTCGCTTAAGCGCCGATCTCCTTCGGCATATAGTTCTTTTAGCGAACTACCTTCATGGGCAAGTTTATTCTGGAAATATAATTCGTTCAGCTCGCTCATGACCACTGTTTCCCAAAATGTAACCAGTGGCCATTTGCCTGTAGTACTAACCGCTAAATCACCGCGCTCATCATAACCAATGTCAACAGGCGGTAGGGGATTGTCATGTAAAAAGTCAAGGTATTCTGGCGTGAATTGTGCTGTGCCGTCTTGATTTTGTAGGCTGGCGAGATAGGCGATCTCATCAGGTTGCCAACCGTTTGCTACGTTACTGAGCTGGGCGTGTAACTCTTCCGCGCTCACAAATTCTGATAGCAGGGTAGGGGCGCGATTTTTCAAGGTAAAGGTGACCTCGGCATCAGGATGCTTGTCGTACTCCAGCTGCCCCATGGTCGCCTTATAATAATCTAGTCCTTGTGATAATTTAGGTTCACGGTTCATTGAACACTCCTTTCGATCATCATTTTAGCCTCACTGGTTGAAACCGCAAGAATGTGGGCTTCTCTCATGGCGGCTAAGGCCTCTTCTTCATCAGTTGGTGTGAGCCCGACAGCACGAATAGCCTCTCGCAGTAGATAGATGGAAACTCGCGCATCATCTCGGAAGCGGTTGGCAATATCCAGAGCAGTCGCTTTGACGCAAAAGTCAGTTGCCAGTCCGCCGAGAAATACTTGAACCCTCTCGCGAGGTGTTCGTGGTGTGATAATGGTCTCCAGTGTTTCGCCTGTGTCACTTTGACCCTCCCAACCAGAATACCCGTCAGTTTGACCCATGCCTTTGTTGATAATAATGTCATCAGGCTGCACATTGAGCTTGTCGTGAAAGCTAGCGCCGGTAGTGCCAGCCACGCAGTGGACTGGCCACTGGCCACCAAAATTACTAAAATGTGGTGTTTTAGCGGGGTGCCAGTCGCGGGTAAAAACTACCTGTCCATCATGTTGCCTCACGGTCTCGGCGATGGTATTGAGCGGGGTAACGACCTGCTCACCCTCGGCGGACTGCTAGGCTGCCGTCAATAAAATCATGTTGCACATCAACGGCAACAAGTACATTTCGAGTTGGTTTTACTGTTTCCATAGATTACCTCCTTACTTAATGTATAAATTACACTTACTATATAGTCTAACAACTAGTTATTGTGTAGTCAACACTAATTAGTAAAATACTGTAAAATTATTACCCTACTCTACCTGGCTGCTATTCGCTAGTCGAAACTTCGTGATAATGTCTCGAGGTTTTGGGAATTAAATTCGTATAGTTTTGCTGGACGATGTGCGCCGTCACGCCATAACTCGTTGGTTTCATGAATGAGATTGAGGCTGAGGAATTTTTTGCGAAAATTACGCTTGTCAAATTCACGATCAAAGATAATTTCATAGGCGTTCTGCAGTTGGGTCAGGGTAAAACGCCGCTCCAGAAATGCCGACACAGCATTCGTATATGTTAGCTTGGCAATTAGCCGCTCTCTGGCGTATTCAATAATGCTGGTGTGATCATAAGCCAGCGGCAGTAGATTGTGTACATCAAAAAATGTCGCGTGTGACCTCGCCTCGTCGAGCGTGATAGCGCGCCCGCACCCGAGGTACGTTACTGATACAGCATGCCCCCGCGGGTCCCGGTCAACCGTGTCAAAGGTGTAGAGCTGCTCAATATAGCTCAGGTCACTCTCGACATCCACGCCCGTTTTTTGGGTAGCGATACGTTTCAGTGCGGCTGTTGTCGTCTCGCCTTTGGCGTTGTATCCACCGGGTAGCGCCCATTCACCTTTGAATGGCTCATTGGGGCGCTTTAGGAGCAGGACTTCTAGAGTGTCGTTACTAATCTGAAATATCACTGCATCAACGGTGAGCGTCGGTGGAACGTATGGTTTCGTGTATTTCATACGATATATCTTACCCTGAAGCAGCTGGTTTGCCAAGGCAGACATTGTGCCCTTGAAGACTGATGTGAATTGTGTAATAATAGCTGGGAAATGAAAGGAAGAACCACTATAACCCCCCGAAGAGAATCCAATGGGTCCGAGCGTCGTCACGCAGCTGCCGAGAATAGTAAGTGTTTCAGGGTGCCCATCGTCGAAGGAGGCAGCCTTAAGAGAAAGGCACGCCTTAATGGGCGTCCTGATAATCTTGACATTGATGACCAGGTTTCTAACCAAACTATAGAGTCACCTCGCCCGCAGCACGAGAAGGACCAAAGACTACTGGCGGCAGCGGCATTGCTGGCCGTTCAAGTTCGTCAACTACCTCTAAGGCATCCGATGAGGGGACGATATGTGAACGCGCTTCAAGCCCTCATGGCTGGTGAATCAGGTGATGTAGGGAGGATAGCCTTCCTTACTACCAACCCCGTAGCAAAGACAAGAGAGGAGCTCCGCTCATTAGCAGACACGGGGATTGCTTCGGTCGAGGTTGATGAGATTGGTTTGGCGCATTATTCATGTGCGGAATCCCCAGTAGAATAGCCACCATACCCATCATCTACCGGATCATCTCTGCGCTCTGCGATCTTGATCAAGGCTGCCATACTGATTCCTCGTGCAGCGAGTTCTTCTTCTGAAGTGAAGAAGTTGTTGTGGCTTACAAGCAATTCACCAATCCTTCTGTGACCCTCTTTTTCATCAATGAGCCCCTGTTCGATCTGATCACCGATCTCCCGGCATGCTCTAGCTCTGCGGATATTATCCTCTGACAGTACTTTATCCATGCCTACGGTCTCATCAACACCGTAGGCCTCCGAAAGTCCTGAATGAACATAGACTTCAATTCCTCCGGGAGGATCCCACAACTTTTTCCCGGGAGGCGGCTCTGGCCAATCCATTTCTCGACGCCAACGTGGCTGAAAAAAGAGCGTAATTTATCTTTCATACCCATGCTTACTATGTATTATCGCACACCACTCCCCTTAGTAAAACCCTCTTCCTAGGAGATCCTTGCTCCATCACCCTCATCTCGTTTACTATTAAATGAAATAGGGGGTAACTTGTCGATGTTAATCAATAATTCCTAGAGCAATCGTCATCACACCAAGTACCACGTGGCTTATCGTTACGCCGATGACGTTCAGTGACTGCTGATACGCCCGATACCAGAAAAGGCCAACAATGCTCATAACAACAACGGTGAGCATATCACCGTAGATGATATGTACATAACCGAAAAGAGCAGCTGCGACGCCAAGCTCCAGCAACCGGTGTAGCCGTAGTTCTTGCAGCATACGGCTGAGGATAGCGCGAAATAACAGTTCTTGCGCCGGGCACGAGATGAGAATATAAAATACATAGAACCCTATTCCTTCGGTTGGTGAGAATCGAGGTTTTTCGAGGAGTAGAAACAGCCCGGCTGCGATAATGAGAGCTATAGTTATCGGTAGCATGGTTTTGAGTGAATAGATGGTACGTTGCCGCGTAATACCGATGTCACTATGCGTATTGCCGAGAATTCGCATCACTATGTACATCGCTACTGCACCGACGACGAGTACCACGAACTTCATATTCCAGGGGATAACGCCGATACAAATGAGAATGGGTAACATGAGATACACGCAGACAATGGCATAGAGATATATCATTTGTCGGCGGTGAGTTGTGAGGGCAGCGTGCTTAATGCGGGGCATAATTATTCAGAAAATACACTTTATTACCGAGACTTTAACCGTGGCTGGATCTCATGTACACCGTTCCACGAACAGCCGCTCTAGCGATTTGCGGATACGAATTTCGTCGCCGTTGATCTCGTAGGCTATGCGTGTTCTGTCAAAACATTTCCGCAGGCTCTCGGCGTTGTCTTGTGAATTGCTAAAGTGGCCAACGGTAACATAGTCGCCCATTGGTATACGGGGAATTATTTCAAACACGGTGATAAAGCCAAGCGCGAGGACGCTAGTGACGCTGAGTGTGATGACGAAACAGTGTTTCGTGCGAGGTTTATGTGAGGGTGAGGCTGGAGCTTTTGTCATATGTATATTATAGCATGAGCAGCGAGGTGACATTAAAATGTGACCTGATCTATTGCCCTATACTTACCGCGTAATATGTGATAGAATGAAGCGGAGTGAGTATCGAGATTAGCTTCTCGGGGTGTGGCGCAGTTGGCTAGCGCGCGCGGTTTGGGACCGTGAGGTCGAAGGTTCGAGTCCTTTCACCCCGACCACAACACTCATTTTGTTCGAACACGCGCCCTCGGAGTTCCGCTCCGGGGGCGTTTTCAGTCTGTCGTGGCTATGATACACGCCCGTTCCTGTAATTTTATGCTATTAACCAGCCTCTGATATAATCAAATAGTGACTATAATGGAAGGAGTGTAAGGATGAACGGAGGTCATGAGCAAATTTTTGGAAACCTCAATGTCCCGACAGGCGAATCACGCGCCAAACTCATTGAGTTGGGCATTTCTGAAGAAGAGCAAGGTCAGCGGCTGAGCCGTGAGGCGGCAGAGAAAGCTTTAGGCAAGGTTGCAGTTGGGGATCAGAAAATAACTGTATGTGAGCATAGAGAGCGCCAAGCGACTGTTCGAGAAATATTACAGGCTAACGGTGGAAGCATGTATTGGTCAGATCTTATAGGCGTAATGACCAAGCCTCCCTATAGCTTTTTTGAAGGAGAAGCTGTTATGGCGCTCATCGATAGTCCTAAAGGTTTTGAGGTTGATCATTTTAACCTCATCGTCTCCACTAGCGACCGCTAGGCCGCACTGAGCTTACCGCCCTCGCTCCATCGCCACCCGCTGCGCATGCTCTGCGGTGCGGTCGATGGGCAGTGTGCTGAGCTTATCGGTATAGCCTTTTCGCGTGAGTGCCGCGGTGATCAAAAAATCAGCAAGTCGTGGATTCTTTGGCAAGATCGGCCCGTGCAGGTACGTCGCCACGATATTGTGCAGCCTCGCGCCCTCGATTTGGCCAGTCTCGTCATTACCAGCGCCCCGCACCACGCGCCCCAGCGGCAACCCTCCTTCATCGAGCAGTGTCTGGCCGCTATGATTTTCATACCCAACGATCTGCCCAAACTCCTCGCTCTCTAGCGTGATGTTACCGATCAGGCGCTCTGCCTTGGCATATGTCTCCAGCGGTAAAATCCCCGCACCGCGAATCACGCGTCCCTCGTGTGTGGTGAACGCTCGGCCGAACAATTGATACATACCGCAGATCATCAGCATTGGCACACCGCTCTCTGCTAGCCGCCGTAGCTCATCCGCTCGTGCCAGCAAATCGTCCTGGATAATTTCTTGCCCGGCATCCTGGCCGCCACCGCCGATGAAAATATCTCCCGCCGCAAAGTCAGTCGTATCGCCCGGATTATGATCAATAATGCGCACCGTAAAGCCGCGCCACTCCAGCCGCTTTTTCAGCGCCAGCGTATTGCCCCAGTCGCCATAGAGATTCATATCGCGCGGATACAATTGGATAATCGTGATCGTCATCGGATAGCCTCCACATCGGTTTTGATTGATAATAGTTTGCGCAGTCGCATCATCGCTGTGTAGGTGCAGTAAATATGTTTCGGTTTGCGTGGATGATGGGCCAGTAATTTCTCCAGCGCTGCCGCCAAATCTGGCTCGATTATTTCTGGCGTAATGTCGTCGTACTCCAGCCGCAGCGCCATATCATGAGCGCGCACACCGCTGACCACCGCCACCTGTTCGAGGCGTGAGACATCCACATCCCACAGCCAACTAACGTCGCGTCCGTCGGCGTAGTTGTCGTTGATAGCAATCATCGTATCCGCCGTCCCGTCAGCAAATGACAGCAGGCTGAGCCGAAAGCCGCTCGGATTTTTCACGAGAATCAGCTCAATCGGCGTGCCGTCAATCACGATAGTCTCGCCTCGACCGAATGCCGGTGCTACGTCTGACAGGGTGCCTAGTAGTGTCGTTAACTCGGCTTTCTCTCTCATAATTTGTCGGACCAAACTCAGCGCCGCCGCCGCGTTCAATAAATTATATACGCCATTCAACCGCATCGGCACTGCGTGCTTGGCTCCATCAATCTGAAAGGTCGCCGTTTGCTTATCAATGTCAGCGAGCAGCACGTCGGCTGGAGTCGTCTGATTTGCCTGAGCTTGGCCGGTCTTGAGCGCATCGTCGGTCGGCATCAGTTCGAGCAGCTGGTCGGTCGTGCCAAAAAACGCTACGCTGGCCGCCGTCTGTTGGTGCAGGCGATAGATGCGCGGGTCGTCGCGGTTGAGCACCACGGTATCAGTGGTTGCCTGGGCGATTTTTGCCAAGAAACCAGCTGCCGTGTCGATCTCGCCAAACCGATCCAGCTGATCGCGCATGACGTTGAGCAGCAGGCTGTAGCGTGGTGGTACTAATTGAACAAACTTGACTGCCCAGGCCTCGTCAAGCTCCAGCACCGCGATGTCGGCATCCAACCGCCCGCGCATATCGACCTCGCCGAGCAGCGCTGCCGCCACGCCGCGCGAGAAATTACTGCCCGTGCGATTGGTAAAAACCTTGAGGCCGGCCGCCTCGAGCAGTTCAACGACGATTTTAGTAGTAGTGGTCTTGCCATTCGTGCCGCTGATAACTACCACGCCGTGCGGTATTTGTGCCAGGGTGCGAGCGATAAAGCCCGGATCAATCTTTTCGATGACCAGCCCCGGGAGCGCCGAGCCGCCGCCGCGCAGTCGAGCAGCTTGTTTGACGGTTTTGCCGATAAGTGTACTGAGAATCTGTCGTGACATATTTCGTATTATACCGCGCCCAAGCAGTGTGCTACAATAGAACTATGTTTTTGGTGGGTATTTTCCAGTGGTGGTATGGCGCAGGCTGGCGGCGGCATATGCAGCGCGTTGGTCTTGGTGTGCTGCGGACGGCCGATTTTTTCTCAATCGGTTTGTTGGTGCGGACGCTGTTCGATCCATTTCGCCAAATTTCCGCAGGGCAAGTTCGTGCTCAGGCGCCGCTCGCTGTCAAGATACAGGCTTTTTTTGACCGACTGTTCTCACGGGCAGTTGGTGCGGTGGTGCGGCTTTTGGTGCTGTTTGCGGGGCTGGTGGTTATCAGCCTGCGGGCAGTGTGGGCGGTCGGCAGCATCGTGGTGTGGGCGCTGTTACCCGTAACACCGGTGATAGGAATTATCTTGTGGCAGATGAGGGTTTTGGCATGAACGAGGTGCGGCCGGAGTTTCGCTATCACAGCTTGCGGGCGCAAAAGGCGCGGTTCACGGCGCGGTTTGGTGCGGTCTGGCATGTCTTGGTGGTGCTCGTCGCCGTTGCATTGGGTCTGGGTGGCGTTTGGCTATTGATCAAGCACGGGCCGATTGGCTGGTTGATGATCGGTCTGGTGGGGCCATTAGCGATGCTCAGTGTGTGGTGGCAGGGCGATCTCAAGACGATGGCGGTGAGCGCGCGGGCGGAGACGATTGATGATGTGATGGCGGCGGATGTGCTGGGCCGCCTGAGCCAGCGACCGACGCCAAGGGAGATCGCGCTAGCGGTTGGTCAGTCGCGGGCTGGGCAATTCCTCGGGGTGCGACTAGGGCTAACACCGAACTTTTTGGCGAATATTGCTTCGGATGATCCAAATAATACGTCAGCCCTGTGGCAATCAGCGCTGCGGATTTGGCGTGACACCAACAGCCCAAAGGTAACAGGTGCGGTGCTAGCGGCGGCGATCGTTGAGCAGTTTCCGAATCATGACGCTCTGCTCGCAAATCTAAAGATTGATTTTCGTGATGTGCTGGGTGGCATTATGTGGTATGAGCGCCTCAAGTCGTTGATCGAGCAGTTCAAGCAAAAGCCGCTTCACACCGGTGGTATCGCTCGCGACTGGTCGTTTGGTTATACGCCGCTTTTGAGCCGGTTCGCTCAGAACCTTAGCCTGCAGGTATCGGGCGGGACGATGATCGCGCAACTGGACGCTCATCAGGCGGCGCTGGAGCAGCTGATGACAATTTTTGGCTCGAATGGCCGGCAAAATGCAGCGCTGGTTGGGCTCGATGGAGCTGGCAAAAGTACGGTCGTGGCCGCGTTCGCCGAGATGCTCATTGATGGACATAAAACTGTGCCGTCGTCACTTCTCTATCGGCAGATTTTCCTCTTGGACGCCTCGTCGCTGATCTCGGCGGCGGCTGGTCGGGGTGAGCTAGAAGCATTGGTGACGCAAATTCTCAACGAAGCATTTTTATCAAAGAATGTCATTTTGTGTCTCGATAATGCCCAGCTGTTTTTCGAGGAGGGCGTTGGTTCAGTTGATCTGAGTAATTTGCTACTGCCGATTTTAGAGGCGGGTCGGCTGCGGATTATCCTCACCATGGATAGTCAGCGCTACTTGCAAATTTCTCAGCGCAACGCCCAGCTGGCGACGGCGCTCAATACCATTGTCATTGAGCCGTCATCGCCGGAGGAGACGGTGCGCATTATGCGTGATCAGCTGATCAGCCTCGAACATCGCCACAAAGTGACATACATGTATCAAGCCATCGCTGAAGCCTACCGCGTCGGCGAGCGGTACGTCCAAGACGTGGCGATGCCAGGTCGGGCGCTCAAGGTGCTGGAGGCGGCAGCTCACTATGCGTCGTCCGGTCTGGTGACAGCTCAGTCGGTCGATGACGCGGTCGAAAAAACCATGGGCATCAAGATCGCGACCGCCTCGACTGACGATGAACGAGAGAAGCTTCTGAACCTCGAAGACTTGATCCATCAGCGCATGATCAATCAAACGCGTGCCGTCAGCGTCATCTCTGATGCGATCCGGCGAGCGCGTGCCGGCGTGCGTAACCCTGATCGGCCGATTGGTACGTTTTTGTTCCTCGGTCCGACTGGAGTTGGTAAAACCGAGCTGTCCAAGGCGCTGGCGGATATCTATTTTGGCGGTGAGGGCAATCTCATTCGGCTGGACCTTAATGAGTTTGTTCGGGCCGAGGACGTGGCGCGCCTGATCGCTGATGGGGCGAATGATCCGATGAGCCTGACCGCCCAGGTGCAGAAGCGACCATTCTCGGTGGTGTTACTCGATGAAATTGAAAAGGCCCATCCGCAGGTGCTCACGACGCTGTTACAGTTACTAGACGAGGGAATTTTACGCGACGAGAAAAACCGCGATATTAGTTTTCGTGATTGCTTAGTGATCGCCACGTCGAACGCCGGGGCCGAGAGAATTCGTGAATACATCGAGCGTGGCTACCAACTGGAGCAGTTTGAGCAAACATTTATCAATGAGCTGATCAGTGCTAATCTATTTCGTCCGGAATTCTTGAACCGCTTTGATGAAATCGTGCTATTTCGTCCCTTGGGTAAAGAAGAGCTGCTGCAGGTCGTCGATCTCATTTTGGCTGGTATCAATCGGACGTTGGCGCCGCAAAAAATCCAAGTTGCTGTCGAAGAGGCGGGCAAAAAATTATTGGTTGATGCTGGCTATGACCCGCGCCTCGGCGCTCGTCCGATGCGCCGCGTGGTGCAGCGAGCCGTCGAGAATACCGTCGCCAAGCAGCTGCTCGCTGGCTCTGTCGCGCCGGGATCAACGACGATTATCACGGTGGAGCAGATACGGGCGGTGGTCGGTGAGGCGGTCGACGGCAACAGTATGGTGTCCCCAGGCCCGGGCGCGCCACCGATGTCGCTTGAACAGTAGGGTTGCAAGTATATTTGTATTATTGTATAATAGCCACGTGGCTAAGAGTAGTGTGGAGTTTCCCGGTCGTGGAAATGAGATTAAAAAGCAGTCACCTCATTCAATTGAGGGGCTTGTGGAGGGTGGTTTTATTGATGAAAGTGGGCAACTAACCCAGCGGACACGTCGTGCCATACCGCGAGGGGGTGTGGAGATATTAACACCTATTAAGGTGCTAGAGGATGGAGAATTGGTTGACCCGAAGCTTTCAAGAGAGGTGCAGGATTCCTGTTTTGTTATTGCGGACGGGGTAATTGTAGGGGGGTGTTTTCTTGATCTCCCCGGGTCTGAGATGGTTGAATATAACGGCCGCATCTCCAACCATGGCTTTGTTACCATATGCCAAGATCCTATGCTCGTGAATATTGTCGAGCAACTTGAAGATATAGCTCGGGAAGATCAACATACTAGGCTAACACTACGGGATATGGGTGCTCTCGGATTTGGCGGCTTTGTCGCTGGTGGAGGTATGTCATGGCTAGGTTCTGGCGAGCCATTTCTGACGACAGCTGGGACTGTTGTGGGTGGTGCGGCTGGGTCGATTGGTTTTCGACTTACTGAAAGAAAATGGCTTGAGGGGCAGGTAGAACAACTTAGTCGGGTAATACATGAACGCCCCGACAACATTACCATTAACCTCGACCTTATTGACAAGGCGCGAGCGAGCAAGCCGTCACCGGTGGTATCTAGTCTGCAGTGGTTTTGGGAGACGAGCAGAGTCGACCCTAACTTTAGATTTGATGCACAGATAATAACTATCAATAATATTATTCGGTTTATATTTAGAGATCCGCGATATAACTCGGACGCCCTTATGTTTGCCAAGAAGTGCCAAGAGTGCCAACAAGAGTATGACGCAATACAGCGTGAGCGAGCCGCACTGGAAGTTCGTACTAGCATGGGCATAAAAACTAACGATGGTCAATTGGACGCGCGTGAGAGTCATACTGATGAATATTTGGCGGACTGTTTCTTGCGGCTGTTCGATGGTGTGAAAGAGACACACGACCGACTAGAGCGGGAAGAACAGCAACGACAATCGCGGCGCGAGTTTGATGCCACGATAGAGCGCCTCACGACCGTTACCAAAGAAGAAATTAAGTGTCAATCAGCGAAAGTATTTCATGATGAGTTGATGCGGTCTCTGAGCGGAGAAACGCTGATGAGTTTTGGTGAAGGTGAGCAAGGCATCTGTATGCGAGCAATAGAATGGGCAATGGACTTTATTCATAAATTACCGCAGATGATCACCCCCAGCCTGTCGGTATATAAGGCGTATGATCATTTTCAAAGTAAAATCAAAGTCATGACAGACGGCAAGTTGACATTGCCAACAACTGAGGAATTCCAACAAAAATACCCCGTCATCGACCAGGGTATCGTCTAGCACAATGGTACCCCGCACAGGAATCGAACCTGCAACCTTTGGTACCGGAAACCAACGCTCTATCCAGTTGAGCTAACGGGGCATACCAACGCGCTGATAGGAAAAGGTCCGGTGGGAAAGCGCGAAATTCATGGTACACCCGGCAAGATTCGAACTTGCGACCCCTTGGTTCGAAGCCAAGTACTCTAATCCACTGAGCTACGGGTGCGCACGAGGATATTATACCACGCGCTGCGCCTAAATAGAAATGATATAATGGATCACATGGAGATACGAACAGAGATTCCGTTGCAACAATATACGACGATGCGCCTCGGCGGCACAGCACGCTTCATGGCGTCAGCGACATCAGTAAACGAAGTGCGGGAATTATATAAAAGTGCCAAGATGCAAGGCATACCGATCTTTGTCCTCGGCGGCGGCAGTAATGTCATCGCTCGCGATGAAGGGTTTGAAGGAGCGGTGCTGCTTAATCGGATCAAGGGATTTGAAGTGCTGACTGATGATGGTCAGACGGCAACGATCAAGGTTGGTGCGGGTGAAATATGGGATGAGGTGGTTAAGCGCACAGTTACCATGGGACTGAGCGGCATTGAGGCGATGTCGGCCATCCCTGGTACAGCCGGCGCTGCGCCGGTGCAAAATATCGGTGCATATGGCCAGGAAGTTGCTGATGTGCTCGCTGAGCTGGAGGCGTACGATTCACTGACTGATCGGGTGGTGACCTTAGGCGCAGCGGAATGCGGGTTTTCATATCGGCATAGTATTTTTCGTGGTGAGGCGAGCGGCCGCTACTGCATTCTCTCAATTACCATCAAGCTCCATTACGCAGCACCGAAACCGCCATTTTACGCCGGGCTGCAGCGGTATTTAACCAACATGAATATCACGACCTTTACGCCGCAGGTGATCCGCGATGCAGTCATGGCAATTCGGTTTGATAAGTTACCCGATCCGACCGAGCGACCTAATACTGGCTCATTCTTCAAGAACGCGCTGATCGAATCATGGCAGCTGAATGAACTTCGTGAACGGTATCCGGATGCGCCGTCCTATGACATGCCGGACGGCCGACACAAGGTGCCGACGGGCTGGTTGATCGAGCAGGCTGGGCTCAAGGGGGCGTTGCTTCACGGCATGCGGGTGCACGACAAGAACGCGCTGGTACTTATCAATGAGTCGGCGACCAGCTACCACGATCTGGCGGCGGCACGTGACGCTATCATTCAGTCAGTCTACGATAAGTTCCACATCCAGATCCAGCAAGAACCGTTGGAAATTTGAGCGCCAAAACGCTTGCGCTTATGCATATTTCCGAGTATGATGGGGGTATGAAGGGACGGGGGTTTACGCTAGTCGAGCTGATCATTGCTATTGCTGTCATGGCAATTCTACTGGTGCTCGCAACATTGAGTTTTCGTAATTATCAGGCGGCGGCACGCGATAAGGAGCGTGAGGCCGATGTACTAGCCTTGCAGAACTACCTCGAGAGCGTCTATCCACGGGAAATTCGTGACAGTGCCGGTAACGTCATCAAGCCTGCTGGCGGCTATCCGGCGTACGTTTCTGGCGCCAGCGGTGCTGGCAAGATGACTGCGGCGCAGTTTGCAGCGGCATTTGACGAACTGGGTGGTGCCGCCAAGACTGGCCCGCTGGATCGAGAACGCCTCATTTCGGCGATTAACGGTACATTCGGTGTCAATCCGATCACTAACGTGGGTCAGCTGTTTGCCAAGAAGGATGATTACGAAAACACCAAGATTACTAATTATCCGAACGGTGCGTACGTCTACATTGCTGGGGTTTACGGTGGCGTGTGTGACGAGATAGGTACGGCCTGTCGGCGCTATACGATTTTTTATCATTTAGAAACAAAGGAGCCGGGTAAATGGCAAGTACTCAACAGCAAACGTCTCTAAAGTATGCGGGCGGTTTCACCGTTGTCGAATTGATGATCACCTTGATTATCGCCGGGATCTTTATAATGAGCGGCTACCAACTGTACGGGGCGGTGTTGGCGCGCAATACTGAGGCTCGCCGTACGTCGGAGGCCGCCAGTATCGGATATAGCATTCTGCGTGAACGCGGCCTGTACAAAACGGTGTCTGAAGTTTGTGGCAGCGGTGCGGTCAAGACTGAACACGTGACACCACCGACCACGCCAACATTGCCGGATCCAGTACGTGCTCGAGTCGAATATTGTAAAGTGCCAAACAGCGTCGCAGTGATTCGCGTCGCAGTGATTATTACTTATGGAACGCCAGCGCAGGAGGTGGTGCATGCGACGTACATTTCGGGCTAATTCTAACCGGCGACAACACAGCCAAGGTTTTACGCTGATCGAGATCTTGGCGATTGCGCCAGTCATTATCTTGGTACTGGCGGGTATCATCGGCCTAATTATCAACCTTACTGGCTCATCAATGATCACTAGTGCCAGGTCACAACTACAGAGCGATGTGCTAACGGCACTTGATCGGATTGAGGCGGACGTGCGGCTCAGTACTACGCTTGAGGGAACAACCTCATCATATGTACGCATGCATAGTCTCGCCACTAGCGACAACCCCTACAGCCCGACGCGGCGTCTGATCCAAAAAAGCGATTGCGGTGTGGCATGGGGAGCGGTTGCCATTGCCGATGCCAAGACCTATACCACTGAATATTTCCAGAGTGGCTCGGAGCTCAAGCGCAAGACGATGTACGACGGCTCATGCCCGAGTGCCAGTGATCGTATCTGGCAGCTGGATGGGGCGGTCGAGACAATCATCGACACCAGTACGGTGCTTAATTTCAATGTTTGCAAGATTAACGACGGTACGCTCAAGGTCAGCCTCGGGGTGACTAAAACCGTTGCTGGTGAAAACATCCAGTACTCCAGCCAGCGCCTCATCAAGTCAATCAATGTTCCTGCAAACGGCACTGCCGGCGCCTCGTGCCCATAGCGGGTTCGGGTGGGTCGTGTGGATAACGCCCGTTTCGAGCAGGAAGTGCTTTGAGGTACTACCTCTGTTTTTATGGCCAATGTGAGTCGAATCAGGGAATTATTCATAAAATGCTTGCGCTTTTATAATCGCTTTGCTACAATCAAGTTACAATAATAACTAACTAAAAATAGGGGGCAAATCAGAAATGATTTCTTCAAACAAAACTAAAGGTTTCACATTGGTTGAGCTCTTGATCGTCATCGTGGTCATCGCTATCTTGGCTGCTATTTCGATTGTGGCGTACAATGGTGTGACACAAAAAGCACGTGACGATGAGCGCCAATCAAACGCGCGCAACCTTGTCAATGCAGCTGCATCATATAATTCAGAGAAAGACAAGTGGCCAACTGTCTCTGAGGTTGGCTCGTTTAACACCATTAAGGTTCCGGGTACTGTGATTTCGGCAACTGATGCTAACGCTCCAAGTGAAACCGACAAGAATCATTATGGATATGAATTCTGTAAAGATGGTGGTGGTACTACGACCAATCAGAACGAGGCGACTGGTGTTCGGGTTAAGTACTGGAAAGATGTTGACTACGGCACAAACCACGTCCAAGAAGTAACAAGCGGTAAGTGTTCATAATATCCCTATACTAGGAAATAGGAAGGACATAAATAAACCCCGGCTAGTTCCGGGGTTTATTCTGTGTCATGTTACTTTCTTAACAGCCGCTACCACTGCTTACTGTTTTCTCGTGAGTCTCGTGTCCATCAATTACCTCTTTCCAGTAGGTAACTTTTGCGCCAGTAAAGCTTGGGGCAGTTCCACATAGCTCGTACTTATACTTACTCCTGTCACTTGGACTTGGCGCGGTAGTTCCGAGGCGACTCTTTATCTGGTCGGATAGTTTGATGGTATTAAATGATCCTAGTTCTGCTATCGTCGGCCAATGACCTTTTTCTGAGTTATACACGGCGGCGGCATTGATAATGTCGCGTGCACTGGCTAACCTTTCACCGTCCCGGGCCTTGTTGGATACACCGTTATATGCTGCTATCGAAATAGCAGCCAAGATAGCGATGACCACGATAACGATCAAGAGCTCAACCAATGTGAAACCTTTAGTTTTGTTTGAAGAAATCATTTCTGATTTGCCCCCCAAGTTATTTAGTATTAGTTATATGGTAGCGGAAAACGCGCTGCAAGGCTAGTAGTTTGTTGCTTAATTTTTGCGTATCCTGCTGGATTTTCTGTATTTATCGCTGTAATAATCCACTCGGCAATTTGCTTAATTTCCGCTTCTATCATGCCGCGCGTAGTGAGTGCTGGCGTTCCCAGGCGTAGGCCGCTTGGACGGAATGGTGGCAGGGTGTCGTTCGGTATAGCATTGGCGTTGGCGGTGATGCCACTGGCCTCTAGCCGTTCCTGAGCAGTCTTGCCGTCAATGCCGAAGCTGCCATAGATGTCCGCTAACACTAGATGGTTACTGGTGCCGCCTGTGACTAATTTTAGGCCGCCGCGCTTCAGCTCATCTGCCAGAACGGCTGCATTCTTTATGATTTGCTGGGCGTATTCCGTGAACTCTGGGTGCAGCGCCTCGCCAAAGGCCACTGCCTTGGCGGCGATGGTGTGCATGTGCGGGCCGCCCTGGGTGCCAGGGAAGACCGCCCGGTCGATCAGCGTTGGCAAGTTTTTCAAGGTTTTTTCTGGCCGCTTCAAAGGATTGCTGGCTATGCCCCTCGACAAAATCAAGCCGCCGCGCGGGCCGCGCAAGGTTTTGTGCGTGGTAGTGGTGATAACGTGAAAGCCATAATCAAACGGATTTTTGGCTACGCCGCCAACGATTAATCCAGCGATGTGGCTCATATCCGCCATCAACATGGCGCCGACTTCGTTGCCAATCTCGGCAAACTTGGCGTAATCCAGCTCCCGCGGATAGGCCGAGAAGCCCGCCAAGATGATTTTTGGCCGATGTTCTAGCGCCAATCGGCGAATTTCTTCATAGTCAATTTCGCCAGTCTCGACATCCTTGATACCGTAGCGGATGAAGGTATACTCGCGGGCCGAGCGAGTCACCGGCGCACCGTGCGTTAAGTGTCCGCCATGCGCCAAATCCATGGCCAGAATAGTATCGCCCGGCTCACACCACGCATAATACACCGCCTCGTTGGCCTGGGCGCCAGAGTGCGGCTGGACATTGGCGTGATCAGCGCCGAATAGCTTTTTAGCGCGGTCAATCGCCAGTTGTTCAATTTGGTCGGTATTGTCCTGCCCGCCATAGTAGCGCCGGCCTGGATAGCCCTCAGAATATTTGTTAGTAAAGACGCTGCCCAGTGCTTTGAGTACATTAGTTGAAACGTAATTTTCGCTTGGGATCATTTCGATCCCCAGCTGCTGCCGTTTTATTTCTGCCGCAATTAAATCGGCGACCTGTGTATCTTGCATAACACTCCCTCCTTTTCCTCTATTATAGCACTTTACATCATATATCATGTGTGATATATTGTGCATTATGAGCATGAATGACTATCTCCAAAAAATCGGCGTTATTATCACCGAAAATCGTAATCGTAAAGGCCTCACCCAGACACAGCTAGCTGAGGCCATTGGTACATCACAAAGTGCCATCAATCGTATCGAGAACGGCGGTCAGAATATTAGCGTCGAGATGCTAATGAGGATTAGTGATGTGCTCAATTGTGATATCGTGACGCTTAACCACTCAGGCAAGATGAACTTTCGGGTGCATGGCGGTAAAAAACTTTCTGGTGATATATCGGTCAAAACGAGCAAGAATGCGGCCGTGGGGCTGCTCTGCGCCAGCTTGCTCAACAAGGGAAAAACGACGCTGCGTCATGTGGCGCGTATCGAGGAGGTTAACCGGATCATTGAGGTGCTCAACTCGATTGGCGTTAAAACTCGTTGGCTGCGAAAGAACGACCTAGAGATTATACCACCGGCGCGGCTGAGGCTGGAGGACATGGATATCGCTGCCGCTAAACGCACGCGTACCGTGATCATGTTCCTTGGCCCGCTACTTCATCAATATCATGATTTTCAGTTGCCATTTGCCGGTGGCTGTAACCTCGGCAAGCGCACGGTGGAGCCGCACCTGTCGGGCCTGAAGCATTTTGGGATGCAGGTAGAGGCCGAGGGTGGGTACTATCATGCGCGCGTCGAGCCGACAACGGGCGATCGGATAATTTTATTGACTGAACGCGGCGACACGGTGACGGAAAACGTTATCATGGCGGCGGCTCTGTCGCCAGACACCACCATCATCCGCAACGCCAGCCCGAACTACATGGTGCAGGATGTGTGTTTCTTCTTGCAGAAATTGGGCGTGACCATCGAAGGAATTGGTACGACAACGCTGAAAATCACGGGCCGGTCGCACGTCAATACAGCAGTTGATTATTACCCGTCTGAAGACCCGATCGAGGCGATGAGCTTTATCGCGGCGGCCGTGGTGACTGATTCAGAAATCACGGTGCGCCGGGCGCCAATTGAGTTTCTGGAAATTGAGCTGGCAACATTGGCTGAGATGGGTTTGCAATATGAGTTAAGTGAGGAATATGCAGCCAACAACGGTCGTACTCGCTTGGTGGATATCACGCTGAAACACTCCAAGTTGGTTGCGCCAAAGGACAAGATTCACGCGCTGCCGTTTCCGGGGATTAATATGGACAACCTGCCGTTCTTGGGGCTGATTGCGACCGTCGCTAAAGGCCGGACATTGGTGCACGACTGGAGTTACGAGAACCGAGCGATTTATTTCACCGAGCTGAGTAAATTGAACGCACAGATCGAACTGGTTGACCCGCATCGGGTGTATATCACTGGCCCGACCAGGTGGAAGCCCGCTGATGTCGTGGCACCGCCAGCGCTGCGGCCGTCGGTTGTGGTACTACTCGCCATGTTAGCGGCGCCAGGCGTGTCAATCTTGCGCGATGTGTATTCAATCAATCGCGGCTACGAGGAACTAGCGCAGCGGCTTAATTCGCTGGGTGCAGAGATTGAAGTTATCACCGAGTAGCTACGGAGTGTTCTGCTATCGACTCTATTTGGTTGTATGGCGGGCGGGAAACAGAAACTTGAGGTAATCCTTGAGCATCCGTGCGCCCGATATGATCGGTAGATAGGCTATGAGCTGGTGATGAATGTGCTGCGTCAGCAAATCGTCACTGGCGACGATTTGTGCCGCCCGCCGCATATTAGCGTAGAGCGAGGTGGTCTCGTCCTCTGAGCTCACGCCGCTCACCTCGAGACAAGCGATTGGCTTGATATCGGCAACACCACCGTCACTGGTGGAGATAAGCAGCTTGAGATTGGCAATGTCTTTTTCCCATGATGTGCCGCAGGCCTCGAGGCCAATGATCGGCACGTTGATAGCAACGTCTGAGCCGATCGCCAGCGCTCGTCCCAGGGTCTCGTCGTAATCTTGAATGTAGTGGACACGCTCACGCAGGACAGGGTCGCTATCGACGAGTTTGAGGATGGTCAGGAGCTGCTGATACATATCATGATCGCCCTGATGAACCTTACCGGCAAGAATGTAGTGAGCGTTGCTATCGAGCAAAATCTGCTTGAGCACTTCTGGGCGCTCAAATGCCAGGTGTGGTCGCTTGTAATTGGCGAATCGCCGTTTGAAGTCAAATACCAGCGCGTCCTCGGGCAGGTGAACTGGGTTGTTGTATTGATCCTTGCGCCTTGCGAGAATTCGATTTAATTCCAGCCGACCAGTACGCTTGAGTGATCGAATAGTAGCGGCTGATAGCCCAGTAATTGCCTCTTGATACTGCTCTGTTGGCAAGCCAAATTTATCAAGGATAGTATGCTCACGATAAGCTTGCAGGATTTCCGGCAGCACCCATGTCTCGAGGTCAATGCCGTTGGTGATGGCGTGAAATTTGACTTTGTCGTTGTTGCGGTCGCGGAAATTTGCCACACGGGCGTGCAGTTTACTGACGCCATTTTTGGCTTCGGTCAGCTCAATTGCCAACAAGTTTGGTCGCAGGACGTCGCCCCGAAATTGCTCCATCAGCCAGCAGCGCACAGCATTGCTTTTGAGGTTTGGCAGTACCAATTTTTCAAATTGCGAGCGGTGGAACTCCGGTTCAGCTGCCTGGAGTAGAGTGTGGTTGGTGTAGAGCGTGTGTTTGCGGACGTAAACAATTGCTTCATACAGATTCATGCCGTTGGCGCATAGTTCATCCAGTCGAGCCAACGCCGCAAAAATCGTTGCGGTTTCGTTGAGCTGAATGACAGCTGGCTTAATGCCCAGTAGCTTCAAGGCCTTATAGCCGCCAAACCCGAGCGCGACTTCTTGGTATAGCCGGTGATCGCCCGAGCCTTCACCTTCGTACAACTGCCCAAAGTTTGGCTCTGAGATGGTAACAAATTGCGTTGAGCCAAGTGTCTTGCGAAAGACGCTGAGGCTAGCATCGGGAAAGCCGGCGGAGCTAACCGAAACCTCATCAATATAATGAAAGCCATACTCCTGGGGCGAGACCTTCTCGACGTATTCAGTTTGTGCGAGGTTGGTAATTTTTTGGTGTGATTCGCTGCGGTAAAATGGCGTCACTACCACAAACGGTACCTCTAACTTTTCGGCCACCCGTCGAGTATCTGCCGCCAATACGCCCAGGCCGCCGCCACCTTTGATGCCGTTGGCTTTGTCATAAATTTCCATTGTCCAGTAAACGTACGGCCGTGACTCAGACAGTTGATGCGTTAGGTTGCTACGCTCAATCACGTCATAAAATTCGGAGGCGTCTTCAATGTCCTGTGGCTGGTATGGTGAAGTGTTTGTGTATGAATATGAATCCATGATGCCCTTTTTTGCGGATTGAAATTATCTTACATTGGTGCGGGTGGGGAGAATCGAACTCCCATCTCAAGTTTGGAAAACTTGCATACTAGCCGCTGTACTACACCCGCAAGCTTGCACTATTGTACCAGAAAGATGCTATAATGTGAACATGCCCTGATAGCTCAGCTGGATAGAGCAGAGGACTTCTAAGCCTAAGGTCGTAGGTTCGAATCCTACTCGGGGCGCCAGAAATGATCAAAGGAGGGTCATATGGATGCTAGTGGTAAACCTCGAATTTCACGTCGGCTGATCCAACGGCTAATGGCGCATCGGCCACAGGCGCAGGCAGCGTTTGGTAATACCGGTCGCAGCCGTCGAGTAAGCGACCGCAACTGCGATCGCCAGCGGATTGGGAATTATCGATCATCAGCGCTGGGTGTACGTGGCTATATACCGCCAACGAGCACTGACGATACGCTGGAAGACCATGACACGACTAGTGATGTCCCACTCTCTAATCGTACCTTTGCGGGTAATTCGCTGCGCCAGGCAGAGCCATCGTCCCCGTCACAAAACTTACGAAATACCCCAGGCGCTGCGCCACTGGGCAGTCCAACGGGGGGCAATAATATCGCTCGGTCGCAACCATCACCTCAATTTCAAGAGCCGCCTTCACGCGGCTATAATCCATTCTCGTAATTAGTACGACTTATTATACACACTAAAACCCCAGACAAACTGGGGTTTAATAATTCCTTGGAGGGCCAGGAGGGGCTCGAACCCTCGACACCCTGCTTAAGAGGCAGGTGCTCTAACCAGCTGAGCTACTGGCCCAATCAGTCCAGATTATAGCATAATGAGTGGTGAAGGTAAACATAACGCCGCACCTTTTGCTACGGACAATGCTTGGGGCGAATGATGGGGCTCGAACCCACGGCCTCCGGAGCCACAATCCAGCGCTCTAACCAACTGAGCTACATCCGCCAAGCTTCCCGATTATACCACAGGCGGCTACCATCCTCAAGGCGCTCGACGTGCTCATGCTGATTTGCTACAATCAAACAATGAAATCTCTCAATGGTGCAGAACTCGCGTCGTTTATCAAGCAGCGTCAGGCCAAGCAAGTGCGCATGCTCCGCCAAGCGCATCACATCCAGCCGCGCCTCGCCATCGTCACCGATTCGGACAATCCGGTCATCGCCACCTACATGCGCCTCAAGCAGCGCTACGGTGCGGATATTTTGATTGAGGTAGAAATTTGTCGGGTGGCGACTCGTCAGCTACCGGAGACAATCACAGCGCTGAATCAACGTGATGACGTCCAAGGAATTATCGTCCAACTGCCGCTCGCTGAACCAGAGCGGACTGATCAAATTGTGCGGCTGGTGGCACCAGAAAAAGACGTCGATGGCCTTAATTCTGAGCGAACGCTGTTTGACCCGGCGACACCGATGGCCATTAATTGGCTGCTGGCGGGCTATAGTGTGGAGCTGGCTGGTAAAAGGTTGGCGATTGTCGGGCGTGGGCGGCTGGTTGGTGCGCCGCTGGAGCGGATGTGGCGAGCGTCGGGGCTGGACGTAACGGTATTTAGTAGGGGTGATGATTTATCGCGGTTATATGAGTATGACGTTATCGTCACGGCGACCGGTGTGGCAGGACTGATTCAGCCGAATATGATCCGACCTGGTGCGGTGGTGGTTGACGCAGGAACCGCCTCGGAGGATGGCAAGATTGTTGGTGACGTGGCACCGGCGAATCGGACGCGCACCGATATTCACTTGACACCAGAAAAAGGCGGCGTCGGCCCGCTGACGGTGAGCGCATTGTTTGATAATGTGATTACGGCGTGCCTGCGCCGGGTCAATATCCGGTAGAAACTCACGGCTTCGCGGTGATTGCCTTGACCTGGGCGACGACTTGGCGTGGGGTGAGGTTGGCCTTGACGATGTAGCCTTGGATGCCGAGTGAGCGCATCTCGCGCGGGGCTTCTTCTTCGCCGAGGTTGGTCAGTACGATAACCGGTATCGTCTTGCCCCACGCGTGTGAGCGAATACGTCGCAAGGCCTCGGCTCCATCCATCTCTGGCATCTGGATATCAAGTAAAATGACATCTGGACGAAACGATTCGACGAGCGCCACGCCAATTGTGCCATTACTCGCTAGTCGCACGTCAAATCCGTCTGCCTCGAACTTCATTCGGTACATCTGACTGATCGTCGCGTCATCTTCAATGATAGCAATTTTAACCATAATTGTATTATAGCAGGCAGTGGTGTATTGTAAAACTAGTACTAAAAGGTGGGCAAGATGACAATAGAGCGGCGTGAAAGCGTAACTATTCAGCCAGAGCGTTATGGCTGGGTTGAGTTATCAGAGCGCAGGGCGGAACTTGAGATGGATCGGTGGCGGATTCATCCAGTGCCGACGTGTGACCGATACCAGACGTCATCCTACGAGAGGATAGCGGCGGAGCTAGAAAAGTTAGCTGGTATGGGCTTTCATGGTGAGGCTGATCTAACGGCGGCAATTAAACGCCAGCGAACGAGGATTGATGATACCAATCCAGCGACATGCGAGTTGATCGCTCGGGTTCCTGGCGTTGAGAATTGGCTGGAACTGATACCGACGGCGTCGGCACTGGCCCTGTTGTACGATCCGAACATCGAGCAATTAGCGAATGGCAAGCCGGTCTCGCCAGAGGTACGTGACTGGGCCTGTAATATTTTGGATGCGCACGGTATTCGCAGTCGCGGTGAAATTGTTCAGGCTATTCTTGCCAGGTATGTTATTGATCAAGCACCTCCGGGCGCTACAGAGCAGCAGTGGGTTAGTCTAGCTTGCGGTGCTGCCCAGCCAGTTTGTCAGGCGCTCCGGCACATCAAAGAGAATGGTCATGCTGTGCCGCGAGTCACACTGGTTGATCTTGACCGGTCGGCACTCAGGGCCGCAAAAACGTATGCTCAGGCAATGAAAGTCAAGCAGTCTATTGATGTTCGCTGTATGAATATTCTGCGCCCTCAGGGTGTAGTTCTGCCTGCGGTAGACGCACAAATGAACGTAGCAGCTCGAGCACTGCGGCGACGGGTTGGCCTTGAGAGGGCTGCATGTGATGCAGTCGATGCTGTTGGAATTTTGGAGTATGTGCCTGAGGTGCTTTTAGGTAAAGGCTCGACGGTGCTGCAGGTTGATGCGGCAACTTTTCTAGCCAATGCTGCCCAACTGGTGAAACCCGGCGGGTTGCTGCTGGTTGGTAATATGCGTGATACGCATCCGCAGCTAGGCTTTACGCTGAATGTTGTGCAGTGGCCATATATCCAGCCTCGGTCAATCGAAACAATGCAGCGGATCGCGGGGGCGGCGGGTCTGGGTAATTGGCAGGTCGATGTATATTGTCCTGATGACGGCGTCTATGCACTGTATGCTATGCGTAGACCAAAGGTTGGTGGTACACTAGAAATATGACGAGGGAGTGGGAGTGGAAATAGCGGGGTTGATCATTGCCGGGGTGATGTCACTGGTATTTGGTGTCATGGTCGTGGCTAATCAACCACACCAGCCGGCAACCCGGTTCTTTTTTGTGCTGACGGTTGGCATTGCGCTGTGGGCACTGGGTATTGCGGCGTTTTTAGCGACTAATGTGCTGGTGGCGGCACTAATATACCTGAGGATATATTACATCGGAGCAGCGCTGATCGCGGTAGCCATGATCTCGGTGGCGGCTCATATCGGCTCCCGACGAACGATGAAATGGTTACCGGCCACTGCTTGGGTGTTATTTAGTATCGTTGCTGCGGTGATTGTCGTGCGAGTTGATTGGTTGATAGCACAAGTGGTAGTGGATGAGCATACCGTCGTTATCCATCCGATCGGTTATTTCATCTATATGGCGTATTTCATACTGCTGTTTTTGGCGGCACTGGTAATTCTCGCGTATCAGGCTCGTCGTCGCAGTGCGCTTTTGGTGCGCTCTCAGCTACGGCTTATTTCTCATGCGTACGGGATTGCTGGTGGCGTGGGTATGGTATTTAATTTGCTGCTACCAGCTGTCGGTCGCTACGATCTCATTTGGGCCGGTCCGCTGAGTACCTTTATTTTTATACCGTTGGCGTACCTAACGATTGTCAAGCATCGTCTCTTTGGCCTGAAAGATGCGGCGGTGCGAACGATTGCATATGCGATGTTGTTGAGTTTACTAGCCATCGTATATTATGCGGCGACGTATATTATCTCAGCGATTGTCAGTGCGCTCAGCGGTCACGACATCGGTGGGATACCGGGCTTTTGGGGCGTGCTGGCGGCATTGTTTTTAGGGTTTTTGTTTCAACCGACCAAGCAGTTTTTTGATCGCCTGACTGACAAGCTGTTCTATCGACAGGATTATACTATTGAAAGTTTTATCAACGAGATTGGGCAAATTTTGCTGCACACAATGGGGCTGCGGCTGCTGACGACTCGGTTGGCAGCGTGCCTGACGCGGCTCCTCAAGGCCCGTCAGGTGATCTTTGCGGTCTATGATGACGGGCGCTTTCGGATATTTGGCTCACGTGGACACACTCGTCCGCCGCAGGTTGATCTAACGGGACTAGCAGTGCAACACCAGATTGAACAGCTCGATGACGTGGCGGTTGTCGAATCATTGCCAGAGCAGCTACGGCGGACGATGAAACTACAAAAACTGGCTATCGTCATGACATTATCGCTGCAGGAGGATATCGTTGGTTTTGTGCTGATCGGCGAAAGTCAGAAAAATAACTATGTCGAGCGTGATCTCTCGATGCTTCGGGCGGTGCGTGGTGAGCTGGCGATTGCGATTAAAAATGCTCAGTCGATGGAGGAGGTGAATGAGTTGAATGCCGAGCTGCAGCAGCGTGTCGAGGCGGCGACGCAGGAACTGCGGATGAGTAACCAGCAGCTACAGCGGCTAGACGAGGCGAAGAATGAGTTTATTTCTATGGCATCGCATCAGCTGCGGACACCGCTAACCAGTATCAAGGGCTATCTCGATATGTTGCTCCAAGGTGATCTCGGCCCAGTTCGTCCAACACAAAAAGCTGTTCTGCGCGAGGCTTTTTCCTCGAGTGAGCGCATGGTACAACTGATCAATGACTTTCTCAGTATCTCTCGCTTGCAGACCGGGACATTCACTATGAACCGCCAGCTGGCTAACCTCGGTGATATTGTACAAAGTGAAATGGCTCTGCTGAAGATTGTGGCCAAGCAGCATAACATCACTCTTTCGGTGCATATTGACGATGATGTTCCGACGTTGCCGATTGATGCCGAAAAACTCCGCCAAGTCATCATGAACATGATTGATAACGCGATCTTTTATTCTAAAGAACGAACGACGGTCAAGGTGTCGCTCTGTTGTGATACGCGGGAAGTGGTGTTTACGGTCGAAGACCAAGGCATCGGCGTGCCAAAAGCTGAGCAGTCTGGCGTGTTTGGTAAATTCTTTCGCGCTTCAAATGCTCGCAAGCGTCGTCCTGACGGCACGGGCGTTGGCTTGTTTTTGGCGCGTAAAGTCGTGCTGGAGCACGGAGGGGCGATGATTTTTACCTCGAAAGAAAACAAGGGCAGCACGTTTGGTTTTCGTCTGCCACTTGATAGGACGGCCGCGAACAAGAAAAAGGTGACAAGTCGCTGAGAAATATTGATTATCGGAACAGACTAATAATACCCGTGATAATCACGATAACGATGATGACTATTACTACGCCGATGCCGACACCACGCAATAATTTTTTGCGTTCATATAGCCACTGACCGGCCGACGAGCGGCTGACCGCCTGGATGCGCGTGACACTGGGCCGAGTTGTTGCGGCGTCAACACCAGAGTATTTCTTGGAGCGCTTTTTCTTCTGTTTTGCCATAATACTATTGTACCATGAAATACCCCTCGGGGTGCGAGGGGTATCCACGTCAATCAGATTTATGATTATACGTGACGTCGACTGATGAGGTAGGCGACTCCAGCAGTGAGTAGGGCGCCAAGACCCAGCCCACCAACGAGCGTGTCGGTGGCGTTACCGGTCCGCGGTAGTTCGCCAACGGTCGTCGGTGCGGCAGGTGGGTTGGTGGTCTGTGTGCCACCTGAGGCTGATGGCGACTGCTGATTGTCATTGGTCGATGGCTGTTTCGATTGGTCTGGCGTTTTTGGCTCAGGTTTTGGTTGGGGAGCTGGTTGGGCTGGGTTTGGTTGTTTCGGGTCAGCCGGCGCTGGCTTTGGTTGCTTTGGCTGTGGCGTTGGCGCTGGTTTTGGTTGGGGAGCCGGGACCTGCGGCTTAGTCACCTCTATAGTAGCGCTGCTGCAATTGCTATGACCCTCAAGCGAAGCCTGCTCGCTCTTGAGACAGGTTGTGCTGGTCAATGTGCCCGCGACGTATTGTTTAACGACCGCGTCAATAGTAAATGTTTTTGACTCATTTGGCTTGAGCTCACTAATCAATGTCTGCCAGGTATTATTCTGAATTGTGCCGCCAGACGCCTTTAGATAGGTTACACCTTGTGGTGCGGCATTGGTGGCATACGTGTCTCGCAGCGTAACCGTCCCCGTGTTGGTGACAGTTACCTGGTAAGTGAAGGCCTCGTTGACGGCGACTGTCTTGTGTTGCGCACCATTGACGGTAGTCTTGACGGCAAGCGCTAGAGTGATTTTCGGTGGTTTATCTGGCTTTGGCTCAGGTTTTGGTTGTGGTTTTGGCTCAGGCTTTGGTTGTGGAGCCGGGGTTTCGCCGGGGACTGTGGCCTGTTTGGTGCAGGCATCGCTGGTCACCGTCTCTTCCTTGCCGTTTACGTCAACGACGATAAAGGCTTTAACCGTGTATGTACCTGGTGCGAAGCCCTTAAACTCGTTACCAGTTCGGTATACTTCTTTGCCGCTGGCGTCGTAGACTTTGTAAATTGTTGTCTTATAGGTTGCGCCACCATGAGCGGAATATTTGACCGAGAACTTGAAACTAGTAGCTGAAAACTGATCAATGCTGAGCGCATTACAGCTGTAAACTGGCGTAGGTTTTGTGTTCGTCGGCGCTTGGGTATTGGTGTTGGCGGAGTGATCAGAATCTAGCGCCCATAATGTAGTTGGCACTGCCGCTGTAACTGCGACTATCGCTAAAACGGCATAGTGGCGCAGCGATAGCGAGCGGAATAGTGATGATAAGTTTCGCATAGCTTCCTCCTTTATCCTCATAACTCTATGTAGAATACACCAAAATGTTGTAAAAGTCAATTTTTGCCACAGCCAGCAGCCGCAGCTAATTCCTAGACAAAATATCGCCAATCTGCTACAATACGACCTGTTTGATGGCCTCATCGTCTAACGGTCAGGACACCAGGTTTTCATCCTGGCAATCGGAGTTCGATTCTCCGTGAGGTCACCAAATATTTATAAGGATAGTTATCCCGTTTGAATTTGCAGTAGCTCGCTCAGTTTTGATAGCGAGCTATTTTTGTTGACGTCAAAACATAAAAATACTCTGGTATAATAGACAGTAGGATACTTCAAAAAGAAAGGAGAAAATCCTCGAATGACAAAGACGACGACCACAAAGGATAAGCCCAAAAAACAAGCTACGTCTTCGCCAGAGCGTAACATTCGATGTGAGGCAGTCATTATTATTGAGGCGGCAATACTTGTTTGTTCGGCAGGGGTATTCATAGGTCAGCTACCGCTATTCTTTAGGAACCTTCAGGATATGCCACTAATACTGGCTATTATCGGTATGGCTATCACGTCGCTCCTCGTCCAGGGCCTCATTGTCTTGAAGCAGTCCCGTCGAACTGACCAGTACCGGCAACGAATCGCTGCGCTTGCCATGGCTGTGGTGTATCCGGTGGTGCAATTCGTGGTATTGGCGCTGTTCTATATCTCTCAGGTTGGCCCATTTAGTTCAGCACTTCGAGAGGTTACCCGTGCGATATTTAGTGCTATACTAGCCTTTAATAACTCGCTCCCGGCTATATTGTTTATGGTGGCGTGTACGACTATTGGTTCGCTGTGGCTATGGAAGATTATCGCGATGCCTAAGGGAGCGTCATACTGGCAGCCGCGTTCAGCCGATCAACTATCTGAGGCGGAGAGAATCAAGCAGAGGCGGGGTCTGCGTTATCGCAATATTGGTCTAACCTTGATGGTGCGAGTGCCGTTCGCACTCATATGTGCGTTCATACTTGTCGTGACACTGTTGTATATTGCTCCTGCTACCATTCTCTTTGCGATGATTATGGCGATGTCTGCGGTGGTGCCACATGCAGTCATTTTGAGCTTTGTTGTCGGGCTGGTGTATATGCTAAAGGGTGAGGTGTATTACAAGATAAAGCATTGACAAATTATGAGAGGACCGCGTATAATGGAAACAAGCTTGCGCTCATACAGGGTATTACGCCGTGTAAGCGCGCGGGCCTACCAGAACGGTCGCACGGATGCGGAAAACTAATCGTTTAGCAATATTAACTAATTATTAGGTCGACAATGCATCCTGTTCTTGTGCGAGAAGAAAGACTTAGTACGGTAGTCAGTGTTGATGGAGACATTGACACGGGAGAAGCGTTATTCGTAATCAAGCATCTGTCCATCGGGGCAAAAAACTCAAGTTAAGCGCAGTATCGGCGTATGGTGGGATTTTTCTGTTAGTTATTTCATTTTTGGCACTAAGCTATCAGACAGGTGGCGTCGCCAGTCAGCAGGGTTCAGTCTCGGCCTCTCAGCCAATCGCACCGTCTACTGGTGTGACACATGAGACAAATAAGGTTTCAGTAGATCAACTGGCGGCTGCTAATGCGGTAACCGATCTGGCTGAGACGGTCAATCTGCCGACTGCCGGTGATTTACGTGAAGCGACGGCAACGCTGTCAATCAAAAAAGAATTGGCCCAGGGTGATACAGAGGTTATTTCTAAGCCACAGATTATCCAGCCAGAAAAGTCGGCCCAGCGCGGTATCAAGACTTATGTCACCAAACAGGGCGATACGATGAATTCTATCGCCAAGAAGTTTAATGTGACGGCACAGACGGTGCGCTGGGCGAACAATACGACATCTGATGCGGTTGAAGCTGGCAAAACATTGATTATCCCGATGGTTGACGGCGTGGTCTACACTGTTAAGGACGGCGACACCATCGAAAAATTGGCAGAAAAGTATAAAGCAAATCCTGAACGAGTGGCATTGTATAACGACTTGGCAAGTGGGGCGGCACTAGCTAAAGATACGCGGATTGTCTTGCCAGGCGGTGTGTTGCCAGAAAATGAGCAGCCAGGTTACGTGGCGTCGCGCTCGGGCCGTCGGGGTTATGCAGGGCGGACAACGGGCGGCGCAGTCAGTGGTATCAGCTATGGTTACGCTCGAGCATCAGTTGGCAATCGATACGCTCTTGGCAACTGTACGTGGTATGTGTACGAGCGGCGAGCAGCACTTGGTCGACCAATCGGTAGTTTCTGGGGCAACGCAACGTCGTGGGCGGCAAGTGCTCGGGCAGCAGGTTTTGTTGTTAATCATACACCGGCACCAGGGGCAATCTTCCAGACGACATGGGGCGGTGGCGGTCTTGGCCACGTCGGTATGGTCGAGCGGGTTGAAGGTGGCACGATCTACGTTAGCGACATGAACTATGCTGGGTATAACGTCGTGACGCATCGAACAATCCCGATGTCTGAAGTTGGTCGGTATAACTTTATCCACTAGGATGTTCTAAGGTAGCAAAGCGCCTCCGCTATCTCTCGGGGGCGCTTTTTGATATACTGAAATTATGTTTGTAGATACAGCGAAAGTGTTGGTACGAGCTGGCAAGGGCGGCAACGGCGCAGTCAGTTTTCGGCATGAGAAATATATTGACAAAGGTGGTCCTGATGGTGGCGATGGCGGCCGCGGCGGTGATGTTGTGTTTTTGGCGACCAAAGACCTGAATACACTGCTGAATTTTCGCTACAAGCCAGAGCTAAAAGCAGAGAATGGCGGTGACGGCAGTAAGCGCAACAAGCGTGGTAAAAGCGGTTCGCCGCTGGTCGTCAAAGTACCAATGGGTACGTTGGTCAAGCGTTACGGCAAGGTAGTGGCAGATTTGACAACAGACCAGCAACGAGCGGTTGTTGCCCATGGCGGTGACGGTGGTTTTGGTAACGCGCACTTTACGTCCAGTACGCGCCAAGCACCGAAGATGGCTGAACTTGGTGAGGCAGGTGAAGAATTTGAGGCGGAGCTGGAACTAAAATTGCTGGCTGACGTTGGTTTGGTTGGTTTTCCGAATGCTGGTAAATCGACATTCTTAAGCGTAGTTTCTAACGCCCGACCGGAAATTGCTAATTATGAGTTTACGACATTGACGCCAAATCTGGGCGTAGCGGATATTGATGATGGTTCGGTGTTGATTGCTGATATTCCAGGGCTGATTGAAGGCGCCTCGGAAGGGAAGGGCTTGGGTGACCAGTTCCTGCGTCACGTTGAGCGGACGGCCGTGTTGCTGCATATGATTGACGCGTATAGTGACGACCCAGCGGAAAAATATCAAACCATTCGCCGCGAGCTGGAAAAATATTCTGAAGAATTGTCGGCGCGTCCAGAAATCATTGCTCTGACGAAATGTGAAGGACTGGATGATGAGATTATTGCTATGCAGTCGACGGCACTGCAGAATGTAGCGAATGGTTCGCCAGTAGTGGCGATTTCCTCGCAAACGCATGCTGGCGTGACTGAGCTGCTGCGTTTGCTGCGTCGTGAAGTTACTGAATATCGGGCACGTGAGGCGGAGATGGTTGAGGACGAGGGCGATGATCTGCCAGTAATCGCTCTGGACGCACAAGCAGCGTCTGACGCCTGGACGGTGGAGCGGGTGGTTGGCGCGGAGCCTGAAAATGTAGACGATGAAGATGCGGTCAGTTTCATTATCCACGGTGCTAAAATTGAAAAGTTTGCTCGCCGTACTAACTTTGATCAGTTTGAATCAGTCAATCGCCTGCGCGATATCATGCGAAAAATGGGCATCACTCACGAGCTAATCCGTCAGGGTGCAGTGGGCGAGACTGTGGTGCAGATTGGCGAATCGACGCCGTTTACGCTGGTTGAGCAGTAGGTTTGGGTGTCATCTCGTAGCTTTGCTATACTATAGGTATGGCACAAACATTTTTCTTCTATGACCTAGAAACCAGCGGATTAAATCCGCGGCAAGACCGCATCATGCAGTTTGCTGGGCAGCGGACGGACATGAATCTCGAACCGATTGGCGAGCCGTATAATCTATTGGTGGCGCTGAATGATGATACTTTGCCGAGCCCCGATGCGCTGATGGTGACTGGCATCACGCCGCAAAAAACGGTTGAGGAGGGCTACACCGAGGCGCAGTTTGCCCGGATGTTGAGTGCGGAGATTTTCACGCCTGAGACCGTTGCGGTTGGCTTTAATAACGTGCGTTTTGATGACGAATTTATCCGCCATTTGTTGTGGCGCAATTTCCATGATCCTTACGAATGGAGCTGGAAAGACGGTCGCTCGCGTTGGGATTTGCTAGATGTGGTGCGATTGACGCGGGCGCTCAGGCCGGAAGGAATCAATTGGCCGCTTGATGACAAAGGTGAGCCGAGCAACCGCCTGGAGCTGATCACCAGCGCTAATGGTATTGCACACGAAAATGCTCACGATGCTTTGGCGGACGTGACGGCGCTGATTGCCGTGACGAAATTGATTAAGCAAAAGCAGCCGCAGCTGTATGACTATTTACTAAAAATGCGTGACAAAAAAGTAGTCCAGCAACTGGTTAATGTAGATGACAAGAAACCGTTTGTCTATGCCAGCGGGCGCTACGATAAAGAATTTGCCAAAACCACGGTAGCCTTTCCGCTGACGACCAGTCGAAACGGCGGTGTGGTTGTCTATGATCTGCGCTATGATCCGACGCCGTTTGTTGGGTTGAGCGCGGAGGAATTGTCAGCAAAACTATTTGCTTCGTGGGAGGAGCGGCAAGCTGAGGATTTCGTTAAACTACCAGTCAAAGAGTTGCAGTACAATCGCTGTCCGGCGGTGGCGCCGCTGGGTGTGCTGGAACAAGGCGATGGCTGGCGGAAAATTTCGCTTGATCTAAAGACAGTGCAGAAACATCAACATATTTTACTGAATCACCCGGACTTTGCCGAAAAATTACGGACTATTTTTGAAAACAAGCCAGCCTTCAAGAAACTGCCCGATCCGGAAGCGCAATTGTATGACGGCTTTTTGAACGACCGTGATCGTATTCGTGTCGAGGCGGTGCGTAATGCTGATGAGCGTGAACTGGCCGATTTTCATCCAGAGTTCCAGGACGAACGGTTGGCGCTACTACTATTACATTACAAAGTGCGCAACTTTCCGCGTTCGCTCAGCGAAGATGACCTAGCGCAGTGGGAAACGTGGCGGGCACAGCACCTGCAGGCGCAACTGCCAGGGTTTATGGCGTCTCTGCAGCAGCTAGCGTCAACGGCAACTGACGAACAACAGTTTATGTTACAAGAGCTGCAGCTGTGGGTAGAGGCAATACTGCCGACCGAGGACTAGAATGAGGAGTCAACCAAACTTGAATAAGCCAGGTGGAGCGCACTAATTTGTCGCCACAGCCAACCGTGCGGTTAATTGGTCGTCCGCTTTCGTAGTGGTATCAGTCTGTGTTAAGTAGCGCTGTGTTACCGTCAGCCACGTGGCAACCATTGCTAGACTGACCTGTTGTGCCGCAGCGTGACGAGTCCGCGCTGCCAGGCGGAACTGTCGATTGATACGGCGCTGATCAAATCGTCCCAGTATCTCGATGCTGTTCCAGAACGTGACGCTGATCGACTTGGCCCAAATAATGCACGCCGGTACAATGATCATCCAAAAACCCATCATCACAGCTGCTGGCAGAATGATACCAGTGAATGGAAGTCTACCGATAACCATGAATGAAAACCACTCTTCGCGGGTCAGGTAAAATAAGGTTGCGACGGCAACGGCAATTCCACAGATGATCACAAACCTCTTCATGTGTTTTACTATAACAGCCGATTATCATATTTGCAATCATAAGCTTAATATGTTTTTATGAATATATTTATAGTGTGGCGACAGGGGAAATTATCTCGCCCGCTGCAACTGGAAAAATGAATGTCTATTCGGTATAATAGACCAGATATGGTAGAGTTTATTCGCGTCAAGGGCGCCCGTGAACATAATCTGAAAAATATTGACGTGGAAATTCCGCGCGATAAACTAGTGGTGATCACTGGTCTCAGTGGTAGCGGTAAGTCGTCGCTAGCGTTTGATACGATTTACGCCGAGGGACAGCGCCGCTACGTCGAGAGTTTGTCGAGTTATGCGCGGCAATTTTTAGGCATTATGGATAAACCAGATGTTGATAGTATCGAGGGCCTGAGTCCGGCGATTTCAATTGACCAGAAATCAACCAGCCGTAACCCGCGTTCAACGGTAGCGACGGTGACCGAGATTTATGATTATCTGCGCCTCCTATTTGCGCGGATTGGCACGCCGCATTGTCCGGCTCTCAAACCAGACGGCACGCGTTGCCATAAGCCAGTGTCGCGCCGCACGGCCGAGGCGATTATCCAGGAGATTATCAAGCAATATGAGGGTAAGCGATTGCTGCTACTTGCGCCAATTGTTAAAAATAAGAAGGGTGAGTTTGCGCACATTCCAGAGCAGTATCGGCGGTTAGGTTACGCCCGGGTGCGCGTGGATAGCGTGGTGTACGCGCTGGATGAGTTTCCGCAGCTACAGAAGAACTACAAGCACAGCATTGAGTTAGTGGTTGATCGCCTAGTGGTGAACAATGACCTAACTAGCCGGCTGAGCCAGAGCGTCGAGCAGGCGCTGGAGCTTGGCCAGGGTGTGGTTGAGGTGCTGGATGCTGATACGGATGAACTGAAGACGTTCTCGCAGCGATATGCCTGTGTTGATCATCCGGATGAGGAGATCCCAGAGCTTGAACCGCGTCTGTTTAGTTTTAACGCGCCGCAGGGGGCCTGTCCGAGCTGTACTGGGCTCGGCAGCCGGCTGGAGGTCGATCCTAATTTAGTACTGAACGAGAATCTGACGATTGCCGAGGGTGCAATTCGGCCATACAACCGGATTAATGTTGATAACTTTTACATGCGCAAGATTTCGGCGGTAGCTGAGGCGCATGGTTTCAGTATCCGGACGCCGGTTGGGCAGTTGTCTGATGAGGCGCGCCAGAAAGTACTCTACGGCACGGGCGATCAGAAATATCCAGTGCAGCTTGGCAATGGGCGGCATTATGATACAACCTATGAAGGGGTGATTCCCAATTTGGAGCGGCGCTGGAAAGAAACCGATAGCGAATTTATGCGCAAGGACATTGAGCGGTTTATGCGCCAGCGGGATTGTTATGTTTGCGGCGGCGCGCGGCTGAAGCCGGTTGTCCTAGCAGTAACGGTGCAGGGTCTGAATATCATGGATATTTGCGACCTTGGCGTTGATGATGCGCTTGACTTGTTCACTCACAAGTTAACACTAAATGAGCAGCAGGCGATGATCGCCCGGCTTATTTTGAAAGAGATTACAGCACGGCTCGGGTTTATGAGTAATGTCGGGCTGAATTATTTGGAGTTAGGGCGCGCCGCCAATACACTGAGCGGCGGCGAGGCGCAGCGAATTCGGCTGGCAACGCAAATTGGCAGCGGTTTGCAGGGTGTGCTGTACGTGCTGGATGAGCCGTCGATTGGTTTGCACCAGCGTGATAATGACCGGCTAATTGCTACGCTGAAGCGTCTGCGCGATTTAGGTAACACGGTGCTAGTAGTCGAACACGACGAGGATACAATTCGGCAGAGCGACTTTTTGATTGACATGGGGCCGGGTGCTGGTGTTCATGGCGGCACGGTGGTGGCGCTGGGTGCGCCAAATGAGGTGGCTAAATGCACGGATAGTATAACCGGGCAGTATCTGTCGGGTGTAGAAAAAATTGCCGTACCAAAACACCGCCGCCAGGTTGATGCGAGCCATCAACTAATCGTCCACGGCGCTCGTGAGAATAATTTGAAACAAATTGATGTGGCATTTCCGTTGGGCCTGATGACAGTGGTGTCGGGTGTCTCAGGCAGCGGTAAGTCGACGCTAGTTAATGATATTGTCGCCAAGGAATTAGCGGCACGACTGAATCGGGCCAGTGATGTACCGGGTGCGCATGACAAGATTGAGGGCGTAAAGCAGCTGGATAAAGCCATCGTCATCGACCAGTCACCAATTGGCCGCACGCCGCGCTCTAACCCAGCGACCTACACTGGCATTTTTACGCCAATTCGCGAGCTGTTTGCTAGCACGCCTGAGGCTAATGTCCGCGGTTATAAGGCTGGTCGGTTCAGCTTTAACGTTAAGGGCGGCCGCTGTGAAAACTGCCAAGGCGATGGTATGATCAAGATCGAAATGCATTTCTTGCCGGACGTATACGTTCAGTGCGACGAATGTCATGGCCAGCGCTATAACCGTGAGGCGTTGGAAATTAAGTATAAAAATAAGACGATTGCTGACGTACTAAATATGACGGTCGAGCAGGCGGCGAAATTCTTCGATAGCGTACCAAATATCGCTCGGAAACTACAAACGCTGGTGGAAGTCGGCCTTGGCTATATCAAGCTTGGCCAGCCGGCAACTACCTTTTCGGGCGGCGAGGCGCAGCGGATTAAACTGGCGACGGAACTCTCCAAGCGCTCGACGGGCAAGACAATGTATATTTTAGACGAGCCGACAACTGGGCTACATTCTGCTGACGTCAAGCGGCTGCTGGGAATTTTGCAGCAGCTGGTTGATGGCGGTAATAGCATGATTATTATTGAGCACAATTTGGATGTCATCAAATCGGCTGACTGGATTATCGATATGGGGCCTGAGGGTGGCCTCGGCGGCGGTACGGTGGTGGCAAGCGGTACGCCAGAAGAAGTCGCCAACGTGCCAGAATCGTTTACCGGTACGTATCTGAAAAGTTTGCTGTAGTTTGACGTACAGTTACTAACGAGCAGTCTTCATACATGAAGGCTTATTGCTTTTTGCGGCGAGTCTTGCCGAGCAGGACTAATACTTGTTGGCGCAGTGCCGCGCGAGTGTGCTCCTGCTTGAGGGCGTGAATGATCATTGGCAGCACTGACAAAAAGATGATGACCAGTGCGGCGACTTCTATATTAACACCAGCGTCGGTGAGCGCCTTGCCAGCAAAGAATCCGAGGTAGGTGAAAAGCGTGGCCCAAATAACGCCACCGAGAATATTAAAAATAATAAAAGTTCGATAGTGCATCTTGCTAGCGCCGGCCACGATTGGCGCAAACGTACGCACAATCGGTACAAACCGTGCCAGCACCACAGTAAGTGAGCCATGCTTTTCGTAAAACTTTTCGGCTTGCACGAGATATTTCTTCTTAAAGAAGCGAGAGTTTTTGCGTTCAAATAATTTACGGCCAACTTTATGTCCAAATGCGTAGCCGACGCTATCGCCAAGGATAGCCATCAGCGAGAGTAACAGCGCAAAGAGGTGGATGTCAATTGGTAAAATATGCTGCTGCACCATATAGCCAGCCGTGAATAGCAGACTATCGCCCGGAAAGACGAAACCAAAGAGTAGGCCCGATTCGGCAAAGACAACCAGCAAAATCGCGACAACACCAAAATGAACAATAAAATCAATAAACGCGTGCATCATATCATTATGCATTATAGCATACTACCTAGAGACTGTGCTGGTTAGGCGTCAATAAAGCCGCCAGATTGATGCTGCCACAGTTTTGCGTAGTGGCCGCCATGCTTAATGAGCTGGTCATGTGAGCCATCCTCGACTATCTTACCATCGTGCATCACGATGATTCGATCAAGCTTGGCGATTGTTGAAAGTCGATGAGCGATGACGATTGAGGTACGGTTCTGCATCAGTGTCTTGAGCGATTTTTGGATTAGAACTTCTGACTCAGAATCAAGCGCCGAGGTCGCCTCGTCGAGGACCAAGATTGGCGCATCTTTCACGATGGCCCGAGCGATAGCGATGCGCTGGCGCTGTCCGCCTGATAGCTTTACGCCGCGCTCACCAACCAGTGTGTCAAATCCATCCTGCAGCTTGATGATAAAATCATAGGCCCCCGCCTTTTTGGCTGCTTGTTCAATCTCAGCATCAGTAGCATCGGCCTTGCCATAGGCAATGTTCTCACGCACCGAACGGTGAAACAGCAGTGGCTCCTGTGGCACGTAAGCGATCTGCGAACGGAGGCTGGCCTGTGTGACCTCGGCAATGTCCTGCTCGTCAATCATGATTGTGCCCGAGTCGATGTCGGCAAATCTCAGCAGCAATTTCGTCAGAGTCGTCTTGCCCGAACCACTAGAACCAACCAACCCGACCTTTTCGCCCGGCGTAATATGCAGTGAAAAATTGTGGAACAAGGTTGCGCCTTTACCCTCGTCATGCGTAAAGGTCACGGCATCAAAATCAATGACACCATGATCGACGTGAAGCTTTTTATCACTCTTGTCAACAAGTGATGTTGGGGTGTGTAATATCTCGACCATCTCATGGGCGTCACCAATAATACGGTTATAATTTCGCATAATGCTATTCATATTCCACAGCTCACGGGCAACACTACCAGTGTAGGTAATGATTAAGTACACCGCTGCGACCGAAACGACATTATGCTGTGCTGCATAAATAGCGAACACGATAGCACCGATTCGGATGCTGGTGTTTATCGTTGAGTAAACACTGCTGACAGTGAGGAATCCTCGCATAGTGGCCAGGCTAGCCTTGCGCCATGCGCGATTTGTTTTATCAAATCGCTGCTGCTCGATTTTTTCAGCGCTGGATGACTTGACAGCAAGCACATTTGACACCATGTCAGCGAGGTTGCCGCTTACTTTGTTGCTGGCCTCCGCCTCACGCCTACTTAATTTGGCCATCGGACGCGATCCAAAGAAGACGGCTATGCCAAAGATGATCGAGAACATGAATAGAAAGAGCGCGTACTGCCAGAGTAACATTGACAGGATAACAATTGATCCGGTAAGTGAGATAACCAGCGGCAGTACTGCCCACACTAGCTCATCCCAAAATCGCTCAACACAGCTACTGAGCTTGCTGTTTTGGCTGACGAGCGAGCCACCAAATTTGTTAGAGTGGAAAAACATGGTCTCACCAGATAGCTTGGCGAATACCTTGTTTGCGATGTCGCGCTGCATAATGGTTTCTAGGGTCCACATCAAATACAGCACTATCCGCCACCCAATAATCTCTGACCATAGTTGACTGAGGCCATAGAGAATCACAAGCGTCCACACAGAGCTGGTCTGTAGCTGACCATGTTGAATCATGTCCAGGAGCTGTGCGATAATCAGCGGCCCGACAATTGTGCCTACCGCTAAGGTTAGTGTCGCTGTGATGAGAGCAAGGTTGCGCCGCCATTTGTATGGACGTGACGCTCGCCATAGTAATTGTAATGTTGTTTTTGCATGTTGTTGTTGCAAGGTAAAACTCCTTAGATTTATATTTTGATACAAAGATAGGTCATCCACGCCCCACTATGGTGGGCTCGGGTGGCCAAGACTCACGATAATGATACAAATTTCATTGTATAACAGAGGCGGGTTGGCTGTCAACTGATGGAAGAATTGTCAGAGTTGCTATTTATTACCCGATAAATATGGTATAATAAAAACATGGAACGCGAAATTAAAAAAATCTTTACCGAAGATGGCCGTAAAATACTAACGCGAGAAGCGATACCGGTCAAACATGAGGACATAGGGAGCGATCATGTACAGCAGACCATAACAGATATGCTCGATACGCTGCGTTCACAGGGTCCCGGAGGCGTAGGTATCGCTGCCAATCAAATTGGGAGCAATCTCGCGATCTTTGTTATTGATGTGCGGCCGCCTGAGGATGTTGAAGCCAAGCCATTTCGGCTCGTGGCAATTAACCCCGAGATTGTTGAATATAGCGGTGAACCTGAGGAGAGCTCGAATCCAGAGGGCTGCCTGAGCGGAGTGACGGGTGATCCCAAAACGACACCAATGGGCTTTACCACACGTTACCCTGAGGTTACGTTGCGCTGGACAGATGAGCAGGGCGAGACGCATGAACAGGCCTTTAATGGTATGCATGCTTGGGTTATCCAGCACGAGACAGATCATCTGAACGGTATCTTTTTTACAGACAGGATAGAAAAAAGTGAGCCGCGGACAGAGGAGGCCGACCTGGCCGAGTTGGCGATCCGCAGCGCGTCGGCTGACAGTACTCGGGAATGATGTAACTACCGAGATGAATCGAGCAGTCTGACGTTATCCTGCTGCATGTTACGCTGTTCCGAGTGTGTATGATGCATTATGCACCTTGGGATTTCGTAGCTAATAAATAGATTTACGTCCATAACTTGCATGGGGGGTGTATAATAAAGTCTATGAACAAATCAATGACGATAGTAAGACAGGAAGTTTGCCGACTGCTTGGCGGTGATACGTCAGGCCATAGCGACGAACACGTTGAGCGTGTGGCACGACTAGCGGAGCGATTCGCGAATGAGTATAAAAAAGAAGCGGCTTCGATGGACGAAGTGCTGTTGACGGCATGGCTGCACGACGTTGATGATTATAAATTAGTCGGCAAAAAGCAAGCTGATGAACTCAATAATGCTACGTCAATTATGGTAAAAGCTGGTGTTGCGGCTGATTTGCAGGATGCGGTGCGTCATAATATTGCTCGGATTGGCTATAGTCGTTATCTACATGGTGTGCGGCCAGAGCGTCTAGCTGGTCAGCTGGTGTCTGACGCTGATATGTGTGATGCGATTGGGGCATGCGGTATCGAGCGGGCACTTATTTATGCGGTGAATCACGGTAGTTGTCGGATATTCGATCCAACTGTTTGGCCTGATGTGAACATTGATGCACATCGATATAACGCCAACGGCGGCACGCATGATGGCGATAGCTTTATTAATTATTTCTTTGAAAAGTTGTTAAAGCTACCAAAGATTATGATGACCGACCCAGGCCGAGACGAAGCGTTAATTCGTCAGCAAACCATGGTTACTTTTCTCCGTGCCTATTTTCGAGAAAAGAATGTGCCGGAATGGGGCGATTTCCTGGAGGAATATCTTATTTCAATGGATGAGTAGAGGTATACTGCTCTTCCCAGGTCGTTATAGCCTGCCAAATTGTTTCGTTGATTGCGCTACACAGCTCAGCTACCGTGGCGATATCCGATGAAAACTCACCGTCTGCTTGTTCGGCTGACGCTGCGTGTAATTCGTCAGCCAGTTTGTCGAACAGCAACATACGTTGTTGAATGTAGGTGACGAGCGGCTTGATAGCAAGGGCGATATGCTGCCGCCGTGAACTATCTGTTCGGTAGGAGATCATATCAAGTGTTTCTAGGTAGCGTAGCCCGCCAGTAATGGCCGCCTTGCTAAAGCCGGTTTGCTCATGCAGGCTCGTGTGGCTATGGTGGTACGGCGGGGCGATCAGAAGGCAATGTATGATCGTTGCCGAGGCTGGCGGGATGCCGAGCGAGATCAAGGTGGCTATGATATTTTTTGAGTTTATATCCATGTGAACAATATATCACATAATATTGACGAAGGGTAGCCTGAAGCGTGAACAGTATAGAATGATTGTGATATACTAATGTGATGACTAGGCCGTTGTTATATGATGAAATCGATCAAGATAGTATGAATGCTTCGTTTCACGCTCGTGGTTGGCCGCCAGTCTATACCGCTTCACCCCGCTCACGTATCGTGCTGGTTGGTCAAGCGCCGGGACGAATAGCGCAGGAAACACGCACGCCATGGAATGATGCCAGTGGTCGCACGTTGCGTCAGTGGCTGGGGGTTACCGATGAACAATTTTATGATCCTGATTTGTTTGCTCTAATGCCGATGGATTTTTATTATCCAGGTAGGGCTGCGCATGGTGATTTACCGCCGCGATCGGAGTTTGCCAAAAAGTGGCATCCACGGCTGCTAGCACAGATGCCGGATGTGAGGCTGACGATTTTAGTTGGTGCTCATGCTCAGCAATACTATCTTAATAAGCAGGCGAAGCGCAACCTGACCGAAACAGTCGCGCATTATGTGGAGTATCTGCCTCATTATTTTCCACTTGTCCATCCATCACCGCTTAACTTCCGCTGGCGGGCGCGCAATCCGTGGTTCGAAATGAACGTCATTCCGATTCTGTCTGAGATGGTCAAAGAATTAGCACAGTAGTCAAGATCATGGTAGGGTATTCATACTAACATAGCTTCGCGGTCAATCTTTTTGTAGTACGAGGCCACTTCGTGCCGGTATGTATACACGTATAATGTGCTCGTCGTTATGTGGCGTTGTAAAGTAGCGGCCATTAGGGTCAATCCGGCCCTGTCCGCCAAACTGTTGGTCGTCGCTGCTGAGTGCTACCCGGTATGACCCAGCCGCCGCTGGTACGCCATAATCCGTCCACGACTGGTCAGGTGAAAAATTCATGATAAATAGCAGATTGCCGCGTATGAAACTAACCACATGGTCGTTTTGGCGAATGGTCAGATAGTGAATGCCCGGGTCGTCAACCGCTTGGATGATTTTCATTAGCGCCGCGTCAAATTCGCCCAGCCATTGATACTTGAGAAAACTATTGTCCCGTAAACTCCACTGGCGTCGTGCATGCTTGAACGACCAATTATTACCTTGACGCGGAAAATCGATCCACTCGGGATGCCCAAATTCATTACCCATGAAATTAAGGTAGCCGCCACCGTGTAGCCCAGCTGTCAGCAGTCGAATTAGCTTATGCAGCGCCACGCCGCGCTCCACTGTCAGGTCAGGGTCGGCTTTATTCATGTGCCAATACATTTCCTTGTCAATCAGCCGAAAAATCAGCGTTTTGTCGCCGACCAAGGCTTGGTCGTGGCTCTCGGCGTAAGTGATGACTTTTTCCTCTGGGCGGTGCGAACTGAGCGTGTGCGCCAATTCACCTAAGTCCCAATCTTCATCGCGCTTTTCTTTCAATGTCTTGATCCAGAGGTCAGGCGCGCCCATCGCCAATCGATAATCAAAGCCTAGGCCGCCATACTCAGTCGGTGCCGCCAGTCCGGGCAGTCCGCTCATTTCCTCAGCAATGGTCGTGGCATCGGGGCGAACGGCGTGAATAACGCCATTTGCCAGTCTAAGGTAGACCAATGCGTCCTTATCAACATCGTCGCCAAAATAATCATCATAGCTGGTGAAGCTTTTTCCCAAACCGTGGTCGTGATATAGCATACTCGTTACACCGTCAAACCGAAAGCCGTCAACGTGGTACTCATCCAACCACCAGCGGCAATTGCTGGCCAAAAAGTGCAGCACTTCCGGTTTGCCATAATCAAACAGCCGCGAATCCCACGCTGGATGGTCGTGAGCTTTGAAATATTGCGTTGGATCACCCGCGAAATTGCCCAGGCCCTCGACTTCATTTTTGGCGGCATGAGCATGAACGATGTCAATGATGACGCGTAGCCCCAGTCCGTGCGCCGCGTCGACTAACCGCTTGAAATCATCGGGCGTACCAAAGCGTGATGACACGGCGAAAAAATTGCTGACGTGATAGCCAAAGCTGCCGTAGTACGGATGCTCGGCGATAGCCATCAGCTGGATGGTATTATAGCCGGCTTGCTTGATGCGTGGCAGGACGCCCGCGGTAAATGCATTAAAGCTGGCGACCTTTTCTTCCTCACTGCTCATACCGATATGCGCCTCGTAAATCAGCGGCACTTTTGGCGCAGGCGGAATGTCGTGTTGCCACTGATACGGCTCATCAGGCCGCCAAACGACGGCCGAAAAATCCACCGAATCATCATCCTGGACGAGGTAGGTGGCATATGACGGCAAACGCCAGCCGTCGCCATTTGGCCAATAGACGCGTAGTTTATATTTCTGCCCGTGGTGCAGTGCGTTCTCTGGCAAATCAACATTCCATTCACCATGTCTACCAGGCTGCAGGGCAAACTCCTCGCGCTCCTGCCAATCGGAGAACTCGCCAACCATCACTACGCGCGTAGCGTTTGGCGCCCATTCTCTAAAAATCCAACCATCTTGAGTGCGGTGCAGTCCAAAATGACGAAATCCCAGCGCAAACTCCACTGGTGATTTGCCGTCCAAAACCCTCTCAAGCGTCGACGAAACATAAGCCTCGCGCGCCTTGATGACGGGTTCATGTGGCGCCAGCCACGGATCAAGGTCAACCAGCGTTTTCTTGCTCATGCTTCTAGTGTAGCGGAAAAAACTGATATAATCTATCAAATGAAACCGTTTTCTTTTGAGATCACTTCCAGATTCGACGACACGCTAGCGCGCACTGGCATTATTCACACGCCGCATGGTGATATTAAAACGCCGGCGTTTATCGTGGTCGGCACTAAGGCTAATGTCAAGGCGATGCTGCCCGAGATGGTGGCGGATGTCGGCGCGCAGGCGGTGCTGGCGAACGCCTATCATCTGTATTTGCAGCCGGGTCATGAACTGATTGAAAAGGCTGGTTATTTGGGCAAGTTTATGAATTGGTCGGGGCCGACGTTCACTGATAGTGGTGGCTTTCAGGTGCTGAGTCTGGGTTCGGGTTTTAAGAAAGTGCTGGCTATGAGTACCGACGTTGATGAAGAAATTGCCATCGCTAAAAAATCGTCGCGCCACGCCTGGGTGGATGAAAATGGCGTGATGTTCAAATCGCACCTAGACGGCTCGTACCATAAATTTACGCCAGAATTATCTATGCAAATTCAGGCGGGCATTGGCGCCGACATCACCTTTGCTTTTGACGAGCTGACTTCGCTAATTGATCCATATGATTATCAAGTGGAAGCCTTGGCGCGAACGCACGCGTGGGCGGAGCGGAGTTTGGCGGAAGTGAAACGTCTGCGCAAGGCTCGTCCCGACAAGCCGTATCAGGCATTATTTGGCGTGCTGCAAGGCGCAAATTATGAAGATTTACGCAAGCAAACGGCTGCGTTTTTAGGCGCGATGGATTTTGACGGCTACGGCATTGGCGGCGCACTAGAAAAGGAAACCATGGCGCAGACGATTCAGTGGGTCAATCAGATCTTGCCTGAAAATAAACCTCGCCACCTTTTAGGGATTTCCGAGCCAGACGACATCTTTGCGGCGATTGAGCAGGGAATTGATACCTTTGATTGCGTCAGTCCGACGCGCGTGGCTAGAAATGGTGCGGCCTATACGCCGTTTGGGCGGGTCAATGTTCGCGGCCAGAAATACCGCGAACTGTTTGAGCCGATTATGGAAAATTGCGATTGCTATACTTGCCGCCATTACACCGCCGCCTATCTCTGTCATTTACTCCATGCCCGCGAATCTCTGGCTGGTACGTTGCTGTCGATTCACAATGAACGATTTATCGTCAAACTAGTTGATGATATCCGCGCCAGCCTAGAGGACGGAACATTTTACGAGTTTCGTGAGGCGTTTTTAGCGACGTACTATCGCCACTAGCGCGAGAGCATTATTCGACCGTCACGCTCTTGGCCAGATTGCGTGGCTGATCGACATCATGACCGCGCCTGACAGCCACGTGATAGGCTAGGAGCTGCGACACGACATTGAACAAGAGCGGCGTGAGGTGCGTCAATTTGGTTGAGACGCGGATAACGGTTTCGCCTGGCACCTTTTTCGTCGTGTCAGTGATGACGATAGCGTGGGCACCGCGAGTGTTCATCTCGATCAAGTTGCTCTGGGACTTCTCGTACAGCCAGTTGTCTTGGAGGTAGCAGACTTCAAAGAAACGATCATCGATCAAGGCGATCGGACCGTGTTTCAGCTCGCCGGCGGCATACGCTTCAGCATGAATGTAACTCACCTCCTTGAGTTTCAGCGCACCCTCCATAGCGATCGGATACAGCGTATCACGACCGATATAGAGTGCGTGATTGTAATCAGCATACGCCCTAGCGATGGAAGGTATCTCGGCACCTTGTTTATCGAGGACTTTTTGGATCTCGCTTGGCAGTATCGCTAATTCTTGCACAAATTCATCAATAAATTGTGGGTTGGTGCCCTTGGCATTGGCGAGCATGATACCAAAGATCGTCAGAGCGGCGACTTGTGAGGTAAAGGCCTTGGTGCTGGCGACACTAATCTCGGCGCCAACGTGTAAGTACACGCCGCCATCAACCGCTCGGGCGATTGTGCTGCCGACGGCATTGACGACGCCGAGGCATTTAACGCCACGTCGCTTCAATTCATTCAGACAGGCAAGGGTGTCGGCTGTTTCACCACTCTGGCTAACAATTATAGCGACCGAGTGCTCAGGCACGTTGAATGCGCGGTAGCGTAGCTCACTGGCAATCTCGACGCTGATAGTCACGTCATCGGTCAGTTGCTCGATAAAGTAGCTGGCTTGCACACCAGCAAAATAGGCAGTGCCACAGCCAACGATGATGACATGTTTAACGTGGCGCAGTTCATCATCGCTCATGTTGAGACCGCCGAGGCGCGCATATTTCTGTTCAGGCAGTACGCGGCCGGCCAGTGTGGCGGCGAGGCTGGTTGGCTGTTCATAAATTTCTTTGGCGAGGAAATGGTCAAAGCCCTGCTTCTGAATCGCCTGCATATCCATGTCGAGCATTTCGATCTTAACGTCAAGCTTCCGTGATTCGATTGTTTGTAACTCTAGTCCGTGCCGAGTACAGCGCCCAATTTCACCATCGTGTAGATATACCACTTGATTGGTGTAGCCAACCAGCGCCGAAGCGTCACTAGCGATATATGTTTCGCCATCTCCGACGCCAATGATCAGCGGGCTACCTTGGCGAGCCACGATAATTTCTTCGGGGTTCGTGGTGTCAAGTACCGCAATGCCATACGCACCAACTACCATCTTCAATGCGCCGGTGACTGCTGTCAGTAAATCCGGTGAGTCACGCCGCAGATAGTCAATCAAGGCCGCCAATACCTCGCTATCGGTATCGCTCTTAAACTCGTACTCATGACCGGAAAGCATCGTTTTAAGGTCTTGGTAGTTCTCAATGATGCCGTTATGTACCAGATAAATCTCACCAACGTGGTGTGGATGGGCGTTGCGCTTACTTGGTTCACCATGTGTTGCCCAGCGGGTGTGTCCGATGCCGACCGTATCGCTCGTCTTATGTTGTCCGACGAGCTCTTCCAGTGCCGCCACCTTGCCTTTGGTGCGCAGCAGGGTTGGTGTGGCGGAGTCCGATAGGGTGACAATTCCGGCACTGTCATAGCCGCGGTACTCAAGCCGCTTAAGCTCAGCAACGAGGATATTCTGCGCCTCGCGTTCACCGATATAGCCAACAATTCCACACATAGATTATTTCTCCTTTAGCATTAACTGATACACGCTTCTCAGTATAAGACATCATAGAGAAAATAACCAACAGAAAGTAATAATTACAACAATTTACTACTGTAAGAAAGTGTTGTATATAATACAATAACTACTATTACCACTCAAAATGAATGCAACATTTAGCAAGTATACTCGTCGCAATGTAGTGTCCACTAGCAGCGATTAACAAAACTGAAACCGGTAATGACAGAAGTGCATGAAAAGGAGCGATACCAAGTTGGTGGCAGCACCCGAGTATGACGCCAACGAGCGTGAGGTAAATAATAACAAACTTTGTACCGCTAACGCTCAGCCTATCGAGAATACGCTTAACATAGAAAAATGTGACACCGTAGCAGATTGCGATGAGGATAAAGAGAAAGAATAACAGAAAAATAGCAGACTGTCCGCTCGTTTTAATGAATAAGGTAGTGAGCTTGATAAGCACCCAAGCTATAGAGAGGGTCATTGTCAGGATAAGAGCAATACCCAACGAAGGTAGCTTTGGTAAGTTGGTTTGACGGCGACGATCATATTCGGCATTTAGTTCCCGACGCTCGTCATATGATAATCGTTTTGGATATACACTAGTGCGGGTTGCTTCAGGTGTTGCTTTCTTAGAAAAGATACTCATGCTCATAGTATAAACCCTATTTACAACAGTTTGCAAACCAGTTATAATTAGCCCATACGCCGTGGAGCCTTTTTCGGGGGCTTATCGCGTGAAAATATTATTAAAAAAGGAGAACTTCTACAAATGGCAGATGCATTTGACCGAAGCAAGCCGCACGTTAACGTGGGTACAATGGGCCACGTTGACCACGGTAAGACGACACTGACCGCCGCAATTACGGCAGTGCTCGCAAAGCGCCTTCCAAGCGCAGTCAACAAACCAATTGCGTACGACCAGATCGATAACGCACCAGAAGAGCGCCAGCGTGGTATTACTATCGCCAGCTCACACCAAGAATACGAGTCACCGAACCGTCACTACGCGCACGTTGATATGCCAGGCCACGCTGACTACGTCAAGAACATGATCACCGGTGCTGCCCAGGTTGATGGCGCGATCCTCGTGATTGCAGCAACCGACGGCCCGATGCCACAAACCCGCGAGCACGTCTTGCTTGCTAAGCAGGTTGGCGTGCCAAAGATCGTTGTCTTCCTTAACAAGATGGACATGGCTGACGCAGATATGGTCGAGCTGATCGAAGAAGAAGTTCGTGAGCTGCTTGCCAAGAACGGCTTTGACGAGAATGCTCCAATTATCAAGGGTTCGGCTCTTAAGGCATTGGAGGGCGATGAGAAGTACGAAGACGCCATCATGGAGCTGGTTGATGCTATGGATAGCTATATCCCAGAGCCACCACGCGACATGGACAAGCCATTCATTATGCCAATTGAGGACGTCTTCTCGATCAAGGGTCGCGGTACTGTAGCAACTGGTCGTATCGAGCAGGGTGTCGTAAAGATCAACGACGAAGTTGAAATCGTTGGTATTCGCCCAACTCAGAAGTCAGTGGTAACTGGTATTGAGGCATTTAAGAAATCTCTTGACCAAGGTCAAGCAGGTGACAACGCTGGTGTCTTGCTGCGCGGTATTGAGCGTACTGACATTGAGCGCGGTCAAGTTCTGTGTAAGCCAGGTACAATTACCCCACACACCGAGTTTGAAGCTGAGGTTTACATCTTGAAGAAGGAAGAAGGCGGCCGCCACACTCCATTCTCCAAGGGCTACAAGCCACAGTTCTACTTCCGCACCACTGACGTGACTGGTGAAGTTGAATTGCCAGCTGACAAAGAAATGGTTATGCCAGGCGACACCGTAACCTTCAAGGTTAAGTTGCTCGCCCCAATCGCTATGGAGCAAGGCTTGAACTTTGCTATCCGCGAAGGTGGCCGTACCGTTGGTGCTGGTGTGGTGACAAAGATTAACAAATAATCTTCATAACCTAAGCATAAAAATCCCCTGGGAAACTGGGGGATTTTTGATGGGCTACATTGTCAATGGACTATCATGAACAGTTTGACAAGTTAACGAGATAGCGTTACAGTAGAGGGGTTATTGCAATAAAAATCAGGAGACAGACATGAATAAACAGAAGTTAGTGGTCGTCGGTGCGGGCGGTATGGTCGGTGCGACAGCGGCATACGCCTGCGCACTACGGAGTGTGGTTGAGGAAATCGTGCTGATTGACCGTAACCCCGATCTGGCGTGGGGTCAAGCGGCGGATATCACTGATGGAATGGGAATTGATCGGTGTGTTGTGGTGCGGCCTGGTAGTTATGATGACATCAAGACTGATGATATCGTGGTTATCACCGCTGGTGCACCGCAACAGCCGGGGCAGACGCGACTGGAGCTGCTCGGCGTGAATGCTGAGATTATGCGTGGGACGGTTAGAAATATTATAAAAAATGGTGCTCGCCCGTATATCATTGTGGTATCAAATCCGGTTGATGCACTAACGTATGTGGCGCTGAAAGAATCGGGCCTGCCAAAGAGTCGGGTGTTTGGCACGGGGACAACGCTTGACACGTCGCGGCTTAAATCATATATCGCGGATCAGCTAGATGTACATAGTCGAGAGGTTGACGCCTATATTCTAGGGGAGCATGGTGATTCGTCATTTGCGACAATTGAATCAGCGCAAGTCGGTGAGGTGCCGCTCGCTGATTATCCGGGATTTAAGCCAGCGATGGTCGACGGTATTGAGGAGCAAATTCGTCAGCGAGCGTATCGGGTGATCGAGACCAAGCGGTCGACGTATTATGCAATTGGTTTCGTTATCTCCAAGATTGTCTCGGCACTACGCTCGTCGTCACGCTCGGTCTATCCAGTCTGCTCACTGGTTGAGGGCGAGTATGGACTGCACGATGTAGTGCTCGGCCTGCCATCAACGATTTGTGCGGATGGTGTGAAGATCTTGACCGGATATCCGCTTAATGAGCGCGAACAGGCGGCGCTACGTCATTCGGCCGAAGTGGTGGCAGAAGCAATTCGTAGTTTAGAGTGATGTTTGACGGAATAAATATTATATGTTACAGTTAGATTACTATGGAAAAGTTGTCGCACAAAAAAGCGCAAAAATTAAGAGTTGAAACACTTGGTGAGTATATCGATCCGCTAGCAGGTGATATTTACGAGACCGCCTTGAATTTGTTTCCGGCTCGGACACTAGAGGAGATGCAAATTGTTATTGATGAGAACAGTGGTGACTTCAGGGGTGGTGAGGGTGAAACACGGAATGGTGAGAAAATTCCAATGATTGTCATCGGCACGAGGGAGACGCTGTCTAGTCCGAATCTTATAGCACGGATGTCGTCTCGACTGGGTGTGCCGCGTGAGCGACTTGAGGATGCAGAAATAGGTCGTCAAATCGTCGGGTTGATAGCGTTTTGTCATGAGTTAGGGCACGTAATCCAGCTTGACGAAAAGATAATGCAGGTTTTTGGTGAGATAGATAATACCATCGTACCTCTGCCGGTGGACTATACTAGTGAGCAATACCAAGAATATGTCCGGTCTGACCACGAAGCTAGTGCCGACTATATTGCAGCCTGTATTTTGGCGGCGAGCCGGTTGGGTGAAGCTATGGGTTATCGACCGCCGATTGAAGATGTCGCGCAGTAGCGTCAGTGGGTGGCAGCAAATCCGGTAGTTCTTGACTAGCCATACTTCAGGTATTGTGATATAATCGCCAAACAGTATTAATTTACTCCGAGAACTCGGCCACCCGTGAGGCACGGACGTGAGCAGAGGTTACGGAGTCGCACATAAAGGAGGAGCTATGGCTCAAGACACTGGTATCAAGATTCGTATCCGTCTAAAAGCGTACGACCATAAAGTCATCGACCAGTCAGCAAAACAAATTATCGATACGGCAATTCGCACCGGCGCGAGCGTGGCCGGCCCTGTGCCGCTGCCGACTCGCCGCAGTACCTACACGGTGGTAAAAAGCCCGCACGTCTATAAAATGGGTGGTGAGAGCTACGAGATGCGTACTCATAAGCGCCTCATTGACATTACCAATGCTACGCCAAAAACGATTGATAGCCTGCAGAATCTGAGCTTACCGGCTGGTGTTGACGCTGAGATTCGGATGTAATTGGCCTAGTCCTATCAGTAGAATTTACCACGATCCCGCCTGATAATCACAAGCGGGATTGCTTTTATTTAGAAAACGTAGTACGGTAGGAGTGTACTAAATAAATACCGTCTATGACGGTGGAGGGACGTATGGGAATACTAAAGAAAACGGTAACGGTGCTTGGGTTGTCGGCGACGATGTTTGGCTTGGTGCTGAGTGGCGCACCAGTTGCGAATGCTACCGAGGGTGTTGTCTTCAGTGACGCAGTTGGCTTGAGCAAAGATGGCTCGTTGTGGCTATATCAGAACAATGCTATCCCGGGTTGGCCATTTAGTGGCGGTTCGACAAAGATCGGGCAGGGCTTTAACAAATACACAAACATTACATTTGCTGACATGGATGGTGATGGTCGTCCGGATATCGTTGCCTATTCAAAGAATCAAAAGGCCCAAGTGTTCCGCAATAATGGTTCAGCAACGACGCCATTTGCTGACAAGCCGGTTGCGAGCGACATCGACCATCGTGGTGGCGCGGTATTTGCTAAATTGAACGGTAAGGATAGCCCAGTCTCACATGTTTATGTCGACGCTAACGGTAACTTGATGGCAGGCAAGGTCTATCTGCGCTACAAGAAGCTTGAAGGGACATATGATTTCGTGTCAGATGAAGCCCGTCAAATCGGTCACGGTTGGAATAATGTTCGATCGATTGTTGCTGGTGATTTGAATGGTGATGGTTATGATGATATCGTCGCAGTACGCCAGGACGGTACGATGTGGGCGTATCTCAATCGTGGACGCGACAACAAGACGACAATGTTCGAGAGCGGTCGTCAAATCGGTCATGGCTGGAACGGGTTTGATACCATTATGCTCGGTGATATGAATACTGATGGCCTGGCGGATATTGTCGGTCGGACGAAAGACGGACGGTTGCTGCAATATACAAATAGCGGCAATATGAATTGGCCGTTTAGTAGTGGTTCAGCAGAAGTTGGTCACGGTTGGAATGGATTTAAGTCGGTCCATCTGACAAATATGTGGTAATTTATTTCTCATAACCTAAACTTAGGGTAGCCTCGCTTTCATGCGGGGCTGCTTTGCTATGGTGCGCCTGGTATGATATGATAAAAAAGCTTATGGCAAAACAAAAATCGCGAACGTACGCTCGTAATCGCTCGAAGGCAAGTAGCATCACCAACCGCAAAGGTCGGGAACGGCTGTATGAAAATGACAGCACCTTTTTCGTAAAGTTGGTGGTGTGTGTCGTGCTGGCGGCATTGTGGTTGCGACTGAAGCAGCCGATTGAGCTGGGCGTGGTAGCGATCCAGGCGCTGCCGGTTGGACTGATTGTCGGCCTCCTTTTAGTGGTGTCAGTCGAGAAATATCAATTTAATCGCAAGATTTGGTACGTGACGCTGATTTTAATGGCAATTGTGACATCATTTACGCCTGTAGGGATTATGATCTAGCCTAGAGCTTATATTGAGTGCGGGAAACAGAGGCCGTAGAGTGCGATGCCGGTCGCGACCGAGACATTAAATGATTCCTTGGTACCTCGCATGGGGATTTCGACGATGTAGTTGCACTGCGCTAGAATGTCCGGCTCAATGCCATGGACCTCCTCGCCGAGGAGTAGGGCAAAGCGGGCTGGTGGCCGAAACGTGTTGAGTTCTGTGCTCGACACTGATTGCTCTAGGGCGACCACGGGCAAACGTTCCCTGTTGGCATTCTCCGCAAACCACTGACGAATATCGGCTACGTAGCTAAAGGGCAGCATTGTTTCTGCGCCCAGTGCAGTCTTGTGAATCTGGGCGGTCAACCTTTCAGTAATGTGCGGCAGCCTTGGGTCGATAGACCGGGGGTCGGCTAATCGTAAATCGGGGTACGGCGTATAGCCGCTAAAGATAATCTGCCTGACGCCAAAGCCTTCGGCTGTTCTCATAATCGCACCGACATTGTATGTCGAGCGAATATTGTACATGAGGAGGGTAATTTCTGGCATGATATCATTATAGCACTCGCCCAAGGATAAGCTTTTTGCTATAATAAGGTTGATGGATGAAGATCGAATTCAACAACAACGTCGCGATCAAGATGAAGACGCAACCCGGAAACGAGCGGCGATTTTAGGCCTACAATATCTGGATGCTCGCGAGTTTGAACAAACAATTCCGCTGATTCGTGATATTTTGACGATTGAAGAGATGTATAACGGACACGTTGTGCCACTGGCGATAAACCCTGACGAGCAGTCATATCGATTTGGCATTACGTCACAGACACCACAATCATTAGTAGCGACGATGACTAATAACTACCGCGAGCAGGGTATTATTGCTAAGTTCTTCCTGATATCGACCTCGGGCTTTCGGTCGTTAATGCTGCGATTTGATCCGCCGAAAAAAGTGATTTATGATAATATCGAAATCGCCAAAGAGGGCGACAGTGACACCCTCCAGCAGGTCAGCCAAACATTGGCGACCGTCGGCACAAACGACGTGTTTAACTACTTGATTGATCAGGCGGATCGGCTGAATGCGTCGGATATTCATATTGAGAATCAGCGCGACACCATTCGGGTGCGGATGCGCGTTGATGGCGCGCTACACTCGGTGGCGGAGCTGGGCCGTGATCGTTATCGAGTTATCATGGCGGCGCTGGCCTCGCGAGCAAATATTTCGACGGCGTCCAATGAGCCGCAGTCGGGGCACATGCAGCAAGAAATCCATCGTGACGGGGTATCACACCTCCTTAACCTCCGTGTCGAAGCGGTGCCAACCATGTATGGTCAAGACGTAGTGCTGCGCTTATTTAATTTTGACACCTCGATGCTGAACCTAGACTTGCTCAGTATCGGTGCGGCTGAACGGGCGCAAATTGATGAGATTATTTCTCATCCGCGTGGCCTGGTGCTGTTAGTTGGGCCAACCGGTTCGGGTAAGTCAACGACTTTGTACAGCATTCTCAATGCGCTCAATACGCCGGATCGTAAAGTGATCACGCTGGAAGATCCGGTAGAAAATACTATTCCTGGCATTACGCAGATCCCGATTGATACGACGGCTGGCCAGCGGTTTGATGATGGGTTGCGTAGCGTGTTACGTCTTGACCCAGACGTGGTGATGGTTGGTGAGATTCGTGATCAGGAAACTGCCAAGACAGCAATTCAGGCGTCGATTACCGGGCATCTGGTGCTGTCAAGCTTTCATGCTAACTCGACGTCAGCGGCATTTAGTCGAATTATTGATATGATTGGGCAGAATCCAATTTTTAGTTCAGCGGTACGACTATTGATCGCTCAGCGGCTGGTGCGGCGACTGCATGATGAGAGCAAGGAAGAGTATGAACCAGATGAGGCAACGCGCAACTGGGTAAAGGAAGTCTTACAGGATCTACCGTCACATGTTGATTGTCCTGATCTTGATATGTTCAAGCTGTGGCGACCCGTGGCGACCGATGAGGTGCCGTTTGGTTACAAGGGGCGTATCCCGGTGATGGAACAGCTGGTAGTGACTGAGGAAATTCAGAAATTCCTGCGAGGTGATATCGCCGACGTTCACACTGAAGCAATTGAGGCTGCAGCCAAGAAACATGGTATGGTGACATTATTGCAGGCGGGCGTGCTGGCGGCTTTGCGCGGCGAGACGACACTTGAGGAAGTCAATCGAGTTATCTAGTGGATATCAGAAAGCCACGCTAAAGCCAGCTCTCCGACAGCTTCTATTGTGATCGTTAGCATGTGGCGAATAGGGTTATGTGATAACACGAGCGACGGTTGGCGCTACTCGCTCGTCAAACGGCGAAGGAATGACTTCCTCAGCAGTTGGGTTTTCGACTAGTCCAGCTAGCGCTTCGGCGGCCGCCAGTTTATGCTGGTCGGTGATTTTTTTCACACCATGATCCAGGGCGCCGCGGAAGATGCCTGGGAAGGCCAAGGAATTATTGATCTGGTTTGGAAAATCGCTGCGGCCAGTGGCGATGACCGCTACACCCGCCTCTCGAGCGACGTCTGGCATGATTTCTGGAACTGGATTGGCTAGGGCAAAGATGATTGGATTGTCGGCCATTTTTTGTACCAATTCAGGCGTAAGTAGCCCAGCGCGCGACACACCAATGAACACGTCAGCATCGGTGATGGCGTCTTCAATTGAGCCAGCTTGCGAAGCGTCGACGTATTCTGATAGCGCAGTTTTTTCAGCATTCAAATCCGTGCGAGACGAGCCAACAATGCCGCGGCTATCTACCGCCACGATGTTCCGTGCGCCGTATAGATGTAGCAGTTTGATGATGGCCGTACCAGCTGCGCCTGCGCCAATGACCACGAATTTACAGGCTGCCAGGTTTCGTCCGGTTAATTTCGCGGCATTGATTAGTCCTGCTAACACCACGACCGCGGTACCGTGCTGGTCGTCGTGAAATACGGGAATGTCCAGCTCGGCCTTCAAGCGCTCTTCAATCTCAAAACACTTTGGTGCAGCGATATCTTCGAGATTAATCGCTCCAAAGCTCGGTGCAATTGCCTTGATCGTAGCAATAATTTCTTCTGGCTGGTGAACGTCCAAGACAACCGGCACGGCATCGACATTAGCAAAATGTTTGAACAGTAGCGCCTTACCCTCCATCACCGGCATGGCGGCTTTTGGCCCCAAATCGCCCAAGCCCAGAATCGCTGAGCCGTCAGAAATCACGCCGACTAGATTATTCGTCCAGGTATACTTTGGCAGGTCTGCTGGGTTTTCGGCGATCGCCTGGCTGACCGCACCCACGCCTGGGCTGTAATAGGCGCTTAATTTATCGCGATCCAACTCCTCCTGGTCGCGCAAACTGGTGGTAATTTTACCCTTATATTTTTTGTGTAGTTCAAGTGCTAATATATTGTAATCCATGCGATCAATTATAGCGCAGTTTAGTGAAGTTTTCAGGAGTTGTCATCTTTGGGTAATTGTGCTAAAATCGGTAACTGATTGTATCGGTGATATTAAATATCGAGTCTTTCAGTGTGGAGCTATAGGGATACAACTATATGGCCAGCTGTTAAGATCCCGAAACAGAGGAAAACAGTATGAGTTTTGAACTAATCAACAAAGTCAACCAAGCGCAGAAAAAACAAGCAGTTGTCGATGTCCGCAGTGGTGACACCGTGCGTGTGTACCAGAAAATTAAGGAAGGTAACAAAGAGCGTATTCAGATGTTTGAGGGTGTGGTTATTCGCACCGATAACAAGCAGTCACACACCTCGCGCATCACGGTTCGTAAAATTGCGTCGGGTGTTGGTGTGGAAAAATCGTTCTTGCTGCACAGTCCGCTGATTGAGAAGATTGAAATTGTACGCCGCGCCAAGGTTCGCCGCAAGTTCCTCAGCTTCTTGCGTAAGCGCTCTGGTAAATCAGCTCGCTTGACTGCCAAAAACTTTGACCGCGCTGCCGTCAATGATGTCCACGATGCTAAAGCCGAGGCCGAGGCAGAACGCCTGAAGGAGGAAGCCGCACAAGCTGCCGCTGCCAAGCAAGCTGAAAAAGATGCTGCTCAGGCGGAGCTTGACGCCAAGGCCGCCGAAGTAGCAGCTCGTCACAAAGAAGCGTAAGTTTTGAAGCATACAGGGCCGCCCTCTCTGGGGGCGGTTTTCTCGTGGTATAATGCCAATATGTCAATCTTTCATTATATTTCCGTTTTCGTTCCCGTGACTTTGGCATTTGCGGTAACGTACGTGTTGCGCCATCATGGCTTCACTGATGAAAAAAAGTATCGCTGGTTGTTATATCTAGCGTGCGTATTGTTTTTCGTTTCATGGTATTTGCCGTCGCCGCTGATTGAGGGGCGAGACACGAGTTTTACCACGCATTTCGTGGGTGGCGGGTTGTTTACGGGACTAGTGTGGGTATATTTGGTACTGGCGACGCGCTGGCGGGCGCACTGGTTGGTGATGGTGTTTTCGGTGTTTGCACTGGTGTCGGCTCTGGGCTGTATCAATGAGCTGGCGGAATTATTCATGGTTAAGGTAGGACTAGCGCGTATTACGCTGGACGATACTAGTTGGGATATTTTGGCAAATACGCTGGGTGCGGCGGCGGTGTGGATCGGCTGGGTGATGATGAATTTGAGTGCGAAAAAGGACGCGAACGGGGATCGACGCGCACATGATCCTCGGCATTGATGAGGTCGGACGTGGGCCGTGGGCGGGGCCGCTGGTGGTGGGCGCGGTGATTTTGGGCGGCGCTGAGATTGAGGGCTTGGATGATAGTAAAAAGTTGGCTAAAAAGTGTCGTGAGGCTCTGGACGGAGCGATTCGCGAACAAGCGGCTACGTGGGCGCTGGGCTGGGTGAGCGCCAAGGAGCTAGATGATCTTGGCATGAGCCAGGCGCTGAGATTGGCAACACGGCGAGCGGTCAAGCAAATTCAGGCGCAGTGTAAAGAGAAAAATTTGGCATTTGATGAAATTATCATTGACGGGACGGTTAATTTTCTGGCGGATACAGCGCTGGAGCGATACGTGACGGTGATGGCCAAGGCCGACGGTTTGATTCCCAGTGTGTCGGCGGCGTCGATCATCGCCAAAGTAGCGCGTGATCAGTACATGACCGAGCAAGATGCGGTCTATCCAGGGTATGGCTTCGCGTCAAATGCTGGCTATGGTGTGGCCAAGCACCAGGCGGCGATTGAGCGGTTGGGCGTGACGCCGCTGCATCGACTGAGTTTTGCGCCGCTACAGAAGTATGTGGAGGCGGGTTTGCTACCGTCCTCCGCCAGAGTACACTCTTCACTCACATCTCCACCGAAGATGTCTCGTGAGCGTTCGGCTGAAACGTCCGCTCTTCGCGAATGTTCCACGGCCTCTGTCGGAGGAGATAGCGAACCCGTTGCTCGCCTATCCACTACTCGCGACATTGGTAATGCAGGCGAGCAAGCAGTAGCAGATCAGCTAGTGGCGGACGGACACGAGATCATCGTCCGCAACTGGCGGACGCGGTACTGCGAAATTGATATTATTAGCATGAAAGATGATGTGCTGTACTTCACCGAGGTCAAATACCGTAAGAATGATGACTTTGGCGATGGGCTGGCGGCGATTACTGTCAAAAAACAGCGACAAATGCGTTTTGCGGCGGAATTATTCATAGCAAAACATCCGCAATATGAGGGACGCGACATGCAGATACTAGCGATAGCTGTTGATGGAGAGCAGAGCGGCAAGCAATCTGTCGTTATCGACTAGCTATGCCACTACAACATAGAGGTAACGCCTAAGGCCAAATAGGTCTAATTACTAAGCGCATCAATAACCGCCGCCTGATCTCGCTCAATCAGTGCTACTCTGCCGGCAATCTCGCGGATGCCCAGATCAATGGTGCGGGTTAGGGCCGGTTCGGCGCGCAGCGGCTTAGTGAATTTGGTGAAGTCGTTTAGCTCATCGCGGGTCAACAGAGCGCTGGCGGCGTAGCGGATAAAATTATCGTAGCTTTTATCGCCGCCAAAGGTGTCTTTCACCCACGACCAATTTTCTTTCAGCCAGTTCCAGGCAATGTGTCGGTTGTCTCGTGTACGGATCAGATAGGCGAACCAACGGCTGGCGTCTTGCGGGCGGATAATATCAGCATCCTTGATCGCCGCTAAAATTCGCTCGGTGGTTGCTGGATTCTTCGTCGAGGTCAGACTCAGCGCGATATCAACCTGCAGGTCGGCCGACGGTGTATTCTGATATATCGTAAAAAGTTTGTCAATCATTTTTGGCGTCTCGAAGTATCTGACATTGGCATTGATGATAAGCGGACGAATCTCGGCTGGTATGTTATCTGGGCTAGTTTCTTCAAGGCGTCGCTTAGCTTCCATGAGTACTGCCGAATCCTCGCCGTATAACATCAAACCTAACGCTGCTGTGCGCCGCTCGCGATCATCATCAGACTCGCCATCTCGCTCATCCCAGCCAAGTTCCATGAATGTATCGCGGGCAAATTCAACAGAAATCCGCTTTAGCCGAGCGCGCCCTACTTTATTGTCGTCGACGAATTTACGTAGCTCCGCCAGATTTGCCCCGGCTTTATTGAAAACTTTTTCGTTGGTCTCGTGCTGAAAAACGCGTGCCAGCGGTAGCAGCGCCGCCGAACTTTCTCGTCCAGCCCGTGTTAGCAGCGTCATGTCTTGCAGTAAGCAAATTTTATCTAACGTCGGTAATTCTGCCGCCTTTTCGATCAATCGGTCTCGCATTGCCGGGTCGTAATGTGTTACGAAATGTCCGTTCAGCCCGCAGTTTAGTTGCAGCGGTTTTTCAATGGTCAATGTCTTTTCCCGCTCGGTCAAAATTTCGTCATCAAGTGGTTGGTTGGTGAACAATGGAATTGGCCACAAGGCATCGGACGGCTGATGATCCCCAATGAAAAATTGTTCTTGGCGGAGGGTAGCGGTCGGTTGCTCGTCAGAACTGTCCTGTTCGACTTGCACAATCGGCAGTCCTGACTGAGAAATCCAGGTATTCATCAATGTAACAATCGGCTGGCCGCTGGCGGTTTCTAGCTCCCGCCACAAATCATTGCCAACAGTGTTTTGGTAGGCAAACTTCTCAAAATATGATTTCAGTCCAGCCCGAAACGCTTCCTCGCCAATCAGCCGCCGTACCATCACTAATAGCCGCCCGCCTTTGGCGTAGACAATCGCTGGATCAAACAGAGTGCTGATCTCGTCCGGGTGATTAACATCGGCCTGTACTGGTTGCACACCGTCCAGGCTGTCGCGTCGCAGTGCTGCCGTAACCTCACCCGTCGTAAACTCTTCCCACATCCGCCAATCAGGATGTAGTGTGTCGACCGCTACGTATTCCATCATATTGGCGAAGCTCTCGTTTAGCCACAGGTCATTCCACCACTGCATGGTCACCAGATTACCAAACCATTGGTGGCTGAGTTCGTGAGCGATGACAGTGGCGATGAAGCGTTTGGATGATTCTGGCGTTAATTTTGGGTCAGCCAGTAGGCAACTTTCGCGGTAGGTGATGAGTCCCCAGTTTTCCATGGCACCTGAGGAGAAATCTGGCAGCGCTACGTGATCAGATTTTGGCAGTGGGTACGGCACACCAAAATATTCATTATAAAAATCGATGGAGTGAGTGGCGATGTCCAGCGCAAAATCCAGGGTCTCCTCGCTCTGAGCCGGTGTTGCCCAGACGTTTACCTCAACATCAGAGGCGGTATGAGCGGTCTTTTTGTGTAGTTCACCGATAACAAAAGCAAGTAGGTAGCTGCTCATTCGTGGCGTGGTGGCAAAAGTTGTTGTCAGCGTGCCATCCTTTTCGGATGATTCAGCGACGGGCATATTACCAAGGACAGTCAGTTCCGGAGTGGTCACGAGCGTCACGTCATACGTGGCTTTAGCGGCTGGTTCGTCGACGCACGGAAACACTTCGCGGGCATGGTGTGATTCGAATTGGGTGGCAAATAGCTGCTTTTTCACGCCGTCATGCGTAAAGTAACACGGATACAGCCCGTGCATGGCATCGGTGATAGTGCCGGAAAACTCAACACGAACGGTGTGCTGGCCGCTGGATAAATCTGGGCGCGATAGGCGTAGCTCATCAAATTCATCATGGGAAAACTCAGCTGGCTGATCGTCAATCAACGCTGAATGAATAGTTAATTCTTTGGAATGCAGTGAAATTGACTCGCCAATTGACTCGCCAGAAATGATTACCGTGCCAGAAAACGCTTTTTCTTCGGCGTGCGTCAGGTCGAGAGTTAATGTGTAATGATGTGGTATAAAGGTGTCAAGTAAGCGTGGAACTGTTTTCATGCTTTTATTATAATATAGATATGGCAACGAGGAAAATTAGACGGCGGCAGATAACGGTACTGCTTGTCATGGCGGTAGTGGGTGCAGTAGTGTGGGCGGTGCAACTGCAGCAGCCGCGGGTTGCACCGACTTCGCCGTCTATGCAGCAGCAATTGTTTGGTGATTCAAACGCTCAAGCGGAGCTAGCTAAACTAGAGGTTAAAGGTCGCGCACCCAAAACGGGCTATAGTCGCAAACAATTTAGTGATGGTTGGGGTAAAATGAGCGGCTGTTCGGTGCGCGAGGTGATCCTGGCGCGGGATTTAACGGAAACAAAAATTGATGATAAATGTCGCGTGTTGGCCGGGACACTACGTGACCCGTATACCGGCCGGACGATCAAGTTTCAGCGCGGTCCAGAGACCTCGTCGAAAGTACAAATCGACCACGTGGTGGCGTTAAGTGATGCGTGGCAGAAAGGTGCACAGCAACTACCACGTGAGGAACGAGAAAAATTGGCAAACGACCCGCTGAATTTGTTGGCCGCTGACGGTCCGGCCAACCAAGCCAAAGGCGATGGCGACGCGGCAACCTGGCTGCCTCCTAATAAACCGTTTCGCTGTCAGTACATTGAACGGCAGGTAGCGATCAAGCGTAAATATCGTCTGTGGGTAACAAATGCAGAAAAAGAGGCGATGGGCAAGGTGTTGGCCGGCTGCGGCTCGACGTGATGAATTGGGTTTTTCATGGACTTGATTGGTTGCAAATATCACCCAAACCGCTTATACTAAACCCATGAAGATTTATCTTGGCTCAGATCATCGCGGGTTTGCGCTGAAAGAAAAAGTATTTGCGTATTTGGCGAAAAGTGGCTACGCAGTCGAGGATGTCGGTGGTCGTGAGCTTAATCCTGATGACGACTTTCCACAGTTTGCGGCGGCGGCAGCGCTGCGAGTGATTGGTGATGGCGAGGATGATCCACGGGCAATTTTAATTTGCGGCGGCGGTCAGGGTATGTGTATGGCGGCGAATCGTTTTAAGGGGATCCGCGCCAGTGTTATTTGGGATGCACATGAGGCGAGGATGACGCGGCGTGACAATAATTCGAATGTATTATGTCTGCCGGCTAGGGTCCTCGAGGATAACGAAGCTGCCTGGAAGGGCATTGTTGAAACGTGGCTCAATACTGCATACGCGGATGCCCCGCGGTATAATCGGCGCAATGCGCAACTGGATGAGATCGTATGAGTAGTGTTATCGCCCCGGCAATTTTGGCAGAAAATGCCCAGCAATACAAAGAGCAAGTCGATAGAATTACCGGCTTTGCTGAGCGGGTGCATATCGATTTGACTGATGGTGAATTTGCGCCAACCTTTACGGTCAGCATCCCAGAATTATGGGCACCAGAAGGTTGGACGATTGATATTCACGCTATGGTGAACAAACTAGATGAGTATGTACCAAAGTTAATTGCACTGAGGCCGCACTTGATTATCATTCATGCTGAGGCCGAAGGTGACGTGTTGGGGGCACTCAAAGAAATTAAGCGTTCGGGTATCATGGCTGGACTAGCACTACTGAGACCAACGGTGCCGCAAACCGTCGAAGAGCTTATCAAAGAGGCAGAGCATGTCCTGATTTTCAGCGGTGAGCTAGGTAAGTTTGGCGGAACAGCCAGCCTGATGCAGCTGGAAAAAATTCGGCTCGTCAAGATGATTAATCCGAATGTTGAAATTGGTTGGGATGGTGGTGTGATGGTTGACAATGCTTATAGCCTTGTTCAGGGTGGTGTGAACGTACTGAATGTTGGCGGGACGATTCAAAAAGCGACTGATCCACCGGCAATGTTTGCCAAGCTCCAGCAGGAGATTAGCAAGACAGGTGTGCTCGGGTAGTTTATCATGAGCCAACTCACGACTGGCCAGCTAGAAAAGAAGGCGCGAGAACTACGGCAGCTGGTTATTCGCCAAGTAGCGACTGCCGGCAGTGGACATATAGCAGGGCCGCTGGGTTTTGCTGATGTGATGGCGGTACTGTATTTTCAGATTCTTCGATTGCGGCCAGAAGAGCCGGATTGGCCTGATCGTGATCTGTTCGTTATGAGTAACGGCCATTATGCGCCGCTGCTATACGCAGCGATGGCGATGCGCGGATTTTTATCGGAATCAGAGTTAATGAGTTTGCGGCAGTTTGGCTCGCGGCTACAAGGGCATCCGGAGCGGGTGAAATTGCCGGGGCTAGAGACGACCAGCGGGCCGCTTGGCTGCGGTCTCAGTCAGGCTGCCGGTATGGTGTATCATTTGCAGTATTTGCAGAATTCGGAGCGCTTCGTATATTGTAGTTTAGGCGATGGTGAACTTGATGAGGGTAATATTTGGGAAGTGGCGATGTTTGCAGCCAAGTATAAATTAGGCCGGCTAATCGCCATTGTTGATCGTAATAATATTCAAATTGGCGGCGATACAGAAAAAGTCATGCCACTGAATGATTTGGGCGAGAAATGGCACAGTTTCGGCTGGCAGGTACAGGAAATTGATGGGCATGACGTGGCACAAATTATCGCGGCGATTGAAGCAGCACAGGCAGTACGCGAGCAGCCGAGTATTATCATCGCGCATACAGTGCCCGGGCGCGGTGTTGATTTTATGGAGGGTGATTATCGGTGGCACGGCAGGGCGCCAAATGCTGAGCAGGCCGCCGCAGCTCTGGCGCAATTAGATCTATCAGCCGGGAAACAGTCGGAAGGGGTAGTAGGCGCATGAGTGTGTTGCGAGATGATTGGCGCGCGGGAAATACCGCGTCGATGCGGCTCGGTTTTGGTCACGGTTTAGTTAGCGCAGCACTAAATAACCCCCAGGTTCTAGCGCTAAGCGCTGACCTGGCAGACAGCGTCGGCTTTGGCGAGTTTGCTAAAAAAATCGGTGCGCCGCGGTTCATTGAGGTTGGTGTGGCAGAGCAAAATTTGGTGACAGTAGCGTCGGGGCTGGCAGCGATGGGTAATATTCCGTTTGCGGCTAGTTATGCGGCGTTCAGTCCGGGGCGTAATTGGGAACAAATTAGGACGACGATCTGCCTGAATAACCAGCCGGTCAAGCTGGTCGGCTCGCATGCCGGGCTAAATGTCGGTGCGGACGGCGCGACGCACCAAATGCTGGAGGACATCGCGCTGATGCGGAGTCTGCCAAACATGGTGATCTTGGCACCGGGCGATGCCCACGAGGCCGAAATAATGGCGGCAGTGATGGCGACTGATCCGCGGCCAAATTATGTGCGGTTGCCGCGGGCCGATATGCCGCTGTTTTTGGATGGGGAAGTGGCGATTAGCCAGGCGTCTGTACTGCGGCAGGGTACCGATGTGGCGTTACTAGGTACTGGCACGATGACGTATCAACTCCTCATGGCGGCAGAACAATTGGCGTACGCCGGCGTTCAGGCAGAAGTCGTGCATTTTAGCACTATCAAGCCGCTGGACGAAGTAGCGGTCGTTGCTGCTGCCCAAAAATGCGGCCGCGTGGTGACAGCAGAAGAAGGGCAAATTGCCGGTGGATTTGGCAGTGCGGTGGCGGAAGTACTCGGCGAGAGATTGCCAGTCAAAATAAAGCGTATCGGCGTCCGCGACCAGTTCGGCGAAAGCGGCTCGGTAGCTGAATTATGGCAAAAGCATGGACTAGATGTTGAAACAATTGTCCGGCACGTAAAAGATAACCTGTCATTTATTTAGGCTTGCGCAGACGCCAGGGAATTTCTCGAGCGTCCACAGCTATACAGGAAATTGTCACAAGTGTTGCGATCTCCCATGCTGCTGCATAAGTAAAAATACCAAGTTCCCTCATGAGGATTGACCCCATGATGAGCCAAAAGATAAGACCAGCATTTTGACGAAAACCGTACAAAAATAAATCATAAAACCCCTTCGCCTCTTTTCATTTTCCATCGCCGTTGCTATAATAACCATAAATAGCATAAGGGATAAAAGGGTATATGGGACTGACAATTTCTGACATTCGGCGCAATACCACGCATGCGCGCCATTTGATGCAGCGGACACGGGCGCAACATTTTGCGGTCGGGGCGTTTAATATTGATAATCAAGAAACACTGATCGCGGTGGCACGAGCGGCACAGAAGCTCCAATCGCCAGTGCTGGTGGAAGTATCAGACGCCGAGGTGAAGGCTATGGGGCTGGAGAACGTGCGCGATCTGGTGGATAATTATAAGGCTGAATATGGCATCGAGATGTATTTGAACTTGGATCACGGGCCAACGGTGGAGGGCTGCAAGCGGGCGATTGACGCGGGTTATGAGTTTGTGCATATTGATATTTCCCAGGCAAATCATGATGCCTCGGATGAGGAAATCATCGCCAAAACCCGCGAAGTTGTCGAGTACGCCAAGTTCACTGGCGCGTTGGTGGAAGCCGAGCCGCATTATTTTTGGGGTTCGTCAAATGTCCATACCGAGGCGATTGACTATGAAGAAATTAAGAAAACCTTTTCCACGCCAGAGGGCGCGCGTGATTTCGTAGAGGCGACGGGAATTGACACTTTTGCAGCGGCGATTGGCAATTTGCATGGGTTGTATCCAGTGCCGAAAGTTTTGGATTTGGAATTATTAGCGCGTATCCGCGAGGCGCTGCACTGTCAGATTTCGCTTCATGGCGGATCAGGCACGCCGCTGCATTATTTTAAGGATGCAGCAAAAATTGGCGTCTCCAAAATCAACATCAACTCCGACATGCGCTACGCTTTCCGCACCACACTGGAAAAAACCTTGCGTGAAAATCCAAATGAATATGCCATCGTTAAGCTGATGCCACCGGTGTACGTAGCCGTTCAGGAAGTAGTTGAGGCGAAAATTCAGGCCTTTGGCTCAGCCGGAAAGGCAGTGGTGTAGTGGCAAAAATTATTACCGTCGGCGCTGGTGTGCAGGATGTTTTTTTAAGCCAGTCAGACGCCTTGGCTCCGGTGTGCGATAGTCCAGAACGTTGTTTTGCTAAGCTAGAACTTGGTGCCAAGGCCGACGTCAACCAGATCCATTTTTCGACGGGTGGTGGTGCGACGAATGCCGCTGTAACCTTTGCCAGGCAGGGCCACGAAGTGATGTTTTTGGGCATTGTCGGCCGTGATCCGGCCGGTCAAGCGGTATTGGATGATCTGGACGCCGAGAATGTTGATACGCGATATGTTCGATTTTCCCAAAAATACAATACGGGCTACTCGGTATTGTTATTGGCGCCAAACGGTGAGCGGACAATTTTGACGTATCGCGGTGCATCAACGCATTATCACGCGGCTGATTTTACCGTGGCGGATATTGAGGCTGATTGGCTATATGTGTCGACGCTAGCAGGTCAGATGACGGTCTTGGATAAGGTATTTCGTGAGGCGCGAGCAGCTGGTATGAAAATTTGCTTTAATCCAGGCAAGCGAGAGCTAGCACAGCGCGATAAGTTAATGGGACTATTGGGTGATGTAGAAGTATTGGCATTAAATAAAGAAGAAATGCAGCAGTTGGTGCCGGGTAATGATCTGGAACAGTTGGTGCGGCGAGCGAAAGAGCTCGTGCCGGTGGTGTTGTTGACAGACGGCGTGAATGGCTCGATGGCGTCTGATGGTGTAACGATTGTCAGAGCGGCGATGTACGAGGATGTGCCGGCAATTGATCGGACTGGCGCAGGTGATGCATTTGCCAGCGGCTTTTTGAGTCAATGGGCTCATGGCGCTCAGTTGAAGGACGCAGTAGTATTTGCCAGCGCAAATTCAAGCTCGGTTGTTAATCATATCGGTGCTAAAACTGGTATCTTATATCAAGGTGCACGACTACATGCCATGCCACTAAGCGAAAAGGAGTTTTAATGTCAAGAAACTTAACAAAATTATTGGGTGATTCAGTGCGGACACGAGTTGCCGTGAGCGAGCTCAGACGAATGGCCGGTGACGATAGCGATGTGAGGTTGATTACTGAAATTTTAGCTCGGGCTCATTCAATTATCCGTGCACTTGGGCTTGATCCGGCGGACACGACGGGCAGAGAAGTGTACCAGGCGCTAATGGCTGCTGCGCCGCGGATTGATCAGACAGCCTGGGCGAGAGCTAGCGACTGGGTGATGATGGATTTTGACGGGCAGGTTATCTCATTTCATCCGGTGGATATCGTCGAAAATTATCATCATCAATTACCATACGGTCAACATCGTATCGAATCTGGTAAGCGCGGGCTTGGCTATGAAATAACCCGTCGTTTTTCAGCCCATCCGCGCACGCACACGCCGACTGTTGAGCGCGTCGTCTGCGAGGGCGGGATTTGCTATGTTGCCTCGGCCGTCAGCGAGCCAGTCAAGTCCGCGTCGCCGTTCCAGTTACCGGTAGCTGACGCTAAACCAAAACGCCGCAAGTCAGCTGCCGTGCCCGTAAAATCTAAAAAATCTGCTAGCAAAAAACCTCATAAAAAGTCCCAGCAAAATGCAAATACCCTGAAGAAATCCCAAAAAGTCTGAATTGACACGATAGGTGATCAGCAATAGGTCTTATTTGCTTGTACCAGCTCAATGATCTCGTTAACGCTATCGGTGATAGTATAAATATCCAAGTCTTTCTCAACGATAGCTCCCTCAGCCAGCATATGATTACGGAAAAAGGCGTCCAAATCACTCCAGAATGCTGTGTCAAATAGGATCACCGGTGCGCGGTTGGCTTTCTCAGTCTGGATTAGTGTCAATATTTCTGCTAGTTCGTCCAGTGTACCAAAGCCGCCCGGGAAGTAGATATACGCGTCGGCAAACATAGTCATGACAATCTTTCGCGGGGCAAAGTGCTGAAATTCAAACACCTCGGTAGCATACTTATTGACTTCCTGTTCATGCGGCAGACGGATATTGAACGCGATCGACTCGCCGCCAGCAGCTCGTGCTCCCTCTTGGACGGCCTTATTAGCGCCTTCATTGGCAGCACCCATAATGCCGTGCCCGCCGCCGGAAACGATAGCATAGCCGAGCTTGGCTAGCCGCTCAGCCGTTTCTTTTGCAGCGTTATAATAAGCACTATTTGGATCAGTACGTGCTGAACCAAATATCGTTACAGTTTTTTGATATTTCCGGAGAATCTCGTAGCCGCTCTGGATCTCGTCTTCCATCTTACCGAGGCGGAACATCGCAGCTTGTAGCTGTACGTCGCGCGGAATACATACATGTTGTGGAGTCATTAAAGTACCCTTTTTGTTTTATCGCTGATAACTTGTTAACTATATCATGAACAATCGGTGTTTGTCAACGATGCTACAATAGGAAGCGTGAGCCAGTTCAATCTCATCTCTAACTATCAGCCGACCGGCGACCAGCCGACGGCGATTGCTCAGTTGGTGGATGGTTTGGAGCGGGGCGAGCGCGAGCAGACTTTATTGGGCGTGACCGGTTCGGGTAAAACCTTTACTATGGCGAATATTATTGCTCGAGCCAATGTGCCGACGCTGGTGCTGGCGCACAACAAGACGTTGGCAGCGCAGCTGTTTTCTGAGTTTAAGGAGTTTTTTCCGGATAATGAGGTGCATTATTTCGTCAGCTATTTTGATTATTATCAGCCAGAAGCCTACATTGCCAGTAGTGATACCTACATTGAGAAAGACTCAAAAATTAATGATGAGATCGATCGGCTCAGGCATGCGGCGACCTCGGCACTGCTAACGCGGCGCGATGTGATCATCGTGGCGAGCGTCAGCTGTATTTATGGCATTGGTTCGCCGGAGACGTATGCTGATATGGCGATTCAGCTGACGGTAGGCGAGCGGCGAGTCCAGGATAAGTTTATTCGCTTACTAACTGACATTCAATATAAGCGCAACGACGTTGATTTCGCGCGCGGTACTTTCAGGGTGCGTGGCGATGTGGTGGATATTTTCCCAGCTGGGCAGGACACGGCGGTGCGAGTGGAGTTTTTTGGCGATGAAGTTGAGAGACTCACGCGAATCGATCCGCTGACGGGCGAGATTTTGGATCAGCCAGCTAGCCTAACGATTTTTCCGTCCAGTCACTATTCGACGCCGCGTGAACGAATTGAAAAAGCCATCATCGGCATCGAAAAGGAGTTTGACGAGCGGCTCAAATGGCTTGAATCACACGACAAATTGTTGGAGGCGCAGCGCCTAAGTCAGCGCACCAAATACGACCTAGAAATGCTCAAGGAAACTGGTTTTGTTAAAGGCATTGAGAATTATTCGCGCTATCTGACTGACCGCGAGCCGGGCGAGCAGCCAGCGACCTTGATTGATTATTTCCCGGATGATTGGTTGCTGCTAGTCGATGAATCGCATATGACGCTGCCTCAAGTGCGCGGTATGTATAACGGCGACCGGGCGCGCAAGGAAGTGCTGGTGGAGCATGGTTTTCGTTTGCCGAGTGCGCTGGACAACCGCCCGCTGAGGTTTGATGAGTTTGATCAGCATATTCATCAGGCGATTTATGTATCAGCTACGCCGGGCGACTATGAAATTGCCCATTCGCCAAAGCCGGCTGAACAGTTGATTCGGCCGACGGGGCTGCTTGATCCGCCGATTGAGGTGCGGCCAACTGAGGGGCAGGTTGATGATTTGATGGAGGAGATTCGCCAGACTGTTGCTAGCGGACACCGCGTACTGGTAACCACCTTGACCAAGCGTATGGCCGAGGATCTGAGCGCTTATTTGACTGACAATGGAGTGAAAACGGCGTATCTACACAGTGAAATTGACACGCTGGAGCGCGGCGATATTCTCAAAGATCTGCGGCTGGGGACGTACGATGTCTTGGTTGGTATTAATTTGCTACGCGAGGGCTTGGACCTACCTGAAGTCAGTCTGGTGGCGATTATGGATGCTGATAAAGAAGGCTTCCTGCGCTCTGAGCAAGCACTGATTCAGACGATTGGCCGGGCGGCGCGGCACGTGGATGGGCGGGTGCTGATGTATGGCGATACAATTACTGGGTCGATGCGGGCGGCGATTGACGAGACGAATCGTCGGCGGCAGATTCAGCAGAACTACAACGAGGAGCACGACATCACGCCGCAAACCATCCAGAAGAAAATTGACGATGGCCTGCGTTCCATCATCTCGCAAAAAGAGTCAGACAAAAAGCCAAAACTTGATTTGAAGAAGATTCCAAAGGATGAATATCCAACGCTGATCAAGGAGTTGACTGGTCAAATGGAGCTGCATAGCGCCAACCTGGAGTTTGAAAAAGCCGCGGAGCTGCGTGATTTGATTGCAGAAATTCGCCAGACCATGTAGAATGAGGGTAGCATAAGCGGAGGTAATAATTATGACACAAAAGAAAACAGCATCAACACCAGAGATGGTGCAACCGGTACAGGACGCAGATGTTCCGCCAGTTCCACAGTATGCATCGCAGCCAACGGCATACTACCCTCAGGCTACAGTTGATCCAAATCACGGCAAGGCGAAGTGGCTGACATTTGAGTATCTGCTGGCAATGGTATCAACAGTCGTTTCAGCGTTGTTGTTTGCGCAGGTATTGGTGGCGTTGTTTGGCGCTTGGGTGAAGGTCAATGGTGCAACAACAACGACTTCGACTTCGATTGGTGGCTGGTTGGCTGACATACTGTCAATAAATATGGTGACACCAGGGACGGGTATCGTCATGGCGGGTGTGTTGGCAACACTATTTGCAGTCGTTGCGCTCATCACATTTGGTCGTGTCTCACGGGCTATCTCGGATCGCGACAACTACACTAGCCGGACAGCGTATAAAGTAGTAACATACGGCGCATTTGGTGCATTGATAATTCCAGCAATAGTGCTTGTAGCAAAAATAATAACAGTTCTCATTAGTTCACTGCTGTTTATCGGTGCGGGCAGTGCCGATAGGGTGTATGGTGCGCTATATCTCGCCGAGTTTGTGCCATATCTCCTGGCACTAGGGGTAATCGGCATGACGTTGTGGATGCTCAAGGGGATTATTTCTGGCCGTAACACATCTAAGACAATGTCTCTGATTTTGCTGGGTGCAACCGGAGCAGTGCTGGTCGCCGGGGCGATTACGGCAGCCGTCCAAGTACACGATACCGGGTCGACATATACTAAAACCAATGTGCAGCGCAACATTCGTTCGACAATGTGCGATAAGTACGGAGTTGGATGTGACTAACAAAGCGTCTGGGTGGGATAAGGACGGTGGGTTCGTCTTGCCGACCGTCCTTGTAGCGAGCATTATGCTGTTGCTGATTTTGTTGGCTGGTCTCCAACTGGCGTCAGCGGCAGCTAATGCCTTGATGGAGCAGTATTATAATCAGCTGGCACGTGAAGCGGCTGAGGCCGGCGTGGTGCGGATGAATGAATGTATCAGTCGTGGCCATGACAGTGCCATTGCCTCGGGTGTGCGTCCAGGTACTGATTGCCGCGGCAACGGTACAGCGATTGACGTATTTCGTAATGACAAATTACGTTCGTATTTTATTGGTGAATACACCTCAACAACTAATCCGCGGCGTGCTGATGTCAAGGGCTACCTTGAGTTGATCCGAAAATCTGATGGCCGCCCGTATAAGACCTATATTTACAATTCACGCCAGCAAGCTATCCCGGAAGTTGATTTTAAGGGGACGCGCGCCAGTAAGCGCTGGTGGTGTATCGGTGGCTCAGTCTGTCTCGATTTCGGTGCGGGCGGGTCAAATAAACCGACTCCACACCCTCATCCAACACACTCAAGTGGCCCATCCCATGAGGGTCTAACGACAATTTCCGATCGTAATGGTAATTTGAAATTCTACTCTGACGGACTTCGTATTTGGAACTCGGCACGGAATATTATGCAGGTTGATAGCTCGGCTCCCGATGGCAATCCAACATGTGACGATGGTCAAACAGCATACTATAGTGAATCACCACAGGGATTGTGCGGTTCACGTACTGGTACGCAGGCAGTGGTTGCTTTCCCGATCAATAAGGAAGAGTCTAAATATCTCGTAGTATCAAACTCGGCAAATGGTCGTGAACGGGCAAAATTCGGTACGTTATACTACCACGTTGTTGATTTTACCAATGATCCACTCGGACGAGTGACGAAAAAGAACATGTCCATTGGCATGGCGGGCAGTTTTTCGCGCAACTATTCTGGCGAGGCGATGAATGCCGTGCCGAATAATGCGGGAAATGGTGCGGTGGTATATACCTATCGGCCGGGTTCGCCGAATCAAGTCTATGCCTTTAATATTTTCTCGACCGACAACGGAGCGACTATTCAGACGCCAAATGCAGCAGTGTATAATGTGCCGTCTGGTCCGGCTCAGCCGTGTATCGTGCAACCAAATCCATCAAGTCCTTCGCGAACGGGATTCGGCTCGATTAACTTTAACAACGAGGCCACCAAAATGCTGGTGTTTATGGGGGGTAGTGTCTGTCCAAATCGTAATGGTAACGCTGGAGTATTACACGTATTTGATATATCTGGAGCTGATACTAATATGACACCAATAGCTCATTGGTCGGTCGGTGTATATAATAATGATCCACTTGATAACAGCCTAGGGTACGCTGCTGATTTTTCACCCAACGGCGACCATGTCTATGTATCGAAAATATATACCGGTGAACTGTTCCGGTATGACATTACTAGTCGCAATAGTAGTGCTATCAAAACAAGTGAGCGGTTTATCGGGTTTACCGGCTGCGAGCATTTCAGGGATTGTGTAATATCTGATTCGCTCCCTAACTCATCAACGCCAAATCACCCTGACTGGAAAGGACTTGGCGGTGATGGCGGTGGACAAGTTTTGCGCGGCCCAGATGGTCGAGTGTACGTAGCGGATCGTGGGGCCAACAAGATTAGCTACATTGAACGACCAGACGCACCAAATGCGGCAACCGATGCGGCAACGGCGGCGGCTATCGGTTGGAACCGCGGTGGGTTATCACTTGGTTCAGGAATGAGTATGTACGGTCTGCCACAGATGGTGACGCTCCATTCGCCGCGACTGCTAAGTTATTAGGTTTTCCTCGAGACAGTGCTATAATAGACTGCATGACAACTATTTCTACCAGTGATATTCAGTACCTGGCGAGTTTGAGTAGTCTGGCATTAGCCGATGATGAAGTTGATGGACTGCGCCAAGATTTGGAAAATATAATTGGCTATATTGAGCAGCTTGGCGAGCTTGATACGGCGGGCGTGGAGCCAACTTATCAAGTGACGGGACTAGAGAATATCTGGCGCGAAGATGAGGTCCAGTCAGGGGTTTCCAGAGAAGCACTGCTTAACTTGGCGCCCGAAAAGCAGAATAATCAAGTGAAAGTGCCGCAGGTATTGTAATGAGCCAGATTAGTGATTTTGCCAGAAAAAGCGCGGTCGAAAATGTTAAAGAAGCACTGCGGCAAGCGCGCGACACTGAAGAATATCATGCGCTGCTGAGCTTGACAGAGGAACGATCGTTGGAGCGAGCAGCTAAGGTTGATCGGGGTGAGATTTCTGGGCGGCTGACTGGCGTGCCGTTTGTGGTAAAAGATAATTTCTTGGCCTTTGGGGCGCCGACAACTGCTGCTGCAAAGATGCTTGAGAATTTTAACGCGCCATTGCAGGCCACGGCGGTTGAAAAATTGGAGGCTGAAGGTGCAATTTGTATTGGCAAGGCGAACTTGGACGCCTTTGCTCACGGCGGTTCGACGGAAAACTCAGCCTTTGGTCCGACCAAAAACGCTACGGATAAAACTCGGGTAGCCGGCGGTTCTTCGGGCGGTTCGGCGGTAGTGACGGCGCTTGATGTGGTGCCATTTGCGCTGGGAACAGACACTGGTGGGTCAATTCGTCAGCCCGCCAGCTTTAACGGCGTGGTCGGTGTCAAGCCAACCTACGGCGCAGTCAGCCGCTACGGCGTGGTGGCTATGGCCTCGAGCACGGACACGATTGGCTGTTTCGCGACGAATGCCGATGACGCTAATTTAGTTATGGAGATTATGGCGGGCCGCGATGACAAAGACATGACGACGCTGCCGGACTTTTGGCGGAATCAGTCGGGATTTTCTAAGAAAAAGATTGGCTTGGTTCGACAATGTATGACCGATGATGTGGATGCGGCAGTTCGCCAAAAAACCCTTGACTATGCTGAAAAATTAAAACAGCTGGGCTATGAAATTGAAGAAGTGGATTTGAGCATGATGCAATATTCGCTGGCGATGTACTATATCATCGTGCCGGCGGAACTGTCGTCAAATCTAGCGCGCTATGATGGCGTGCGCTATGGTCATCGGGCGGCCGAGGTGAAAACGCTGGCGGAATTGTATGGCCGTAGTCGCAACGAAGGTTTTATGACGGAGAATAAGCGGCGGATTATGATCGGTAGTTTCGTGTTGTCGAGCGGCTTTTTTGACGCCTATTACATGCAGGCGCAAAAAGCGCGCACGCTGCTCATCAACGAGTTCAAAAAGTTGTTCACTGAGTACGATGCGCTGCTGACGCCGACGGCACCAACGCCGGCATTCAAACTTGGCGAGAACACTGGTGATCCGATCAAGATGTATCTGTCTGACATCATGACCGTGCCGGCTAGTCTAGCTGGACTACCGGCAATTTCTGTGCCAGCTGGAAGTAACGACGAGGGCTTGCCGATCGGCGTGCAGCTAGTTGGTAATTACCGTTCGGATGGAAGCCTGCTGAAACTGGCGGCGGAAGTGGAGGTCATCTGATGGATGGATTGTTGATCGCGCTAGTGGTGGCGGCGCTGGTGATCGGTGGCCTATTGATGCTATTCATTCAGTTGACGTCAAAACAAACGGAGAAGCTCGACCGGGAACTATACCGAAAAGTCTGGCAGGCGGTGCAGCGTGTGGCTGATATAAATAATCCCGACAGTCTGCAGATGGCGATTATCAAAGCTGACAAGCTGCTCGACCGGGCGATGCGCGAATATGGCGTTAGTGGCACGACGATGGGTGAACGACTCAAGGCGCGGCGTGGTCTGTGGACACATGAGGACGCGATTTGGTCGGCACATAAACTGCGTAATCAGATTGCCCACGAAAGTCGGGTTACTATCACCACCCAGACATTCAAGCGGGCAATGGCCGCATTTGAGCAAGCATTAAAAGATTTGGGAGCGTTATGATGAGTGTATATGATGAATATGAAATGACCATTGGTATCGAGTGCCATGTCCAGCTGGCGACCAAAACCAAGCTGTTTAGTCCGGCTGATAACGACGCGCGTAATGCTGAGCCGAACGAAAAAACGCATGAAATCGATTTTGGATTGCCGGGCATGCTGCCGGTGCTCAACAAGCACGCTGTCGAGCTGGCGGTGCGCGCCGGTAAAGCGTTGAACGCGCCGATTGCTCGCGTTAGCCGGTTTGATCGCAAGCATTATTTCTATCCTGACCTGCCAAAGGGCTATCAGACATCGCAAATGTACCAACCGATTATTTTGGCTGGCTATGTCGACGCGCCGCTGGAAGACGGCTCGCTCAAGCGGGTGCGGGTTCATCATGCGCACATGGAAGAGGATGCTGGCAAGTTGACGCACCACGACGGCTATTCGTTGGTCGACCTTAACCGCGCCGGTACGCCGCTGATCGAAATCGTTTCTGAGCCGGACATGCATTCTGCCGAGGAAGCCAAAGCATACGCTTCGGAGCTGCACAAATTGATGGTCTACGCTGGCGTCACACACGGTGATTTATACCATGGCAATATGCGCTTTGACGTCAATATTTCGGTGGCCAAGAAAGGCGCGACCGAGCTTGGCAAACGCGCGGAAGTAAAGAATCTCAATTCGTTCCGCAGCGTCGAGCGTGCCGCTGAATACGAGTTCAAGCGTCAAGTTGACCTGCTGGAGCGCGGTGAATCGGTGGTGCAGGAAACCCGCGGCTGGAGCGATGACAAGCAAATTACTACTTCGCAGCGTTCGAAAGAGGATGCCCAGGATTATCGCTACATGCCTGATCCGGATATCCCGCCGATTGTTTTGACTGACGAGGAAATCGCCGGTATGCAGGAATATATGCCACTGATGCCGGGCGAGTGCCGAGAGCGTTGGGCTGATCTGGGGCTGGATCATTCGGTGATTACGACGATACTCGGCCATCAGCCGCTCGCGATATTGCTTGACGCTATCAAGACGCTGACGGTGCATAACGAGCAAGCTGTTCTTGATGAGCTGGGAGTTGACAAGATAAAATATCAGCGGCTGGTCAAGCGGATCTTTAACTGGTTTGCTTCGACGCCGGAGGAGTTGATTGATATGGATCTCATCGGGGAGGGCTATGTCGGGCCGCGTCGGTTGACAGAGTTGTCACTACTCGTCGAGGATAACGAGGTGAGCTCAACTGGCGGCAAGGAGATTTTCCTTAGTCTATTCGACCGACAATACCTCACACAGGGGCCGCGCGAGATTGCCGAGAGTAAGAACTTGTTGCAGGTGTCTGACGAGAGGGTCATCGCAGCCATCGTTGACGAAGTATTGAATGATCCAGCCTCGGCGGCATCCATCGCTGATATTCGCTCGGGCAAAGACAAAGCTATCGGCTACCTCGTCGGTCAAGTGATGAAGCGCTCTAAGGGCCAGGCCAACCCGAGTCTCGCCCAGAAACTAATCCGAGAGCGACTGTAATGAAAACATTCACGCGTATTCAGCCAACCACCACGCAAACAGTCGGCGAGGCGTTCAAGCGTTCGGCCGTCATCAAGCGGTATCAAGCAGAGGATGGTGAACAGCATGAGTTTACAACCTTCTTTTCTGAGGAGTTAGTGTCAGTATTGGTAGTAGCAGTGACGACGGATAACAAGATCGCTATGACCTATCAGTTTCGAGCTGGTCCAGAAAAATGGCTCTATGATTTTCCCGGCGGTGACGGGGAGCCGGGTGAAGCAGTAGAGATGGTAGCGCGGCGTGAACTAGTGGAAGAGACTGGTTGTACACCGGGGCACTTTGAATATATTGGTGAATGCTATGAGGGCCCGTATATTAACATCAAGATTGCAGTGTACTTGGCGACTGATTGCGTGTACAATGAGGATGCAATCCACCTTGATCAAGCTGAAAGTAGCCAGGGTGCTGAACTACGGTTTGTTTCGGCGGCAGAGTTGTTTGCTATCGCTCGGGCGGGTGATTTATGTGTAACAGGGCCATTCGCGCTTTTGTTTGATTATTTAGATAACCTACGACAGGAGGAACTATCATGAAAAAACCAACCAAAGCTATCATCGCTGCCGCTGGCTTCGGTACGCGGTTCTTGCCGCAAACCAAGGCTATGCCAAAAGAAATGATGCCACTGATCGACAAGCCGATTATCCAATACGTCGTCGAGGAATTAGTCGAAGCCGGCATCAAAGATATCATTATCATCGGCAGCGCCAACAAACGAGCAATTGAGGATCATTTTGACAGGCCGAACGAGGAACTACTGGTCAATCTGCGGGCGGGCGGCGCCAAGAAACAGCCACTGATTGACATCGTGAATAATTTGTCGGAAATGGCAAACTTTGTTTACATTCGCCAGAAAGGCCCGTACGGTAATGCCACACCGTTGACCTGCGCCGCGCATTTGATCAATGGTGATGAGCCGGTTATCTATACGTTTGCTGATGACTTTATTGCTGCCAGTCCCAGCCGGTTCCGCCAAATGATCGCTGCGGCGCAAAAATTAGACGGCGCGGTGCTATCGTGCAAGAAGATTATTGATGATGCTGAATTTGATCGCTACGGCGTGGTTAACGGTGAGCAGGTTGCTGACGGTGTGATCAAGATGACGAACATTGTTGAAAAACCAGGCAAAGCTAATGCCCCATCCGATCTTGCAAGCGTCAGTAGCTATTTGCTGCCGGGCGAGTTCTTTAGCTATCTCGAGAAAGCCAAGCATGCGTTTGATGGTCACGGTGAATTTACGGTGCAGCCGATTATGCAGAGCATGATTGATGACGGCCATAGTTTTTATGGCGTGGAAATTACCAATGGCACGTACTATGACACTGGCGACAAGCTAGAGTATCTCAAGACAGTGATCGATTTTGGCATGCGTGATCCGAAGCTTGGTGCGAGCCTTCGCGAATATCTAGTCAAGCGGCTTGAGGAAAATGGCGCCAACTAAATCGTCAAAAGAACGTGGCCATAAGGAGGCTAAGGCCGCCGACCCACGTCCATCGGTAGCTCGCCGCGCTATTGACCGGGTTAAGCGCGATAATGAAAACGGCGCTCGGCAAGCAATGATTGAAGATCTGTTTTTTGATTTTCATCGATCACGGCGGCAGATCTATTGGATAAACTTTTGGCGCGGTTTTTTCTTTGGCATGGGTAGCCTCGTGGGTGTGACGGTGTTGATCATGGTGTCAGCTTGGCTGCTGGGGCGGTTTGCTGATATCTTTCCGGCACTGGCGGATTTTCTCAACCAGCTGATTGATACCATGCAGCGCCGGCGCTAACATGCTATACTTGGTAGAGAAAGAGGAGGTAGCGCCCAGAGGGCGCGGTACATGATGGTGACCAAACATACGACAGCTTCAACTCAAACTGCGGCTACGTTGCAGTCGTCTGATTATGTGCACCTACACAATCACACTCACCACTCGCTCCTTGACGGGCTGACCAAGATTCCTGACATGGTGGCTCGGGTGAAAGAGCTCGGCATGGAGGCTTGTGCCATTACTGACCACGGCACGATGTCGGGCGCAATTGAGTTTTATAAAGCCGCCAAGAATGTTGGTATCAAGCCAATTATCGGCATCGAAACCTACGTAGCAGCCCGCACTCGTCATGACCGCGACCCAGCTAAGGACAAGGCACGCTATCACCTGACGCTACTGGCCATGAATCACAAGGGCTATCAAAATCTGATGCAGCTCAGCACCATCGCTAACCTTGAAGGTGTCTACTATAAACCGCGTATTGACCACGAACTGCTGGAACAATACAACGAAGGTATCATTTGTATGTCCGGCTGTATCGGTGGTGAGTTGGGTGAGAATTTGCGTAATGATGATTATGAAAAAGCTAAGGAAATTGCTGGCTGGTACAAGTCAGTCTTTGGTGATCGCTACTACATGGAACTGCAAGATCATGGTCACCCTGAAGCGCGTAGTCACTGGCCGGAGCAGAAAAAGGTCAATGATTACATTGAGCGCATCAGCGAGGAACTGGACATTCCCTGTGTGGTAACCAGCGACGGCCATTACCTCAATCACGAAGACCAAGAGGCGCATGAGATTTTGCTATGCGTTGGTACCGGTGCGTATTTGAGTGATGAAAAGCGGATGAGTTTGAAAGATTTTGAGCTGCACTTGACGACGCCAGAAGACATCATCTCGCGGTGGCAAAAAACCAATCCTCAGGCAATCGCCAACACCAAAGCCATCGCCGATCGGTGCGACGTAGAAATCAAACTTGGCGATATTCTCATCCCGAAATTCCCAACACCAAACGGTGAGTCCGAGAAGGAATATCTGGATCATCTGGTGTACAGCGGCATGGCAGCACGGTACGCTGGCATGAAGTTGGAAGATGCAAAGAAACTGCCAAATGACCAACTACGAGCCAAGTTATCAGAGGCGCAGCTAGAGCGACTGGACATGGAGTTTGGCGTGCTCGACAACATGGGCTATAACGGCTACTTCCTCATTGTTCAGGATTTTATCAACTGGGGCAAATCCCAAGGAATTATCTTTGGCCCGGGACGTGGTTCGGCGGCTGGTTCAATCATCGCTTATGCGCTGAATATCACCGACCTTGATCCGCTGCATTACGACTTGCTGTTCGAGCGATTCCTCAATCCCGACCGTATTTCCATGCCCGACATCGACATCGATATTCAAGATACGCGCCGCGGCGAGGTGATCGAATATTGTGCCAAGAAATATGGCTCAGAACGAGTGGCTAACATCTGTACCTTTGGCACCATGGCGGCGCGTGCTTCGGTGCGTGATGTGGCGCGGGTGCTGCAGGTACCATATGGCGAGTCGGACCGGCTGGCCAAGCTCATTCCACCACCTGTGCAGGGTCGTCATGTACCCATCAAAAAGTCGCTCGAGGAAGACCCTGATCTCAAGAAAGAATACGAAAGTAATCCAACCGCCAAAACCGTCTATGACTTTGCCTCGCAGCTGGAGGGAACCATCCGTTCGCATGGTGTGCACGCTGCTGGCGTGGTGATTGCGCCGGATGATTTGGTGAAATACGTGCCGCTGGAGATGGCGCAAAAGGGTGTGGTGGCGACGCAGTATCCGATGGGCCCGGTCGAAGAACTGGGGCTGCTGAAGATGGACTTTTTGGGCCTGTCTAACTTGTCCATCATCAACAACGCTCTGCGTATTATTCGCAAAGTCTACAAAACGGATATTGATTTATCAACGTTGCCACTGGATGATGCGGCAACCTACAAATTATTCCAGCATGGTGACACCACTGGCGTGTTCCAGTTGGAATCGGCTGGCATGAAGCGGTACCTGCGCGAGCTCAAGCCGAGTGTCTTTGAAGACATCATCGCCATGGTGGCCTTGTACCGCCCGGGACCGATGCAGTTTATCGACTCATTCATCAAACGTAAACACGGCGAGGAGGAAATCACCTATCTACATCCTGGCATGGAAAACTCGCTAAAGAATACCTACGGCATTTTGGTCTATCAGGAGCAGTTTATGCAGATTTCCAAAGAGTGGTGTGGCTTTACCGGCGGACAGGCTGACACCCTGCGTAAGGCAGTCGGTAAAAAGAAAATTGACCTGATGAAAAAGGTCAAGCCAGAGTTTGTCGAGGGCGCGGTCAAGGTCGGTGGCGCGACCAAGGAAATCGCTGAGCAGTTCTGGGATGCGTTGGAAGAATTCGCTAATTACTGTTTCAATAAGAGTCACGCGGCGTGTTATGGCTTGATCGCCTATTGGACGGCGTATCTCAAGGCGCATTACCCTGACGCTTTCATGGCGGCGCTGATGACCAGTGATCAGGACGACACCGAGCGCCTGGCCATCGAGATGACCGAATGTAAGCACATGGGAATCGAAGTGCTCAACCCAGATGTTAATGAATCATTCGTCGAGTTCGCGGTAGTGCCTGGTGAAAAGAAAATCCGTTTTGGTATGGCAGCGGTCAAGGGCGTTGGTGTCGGCGCGGTCGAGGAATTGTTGCGTGCCCGTGAAGACGGTAAATTCACCAGCATCGAGGATTTTGCCAAGCGAGTATCGACCAGCAAGTTTAACCGCAAGGCTTGGGAGTCGCTGATCAAAACTGGCGCCTTTGATAGTTTTGGTGATCGGTCTGATTTATTATTTAATCTTGATACCATTGTCGCCTTTGCTCAAAAAACTCAGAAAGAGGCTGCGTCGGGGCAGACTGACCTGTTTGGTATGCTTGGTGATGAGTCGGCTGATGTTCAGCCAACGATGCAGCTACAGCCGGCGCCGGCCAAACACACCAACAAAGAGCGGCTGATGTGGGAGCGCGAGCTGATGGGGCTGTATATTTCGGCGCACCCGCTCGATGCGTATGAAACATATCTGAGTGAGCAAGTGCAGCCATTAACGCAGCTGGTGCCAGAATACGATGGCCGCCTGATGACAGTTGGTGGTATCATCACGACGGTGCGCACCATCGTTACCAAGTCAGGCAGCAAGATGGCATTCGTCGGGATCGAAGATAAGTTTGGCGAGGGTGAAGTTATCGTCTTTCCGAATTTGTATGAGCAAGTCGGCGCCAAGCTCGTCCAGGATGCTGTCATTCGGGTGACCGGCAAAAACTCGGCCCGTGATCGGGACGGTAATTTGGGCTCAGAGAGCAAGATGATTGCTGATGAAATTGAACTGATTTCTGACGATGACCTCCGGCAGTATCAGTCGACTGGCCGCAAAATGGAAGCACCAAAGATGAGTAGCAAGGTCAAGCAAGAGCGGCGTACGGCATTTCGAACTCAAACGACTCAGCGAGCAGGCGCGGCCCGAGTATCGACAGCGAAAGGGACGAACATGAAGTCAACACCGGCCGACACGACAAACACGCCACCGCATCCAGCAGCTACGCACGCCGTGCCCGAGACAGAAAAGCTATTTCTTCATATCAAAAACCCGAGCGACCATGATAAACTAGTAGCACTCAAGTCACTCTGCTCCGAATACGCTGGTGTGACTGATGTGGTGTTGGTGCTGGGTGAGGCCAATAAATCTGCCATGCGCATGCCGTTTCGTGTTGAGGCTGGCGACCAGCTCATGAGTCAGCTGCGCCAGACGCTGGGTGATGAATGTGTGGTCTTGAAATAAAATCTGAGTGTGATCTACTGAACTTTTATCTCTCGTCGTCGCAGGAGCTTATTATACCAGCGAATCATACCGCGCCGTACTGGTCGGCCGATCATATTACCAAGCGATGCACCGATCGCGATGGCCACGCCGATCATGATAGCTCGTGCGAGGACGGCCAGTGACAGTAAAAATTCAGGGTCGGTCGGTGGATTCTCTATCACACCCATCAAGCCGTTATAGAGCGACAAGCCCGGCACCAGCGGCACGATGCCAGCAGCAATGATGGCCACTGAAGGAAAGCGCCACAGCCGGGATGCCAGCACCGCTGTCAATCCGACTACTGTTGCTGCGGCGCCGCTGGCGATGACAACTCCGAGTGACCCAATTAGCGTACTTGACACCCACCATCCCAACACGCCAACACCGCCGGCAATCAGCATTCCGAACAAACGCGCGTGATTGCCGGCCGCGAAACCAGCGGCAATGATCAGCGCTCCCAAGTATTGCGCCCGTATGTCTGCCGCTAGCCCCAGCCGATCCGGCGTCGTTGGAAAACTAATGCCAAATCGCTGGATGATGTATAGCCCGGTCATCACGCCGACAACGATACCCATCGTCGCCATGGTCACCCGTAGTAGCCGGGCATTTGCCGTCACGTAATATTCGTCAATCGCATCCTGAAAGGCGCCAACGATCATCAGTCCCGCCACCAACAGCACGATACCGCTGATCACCAGCATCGTCGTATCAACCTGCCAGCCCAGCCAGCCATTCAGCCACTGGGCAGCACCCGCCGCCAGGGTGATTAGGAGTGCGGTAATGATTTGGAGGTAAAATGTTGCGAGGCCCCATTTGTCCAGAATCCTCATTGTCGCCGTCGCCACGAAGCCCATCACAAACGCCAGCCCGCTCATCAGGATTGAGCCGTTAAATAAAATTACCACGCCCATCGACACGCCACCGCCCGCCAGGCAGACGATCCAGCGTGAGTACTCGCGTGGGTTAGCGAGGATTTCTTCGACACGTTGCTCTGCCTCGGCTAATGGCAAATGAGTGTCACGAATTAATAGCGCAAGGTTTTGCAAAGCTTGGATAGTCTGGTAGTTAACGTATTTTAAGGTAATCGTCCGCACTAATGTGAGTGGCTCGCGTTCGGTGCCGCGGTCTTGGGACATGGTGATGAGTGTTGAGCTGACATCAATGTGAACTCGTCGCCTGCAGTATGTGCCAGTGATCCCCAACGCCATATGCACGACGTCCCGTGCGGCCACTCCCATCGCCAGTAGCTCCTCGGCAATTGTCATCGTCATCCGCAGCGCTCGCATGTTCGGCGTCAGGCTCTCGTCGATTTTATCTAATTGCCAAATGGGCTCTGGTGTTGGTAATCGTGGAATTCGTCCCAGTGATCGCTTGATAAATTCAGGTACTTTTCTTTTGACAGTTGTTTTCACATCACTACTATAGCGCCTCTTGGCTAAAATGAAAATAGTTTAGTGGGTCGAGACCTGCATGGGTGATACAATAAGCTTATGGACGAACGGCAGATAGCTCAACTTGAGACAATAAAAAATAAAGTGCGTGATATATTAGGCGGCGACCCATCAGGCCATGCTGATGATCACGTTGAGCGGGTGGCACTGCTGACGGAACGTTTTGCGAGCGAATGTAATGAGCCGGTAGACCTGTACGAAGTGCTATTGACGGCTTGGTTGCATGACGTTGATGATTACAAATTAGTCGGCAAAGCGCAGGCAGAGAAATTGACGAACGCGGTCAATAGTATGGCGGAGGCGGGAGTGGCCGCTGACTTATGCCAGGCGGTATTAGAAAGTATTGCGGCGATTGGTTATAGTAAACGGCTGAACGGCCAGCAGCCGCGGCGGCTGGCGGGGCAGCTGGTGTCTGACGCTGACATGTGCGATGCTATTGGCGCGGTTGGGATTGAGCGAGGATTGATGTATGCCTGCCATCACGGCGGGCGGATTTTTGACCCCGCGGTTTGGCCAAATGTTGATCTAGCGGCGCACGAATACGACATTAACGGCAACACGCATAATACCGACGGCTTTATTAATCACTTTTTTGAGAAGCTGCTGAAGTTGAAGGGCTTGATGCTGACGGAGCCGGGGCGAATAGAGGCAAAAAACCGTCAGCAGATTATGGTTGATTTCTTACGCCATTATTTCCGCGAAAAGAATGTGCCGGAGTGGAGCGAGTTTTTGGAAGAATATTTGGTAAAAGTAGCTAATGTAATGATTTACAATAGGTAGAAAGGTTCGTATTATGGGTAAAACTTCAGAAAATGTCTACTCACTGCTTGTCGCGTGCGGTTTTCATGACAGAATGGAAGATTGCGAAGTCCCGTATAACGTTGTCGGCGGGCTAGGTTTGCATGCAGTTACCAACGCTGCCGAAATTGATTGGGACAATCACGTTGTGTATCTGCCTAGCGGCGTGTACTTACCGTGTTTACGCGAAAATGGTACGGTGCGAGACCTTGATACATTAGTGCAAAACACAGATAAGACTGTTGTGAAGGGCTGTCGACAAGAAATTGCTGACGCTATCGGTGATAAGTTGGTAGTTTCGGCATTTGGACTTAATCCATACGAAAAGAATCGTCGCGGTATATTTGACTTTGTTGGTGATCGTTATGTTGCTGTTGAAGGAGAAGAAGAAAGTCGTCTATACTGGCGCCTTGGCGGTATTGAGACGGAAATTCCTTCAGCTAGTCTTGACCAGTGGCTTGTGAAGAAAGATGGCGAGACAGTATGCGCTATCCTTAATCCAATTGCTCAATTAGGAGCGTACGGATGTCGTTCAATTACTGGCTGGCGTCCAAAGGACACAGAGAAGGTTGAGGAATTAGTAAATGTTATAATGCCAAACCGCAAAATTTCAGATATTCCGCAAGATTGTCGCGACCAGTATTATACATTCAGGGAACAATTTAGAAAAGTTGCCGAAGCTAGAAAAAAGTTAGGCTGGTTTGGGCTAAAGGCTGGATTGTTATCATTCCTGGAGCGGCAAGAGTGGGCAGTGCGGCTCGCTCAAGGCGAGCTGGATGGCGTACTGAGTGGTTTTGTCGGCAAGACGTAATTGCTTGATATAAAATGGTAGCTGTGAATAGGAACTTGAGTATCCCCCTCTTGTGTATGAGATAGTTATTTCATCGAAAAGCAATTTAAATAAAACTTTTTGCAATATATAGTTGACTTTTTATCGGCAATAGCTTACCATTGAACATGAAAGGAGCGATCATTGTTCGGAATTAAAAAACAAGAAACCACGCCAGACCGGCGGCTCAAGCTGGCTCGCATTGCAAAAGGTATGAGTCAGGCAGAGCTAGCGGCTGCAGTCGGAGTGACTCGGCAAACTATTGGACTGATTGAGCTAGGGCGCTACAACCCAACGCTGAGATTATGCCTATCAATTTGCTGGGCACTGGACATGACATTAAATGAATTATTTTGGGAGGAAGCCAAATGAGCAAATCACCAACATCAATCCAAGACGAGCGTGTCATTATGGAGGAGAACAAATACCGTAGTGAGGCGCTGCTAATTACCGAGGTGGCATTGGTACTATCGATCATCACCAAAGAGTGTTTTTTGAAGCTGCCACTGGAAGCATCAACGAGCGACTGGGGATTGTTGGCGCTGGCGGTGGTGTATCCATTTGTGCGTGGACTGCTGGTTAGTGGCGGCGAGGCGTCTCATCACACACCACAACGCCGTAGCAAGGTCATCGGCGGTCTAGTAATAATATCATTGGCTGTAGCGGCAATTGTCACCTTGGTGAATTATCGTCACTACTCGGAGAAGTACAGTAGCTGGCTTGACCCATATCTATTAGCAATTTTTGGTATCGTCTTTATAGCGATGATGCTGTGTAATGTAGTGATTTATGGCCTAGTGCAGCTGGGTTCGCGCCGTGCTCAAAAGCGGATTGACCGAGAACTGGGCGACGAATAAGATTGGCTAGAACGTACCATCTCTATTTGTAGGCCGATAATTCAAGTTGCTATAATGAATAGGTGAACACTATACTCGAAGCCAAGCTCAAAACCCTGCCCCGCACACCGGGCGTCTATTTCCACAGGTCGGTCAGTGGCGAGATTATTTATGTGGGCAAGGCGGCGGCGCTGAAAAACCGCGTGCGCCAGTATTTTCAGGATTCGCGCGGGCGGGACAATAAAACCATGGCGTTGGTGGCGGAAATTGCTGATACCGATTGGATTGAGACCGAGAGCGAAGTTGACGCCTTGTTTCTGGAAAGCGAGATGGTCAAGCGCTACATGCCGCGCTACAACGTGCTGCTGCGCGATGATAAGTCGCAGATGTATGTGCGAATCGACATGAAAAGCGAGTGGCCGACTGTCGGTTTTACCCGCAATCCAGCTGATGACGGCGCAGAATATATTGGTCCGTTTTATAATGGTTTTGCCTTAAAAAAAGCGCTGCGCTATTTGCGGCGAGTGTTTCCGTATTTGACCAGGCAGCGGCGACCAGGGCAGTCGAAGTTGGATGAAGATCTGGGTCTCAGTCCGCGGCTGAGTGATGGGCCAGCTGCCTATAAAGCTAATTTACGCAAACTCATCAGCTATATCAAGGGCAATCGTAAAGCCATCGCCGCCGAGCTGGAGCGCGACATGAAAACGGCGGCTGGGCTGCATGATTTTGAGCGGGCGGCAGATCTTCGCAATAAGCTCAGCGCCATGCAAGAATTGCAGCGGCGGGTTTGTTTTGGTGACAAAGAGTTTTTGGATATTTCTAAGGACAAGGCGTTGGCTGATTTGGCGAAATTGTTGAGTCTAAAGAATATCCCAGTGCGTATCGAGGGTTATGACATTTCGCACATGAGTGGCCAGCAAGTTGTCGCCAGTATGGTGGTATTTACCAATGGCGCCAGCGACCGGGCGGAGTACCGCAAATTCAAAGTTAGCGAGAAAAATGATGACACCGGTAATATCTATCAGACGATTTTTCGCCGGCTGAGCGAGCGCCATCTAAAAAGCTGGGGTCGTCCCGATTTGCTGCTGATTGACGGCGGCAAAGGCCAGCTAGCGGCGGCTATCAAAGCTCGTGATGAGCGTGGCGTCACTGTGCCGATCGTCAGTATCGCCAAGCGTGAGGAAGAATTATTAGTGCATAAGACTAATTCGCAGATTGATACGACGTTCATTGAGCAAATTCGATCGCAGTCACGGACGAATATTATGATTCACGAAGACGGTGACGTCTATGTGGTGAATTTACACCCAAGTCAGCGTAATGCCGGCTCACACTCAAAAAACTTACGGGCTAGCACTGAGCAGAATTATAACAAGCACCTTGAGGTAGAAGACAATGTTCTCGCGACAACTGACATCGTCAAACTGTTCCAGCGTATTCGCGACGAATCGCACCGCTTTGCGGTGAGCTATCACACCACGCTGAAGCGCCAGCAGCAAACGAAAAACCAGCTGGAGGAAATTCCTGGCGTGGGGCCAAAAACCCGCGCGAAATTGCTGAAAAAGTTTGGTAGTATCAGCCGTATACGGAATGCCTCACTCACCGACCTGGAAAAAATTGTAGGTAAAGAGCTAGCGAAAAAGATTATGCTTATGCTATCATCATAAGTATGAGTCGCAAGTATGGATTTACCGTCATAGAAATACTAATTGTCGTTGTGGTTATCGGCATCTTGGCGGGTATCGGTCTCGTCAGCTATAATGGCTGGCGCAAAGAGACGGTACGTAAAGCCATAACATCAGATCTACAGAACGCGCTATCAGCGGCGGAGCAGGAGAAAAACTTCAAAGGGTCATACCCAACGGCATTGCCGCAGTCGTTCAAGAGTGGCTCGCCAGACATCGTAATCACTGTACGAACAATCCCGCCGTCTGGCTCGACGCCGGCCGCGATCTGCATTGAGGGGACGAGTAGTCGCCAGCAACTCCAGATGCACATCAAGAGCACTGAGCGCAAGGTAGTCGACGGCGCCTGTTAGCGTTATGATATAATGAAATGTAGTCATGAGACGACAATTTGCAATATTTTTTGTCAGGTGGATACTTAATTCTGTTGGCATCTGGGTGGCGGTGCGGCTTCTCGGGACGAGTGAGCCAGTGGTCGAGACGACGGCAACGTTTGTCCTCGCTGGTTTAATCTTTTCGATCGTCAACTCTATCTTAAAACCGATCGTTGTCATTTTGTCGCTACCGGCGATCTTACTGACGCTCGGCTTATTTACGCTGGTGGTTAATGGCATCATGGTTTATATATCATTGGCACTGGCGCCGGGATTATCCATGAGTTTTGGCTCATCAATTCTTGCCGGAATCATACTCAGTCTGGTAAACTATATAGTAAGTAGCGCCTTCGTTATCAAGCCGGCGCCAGAATAAGGAGAAAGCATGTCACTTGATACTATTTTGCCGTATGTCACATTAGGATCAGCCATTTTGATGATCATTGCCATATTGTTGCAGCAGCGTGGTGCTAGCTTGGGCGCAGGCTTTGGCTCGTCGGGCGAACTGTTCACCACGCGGCGAGGTTTTGACAAGAACTTGTTTGATGTGACTATCGTGTTTGCTGTTGTGTTCGTACTGTCGATCTTGGCGAGTTTGGTGTTGCCGAGTCTGAAGGGCTAGGAGTGCGCCTTGGACACAAAAAAATCATCTTGGAAAAAATTTCTGCGGCTGGACTTCGCAACAAAAGACCTTGATGGGCAAGCGCAAAAACTGACTAAAACGACCTTGCGTCACACGCATATGTTTATCTCTTCGCGCCTCGAACATTTGGCTGGAGTCAAGCGCCATGTCCTGGGGTGGATCTTTCTGGTTATTCTATTGATTACCATCAGCATGGTGCAGTGGCTGTCATTTCGTGAATTGTACGCTCATAACGTACCAGCCAGGGGTGGGTCGTATTCAGAGGGCGTGCTGGGCCCGCTAGAGACGCTGAACCCAATCTTTGCTCGTAGTAGTGCCGAAAAGTCAGCGGCCCGACTGATGTTTGCGAGTCTTTATAATTATGATACGACCGGACATATCAAGGGGGACCTCGCTGAGTCAGTCACAGTCAATGAGGCCGAGACTGAGTACACGGTCAAATTGCGCCGTAATCTCAAGTGGTCAGACGGAGCGCCACTGGATGCTCGCGACGTGGTGTTTACTGTTAATCTACTCAAGGATGCACGGACACAATCGTCAATTACTGGTTGGCAGTCGATCAACGTCAAGCAGGTTGACGAGCGGACAGTGCAATTTACTCTGCCAGCCCCGTACGCACCATTTATGCATGCGCTCACCTTTCCGATTTTGCCTCAGCACAGTCTCAGTGAAGTTAATCCAGCTGAGCTCCGCGAGCATGGTTATGGTAAGTCGCCCGTAACCTCTGGGCCGTTTGCTATGCGGATTCTACAGAATGCCAATGCTGATGGGTCGAAAAAAGTGCTTCATCTCGTGGCGAACTCGCAGTATCATCATGGCGCGCCAAAGCTGGATCGCTTTCAGCTGTATGTATATCCGACGCGGGATGAAATCACCAAAGGTTTCAAGACGAGTGAAATTATGGCGACACCAGAGTTGTCGTACATGGCCCAATCAGATCAAATTCGTCACATGTATGCCTCGCGGTCGTACGCTATTAACGATGGTGTCTACGCACTGTTTAATACCCAAAGCGAGGTAGTGAGCTCGCGTAAGGTTCGGCAAGCACTGGTCCAGTCGATTAATACCCAGGCGCTGCGCGAGAAGTTTGCCTTTGCGAGGAAGCCACTACATGGCCCAATTTTTGACGACCAAGTGGACGGGCAGCTGGCCGGTCGTTTGCCGTATGACACAGAAGCAGCGAAAAAATTACTGGACGAAGAAGGATGGAAGGTGGTCGGTAATCAGCGTAAAAAGGGTGAGCAGGTTTTGCAATTGTCGTTCGTGACGCTCAAGGGCTCTGATTTTGAAACTATTGCGCGTGAACTCGTAAAAGTCTGGCAGGAAACGCTGCATATCACCGTTGACTTACGGGTGGTTGATCCAAATGATGCCTCGCAGAATGTTTTGCAATCTGTCCTGCGGCCGCGTGGCTTTGATGTACTGTTGTATGAGTTAGTGCTGGGCGGTGACGCTGATGTCTTTGCCTACTGGCATTCGTCACAGGCCAATCAAGGCGGACTCAATTTTGCTAACTATAACAGCGCGGTGGCCGATGATGCCCTCGCGGCTGGTCGCACCAAACAAAGCGCCAAGCAACGAGTTAGCAAATACCAAGCGTTCACTAAGCATTGGCAGTCTGATGTGCCAGCCCTCGCACTATATCAAGTGCAACTGGATTACATTCACTTGCGTTCCGTGTCGGCGCTCGGTAAGTCGATGCGGTTAGTATATCCCACCGATCGGTTCGCCGACGTGATCTACTGGACGGTTCGCCGTGAATCCGTTTACAAAACACCGTAATCAGGTATAATGGTAAGTGGTCATGCGGGCGTGGCGGAATTGGTAGACGCGCTAGCTTGAGGGGCTAGTGAACGCAAGTTCGTGGAAGTTCAAGTCTTCTCGCTCGCACCAAATGTAACAGAGCGGCGCGTTGGCGGAGCGGTTACGCAGAGGTCTGCAAAACCTTTTAGACGAGTTCGACTCTCGTACGTGCCTCCAGGATTGTCGATAAAAGCTCTCTTGGAGAGCTATAATATAAGTGAAAATATTGAGTGAAATAAAGTTGAATTTGCAACTGAATTTTTGTATTTTGCGAAGGAAGAATATTGATTTATGTTTTCAATATTAGGTGCAGTATTATTTGGAGTCATAGCAATTATGACAGTTCTTGTTGCTTGCGGTTTGCCTTTGGGTGAATTTACCATGGGCGGACAACATAAAATCTTGCCTAAGAAATTTAGAGTTATGGCAGCTATTTCGGTGGCTATTCAAATTTTTGCAATGATAATTATTTTGCAAGCCGGAGGTTTTATTTCCTTGTGGTTGTCTTTTAAGGTTACTAAATATATTTGTTTCTTCTTTGCCGCTTACCTATCTTTGAATACTATTATGAACATGATTTCAAAAAGTAGGAAAGAAAAATATGTTATGACTCCGCTTTCACTTATAGCTGGAATATGTTTTTGGATAACGGCATTTCAGATGTAGTATGTAAAATGAGGATAATCTACAGACAGTTTGTCTAATTGAATAGAATAATTTTTGAAACAGTAAATCGAGTTTGGCATGTCGGCCAACAAGACCAGTATCATTTATGTTTAGGTCAACCATTTACGCCATTTCGGTGTGTAGAGTCGTGACAGTATCATTTTAAAGCGTCTTAAGATAATCGTGTACGATTATTAAATGTATTGCCATCGTGGATGTGTACTATTTGTTTCATGGCTTATAGTATACTAAATCTATGAAACGACCTCCAAATGTTCAGCATATACTCCAGCTGATTAGTTCATTAATCGTGCCGATGTATTATATTCATCGTGATATCGTGCCGCCAAAACGATCACCACTGAGGGAAAATGATGCGGAACATTCCTGGGCTTTAGCATTGTTAGCGTGTGCGCTCGCTCCGCAGATTAATCCGAAATTAGATATTGGTAAAGTTGCCCAATTTGCCATTGTTCATGATGTTGTAGAGGTCTATTCGGGTGATGTATCGGCAATGGATAGCCAGGCGGCAAATTCATCTGAGCGAAAAATTCGTGAGGCAGCAGCGTTGGAGCGTATTCAATCAGATTTCTCATATATGCCATGGATCGCTGAAACGATTAAGGAATACGAATCTTTTTCTAGCGAAGAAGCATGTTTCGTCTATGCGCTTGATAAATTTATGCCGGTTGCCTATGACTATCTTGATGGAGGTGAGTATGCTCATCATTGTCGCACAACTCGTGAAGCGTACCAGTATCATATGATACCGCATCGCGAAAAGGTCCAGAGACATCCTGTTGTTGGTCGATATTATGATGAGGTGCGGGCGCTGCTAGATGCTCGGCTAGATCATTTTTATGATCCAGAAAATGTAGTATAATTGTTGTAGACGCGGGTGCTAGCTACATAATATTTAAAATTATGTTGCAGGGGGCTTGACGTCATGAATAATGGTAAATACGCGCGAGTGGCGGAATTGGTAGACGCGAGGGACTTAAAATCCCTTGACCAAAAGTCGTGCGGGTTCGATTCCCGCCTCGTGCACCACAATCGTTACAAAAGCCGCCGATAAAGGGCGGCTTTCGTTATGGATAGTTGAATTCTAGGGCGCCAGATCCAAATAAATTAAGTGTTTCGTCCGGTCATCTTTCGCCGAAAGATATAGATGGCGAGTGTAAAGATAACGGTGGTATAACACAAAACAATCAGTAGATGTGGTGTGATGACTTGCCAATTTCCCTCAATGCTACCTTTAATGGCAGCAACACTGTGGTAAAATGGCAGTGCTTCCGCAACCATTTTAAAGCCACCGCCGATGAGATCAACCGGGACAAATACGCCCGACAGCCAGCCAGCGACATTGGTGAGCAGGGCGCCACATATACCGCCAACTGCTCGCTCGTTAATGAGACTGCCGAAGAATAACCCACATCCAACAAATAGAAGCGACGTTACCGTTGTAATAACGATTGCCCCAATAATATGCACTGAAAAGTCGAGCCCGATAAAGCAGGCGATAACGAGGGTAATCACTGCCTGCATGGTAGCAATGATAATCATCGGAATTGTGTATCCAATGATAAAATCTCGGGCTGTCATAGGTGAGGTAAACAGACGCATTAGGAATGATGAAGTTCGGTCTTTTGCTAGGAGCATGCCTGAGAATAGTGCTAGGAATGCCGTACCGAACATTGCGATACCTGGTGCCAAATTTTTGATGGCAAACATAGTATTATTGGCTTCGGCGGGAATGCTGGCATTTATAATAGAGAGCAGTCCAAGCAAAACGAGTGGAAAGACTAATCCAAAGAATAGATTGATCGGATCGCGTACAACTTCTTTTGTACAGCGTTTAGCAAATAGTAAAGCTCTCATCGAATATCTCCTACAAGTGCGACAAACGCATCCTCAAGGGTGCGTGTATTAGTTTGTTTTTGTAGTTCTGCTACTGTACCGATTGCCACGAGCTTGCCGCGCGCCATAACGCCGACACGATCAGACAATGCTTCAATTTCCTCGAGATAGTGGGTTGTGAGCAGCGTCGTCACTGTACCTTTGAGCAACTGGATCGCCTCCCATAACTCACGGCGCGAAAAAATATCAAGACCTAGCGTTGGTTCGTCAATGAATAATATTTTTGGATTTGAGATGAGTGCCATGGCGATCGACAGGCGTCGCTGCATGCCGCCAGACAAATGCTTAGCTTTTTTATGTTCGACAGTTTCGAGTTTGAATTGGCTTGCCATACGCGAGGCGCTCTCACTGGCGTTATGAGCAGATTGTCCGTAGAGTCCAGCGATCAGTTCGAGATTCTCGCGGACTGATAAATTACCAGCTACAGCAGTTTCTTGCGGTGAAACGTTGATCATCTGTTTGACTGCCTGAGGTTTTTCGGTAATACTATTGCCGAGTAAAATAGCATCACCTTGTGTTGGTTGGCTTAAGCAAGATAACATTTTAATCAATGTCGTCTTACCCGCACCATTGACACCAAGTAGTGAAAATAACTCACCCTTTTCAATTGATAGATTAAGGCTGTCGACTGCGACAAAGTCACCGTAGCGTTTTGTTAAGTTGGTCGCAGTGATTGCATTCATGATTTCATCTCCGTATCATTGAGTACGGCGGTGATTGTATCAATGACTTTATTCTTAGTCGGAATAGCAATTCCTTGCTGCTTGTCGCCGAGCATGATAAGTGTATCGCCAGGCTTGATATTAAAAATATCTCGTGCCTCTTTGGGTATCACAATTTGCCCGCGTTCGCCAACCTTGACTGTCCAAGCATGTCTACTCTTTGGTTTTGTCATATAATTCCTTTCTTTCATATAAATATGATTTATATGAATAAGTATACGACTATGATGAGCTGCGTGTCAACAATGAGTTGGCATGATTTTGCCACTATACGACTCGTGTGTATGGTATAATTATATGTATAAGGTACTAACCATAAGGAGAATAGAACATGGATGCAGTAATAATAACCTTAATTATCGTTGGTGTCGTTATCGTTCTGATCGTGGCGTTTTTGATCGGTACGTACAACGGACTGGTGACGCTGCGTAACCGCGTCGAGGAAGCATGGAGTGATATCACTGTCCAGCTCAAACGCCGGACTGACTTGATTCCAAACCTGGTTAACTCAGTCAAGGGCTACGCTACGCACGAGAAAGAAGTGTTTGAGAAAGTCACTGAAGCGCGATCGGCCATTATGGGTGCCAAGGGTGTGGCTGATACGGCTCAGGCGGAGAATATGTTAGAGGGTGCCCTAAAGAGCCTGTTCGCTGTCGCTGAGGCGTATCCGGAACTGAAGGCTAATGAGAACTTCATGCAACTGCAGCAAGAGCTGGTTGATACTGAGGATAAGATCCAGGCATCGCGTCGCTTTTATAATGGCGGTGTTCGTGATCTGAACACAAGGATTCAAAGGTTCCCAGCTAACATGGTTGCCGGCATGTTCGGCTTCCAGGCCAAGGAGTTCTTTGAGGTTGCTGATCGAGCAAGTGTTGAGAATCCAGTCGAGGTGAAATTCTAAGGCGGGATAATCTTCGCCCAAACTAAACCGCTCGCCTATTTTCGGCGGGCGGTTTTTGGTATAATATCTAATATGTATAGTGCAATTTCTCATAACAAGCGAAACACCGTATTGATCATGGCGGTGTTTGTGGCGATTATCGGCGTGATTGGTGTGCTGGTCGGTATGTATCTACGGAATTATTCATTATCGGTGATCATTGTCGGTTGTGCGCTGCTTTATGCGTGGTTACAATATTATATCGCTGGTAAATTGGCCATGGCGATGAGCGGTGCGCAGCAGATTGAAAAAAAGGATGCGCCGGAGCTGTGGCGAGTAGTAGAAAACCTAGCGATTGCTTCCGGCATGCCGATGCCAAAAGTCTACATTATTGACGATCCAGCGCCAAACGCGTTTGCGACGGGCCGCGATCCAAAGCACGCTATCGTCGGTGCGACTACTGGGCTGTTGGAAATTATGGACAAGCGCGAGCTGGAAGCGGTGATGGCGCACGAGATGAGCCATGTGCGCAACTACGATATTCGCGTTAGTATGATTGCCTTTGGGTTGGTGAGTGCCATTGGGTTGCTTGCTGATATCGCACTCCGGATGATGATTTATGGCGATGACGATGACGGGGAGACCAGTCCGGTTGTCTACGCCGTGGGTATTATAGTAGTAATCTTGGCACCGATTTTAGCAACGATTACGCAACTGGCAGTCAGCCGCCAGCGCGAGTATCTCGCGGATGCTTCGGGCGCGCTATTGACTCGCGACTCGGAGGGGCTGGCGATGGCACTGGAGAAGTTACAAAGTTATGGTCGGCCAATGCGCAGGCAGAGTACTTCAACAGCGAACTTGTTTATGAATAATCCGCTGCGTCCTGGCTTTTTCTCAAAGTTATTTAGCACCCATCCGCCACTAGAAGATCGAATCGCACGCCTGCGAAGTAATGCAACGAAGATGTAATCATGACGAAGTCAACCAAAAAACAACACACCACGCGGCGTAAACGAGCAACTTCAAAAGCAGATAGTCGCGCCGCGGCAAAGAAAACAGTATCGTTAAAAGAGAGGCTTAATAAGGCTTGGCAGCGGCTGATACAGCGCCGCCAAGCCTTTCTCCGCCGTCGGCCGCACCGTAGTTTTCGAGTGACCAAGCGACGTGACTATCGTCGTTCGCTCAAGTTGCCAGGCTACTTTGCGCTGACCAAACAAGCATGGCAACTGATGCGAAAGCACTGGCGGATCTTCGTTGGATTGGCGGCAATATACGCAGTGCTGGGTGTGCTGCTGTCGGGGCTGATTTCGCAAGACACGTATCAGCAGCTAAAGGATACGATCAATGGAACGAATCAGGGGGGCGCCCTGGGCACTATCGTACCGACGTTAATGCTATTTGCTGGCGTGGTTACCAGTCAGCTTGGTGGCTCGACGAGTAACGCTGGATCGTCGCAGCAGGTTATTGGCGCGCTGATCGGACTATATATATGGCTAACGACAATTTGGCTGGTTCGCGGCGTAATTGTCGGTAAGCGTCCAAAGATTCGCGATGGGCTGTATAATGCGGGCGCGCCGGTCATCGCCCTGTCGGTCCTAGTGTTTATCGCGCTCATTCAATTATTACCAGCAGCGATAGCGGTCATTATTTACGGAGCGGCGGACACGTCAGGCATGCTGCAGCAGACGGTGGTGTTGATGTTGGCGGCCGGCGCCACCATATTAATCGTCACCTTGTCGATATATTGGCTGACGAGTACGTTGTTCGCTATGGTAATTATTACCCTACCGGGGATGTATCCACTAGAAGCAGCGCGACTGGCTTCAGACGTTGTACTAGGGCGGCGGATGCGGATCTTGCTGCGATTGATGTGGCTACTGGTGGTGCTCGCCGTGGTTTGGGCGGTGGTGCTTATTCCGGTCATTACGATTGATGGCGCACTCAAAACGGTGATACCGGCGTTGAACTGGCTGCCGCTGGTGCCGCTCGTGGCGTTGCTGTTGGTGGCGTTCTCGATTGTTGCCTCGGCGTGCTACATCTATCTATTCTACCGAAAGGTCGTTGCCGATGACAGCGCGCCAGCTTGATCGGCAGGCGGCCGAGCAACGAATTGTCAAACTGCGAGATCTGATCAATGATTATCGCTATCATTATCATGTGCTTGACGAATCGATCATGAGCGAGGCGGCGGCTGATAGCCTGAAGCATGAACTGTCGCAACTAGAAGAGCAGTTTCCTGAACTTATCACGCCAGACAGCCCAACCCAGCGGGTGGCCGGAAAAGCGCTCAGTAAATTCGCCAAGGTTCAGCATCAAACACGAATGATTTCGCTGCAGGACGTGTTTGACCGGGCGGAAGTTGCGGCGTGGATAGAGCGTATGCACAAAGTGCGTAGTGACATCACTGAAGAATTTTTGTGTGATATCAAGATGGATGGCCTGGCCTGCGCGCTAATTTATGAGGACGGTGTGCTGACGCGGGCAGTGACACGCGGCGACGGATTAGTTGGCGAAGACGTGACTATGAACGTGCGGACGATTCAGAACGTGCCGCTGACACTGCGCGCCAACCAGCGATTCGCTCATTTTTTGCGCGGTCGGACGGAGATTCGTGGTGAAATCGTGATGCACAAAGACGACTTTGCAGCATTAAACCAACGTCGGCGAGCGGCTGGTCAGCCGGAATTTGCTAACCCGCGTAATCTAGCAGCGGGGACGATTCGTCAGCTTGATCCAAAATTGGTGGCTGAGCGTCCGCTACATTTCGTTGGCTATGACATTATTCGCGACAACCTTGAGGACACGCCGACAATTGCCTTTGGCTATCAGATGATGAACGAGCTGGGTATCACCACCAGTCGGCAGACGCAAATCGTCTATGGCTTGGATGAGGTGATGAGCTATATTAATCATCTGGATGAGCTGCGTCAGTCACTGCAGTTTAATACTGACGGAGCGGTCATCAAGCTTAACGACCGGCGACAGTTTGCCGAGCTCGGCATTGTTGGCAAGACACCACGAGCGGCAGTGGCGTATAAATTTGCCGCCGAAGAAGCTACAACCATCGTCCGCGATATCGTCATTTCCATCGGTCGAACCGGTGCGGCTACGCCAGTAGCGGTGTTTGACCCGGTGGTGGTGGCGGGTACGACGGTGCAGCACGCTAGTCTGCATAACGCCGACGAAATTGCCCGGCTGGATGTGCGCCGTGGTGACACGGTGGTGATTTTCAAGGCTGGCGATATCATCCCTCAAGTGCAAGCCGTACTGAAAGAATTGCGACCGGCAGACGCTAAACCAATTGATTATCCAGCGGAACTAGCGCGCCAATATCCGGAACTAGCATTTGTGCGGCCAGAGGGTGAGGCGGTCTACCGCGTCAAGGGTTTGAGCGGCCCGCTGATTTTGAAGCGGTCCCTGGCACATTTTGCCTCCAAAGGCGCGCTGGATATCGACACGCTGGGCGAGAAAAATGTCGAGGCGCTGGTCGAGGCTGGGCTGGTTAATGACTTGGCGGATATTTACCGGTTGACGAAAGATGATTTGCTACAGTTAGAGCGCTTCGCTGAGATTTCCGCGCAAAAGCTCATCGATGCCATTGCCGCTAAAAAACAGCCAGCATTGGAGCGATTTTTGTTCGGTCTCGGCATTCGGCATGTTGGCACACAGACGGCGATTGACCTGACGAACCACTTTGAGAGTCTTGAGGCTATGTCTCGTGCGACCATTGATGAGCTGCGCGAGGTGGATGGTGTAGGTGAAATTGTCGCCGAGTCGATTGTGGCGTGGTTTGCTGATGAAGATAATGTGAAGCTGCTTGAAAAATTTGCTGACTTGGGCGTGACGCCGCAGTTTAGCCAAAAATCCGACCGACTCGCTGGCCAAAGTTTTGTTATCACCGGCACTCTGCAGTCGATGGGGCGCGACGCTGCTGCTGAAAGAATCCGTGATCTTGGTGGCACCTTCCAAACCGCTGTTGCAAAAGATACAACATATTTAGTAGCCGGCGGTAAGGTTGGCGCCAGTAAATTGAAAAAAGCCGAGCAATACGGCACGAAAATTATTGATGAACAAACATTGTTAGAGCTTATACAATAAGGAGGTAATAACCATGACTCAGCAATCACATCGCGCCCTCACTATCAAACCCGCCGACACGGTTGTATTTACGGCGATGTCCAAGAAATATTTTTACATGAGATTTTTCGTCACGAAATTTGCGCTTGAGCAAGGCGTTGTGCCGATCAATCCGTTTACCAGCTTTGACTACTTTTTGCTCGACGCGGTAGAGCGTGACACGGTGCGGCGCGCTAACAATACGCTGGTGGCGCGCGCTGATGAACTGTGGGTGTTTGGCGATATTGCTGATGGTGTGCGGGCGGAAATAGTTCAAGCCTGGCAGCAACATAAAACCGTCCGATTTTTTGCGTTTCGTAATGATAAACATATTTACGAAGTTGAGATTGGCGACCTGGTGTATGAAGATGGTGTTGAAACATTAACCCAATGGAGGTAATTAGATGATCCGATTTTACTTACAAAAATTAGTTCGCGATAAAGTGGTAGAGAAGTGCCTGGATGATCCAGAATTTTTACATACGGAGTACCGGACATTAGACAAACAAGCGTTTCGTCGTGAGCTGCTCCGCAAGGTTCACGAGGAGGTAGATGAGATTCCGCTGGATGATAATCAGCGTGATGAATCGCTCAAAGAGCTGGCTGATTTGCAAGAAGTCGTTGACGCGCTGCGCCAGGCCTTTGGCTTTTCTATAGAGCAAGTTCAAGAAGAAATGGCGCGTAAAAAGCAGGATAATGGTGGCTTTGATAATCGGCACTATATTGAATACAATGATTTTATAGATGACAGTAGATGGGTGGAAATACTGCGTGCCCAGCCAGGGAAGTATCGTGAAGAAACAGTGGATAGCGAAGAGCAGAGCCATCGTACGAGGATTAGCAAGGGTGTATACCGGCACAGCAAATCAGGCAAATTATATGAGGTGATCGGTCTAGCGTTAGAAACTGAGGCAGAAGAGTTCCTAGTAATTTACCGGCCTCTCTATGAAAATGAATATGAGTTATTTGCTCGCCCTGCCAACATGTTTACGGAAACAATAGTGCTGGACGGGAAATCTGTGCCGCGATTCGAGAAAATAAACTCCAAAGCTCAGGTGTAAGTGTGATGAAGACAATCACTTTTATCACCGGCAATCAGCACAAAGCAGATTATTTATCGCGCATGCTAGGTCTACCGCTGAAACATCGAGCGGTTGATTTAGCCGAGATTCAATCAACTAGTTTGGAGGAAGTTGTTGAACACAAGGTGCGTCAGGCGTATAAAATCGCCAAATGTCCGGTTTTGGTCGAGGATGTAGCGCTTGAGTTTACGGCGCTCGGTGGACTGCCGGGTCCGTTTATCAAGTTTTTTGTCGAGGCGCCGAACGGCTTAGAGAATCTTTGTCGGATGCTTGATAGCTTTGATGATCGATCGGCAGTAGCGGCATGTGTGTTTGGCTACTACGATGGCCATCAGGTCAAGTTGTTCCGTGCTGAACTTGGTGGCGTCATCGCCAAGCACCCTGCGGGCAACGGCGGTTTTGGCTGGGATAAAATATTTTGTCCGGATGGCTACGAGGGCAAAACGCGCGCCGAATTAACACCAGATGAGGACGCTGGCACTTTCAAGCCAATCGATGCCGTCCGTCAATTTCTCACCACACTTGAATAAATACATGCTATTATTTATATATGAAAGTGATCTATCTAGCTGGCAAAAATCTCGACAGGGCGAATCGCGTGGCAAAAATCCTAGAGGATTCCGGCTATAGCATTCCGTGCAATTGGTATTATAATTACAAAGACGACGAGACAAATTTCGGCCCAGAAGATGAGGTTCAGGCCATTCGCACTGCCGATGTTTTGGTGTATCTATGGGAATCCGACCAGGAGAGCGCACGCTACGAAGTTGGCATGGCGATAGCGCTTGGTAAACCAGTGGTCGTTGTTCATGATAACCCGAAATGGTTTTTACAACTACCAAACGTTCGTGCGGTCTCACGGGATGAGGATATTATAAAGGCGCTGAGTGAGGTTGGTTGACGAAGGATTCCCTATGGCAAAACCAGTGCTACGGCTACACTAAAATAAGAAATGCTATAATAAACCCCATGACAAAACATATCAATCTCGTCACTGGTAATCCGCGTAAAATTGAGGAAGCAACGGCCACGCTTAGCCAATACGACATAGCGGTGGAGATTATTAATCTAGATATTGATGAGATCCAGCACCGTGATCCATTAAAAATTACCGAGGCTAAGGTTCGGGCAGCGTACGAGAAGGTTGGCGAGCCGGTTGTTGTCAACGATAGTAATTGGGAAGTGCCCGCGCTCGGTGGCTTTCCGGGTGGCTACATGAAAGATATCGCGCACTGGTTGATGCCCGAAGATTTTTTAGCTTTGCTACGCGACAAAGATGATTGGCAGATTATTCTCCATGACATTGTTGCTTATTACGACGGGCATAATCTACAGACACTTATCTTTGATCAGCCGGGGAAGTTTGTCGCTCCGCCGCGTGGCAAGAGTGGTGCGTCGGTTAACAAGATTATTACGATGGATGGTAGTAACGGCCTGACGATGTCCGAGGTGTTTGATCGGCGCGACCAAGGCTTGGCGGTCAGAACCGACACGCTGCAGCAATGGCATCAATTTGCGCAGTGGTATATCGCGCAGTAGCTGGTTTCTATGAAGTTCGCGCCATACTGGCAGTAATAAGCGTGGCGCCAATCACATCATCAACGCTGGAACCGCGAGATAGGTCGCTGATCGGTCGGGCAAAACCCTGCAAGATCGGCCCGTAGGCATGACCACTAGCCAGGTGTTCAGCCAGCTTATAGGCGATATTACCAGAATCAAGATCAGGGAGAACAAGGACATTAGCCCTGCCAGCAACCGGGCTGTCAGGTGACTTTTTCTGACCGATAGCCGGGACGATTGCCGCGTCTAATTGTAGCTCACCATCAATTAATATATCGGGTCTCTCTGTTTTGACGAGCCGTAGTGCCTGCGTGACGAGCTCGACACTGTCGCCACCAGCGCTGCCTTTCGTTGAGTATGACAACATAGCCACGCGCGGCTCCCAGCCAAGTGACGCTGCACTACCCGCTGAAGCCACAGCAATTGCCGCCAGTTGCTCGGCGTTTGGCTGAATGTTCATGCCGCAGTCGGCAAAGAGCAATAAACCTTGTTCGCCACCCTGAAACTGTGGAATGTCTATCACGAAAAAGCTGGATGCATACCGAATATCAGGTGCCAGCCCAACAATTTTGAGTCCAGCTCGCAGCACGTCTTTCGTTGGATGATCAATCCCAGCCACCATAACGTCAGCCTCGCCGCTCGTTAGCATCGTCGCACCGCGACTGATAGCGTCCTCTTTTCCATCAAGCAGCACCGGCTGCACCGCGCCGCTTTCTTCTAGTGCCCGCGCCGCCTGCTGGATGATGTGATTATTGCCCTCAGGAAATACCACGCGCGGCGGATTTGAAGCTAAAATTTTTGCTAAGTCTCGTATATGCTGATTCATAAATATAGTATAATGGAACTATGAACGAATTGACAATTGAACGCGCATCCCACATCACCGAATCTGATGTGGCAGACATCACTAACCTCATCGCGGCACTCACTAGTAAGCCGCACCCAGCTGATGCTGAGTTATTGCAGCAGATTATCGACTCGCCAAGTCACGTATTGCTGTTGGCGCGGCTATCGGGCAAGATTGTCGGCATGGCAACGGCAGCACTGCTACTCGGGCCGGCTGCTGGGCGCAAAATGTACCTTGATGATTTTGTGACTGACCCGACGGTACAAGGCAAGGGTGTCGGCTCTCGGCTCTGGGACGCCGTCATCGACTGGGGCCGCGAGCAGGGTGCTCAAAAACTGGAGTTTACATCGCGCCCAGAACGCGAAGCGGCGCAGCGATTCTACTTGAAAAAAGGTGCGGTCGTGCGTAGCACTAATGCCTTCGCCAAACAATTGTAGGTAAATATTGATCAAACCCCTTGTGCTTTTTAACAAAAAAGCGCATAATATCGTCAGAGCTGGTACGCATAGGGGCGTTTCCTATGCTGCCATCCAAAACAAACACACGAAATTGCCCCGGGTGGGCGCGTAACAGCTCTTTTTTATTCGTCAAGTGGCGCGTTTGACAGCGCTTATGGTATGATAAAGGGGATGTTCAAGAAGTCGTTTGAGAAAAAAATGATACGCTATGTCCGGCAATTTTTTGCCGACCATGCTGATGTCAAGTTGATCGCAGTGACCGGGAGTGCTGGTAAAACGAGTGCTAAAACAGCGATCGCTACTGTGCTATCGCAGCAGTTTGCTGTCGCCATGCACGCTGCTGAGCCAACGTCGCACTTACAAACCCTTCTGCAGATCATGGGCGTGCGCTACCCCGAGAATCGTCCGGAGGAGAAGTGGGGATTTTGGCACCGCCGCAAGATGATGCGAGCTGTCAAAAAGCGTACTCGCGCCGAGCATCCCGAAGCCCAGATTATTGTCCAAGAGTTCAGCCCGATGCAGCCTGGTTTTAACGCGTGGTTTCAGCAGGTTATTTTGCCGGACATAGCCGTTGTGACATCGGTAACCTCTGGCCGCATGCGGGTTGAGCATACTGTCGAAGAGGTGGCCGGCGAGATGCTCACATTGGCGAATAATGCTCGCTTTGCGGCCATTAACCGCGATGACATTGACGGTCGATTTGCCGCATTTTTGGCAAATCCCCAGATGACGACATACGGCACCAGCGAGGTCGCTGAGTATTATTTTGAGCAGCAGGATTTCTCACTGGAGTATGGTTATGTCGGCAAGATTATCGGCCCGGAATATCCTGATGGCATCGCGGTGACGCTGCCGCTGCTTGGTGAGCATAATCTGCGGCCAGCCGTCGTTGCGATGCTCGCCGGGGTGCGGATGGGTATGACGAAAGAATTGATTGAAAAGGGCTTGAGTCAGTTACTTCCGCTGCCGGGTCGGATGCAGGTGCTTCGTGGTGCGGATCAGACGATTCTGATTGACGATAGCTATAGCTCGTCGCCGCTGACGGCATTGTCAGCACTACAAACGCTGTACAGTCTCGAGGTGCCGCAGCGTATCGTGGTGTTTGGTAATATGAATGGGCTACGCAAGGATACGCAGGCCGGTCATGCGAAGCTCGGCGCTCAGTGTTCACCAGACGAGCTGGATTGGGTAGTGACCGTTGGTGAGATGGCTAATCAATACCTGGCGCCGGTAGCACGTCGTCGCGGCTGTCAGGTTAAGGAGTGTCGTGATGCGCTGATGGCCGGCGGATTTGTACGCGAAAAACTTCATGCGGGCGGCGTAGCTCTCTTCAAAGGTTCGAGCGGGGGTGTTTGGCTCGAGGAAGCGATTAAAATTAATCTACACAGCACTGAGGATGAGAAAAAATTAGTGCGCCAGTCACCTGACTGGATTAAGCGAAAAAATGAATTTTTCTCGCGCTTTCGCGGATAGTGATACAATGAAAGTATAACGAGGAGGAATATGGACGACAAGGGTACGAATAGCAAGAAAACACCAGCGGATAAAACCGCTGCGTCAACACCGCCGGCAGCGTCACAGTCGACGGTCACATCAAGCTCATCACAGTCAACGACGACTCCGCCTACACAGGCTGATCAGCCTGCATCGACGCTGGCACGACCAGCATCGCCGACGTCACAACCACCGATCATGAATTCAGTTATGCCGCCAAAAAAGAAAACCGGCCTCATCATCGGTATTGTTACCGGCTCGGTCGTATTGCTGCTGGCTATTGCTGCGGTACTGTTGTACTTTTTCTGGTGGCAAGATCCGCAGAGGATGGTAACTGATGCAGTGGTTAATTCATTCCAGACCAAAAAGGTGGTTTCCTCGGGCAAACTCGTCATGAATCTCGGCAATGGTAATCGGGTTGACGTCAAGCTCAAAGCCATTGCTGACTCACCAAAATCAAAAACCGAGGCCACCATTACATTAGCGATCAACGGCATGGAGATCCAGCAAGACGTCATCCTCACAATGGTGGCTGACGGCAAAGGCACGATTTATATTAAGACCGAACATCTAAAAGATATCGTGCGCCAGATGATAGAGACGATCATCAAGGCTCGAAGCCGGGGGATGCTACCAGATACGCGGTCGACGATGGTACGCGACCAGATCCTCAAACAGCTTGATGAAAAACTTAACAAAATTGAAGGCAAGTGGCTTAAGGTATCATTTGATGAGCTTGGAGCATCACATACAAACAAAGACACGTGCTCTCAAGAAATCTTTGATTTAATCAATAATGACCAGCAGGTGCGTAGCGAACTGATCAACGCGTATCGCAAAAACAGCTTTGTGACGGTCAAAAAGGACGCCAAGGTCGAGCCGCGTAACGGTGCGCCTGGCTTTGAAATTGATTTAGCTTCGGACGGTAAAATGTCAGACAAACTGCGCGCATTCGTCGATTCTCTGGGGGATACAAAACTTGGCAAGAAAATCAAGGAATGCTATGGTGACAAAGTATTCAATACAGCAAATAAAACTACGTCATCAAAGAAATTGCCTACTATACGCATCTGGGTCGATCCGTGGTCGCACCAGCTTAAAGCGCTCGAAATCAAGGCGCGCGGCTCAGATGGCGACAAGGATCGGGATCTCACTATGGACATGACGTTCGACTACGGTAAGTCAGAGCAAATTGATATACCGTCAGATGCCGATAATCTTAAATCAGTACTTCGGGATTTTGCCGGCTCATCACCAATACCGCCGTTTGCTAGGGGTGGTGCCTCCACGGATGAGAACGATGAAGACACCGACACTGGTGTCGAGAGATGATATACTGAGGAGTATGAAACGCTACAATCCGACGGAAATTGAGAAAAAATGGCAAGATACATGGGAGGCTGACGGCACTTATGTCACTGATCTTAGTGACATAACGCGCCCAAAGTATTACAGCTTGAGTATGCTTCCTGGTATCACCGGGGCTGGCATTCACATAGGCCATGGTCGGACGTTTCAGTTTGCCGACATCAAAGCGCGCCTGAAGCGTCAGCAAGGCTACAATGTGTACCATCCAATTGGCTGGGATAGCTTTGGCTTGCCAGTGGAGAATTACGCCATCAAGGTCGGTAAAACACCGCGAGTGGCGCATGACGAAGCCAAGGCTCATTTCATCGCCCAACTGAAGCGACTCGGATTTAGCTATGATTGGTCAAAGGAAATTTCCACCGCTGACCCCGAGTATTACAAATGGACCCAGTGGATTTTTACGCAGCTACATAAGCACGATTTGGCGTACCAAAAGGAGCAGCCACAGTGGTGGTGTGATACCGACAATACGGTGCTGGCTAACGAGCAAGTCGAGGGCGGCAAATGTTGGCGCTGCGGCAATCCTGTGACCAAGCGCAACCTCAAGCAGTGGTTTTTCCGCATTACGGCCTATGCCGATGAGATTTTGGAGGCAACTGAAGACTTGGACTGGACGGAAATGGTCAAAACTATGCAGAAAAATTGGATCGGTCGGTCAATCGGTGCGGAGGTTGAGTTCGCAGTTGAAGGCCGCGACGACGTCATAACTGTTTTCACTACGCGCCCCGACACGCTGTTTGGCGCGACGTATGTGGCACTGGCGCCAGAACATCCATTAGTGTCTCAGCTGGTTAATGCCGACACGCGCCAAGCAGTTGAGGCCTATGTGATGGCAGCGCAGCAGAAATCCGACGTCGAACGCCAGGAAAATAAAGACAAAACCGGTGTATTCACTGGCAGCTATGCCATCAATCCAGTCAACGGCCAGAAACTGCCAATTTGGGTGGCGGATTACATTCTCGGTGGCTATGGCACTGGCGCGATTATGGCGGTGCCAGCGCATGATGAACGCGACCTGGAGTTTGCCGAAAAATTTGATTTGCCAATTGTTCAGGTGGTTGACAAGCCAGAGGATTCGGCAGACGTCAGCTGCTACACTGGTGAAGGCGAATTGATCAATTCTGGGCAATTCGACGGTACGCGGAGTGAAGATGCCCGCGAGCAAATCGTAGCGTGGCTGGAACAACAGGGTTCTGGTCGTGGTAAAACTACTTACAAAATGCGCGATTGGCTGATTTCTCGCCAGCGGTACTGGGGTGCGCCAATTCCGATGGTTCATGTTGACGGTTTCGGGCCAATAGCTGTGGCGGACGAATGTTTGCCGGTGATTTTGCCAGAGGTCGAGAACTTCAAGCCGACGGGCGGTAATACGTCGGTCCTAGCGCAAGTTGATGATTGGGTGCGCGTGTGGGTTGATGTTGAAACGGGTAAAACCGTGCCGATCACCGAACCGAAACCAGCGGGTGACAATTGGCATGAGGGCCGGCGCGAAACTGACACACTGGATGGCTATGCTTGCTCGAGTTGGTATTTCCTGCGCTATCTCGACCCGCACAATGATGCCGAGGCGTGGGACCCGACGCGCATTAATCACTGGATGCCGGTGGATTATTACAATGGCGCCGATCATGCGGTAGCACACCTATTGTATAGCCGTTTTTGGATGCGATTTTTCTATAAACTGGGCTTGGTGCCAACACCCGAGCCGTTCAAGCGGATGATGTATAACGCCTACATCATGGCGCCAGACGGTCAAAAAATGTCCAAATCTAAGGGCAACGTCATTGATCCGATGGAGATTATGGACTCTGGTTATGGGGCTGATGCATTGCGCGTATATGAAATGTTCATCGCGCCGTACGATATGGATGCACCATGGGATCCGCGTGGCGTGCCGGGGACGTATCGGTTCTTAAACCGAGTGTGGAATGTGGTACAGGAGTTTATTGAGGCGGCTACATTACCTCCTCTGACAGAGGCTGTGAAGTGTTCGCGAATAGCGGACGCTTCAGCCGAACGCTCGCGAGAAATCTCCAGCGGAGATTTGAGCGAAGAGTGTACTCTGGCGGAGGATGGTGATGTAGTCGCGGAACTGTTGCGCCTCACTCACCTCACTATCAAAAAAGTCACTCGTGACATCGAGGATGAAAAGTTCAATACGGCAGTGGCGGCGATGATGGAAATGGTCAATGGCCTATATAAGTTCAAAGAATCGCACGGCATGCAAGCGTTAGAAACGTGGCGGTTTACTTTGGAAAGTCTGCTGCAGATTTTGGCACCATTTGCGCCGCACATCACCGAGGAATTGTGGCATGAATTGGGCCATACTGATACCATTCATGTCAATCACTGGCCAAAGTGGGATGAAAAATATCTGGTGAGCGATGTGATGACCATCATCGTTCAGGTCAATGGTAAGCTTCGATCACGGCTGGAGCTGCCGGCTGACGCTGATAAAGAGACGATTGAGCAACGAGCGCTGGATGACGAGAAGGTTCGCGCCTATCTCGACGCCCGGACACCGAAAAAGGTGATTTATGTGCCGGGGAAGTTGGTGAACATAGTTGTCTAGGTTAGTTGCCGAGGGGCTTAGCCGTCACCGAGCCATCCCGGTGTACCTCGACTCGTACGCGTGTTCCCTGTGGAAGACCAGCGAGCTTTTTGGATTCCGTAGCACAGCCCACTATATCAATTTGGGTAGCAGTATTGGCATCCCTTACAATGGAGTCTGCTGCTGCGCATACATCTGAATCCTCTGTAACACGAGTTTCCGTGGGGTCATAATGCATCATAGAAGAGCCGACTAGGGGTGATTCCGCCGGCTCTTCATCGGTGGCGATACCGCTAAAGCCGATGCCGAGACCTGCCGCCATTACCGCCAGCATCGTCCCTGATCCGATGGCCAGTTTCAGTTTATCTAATGGACGTAGTGTTTCCCCGGGCTGAGAGAGTGAATCGTTCTTATCCATAATTGGTAGGATGTATCCTTTCTATCGTAAGTGATGTTTATGATATTACCATAAATATTATATAAAGTCAATAATACCCCCTGACAGCGTATTGTCACTGCTCTGCATCCCCTTGAGAAATCTATCAAAAACCGGTATAATGAAGCCCAAGTGTTACGATAAACTGAAATAAAGGAGATTTTTCTATGGCACAACCAAAAAAGCAGAGTAGCCCGCGCAAGACCGGTCTGCGTCGCAGCCACTTGGTACTGAAATTAGCACGCCGCGTCAACGGGACGTCACCAGTGAAAGTCAAGACGACCAAGCGTGAGACTGGTAATAAGAGCACAAAATAAACTAACACGAACAGGAACGTTTTTGTCATGGCTTCAAACCGTCATTTGGGACGAATCGTCGCGTTGCAGACGTTATACGAGATTGAGTTTCGCCAGGAAGTTGGCGACAGCGAGGTTGATGTCGCCGATATCTTGACGCGCAATCTTGAGAAATACAAATCATCAGTCGATGATGTAGAGTTTGTGCGAAGTCTAATTGATGGCGTCACTGTGCACAAGACAGCGCTTGATGAGAAGCTTCGTCCGCTGGCACCGGAGTGGCCAATTGAGCAAATATCGCGCATTGACCGAGCGGTGCTGCGGCTGGGGTTATATGAATTACTATTTTCTCGAGTGGCGGTGCCGCCAAAGGTGGTCATCAACGAAGCAGTGGAACTTGCAAAAACGTTTGGTTCGGATAACTCAGGGAAATTTGTGAACGGTGTGCTCGGCACGGCGTATCGCTCCCTTCAAGAGGATGCCGATGAAGACAAGCAGCTTTGATCATATCAAGAAATATTTTGGCGGTCGCAAAAAACCGTCAATCCAAGAAATAGTTCGCGAGCCAACCGCCGGCGGCGTGGTGTTTCGACGTAATAAAAAGGGTGATGTTGAGTTTCTGCTCTACCAAGATGCGCGGGATCGCTGGACAATTCCCAAAGGTCACGTTGAACCGGGCGAGACAGCGCAGGCCGCCGCCAAGCGTGAGGTTGGCGAGGAAGCTGGCCTCAAGAATATCGAGGTATGCGGCTGGCTGGGCAAAATTAATTTTCGCTACCGCCGACTCGATAAGTTAGTGCTGATTTCGCAGCAGGTGTACCTGATGAAGGCGCTTGATCCGGACGAAAAACTGCAAAAAGAAGACTGGATGAATGGCCTGGCGTGGTTTACCTTTCATGAGGCGCTGGACGAAATTGAGTATGAGGATATTGGCAAGCTGATTCTGCTCGCTATGAAACGAATCAGACAGGAGAATCTATAAATGAGCGGGATGAATACGGCGCCGTATCAGGAGTTTGCGCGCGAGAAGCTGGGATTTGAGTTTAATAACTTGGATCTGTTGATTACGGCTTTGACGCATCGTAGCTACGTTAATGAACACAGAAAATCAGTCCACGAGCATAACGAGCGGTTGGAATTCCTCGGTGATGCGGTGTTGGAGTTAGCGGTAACGGAGTATTTATTTACGCACTTTTCTGAGCCGGAAGGAGTTTTGACGGCGTGGCGGGCGGCACTGGTGCGGACGGAAAGTATCGGTGCGGCGGGTGATAAATTAGGTTATGGGCCGCTGATTCGTATGTCAAAGGGTGAGAAAAATGGTTCAGACCGGGCGCACTTGCAGATTTTAGCCAATGCGTTCGAGGCGGTGATCGGCGCGATTTATCTGGAGCACGGCTTTGATGATGCGCGCGATTTTATTCATAAACATATCATCGTTAAGTTGGACGGAATTTTGGAATCAGGCAGCTGGCGCGATCCGAAGTCGTATTTGCAGGAAATTTCTCAGCGTGTTGATGGTCAGACGCCGGTGTATAAAGTTTTGAGTGAGGAAGGGCCAGATCATGATAAGGTATTTACGCTTGGGGTATTCGTTGGTGAAACGCTGATGGGGCGCGGCGTGGGTCCGTCCAAGCAGGTGGCTCAACAGCAAGCCGCCCGCCAAGCAATCGCTCGATATCGGGCAGCGAATTCTGAATAGTGATTATATCTTTTCTCAGCGTCTAACCGGTGTTATAATCAAAAGGATGAGTAACACATTTTTTAAACGTACCAAGATCCTAGCGACTGTCGGTCCGGCAACGATGAGTCAGGATAAAATTAGTCAACTTATGCAGGCCGGTGTCAATGGCTTTCGTCTGAATTTCAGCCACGGTAGTTATGATGAGCGGCGTGAGCAAATCGACTGGATCCGCACAGCCAGTCATGAGCAGGGTAAACCAGTTGCCATTCTCCAAGACCTTCAAGGTCCAAAAATCCGCCTCGGCGTTCTCAAAGACAACATGCTGACGGTGCGGGCTGGTGATATGCTGACGCTTGATTCGTCAATCACAGAACATGACGGAAGCTTTAATCTGCCTGTCCAGTATAACCTCGCTGAAAAAATGAAAGTTGGCGAGCCGCTGTATATGTTTGATGGCAAGATCAAGTCGATCGTTCGTGAAATTGCTGGCCCAACGGCCATCAAGGTGGAGGTGCAGAATGACGGATTTTTGATGAGCCGTAAAGGGTTGAATCTGCCAGATACCGATTTTGGTGGTGACATCTTGACGCCAAAAGATATCGCCGATATTGAGTGGGCAGCCGATCAGGACTTTGATTATGTGGCGCTTAGTTTTGTACAGACAGAGGATGATATTATTGATCTGCGCTCGCGGCTGACAGCGCTGGGCTCGGATGCGTATATCATTGCCAAAATTGAGACCAAGTCAGCGATTTCTGATGAGCATCTGGAGGAGATCGTCAAGGCGAGTGACGGCATTATGGTGGCGCGTGGCGACTTGGCGGTTGAAGCCGGGGCGGAGATCGTGCCAGTTATCCAACGGCGTATTATCGCTCTTTGTCGTAAATATTCTAAGCTCAGTATCGTCGCGACACAGATGATGGGCAGTATGGTTGATAATCCTGAGCCATCTCGCGCCGAAGTGAGCGATGTTGCCAATGCAGTCATCCAGGGTGCCGACACGGTGATGTTGTCGGATGAAACGGCCAACGGTAAATATCCGATCGAGACAGTGCAGGCGATGCGCCGGACGATTATGTACACTCAGGAGCACAGTGATGTCATGGCGGTTGAGTCAAGCGAGAAGCGCCGTAAACATGATGCGCTGCTCAGCTACACGGCGGCGCGGTTAGCTACTGAACTTAAGGCGCGAGCAATCATTGCTGAGACCAGCACCGGTGTAACCGCGGTGAATGTCGGTGCCTTTCGGCCGAACATGCCGATCATTAGCGTTACCGATAGCCAAAAAACGGCCCAGAAATTAGCGTTAAGCTACGCTACGCGCTCGTACGTTCGCCCAAGTGGTCTGGGTTCGGCGAATAAATTAGCGGAGGAATTGAAGGCCGAAGGTTACTTTGGCGAGGATCCAGTGACGTTGGTATTGGTTAGTGGCCATCAACCGGGCCGGCCGGGCAAGACTGACAATATCCAGATCCGGACAATGGAGTAGGACGAGAAAAGGGTGGGCAGATTTTTCAAGCAAACAATTCATGACGTTAATCTCCGCGGGCTGACCGTCCTGGTGCGGGTTGATTATAATGTGCCCTTGACTGCGACTGGTGGGATTGCTAGTGACTTACGAATTCGCGCCAGTTTGCCGACTCTGCGCTATCTATTAGAGCAACGCTGCAAGATTGTTTTGATGAGTCACCTCGGGCGGCCAAAGGGGGTCGATCCGGCATACAGCCTGCGTCCGGTGGCGCGTCGACTGGCTGAGCTGCTCGGGCGGCCGGTGCAGTTTATTGATGGCTGTGTCGGTGATAAGCTTCGTCAAGCAGCGCGGTATATGGCAGCCGGCGACATACTGATGCTAGAAAATCTGCGGTTTTATGACGAGGAGTCGCGTGACGATACGGTGTTTGCCAGGGCAATTGCTCGGGCGGTGCGGCCGGATTATTTTGTGCAGGATGGTTTTGCGGTGGTACATCGAGCTCACGCCAGTACTCATGCGATTACGCTATATGTTCCGGGGCTGGCTGGTGACCTATTGGTGCACGAATATACTGCGCTAACTGCAGCGATGTCACGACCAGCGCGGCCACTAGTGGCGATTATTGGCGGTGTGAAAATTGCTGATAAGATTGCGCTGATTGAGCGGCTGATTGATAAAGCCGACACGAGTCTCATCGGTGGGGCAATGGCCAATACCTTCCTCGCCTATCGTGGCCATAGGATGGGCCACAGTACGGTTGAGCCGGATCAAGAGCAAGTGCTTGCGGCTATCTACCGCCACGCTGCCGAGAAAGTTGGCAGTGAGCGGGTCGATCAGTTTTTGCGGCTGCCTAGCGATGTAGCGGTGGCTTTGTCGCCAGAAGCATCGGGTGATCGTCATGAGGTGTCGGTTGATGGGATTGGCGACGATGAGATGGCGCTGGATATTGGTGCGGAGACGATGGCGCAGTTTGCCTCAGTGATTGCCTCGGCGAAAACAGTCATTTGGAACGGGCCGCTGGGGTATTCGACTAATCCGTTGTTTGCTCGGGGGTCGGCTCGGATTGCCGAAGCTATCGTACAAAATCACGGCGTCACCTCAATCATTGGTGGCGGCGATACGGCGGAGTTTGTCCTTGGGTGGGACGGACATGACGGCAAGCAATTTTCGCATATTTCTACCGGTGGCGGGGCCAGTCTCGAGCTGATGAGCGGCAAAAAATTACCAGGTGTGGAAAGTTTACTAGACGCACACGGACTAAAATGATACACTAAACATAAGCATTATGACGCGAAAAACACTCATTATCGGCAACTGGAAGATGAACCTCACCGTGCATGAGGCCAGTTTGTATTTACATAAGCTGATGGAGCAGCTGCCGGTGCGCCGCGACGTCGAGGTGGTGGTGGCGCCAACGATGTTGACGCTGCAAAGTTTGAGCTTGCAAATTAAGCGTCGGATCGTCAAGCTCGCTGCTCAGAATTGCTACTGGCGCGATCACGGTCCGTACACCGGCGAAGTGCCAGCATCGCATTTACATGGCATGGTTGATTATGTCATTATTGGTCACTCCGAGCGGCGACATATTTTTATGGAGAGCGATAAGGATATTCGTTTCAAGGTGCAGGCAGCGCTGCGCAATCGACTGCAGCCGATTCTCTGTATTGGCGAAACAGCGCACGAGCGGACGCTAGGCGAAACGCGTGAGGTGCTCCAGGATCAGATTGTAAACGGCCTCGCCAACATAACAGCCGAGGAGATAGACCATGTGGTGATCGCCTACGAACCGGTCTGGGCGATTGGTAGCGGCGAGTATGCGCAGCCGAGTGACCTTGCCAAGGCGATCAAGGTGATTCGTCAGCAAATTACGCATTTATTTGGCAAGGAAGCAGCCGAAGCGGTGCGCGTGGTGTATGGCGGCAGCGTTTCGGTTGACAACGCCGGTGATTACCTCGCGGTGGCGGGACTTGATGGATTATTGATCGGCGGAGCAAGTCTGGACGCATATCAATTTACGGAGATAGTAAAAAAGGCGCATAAGGAATAGGGGGGCTTATGTCAGACATTGATTTTGACGAACTTGATCGGGCGGTGACGTCACTGATGCAGAAGCGGGCAGAGAAAGAAGCAGCTCAGCAGACGGCTGATATTGATACGGACGTGACGACGTCGGCAACACCCGCGGCTAGCCCTGCTGAAGATACGGTGAAGGTGTCATCACCTGAATCTGTTCAATCTAGCACCCCCGCTTCTCAGCCTGAGCCAGTGGCGACACCTCCGGTCGCACCGCCAAGCCCTCAACCCAAGCCAGTTGCGCCGCAACCTGCGGTGTCATTGTCAACGCCACCGAGCGCGCCAGTGGCTGCCGCGCCGCAGCCGATTGAGAAGCCGGAACCGACGTCGATGCAGCCATTGCTGTCTTCGTCGGTAACACCAGCGACTCCTGCTCCGTCAGCCCCACCGTCACCTGCCACCACGCCATCAACGCCGATTCCGCCATTGACCATCAAGCCACTAACACCTCCGTCGCCGACTGCTACACCAACAGCGACGCCAGCATCGCCGTCGACGCCCGTGCCTGCGCCTGCAGCTCCATCTCCAACCCCAGCTTCAGCCATAGCAACGGTACCTGCATCCGAGCCAACGAGTGACGATACAAGCAAGCCGCCATCCCCGGCCAAGACAACACAATCATCAGCCTCATCAAACACTCCAAGTGCGCCGCCAGCGGCTGCAGCAACACCGGCGCCGACTGCTGTCCCGATTTCTATTACAAAGCCAGAGCCAAAGTCTGTCTCGAAGCTGACGCTCGAGCCGATACCGTCGTTCAAGACAACCTCGTCGCCTGTCTCGCCATCGCCTGCCTCGACACCAGCACCGTCGACCCAGTCAACAACCTCGGAGCCTAATAATGATAAGCCACAAGATAAGTCACGGACTGAATCACCGGCTTTGCCACAAAAATCATCTACCGAGACGACTTCGTCGTCGGCGGAGGTTAACGGCTTCCCACACGCTGCCTCAGAGACTAAACCGGCTGTGGTATTTCCAGATATCAAAACACCAGATAAAAAGGCAGACGACCAACCCGCCTCAGACGCGCCACAGGACAAGGCAGCCGATACGTCCGCGGCAAAACCAGCTGATGATTCTTCGGATACAGAACGCGGTAACGAGTCAACCGTCGCTCCATCACCAGCTATTTCGCGTCGACCATCTGGTCGCTTTATGGACGTTGTGCATCCGTCGTCTGTCATGCGTGGACACGGTATTCATCAGCCGCGCACCGGCGTGACGCTTCAGCCGACTGGTTCGTATCTCTCCGGTCGGACTGGTAATGACGACCAGCAGGGTGTTAACATGGCTGAAACTACTGAGGATACGTCAAGTGATATGATGGCAGATGATAGCACCGCTCACTCATCGGTAGCTGATCGCGAGATCAAGCGTCGACCACCACGTCTCGTTCTGCAGCCCGATCCATCGCATGTGGCCGAAGGTCTAACGTCAGACAATGTGTCGCTCAATACCAAGGACGTGCCTGATTATGAATCGATGGCCAGTGAAGCCGAAGCTAGTACTGACAGCGCCTTTATCGAGGAAGGCTTACTAGCAGAGGACGCTCCGGCTAAGGCAGCCGATAGTGAAGGGCCGACCATGGATGAGTTGACGGCCGATGATGATCATCTAGTGACGGGTGCGGCGACTGGAGACGAGGTAGCGGAACACCATGATGAGGCGGCTGATACCGACATTACTGCTGATCGTACGAGCCTTGAAGCAACCATTGATGAAATTGAGGCCAGCGAGGTCAGTGAGCAACTCGACGCAGATGCTACATCGGTAGGCGCTTCGTCCAAGCAGTCCGCCGCTGATACATCGGAGCTAGACAGTGAGCTGATGGCGATTGAGTCGATGGACGAAAGTGATGCTGAGACAGTTGATGAGACGCCACGTCGACCGCACACTCCGGGCGATATCCCTCAGCAATACACGGCCGGTGATGAGATTGCACCAGATCCAGAGCCGATGTTTGATGCGGCAGCCAGGCAGCCAGCCAGCGGGGAAGCACTCCAGCCTGATAAGAAAAAATCCGGCATCGGGACGATTCTATTGATCATTCTTTTTGCCCTTATCGGCGTTGGCGGCGGTGCGGCAGCGTACTTTTTCCTGCTATACTATAAGTAATGGACATCCTATCTGAGCTCAATCCTGAACAGCGGCGAGCCGTCCAGCATGATGGCGGGCCGCTGCTTATTTTGGCGGGAGCGGGGAGCGGTAAGACAAAAACCTTAACGCATCGCATTGCCCATCTGATCAGCCAGCAAGGGATTTTTCCCAGCCGCATCTTGGCGGTAACCTTCACCAACAAGGCTGCTCGAGAGATGCGTCAGCGCTTGGCTGATATGCTGGGCGAAGACGCCTCGGATCGACGCTTCATGCCGTGGATGGGGACATTTCATAGTATTTGTGTGCGACTACTACGGATGGACGGAGCGTCGATTGGCCTCGGTCGTAATTTTATTATTTATGATGAAGATGATCGGCTGGGTCTGATCAAACAGTTGATGAAATCGCGTGGGCTGACTGATCGCGACATCAAGCCGCGCCGCATCGCTGCGGCTATTTCTGCGGCAAAAAATGACATGCTCTCACCCGATGAGTATATGATGCAGGCGGTCGGCCCAGTCAAACAGCAAATGGCCGAATTATTTGCCACATACGAGGCCGCTATGCACCGAGCTGGGGCACTCGATTTTGATGATTTATTGCTCAAGGCGGTGGAGCTACTGCGCTCCTCGCCTGACATCCGCCACAAATGGCAGCAGCAATTTCGCCACATTCTCATTGATGAGTATCAGGATACCAACGCGGTGCAGTATTCGCTGATCAAGCTGCTAGTCGGTCCAGAGCGCAACCTCTGTGTGGTTGGTGATGATGCGCAATCAATTTATAGTTTTCGCGGCGCAGATTATACCAATATTCTTCATTTTGAGCGTGACTTTCCGGGTGCGGCAGTGATTAAACTAGAGCAAAATTACCGTTCAACGGGCGCGATTTTAACAGTGGCAAATAACTTAATCCAGCATAACACCCAGCGCACCGACAAGAACCTCTGGACAGAAGCGGTTGGTGGGATGACACCGCAATTATGGCAACTGTACAGCGAGGCTGAGGAGGCGCAAGCAGTGGCCGACGAAATTTACCGCCAGGCCAGGATGGGCCGAGTCTATAGCGACATAGCAGTACTGTATCGCACCAATGCCCAGAGCTACGCCATAGAGCGCGCGCTGCGTCAACGGCACATCCCCTACAAGATTGTGGGTGGTCTGCGGTTTCTGGATCGAGCAGTCGTCAAGGATGTACTGGCTTATCTCAGATTATTATATCAACCCAGTGACCGCGTTAGCTTCGCGCGGATCGTCAATCTACCAAAGCGTGGCATCGGCGCGGTGAGCGTGGCGAAATTTCTCGATTGGACCGATCAGTCGGGTCGGAATATTATTGAGGGGCTGGTGGCGGTTGATGAGGCTGTAGGGTTGAGCGCTCGCGCCAAGCAGTCGCTGCGGGTGTTCGGTCAATTGCTGCAAAAATTACAACAATTACTGAACGGCGCACCGGCCGAGGTGATTGAACAAATTATTGAGCAGACCGGCTACGGCGAGGCAGTGAATGACGGCAGTGTGCAGGCCGAAGAGCGGCTGGAGAACCTCGGCGTTTTGGTGGCTGAGGCGCGCGCCTATGCTGACGTGTCGACATTCCTCGAAGACATGGCACTGATGTCATCAAGTGATAGCCAAGCGGATCAGCAGGTCACCTTGATGACGCTGCACGCTGCGAAGGGCTTGGAGTTTCCGGTGGTGTTTATGACCGGCTTGGAGGAGGGGATATTGCCGCACGCACGGGTGTTTGATAGCGGTAAAGCGGATGATATCGAGGAGGAGCGCCGCCTCTGCTATGTGGGGATTACGCGGGCTCGTGAAGCGCTGTTTGTGACCTGTGCTAGTTCACGGACGCAATTCGGTCAGATCGGCTATAATCTGCCGTCGCGATTTCTGGACGAGATGGGGCTGATGAGCGGTGGTCTGGATGCGCCTGCCGCGCCGCCAGCCGATGACGTGTTTTATGATGACATAGGTCTAGAGGTTGGTGATCGGGTGCGAAGCCCACAATTTGGTGCGGGTGAGGTGGTGGACGTTGACGGGATGGCGGTGACGGTGCAATTTGATGATGGTAAGACGAAAAAGCTTAATGTAGAATTCGCCAGATTAGAGAAAATTTGATATAATACATAGCAGTTTGTGGCACTGCCCACGAGCGAGATTATGGAAAAGAGTTTATCTATTCGCTACCATTCAAAGAAGATTTTTCTATTGATCGGTTTGCTCGTGCTTGGAGTGACATTGATCCAGCTGGCGGATGCTGCACTGGCACAGGGTACCGAGCGTCCATCACGGAGCGACGGCCAGCGTCTGATGAGTGTTTATGACAAGGGAGTCGAGAAAACAATTATCACTCGGGCAAAAACGGTGCGCGAGGCACTGAAGGCGGCGCGGATTGAGGTTGACGAGCGGCGAGATGTAGTGGAGCCAGCACTTGATGAAGAGCTGGTCGCTAGTTCATATAACGTTAATATTTTTCGGGCGCGGCCGGTAACGGTAGTCGATGGTCAGGCGCGTATTCGGCTAACCACGGCGGAGCAAACCCCGACGGTGATCGCCAAAGTGGCGGGGATTAAACTCTATAGCGAGGATCTTGTCGATATTCATGCCGCCGAAAACGTGGTTGCCAGCGGCACGAATGCGGTCTTGACCATCAAGCGGGCCACGCCACTCCAGCTCAATCTCTACGGGTCTCTGGCTGAAGTGCGCACCCACGCGAAAACCGTTGGCGCACTGCTCAAGGAAAAGCATGTCCAGCTGGCCAGTAACGATACCGTATCAATGCCGCTCGAGGCGCCGATTACTAGTGGGATGCGGCTGGATGTTTGGCGTAATGGTAAGCAGACGATTACAACTGATGAAGATGTCGCTTTTCCGGTTGAGACGGTGCGGGATGCCAATCGCGAGACGGGTCACAAGGAGGTGAAAGAGGCGGGCGAAAAGGGCCGGCGGACGGTGACCTATGAGATTGAGGTGCAAAATGGCAAGGAGGTGAGCCGTCGGGAGCTTGCTAGTCAAATAACAAAACAGCCTAAAAAACAAGTTGAAATCATCGGCACAAAGAATGCCGCCATGCCGTATACTGGTGGTGGCAATAAAGATCAGTGGCTATCTTCGTCAAACATCCCGCGTGATCAATGGGGCTATGCTGAGTGGCTGGTACAGAAAGAAAGCGGCTGGAATCCGAATGCTCGCAGCCGGAGCGGTGCTTGTGGCCTCGCGCAGGCGTTACCATGTAGCAAGGTGCCAGGAAATCCGCTCAACCCAGTTGATTCGCTAAATTGGATGCATGGTTACGTGATGGGGCGATATGGTTCATGGGAGAAAGCGGTAGCGCACAGCAAGGCCAGAGGGTGGTACTAGTAATTATTAGATAAATATGGTATAATACGTCCGTTAATTAGGTATTAGAGCAGAATGATGAACTGGTGGAAATGGCACATGGAGAAAGGCTGGCGGCCGGTTGTTCTGCTGAGCTGCTTCATGGCTTTCGTGGCTGGTACGGTTGGCTTACTGCTATCTCAGCCTGTCCAAGCACAAGATAATCATGCCCAGTCGTCAGCGGAGCGGCTGGTGACGATTCGCGACCGTGGCCGCGAGCAGACGATCATGACCCGAGCGCGTACGGTACGCCAGGCATTGCAGCTAGCTCGAGTGACGGTTGATGAGCGGCGTGACGTTGTTAAGCCAGACATTGATATGGAGCTGACAGGAACAACATTTACGGTGACGATTTTTCGGGCTCGGCCGGTAACGGTCATTGATGGTTCGCGGCGCTCACATATTACCACGGCGGAGCAGACGCCGCAGCGAATTGCCAAAGCGGCGGGGATCACGCTATATGTCGAGGATAAGGTTGAATTTATGACGAGCGATAATATGCTGCTGGATGGGACAAACGTGCTGATGAACATTACCCGTGCGCCGCTGCGAACCGTGACCGAGGAGGTTGACATTGACTTCCCAGTGGAGCAGATCAAGGATGCGAATCAGCCGATTGGTTTCAAGGAAATTAAGCAGCTGGGCGAAAAGGGTATTCGTACCGTGACTTACCAGGCCCAGACCGAGCGCGGTGTTGAGATTAGCCGTAAGGAAATAAGTAGCCGTATCAGCAAACAACCTAAAAAGCAAATCGAAGTGATCGGCACCAAGCCAAAAAATCCACTGACGAAGTCGAAGGGTGCGCATATCTTTACTGATTCGCGCGGCGTGGCGCACCGTGAAACTTATTATGACCTGCCAATGAATGTCGTCATCAATGCGTGCGGCGGTGGTGGTTATACCGTGCGGGCAGATGGTGCCAAAGTGGACAAGGACGGTTATATTTTGGTGGCGGCAAATTATGGTAATTATCCGCGCTGTTCGGTGGTGGAAACCAGCATGGGTCCTGGCAAAGTGTATGATACCGGCGGGTTTGCGACGCGGCATCCACATGGGTTTGATCTAGCGACTGATTGGACGAACGGAGATGGACGTTAGATGGCGTCAGCGCGTGGGCCGAAAAAAGAGTTAGGCCAGCATTGGCTGCGCGACCCAGAAATCTTGGCGGAAATTGCCGAGGCGGCGGAACTTGGTGAAGATGATGTGGTTTTGGAAATTGGGCCAGGACTTGGCACCTTGACCAGTCGGTTATTGGCGCGAGCCGGGCGCGTGGTGGCGGTAGAATTTGACGCGGATTTGGCGCGCAAGTTACCGGGGCAATTTCCTGGCAAAAGCCTGGAAGTGATTAACGAAGATATTTTGCAGTTTGATCTGAAGCAGTTGCCGAAGGGCTATAAAGTAGTCGCCAATGTGCCATACTATATCACCAGCAAAATTGTCGAAAAACTAATGACGGCAGAAAATAAGCCGAGTTTGGCGGTTTTACTGGTGCAAAAGGAAGTTGCTCAGCGTATCGCGGCGGAGCCTGGCGAGATGAGTATTTTGGCGGTTAGCGCGCAGCTATTTGCCGAGGCAGAACTCGACATTGAAGTACCGCGGCAATTCTTCACGCCGCCGCCAAAAGTTGATTCGCAGGTGGTGGTATTGAGAACCCGCACCGAACCACTAGTCGCCCCTGAAGACCAAAAAGATTTTTTCCGTGTTGTCAAAGCTGGTTTTTCGACCAAACGTAAAAAACTGCGTTCCAGCTTGAGTGGCGGGCTGGGTGTTAGCAAAGATGCCACGGAACAGTTGCTAAAAAAAGCTGATATTTCTCCTGATGCTCGTGCCGAAGATTTGGCGATTGACGATTGGCAGCGGCTGCTCAAAGAATGGCGGGCGCAATGATTACGGCAGACCAGCCGACGTGTTTTCCATCTGATCTATTGGTTGCGGTCTCGTCGAAAGACGACGGCACCATGCTCAATCGTATTCGCGGTCGCCACGTAGCCGAGGTGCTGGAGAATCGGCAGCGGTTTTGTGATCAAATTGGCATTAATTATGACGACGTTGTCTATCACGTGATTTCATATGACCAAGCACAGACGTTTGATACTACCATCGAAGTCACTGAAACTGACACAGTGAAATACAATAACGAGGGGATTTTTGCTGACGCGCTATATACCGAAACGGCTGGCATCGGCTTATTTTTGCCAGTGGCGGACTGTATCGCCACCGTCATTTATGATCCAAAACGCCGCGCCCTCATGCTGGCGCATTTGGGGCGGCATTCGACAGTCGCGCAGTTAATGTCTCGGGCAGTTCAGCATTTTGTCGAGCGGGGCAGCCAGGCAAAAGATTTACAAATTTGGATGTCGCCAAGCATCACCCAGAAAAATTATCGTATGGATTATTTTAATCATACAAATGATACGAATTGGCACAATTTCTGCCGTCAAACGGCTGACGGAATTTATCTGGACATGCAAGGATTTAATCGTTCGTTGGCCGTCCAGGCGGGCGTTCCGGCTAATAATATTGTCATTTCGCCAATTGATACGGCGGATGATCCAAATTATTTTTCGCACTCATCGGGTGATACGGCGGGGCGAATTGCAGTGGTAGTAATGATGCGCGGGTGAGCCCTCGGCGAACGCATATCGGTGAAAATTGTTCCAGATAATGATACAATGAGTAGCATGACTAAACAACACGCCTACATCACTACTGCTATTCCTTATGTCAACGGTTTGCCGCACATTGGGCACGCCATGGACTATATGTTGGCGGACGTGTGGACGCGGTATCAGCGGCAGAATGGCCGCGAGGTGCGTTTCCAGACGGGCGTGGACGAGCATGGCAATAAAATTGCTGCCAAGGCTGCCAGCCAAAATCAGACGCCGCAAGCCTACGTCGATCAAATGCATGGCAATTTCCAGAACATGATTGCCGAGTTGAATATTTCGGCGACGGATTTTATCCGCACGACTGATCCGCATCATGTTAGTGCTGTGCAGTACATTTGGCAGAAGCTGGCTGCGGCTGGCTATATCTACAAAGGCACCTACGAGGGTTGGTATTGCCAGGGTTGCGAGGCATTCGTCACCGACAAGGAGGCGGCTGAAAATAATGGCATTTGCCCTGACCACCAGTCGCCATACCAACGACTAAGCGAAGAGAATTATTATTTCAAAACCAGTGCATTTTCGGAGAATATTCGCCAGGCGATTGAGTCAAACAAGATGAAAATTGTGCCTGAATTTCGTAAAAAAGAGTTTTTGGAATTGATGAAAGATGGCTTGAAAGACGTGTCAATTTCGCGTCCGCGCAAGAACCTCAGCTGGGGCGTGCCGGTGCCAGGCGATGATACGCAGGTGATGTATGTCTGGTTGGATGCGCTGAGTAATTACATCACGGTTATCGGCTATCCTGATCGTCCAGAAGAATGGCAGGCGTTTTGGCCAGCGAATGTGCAGGTAATTGGTAAGGATATTCTTCGTTTCCATGCTGGGATTTGGCCTGCGATGTTGATGGCACTGGATTTGCCGCTGCCAAAAGTACTGTTAGTGCATGGCTTCATCAATGTTGGTGGCGCCAAGATGAGTAAGAGTCTCGGTAATGGTGTCGGTCCAGCTGACATCATCCCGCACTACGGTGTCGAGGCCTTTCGCTATTATTTCCTGCGCCACGTGCCGACGCAAGATGACGGTGACTTTACCTGGGAGAAATTTGAAGCCGCGTACAACGGTGAGCTGGGCAATGATCTCGGTAATTTGGTGCAGCGTGTGGCTAAGATGGTGCAGTCATATCAGGCAGGTGTCATTGGCGATGCGCCACAAGCTGAACACGACATGGGACCGTATCGCCACTCCATGGAAAGCTTTGCCTTCAACCAAGCCATGGATGAGATTTGGCAAATCATCCGTTCATTGAACCAGTACATCGAGCGCGTCCAGCCGTGGCAGGTTGCCAAAAAACGGGCCAAAGACCCAGAAGCTGAAGCACACCTTGCAGAGATTTTGGCGTATGCCAGCGGTACGTTGCTTCAAGTATCCAACATGCTGCGTCCGTTCATGCCGCAAACTGCTGAGAGAATTCACGACATGTTTGCCAGTGGTGTTGTGCCATCACAGCTAACGCCACTATTCCCGCGTCTCTATCTCCATACGCCTGATCCGCGCGCGCCAAAAGCAGAAACTCAAGGTAAATAATAATGATGAACCCAGTAGCAGAGAATAATACAACGACAACTTTGCGTTTGATTGATTCGCACTGTCATCTGCATGATACCGAGTTTTTCGCGGACAATAGTGAGGAGCTGTATCAGCAAACAATCGCGGCGGGCATCGGCATGATTTGCGTTGGCACTGACGAGCGCAGCAGCCGACAAGCAGTAGAGTTTGCCGCGAGTCGCGACTGGGTCTGGGCGGCAGTTGGCGTTCATCCGCACGACAGCAAAGATGGCTGGGGTGAGGTGGAACAACTGCTTAAAGGTAGAGAGGATAATTCACCAATTGTGGCGATTGGCGAGATTGGGCTTGATTATTATTACAATCACAGCCCGCGCGAGGTGCAGATTCAGGCGCTGGAGGCACAGCTGCAGCTGGCGGTGGATTATAGCCTGCCGGTTAGTTTTCATATTCGTGATGGTGCACCTGACCAGCCGTCGGTATGGGATGATTTTTGGCCGATTTTTGATAATTTTCATGGCCTGCGCGGCGTACTACATAGTTTTACCGATACACGCGCCAACTTAGAGAAGGGATTTGCTCGCGGATTATACGTTGGTTTGAACGGCATTAGCACCTTCACCAAAGACCAAACACAGCGAGAATTATTCGCCTCCATCCCACTGGAGCGATTATTATTAGAAACCGATGCGCCGTTCTTGACACCAAAGCCATTTCGTGGTAAGCTGAATAAGCCAGAATATGTGGAGTTGGTGGCAAAGTATTGGGCGGCGGAGCGCAAGCTAGTGCTTCACGACCTCGAAAAAGTAGCGACCGATAACACGGTAAAACTTTTTGGCTTGTAAAAGTGGAGAGATAATGAATCAGCAGCCAAGACCAATCACAGAAATGATGTCGATTCAAAAGGCGCGGGCCGAAGCGCTGGATTTGGCGACGCAAGCACACCCAGAGCGATCACAGCGAGTGGCGCCGCGTCTGTCCAAAGCGGCGGTGCGTGGTAGTGCTGAGGTGGTGGCTGATACGGCCGAGCCCGCAAAGATATCGCTAGAGGAACGGCGCAGACTAGAGGGCTTGGTCAAAGCAATTGGTGAGCGCATTGGGGCGTATCGAGCGGAGTATAATGCGATCGCAGCACAAGCTTTCAACGCATCCGACGTCACGCCAAAGGATCATAGAAATAATTATAGACGAGCAGCCTGAAAGGAGGTGATTTATGCCAACGATTCTCAAAAAAGCTCTTGGTCTCGTCTTGGCGGATAACACACGTCTTTCACGTTCGCCTAAACCAGCGAAGTCTGCTCACGCCGCCTCGGCGCCAAAGGTACCGAAATCAACGCGTTCGCTGCTGCGACTTACCCGTAAAGATCGGCCGCTGAAAAAACTGACTGAGCGCGAATTAATTCAACTGGAGAGTGAAATTGGTGCAACGATTTTCGGCGAAAAGCCGGCTCATGTCGTGCGGCGGACGTTCTTTAACCTTGATAAAACGACGTGGATTTGGCATGAAGAAGTGATGGGTAAGGACGGTAAGCGTCGTGAACTGACGACGCGCTACGAGGTGCAGTCAAAGGGCATCTTAAAGATCCAGCCTAATTACCAATATAGCTATCTCGAGGGTCAGGAGTTGCAGAATTTTGTACTAGCAGTTAGTGAATATCATGAACGAGTGGCGCGTCAGCTGTATAACCGTGACCCGAAAACTGGGCAGTTGGTGTAGCCGACATCTGGGCCGCTTGGTATAATAGTATGTGTGGAATCCTCTATGATATATCTTGATCACGCCGCAGCTACGCCGATGGATCCGTTGGTAATTGAAGCAATGCAGCCGTATTTTTCTGAGAAGTTTTTTAACCCGTCCAGTCCATATGCACCGGCGGTCGCCGTCAAGCGTGACTACCGCGAGGCAAAGTCGCGCATCGCGCGGGTGCTGGGCGTGGGTGCGGATGAGTTAGTGATGACAGCTGGCGCCACGGAGTCTATCAATTTGGCGTTTACTGCGGTGGGTGGTGTGAGTTTGATCTCGGCTATTGAGCATAGCTCGGTTATCAATTCTGCGAAAGCGCGCTCGGACGTTCGGCTTATCCCACCGATGAAAAATGGACGCATCGATTCGCAGGCTGTTAAAAAACTGCTGACGCCAGACGTTAGTTTTATAAGCATCGCGCTGGCGAATCATGAACTCGGATATATTCAGCCCGTTGAAGAAATTGCGGAAGTTGTAAGGCTTGAGCGCGTCAGGCGCCAGGAAAATGGCGAATCAACGCCGCTCATGTTTCATACTGATGCCTCGCAGACCGCAGCGCTGATGGATGTGAAAATTAAACGGCTAGGTGTTGATTTGTTGACGCTATCGGCGGCAAAGGTTTACGGGCCGAAGCAGGTTGGTTTGCTTTGGATACGGCCGGGCGTCAAGCTACAACCAAGTATCGTTGGCGGCGGGCAGGAGGCGGGGCTGCGCAGCGGCACGGAAAATGTGGCTGGCGTGGTCGGCTTTGCGACGGCGCTGGAACTAGCCGCCAAGCGTCGCAGCAGCGAGGTAAAACGACTGCGAGGCCTGCGTGATATGTTGGCAAAAAAACTGTCGGCGGCTTTCCCTGACATGATTATTTCTTCTGATCAGAAAAAATCATTGGTTAATTTTCTCAATATTTCGTTTCCTGGTATTGACGCTGAGCGATTGGTGTTTTTACTAGAAGCGCACGGCGTGCTGGTGGCGACGGGTAGTGCTTGTGCGGCTAATTCAGGTACGCGATCACATGTTTTGGCGGCGATCGGGTTGGGTGATGCGGCGATTGATGGTAGTCTGCGGCTGACGTTGGGGCGACTGAACGATGAGACGCAAGTTATGCGGGCGGCGGACGAGATTATTACTACAGTGCGTACGGAACAGGAGCGAACGCGATGATCCATCGGTTAATCGGCTTGGTGTTAATTGCTGTCGCGGTTATTGTCGGCCTGAGTTATTATTTGTCGCCGGATGACTTGAAAGATTGTCCGCGCCCTGGCTCAGGGCAGTGCCAAAAAGCGGGCGCCATCATCGTTATTAGTGGCGGCGACACCGAAGCGCGCACGGCTGAGGCGGTCAAATTATATCAAGCTGGCTGGGCGCCGACTGTTATCTTGTCTGGTGCCGCGGCTGATAAATCCGGCCCGTCTAACGCCGCTGCCATGAGAAAACAAGCCGAAGCGGCGGGTGTGCCAGCTGCGGCCTTGGTGATGGATGAACGTTCAGAAACCACCAAGCAGAATGCCCAGGAAGTGGCAAATATCATAGCGCAGCGCGGTATCAAGCGCGTCATTCTGGTCACCAGCGGCTATCACATGCGGCGGGCGCTGGCTGAGTTTTCAGCGCAACTGCCGAATGTTGAGCTGTGGGCACGCCCGACGACGCACGACAAGCATTGGAGTGCATGGTGGTGGCTGACGCCGTGGGGCTGGTGGCTGGCGGTCGGCGAATTGCTGCGGATCGGTTTGTTTGCACTGGGAGTGTCGCGCTGATGGCTCGGGTGTTCGTCGGTATGTCGGGCGGCGTTGATTCTTCGGTAGCGGCAGCACTATTGGTTGAGCAAGGTCACGAGGTGACTGGTGTGTATATGAAAAATTGGTCGGAAGATTTGCCGGGTATGCATTGTCCGTGGGCGGAAGATGTGGCTGACGCCAAGCGCGTGGCAGTGGGGTTGGGAATTGATTTTCAGGTGTTTGATTTCCAGAAAGAGTACAAGCAAAATGTCGTTGACTATATGATCCGCGAATACCAGGCAGGTCGGACGCCAAATCCTGATGTGATGTGTAATCAAGAGGTGAAGTTTAAGTTATTTTTAGAGGCGGCGTTGGCGGCGGGCGCGGAGTATATTGCGACGGGGCATTATGCTAGGACGAGCGAGGGGTGTTTGCTCCAGGCGCACGATGACAATAAAGACCAGACCTATTTTCTGTATCGCGTAACGTCCGAAGCGTTGGCAAAAACTATGTTCCCGCTCGGCGATTTTACTAAGGCTGGGGTGCGCCAGATGGCCAAGGAGCGGGGTTTGTGGACGGCCAGCAAAAAGGAATCGATGGGGATTTGCTTTGTTGGGCAAGTGGGAATTCGCGAGTTTTTGTCAGAATATGTTGAGACTAGCCCGGGCGATATCATTGATCAGCCAACGGGCGCGGTTGTTGGCCGGCATGACGGGGCGATATTTTATACCCTGGGGCAGCGGCATGGCCTGAATGTCGGTGGCGGCTTGCCGTATTATGTTGTCGGTAAAGATATGGCAAAGAATGAAGTTTACGTGTCGCGCTTAATTGATGATGGTAATTTGTGGCGGAAAGAATTGACACTGGCTGACGTTCACTGGATTAATCAGCCACTAAAAGGTGATGCCTGTCAAGTTCGGGTGAGACATCGGGCGTCGCTTATTAATGCGGAGATTACACGTGTGAACGACGATGCTGGCGAGAAGGTGACAGTGAAACTGTCTGAGCCGCAGCGCGCCGCCACCCCAGGTCAGTCAGCCGTGATATATGACGGCGAGGAATGTTTGGGCGGCGGGATTATTTGCTAAACTAGCTGCTACTGAGAAGCATACTTGCGGGCCTTCATTCATCATAGCCTCGATAAACATACCGCGGTTAGGAATTTGACCAAACAATTGTTTTAGGCGTTCAAAATTTTCTTCGTGTTCGACGATACTTTGGGAAAAACGAGCTTTAGCGATTAATCCTTTCTCTCAGACATTGCGCAACGTCAGGATCTTCAAGCTGACGCTTTTCTTTTTCTGCTCTGTCAGACACGGCTTTTATCGGATCATCAGCAATTAAATCATACACTTTGCGTCGAGCAATACTAAAAGTTTATTAGTGATTACTTGAAGTCTCTGTGATAGATTCATGCGCTCACGAAAATCGTAGCCCTGTTCTTTAAAACGCATCAACTGCTGGTAGTCAAATATGTTATCTAACATAGAGACGACTAGTTTTGAATAACCCTCTCTAAGATTATCTTTATTAACCGAACCATCGTTAATTGTCATATTCTGTAAATCGTAGAAAAATAAGCGCATCGATCCGTCCGGTAAGGCAGCAAATGATATGCTGTCTCGTGACAGGACGATTCCCGATTGTGTGAGCGTGGCGATATCGGCACCAAAACCAGTGATATAGGAAGAAATATCTGAAAAATGTTCAATGTGAGAAAGTGGACCGTGTGTATATGTCTGTGTTCCATCCTTGCTGTCAAAGACCCTAAAAGGGAGATCAGAAAACGGTGTCATACTTAGTGCTGGTAATTCCCGACCGTTTATAGTAGCAACCATTATTTCGTATTCTGGAATAGTGAGAAGTCCTAATTCAGATAGTAGTTTCGCGTTTTCGGGTTCTTGTAATACACTGTTCCATTTCTCTGCCTGTGTATCGGGATCGTCAATACTATTCGGTATCGCCAGCGCTCTTCTTTTTCCATTAATGACTGTGTCAAACACTGTTTTTGAGCCGCCTTCGCCAAGTAGACCCGAAATAATAAAATCTGTATCATCGATTTCTCTTGGTTGGATATGTTCATGTGGCATACTTGGATATTATAACAGATAGAAATAAAAAGTCAATAGCAGACTCAAGACAGAATTGACGTACATAGCGAAATAGTGTACACTCTCTAGGAGTAATACATTAATCAAAGAGTTGTAAGAAAAGGAAGAAATCACACATGCTAGCAATTCGTTTGCAACGTTTGGGTCGCAAGGGCTACCCAGTCTACCGTCTGGCTGTACAAGAAGCACAGCGCCACCCATCAAGCGGCCGTGTTGTCGCCTATGTTGGTAGCTACAATCCACACACTAAAGCAGCAAATATTCAGGCTGAATTAGCACAGAAATATTTGGACAATGGCGCTCAGCCAACACCACGTGTTGTTAAGTTGTTGAAAGAAGCTGGCGTCACATTACCAAAGTGGGTCAAAGAACCAGCTGCCGACAAGCACAAAGCCATCCGCAATCCAGAGAAGCTTCGTAAAAACCAGCCAAAAGAAGAGCCAGTTCAGTCAGATACTGATGAGTCAGGCGCTGAATAATACGACGTGATAAACTGAGACATTTCCCGCCCGCGATGAGGGCGGGATTTTCTTGACAATGGAGGGCTTAGTCGCGTATTATTTGAGGTAATAGTACAACGAAGTAACATGAACATAATAGGGGGTTTATGAAATATTTACAACAACGCAGGCGCTTGCTGCCGACGCTAACAGCAGGGGTTATGATGCTTGGTGTTGGTGGCCTGACGCTACTTGCGATGACGCAGCCAGCGAAAGCTGATCCAATTAACAATACTGATTTTGTCATGACGATTGACACCACAAAACCGGGCGTATCAAATACCGATCAATTTACTATACCGGTGACAGGCGGGGGATATAATTATACGGTCGACTGTAACAATGACGGTATTCCTGACGCTGTGGGCGTGACCAGTAGTCACACCTGCACATACAGCGACGAGGGTCGTCACACAATTCGTATCGGCGGTACATTCCCGCAGATTTATGTGAATAATGCCGGTGATCGTTTGAAAATCATGTCAGTTGACCAGTGGGGAACGGGCGCGTGGCGCAGCATGGACTCGGCGTTTCGGGGCGCTGAGAATATGGACGTCAAGGCGACTGACGTGCCAAATCTCACGAACGTAACGAGCTTACAGAGCATGTTCGACACGGCTCACTCGCTCAAGGGTGAGGGTGCCAACTGGCAATGGAATACATCAAATGTGACGACAACTGCTAATATGTTCCATGGCGCCGGACAGTTTAACCAAAACATTGGTTCGTGGAACATGGGAAATGTGACGAGCGCTGGCCATATGTTTGCGTATGCAGGGGCGTTCAATAACGGCGGTAGTTCGTCAATTGCCAGCTGGAATACTGCAAAACTTGAATACGCTGATAGTATGTTCGAGTGGGCAAATTCGTTCAATCAGCCGATCGGGCTGTGGAATATGACGAAAGCACATGCTATGGTGCGGATGTTGGCTAATGCGCGGGCATTCAACCAGTCGCTGGCTGGCTGGCAACTGACCTCGCTGCAGGACGTTACGGGTAATCCGTATGCTGGTGGGGCGAATATGCTTGATAATACGGCGCTATCGGTGCAAAATTACGACGCAACACTGACTGCCTGGAATAATGCAGTACTCAAGTCACCAGTGACGCTAGGTGCGGCTGGCCTGAAATATTGCACGGCAGAGGCGGCGCATGCAGCGCTGCAAAAGACAGTGGCCGACGGTGGTCACGGCTGGACAATCAATGGCGATGCCAAGCAGTGCCCGACCTACACGCTGACGTTTAATACCGGCTCAGGCTCACCGGTACCATCTCAAACGGTCGCCTACACTGCCAAGGCGGTGCGGCCGGCTGATCCGACGCGGGCTGGCTATACCTTTGCTGGGTGGTACGCTGATCCAACTTATCTGATGCAGTGGGACTTTAACGTCCATACGATGCCAAATTCTAACTTCACGCTATACGCTAAGTGGAACGCTGTGCCAACAGCGCCGGGTAATCCAGGTGCTCCTAACCAGCCGGGTCAGCCGAGCCAACCAGGGCAGCCGGGCGCTTCGCAAGGCCGAGCGGGCAGTCAACTAGCTGATACCGGTACGAGTTTGCTGGTAGCCATCGGGGCTGGTGTTGCTGCCATCATCAGCGGTGCAGTGCTGCTGATGCGGAAAAAACGTTCATAAAGATCCAGAGTATCTGAGGCGACTTGTGCTATAATTGCTCCTATGAACGCTCAAGAAATTCGCCTCAAATATCTCGACTTTTACAGTAAACAGGCTCACGCAGTCATCAAGCGCGCGCCGCTGATTCTAACTGACGACCCGACCACGCTCTTCACTGGTGCGGGCATGCAGCCGATGATTCCATATTTGCTGGGTGAGCCACACCCTGAGGGTAAGCGAATTGCTGATTCACAGACATGTTTACGGGCGCAGGATATTGATGATATCGGTGATAACCGCCACACGACATTTTTTGAAATGCTTGGTAACTGGAGCTTGGGCGATTATTTCAAACAAGAGCAGATTAATTGGATGTGGCAATTTCTGTCCGAAGAGGTCGGACTGGACATGAACCGGATTTATATCACCTGCTACATTGGTGATGAACGCTACAATATTCCTAAGGATACTGAAGCAGCGGAAATCTGGGCGGAGCTATACGAAAAAGCAGGCCTGAGCAGTGGTCAGGCTGATATCGGTTCAGAAGAAGCTGGTTATGCACGCGGTATTAAACCAGGCGAGCGGATTTTTTACTATGATGGCAGCAAAAACTGGTGGAGCCGCAATGGTGGTCCAGAAAGCACGCCGGTGGGCGATCCATGTGGCCCAGATAGTGAAATGTTTTACGAGTTCACCTCGGTTGAGCACGATAAAAGCTTTGGCGAAAATTGCCATCCGAATTGTGATTGCGGTCGCTTTATGGAAATTGGCAACAATGTTTTTATGGCCTATAAAAAGGTGGCTGACGGCATATTTGAGCCGTTAGAGAAGCCAAATATTGATCATGGTTCGGGCCTGGAGCGTATCGCGGCGGCGGCTATCGATGATCCAGATGTCTTTAAAATTAGCTTGATGTGGCCGATTATTGAAAAACTAGAGCAATTGAGCGGCAAAACATACGAAGAACATACCGAGGCTATGCGGGTTATCGCTGATCATTTGCGGGCGGCGACGTTTTTGGCGGTTGACGGCTGCGTGCCGAGTAACAAGGAGCAAGGCTATGTGATGCGCCGCTTATTGCGCCGGGCGATTCGCTATAGTTTTGATCTCGGTATTGAGCAGAATTTCCTCGAGGAAGTTGTGCCAGTGATTGCTGACCTATATGAAGCAGATTTTCCAGAGGTTAAAGAGAATCGCGAGCAGATTGTCGCTATCCTCGTCAAAGAGGAAAAAGCCTTTCGTCAGACACTGCGTAAAGGGTCGACTTTTTTGCGCAATGAATTAGCTCGTTTTTCGAAGAAGATTGTTATTGATGACCCGGCAACTCACAAAGGGTCGTCAATTGATGTTTTGCAGCCTGAATTCTTAGGGCAGTTACTTTTTACCATGTACGACACGCATGGCTATCCGTATGAACTTGGATATGAAATGCTTGTTCAAGAAAAAAAGCATCTTGAGAATTTAGGCTATATCGTCATGAATCCATGGAGCAATGAGCACATAAAACAATCATTTGATGAAAAGATGGCCGAGCAACGCCAACGCTCCAAGACGGCACGTAAGGGGCAATTTAGCGGCGGCCTTGAAGGTCACGATCCAATTCATCTCAAGTATCACACAGCAACGCACCTATTGGGAGCGGCGCTACGTAAAGTTCTCGGTGCGCCGGATTTGCGGCAGCACGGCAGCAATATCACTGCCGAGCGCCTGCGTTTCGATTTCAATCATGATAAATTGACGCCAGAGGAAAGACAAGCGGTGGAGGATCAAGTCAATGCCTGGATTGATGCTGATTTACCAGTCAGCTTTGCTATCTACCCGACTGACGAGGCACTAAACATGGGTGCGATTGGTGCATTTGGCGAACGCTACGGCGATGAAGTCAAAGTCTATTCCATCGGCGAGGGCAACAATGTCATTAGCTTTGAAGTTTGTGGTGGTCCGCACGTCGAACACACCGGCGTCTTGGCCGAGGGTGGCAAGCGCTTTGCGATTACCAAAGAAGAGGCGAGCGCTGCTGGGATTCGCCGGATCAAGGCTGTTCTTGTCTGAGGTCGGTTAGTTATCCTCGTAAAAAACTAGCCAATTTACATACAAATGGTATATAATCATAAAGACTATGGTGTTAGATAGGCTTTTCAAGAAGACAGACAAAGATGAACACCAGTACCTGGTCGGTCTCGACATCGGTACGGAATATATTAAGGCGCTGATCGCCGAGATCAAGGATGATGATATCGAGATCATCGGAGTCGGTCGGGCACAGCAAAATCTGGGCGACATGCATCAAGGCGCGATTGCTGATATCGCTGGTGTGGTGACCAATTGTGAAGCGGCGCTGACCGAGGCCGAGGATAAGGCTGGCGTTCAGGCCAAGCGGGTGATCATCGGTATCGCCGGTGAGCTGGTCAAGGGCGTGACCAACACGATTCGCTATCGCCGGCCGCAGCCCGATAAGCCACTGGACGTTGCCGAGATGGAATTCATCATCGAGAAGGTGCAGGAGCGGGCACAGGGCAAGGCACAGGCGCAGATTGCGCTGGAAACTGGCAATGAGGATGTTGAGGTGAAGCTGGTTAACTCGGCACTGGTCAGCATTCATATTGACGGCTACAAAGTGTCGAATCCGATCGGCTTTCAGGGGCGGGACGTGGCAGTGCAGATTTATACGGCATTTGCGCCGATGGTGCATATCGGGGCGCTGGAAAAGGTGGCTGATGAGTTGGCACTGGAGCTAATCGCCGTGGCGGCCGAACCGTTTGCAGTTAGCCGGAGCGTGCTCGGTACGGATGCGAATTCTAATTTTACGGCGATCTTGATCGACTGCGGTGGCGGCACGACCGATATTGCGGTTGTCAATGATGGTGGTGTTGAGGGCACCAAGATGTTTGGCATCGGTGGACGGAGCTTTACGCGGATGATTGCGACGGATCTGGACCTCGGTTATAAAGAGGCAGAAAAGTTGAAGGTAAATACTGATAAGGAGTATATCAAGCCAACCCTCAAGCGCAAGCTTGACGGGGCTATTGACAAAACCCTTGAGGTATGGCTGTCGGGCGTTGAGCTGGCGCTCGGTGATTTTGACAGCGTCGATCATTTACCGAACCGAATTTTGCTGTGTGGCGGTGGTGCGAGCTTGCAGCAGCTCGTTGATGCACTGGCCAATCAGCCGTGGTACAAGGAGCTGCCGTTTACGAAAAAGCCAACCATTCAGCATATCAAACCCTCTGATGTCATCGGTATCACTGACACAACCGGCGATATTACCGATCACACATTTATCACGGTAATGGGCCTGCTGCGGGTTGGGTATGATACAATGGTAAGTAATCAAGACGCTCATGGCTTGATGGATAAAGTTAACCGATTACTTAAAATATAGATGAATAAAGATGTTATTTACATTGACGTCGAAGATGATATCACCGCCATTGTTGGTAAGATAAAGGCGTCGAAGGAGCGGATTATTGCGCTGGTGCCACCAAAGCGAGTTGGTGTGCTGCGTAGTGCTGTTAATATGCGGCTTATCGCTCGGACGGCCGCGTCGGTTGATAAGCGAGTCGTGCTGATTACCGGTGATACAATTCTGTCTGGCTTGGCGGCGGCGGCCAAAATTCCAGTAGCCAAGACGCTCCAGAGTAAGCCGGAAATGGCCGAGATACCGGTACTAAAGGTGGATGATGAAAATGATGTTATTGATGGGCGTGAGCTACCGATTGGCGAGCTAGAAAAGAGCGCGCAACCTGTTAATGAAACGGATAAAGCGATTGATTCGGCCATCGCTGATTCATCCAAAAAGCAGGACGACGAGGCTCCAAAGCCGGCGGATAACGCTAACAAGAACAAGACAGCACCAAAAGTTCCGAACTTTAATCTATTTCGTAAAAAGTTTCTGCTGATCGGCGGCGCCGCGCTGCTACTCATTGGGTTTTTGATATGGGCGATTTGGTTCGCACCGCACGCGCGAGTGATTATCACGGCCAAGACAACAACGGTGACGGTAAATAAGAAAGTGACACTCAGGACTGACGGGACGACTGATCCGGCTGCTGACGTGATCAAGGCGCGCCGGCAGGAGCAAAAAGCAGAATTATCCGTTGAGTTCTCGGCAACTGGCAAGAAGAAAGTTGGTGAGCGAGCCAAGGGTAAGCTACGTGTCGCGACTGATTCTATTAGCCTGCTAGATAAGACCATTCCGGCCGGGACATCAATCCGTACGAGTGGTGGGATGACCTTTACGACTGATAGCGCGGTGACGTTTAGTCGCTCCAATGCCTCGGGCTCAACGGTCATGGTGACGGCTGCCAATATCGGGGCGGAATATAACGGTGAAAGTGGTTCGGTATCGGGAATGCCATCAGGAGTTAACGCGACACTCGTTGGCGAGACTTCAGGTGGTAGTAGTCGTGAGGTGACGGTGGTTAGTAGCGACGATGTTAAGCGTGCCGGCGACTTATTGAACGAAAAAAAAGCCGACTCTCTTCGTGGCAAGGTCGAGCAATCATTCGGCGGTTCAACGGTTACTATCAAAGAAAGCTACCAAGAACAGCGTAGTGCGCCAACTCCAAGTGTCGCCGTTGATAGTGAAGCGACTGGTGCAGTGACGCTTAAAACAGTGGTAACCGCCTCGATGGTTGGTGTCGAAAAATCAGAGCTAAGCACCTACCTCAAGGCGACCGCCAACAAGGAACTAGAGGGCAAGCAGTCACAAAAGATCTATAAAGATGGTGTTGATAGCGCGCAGTTTGCGCAGTTCAGTGGTCAGGGCAGCAACTTCATTGCTCACATCACTGCCAATGCCGTCGTCGGCCCAACCATTGATGAGGAAAAGGTCAAGGAGCAGTCGCGCGGTAAAAGTTATGGCGACATCCAGTCGGCGCTTGAAGCCATCAAGGGTATCGAAAATGTTGATGTGAAATTCTCTCCGTTCTGGGTGCGCACCGTACCAAATGATACCAAACGAATAAGTATCGAATTCAAGCTCAATGAAAGCTAAAAACTTTCTAGCGCTAGATGTGGGCGAGAAGCGGATCGGTCTGGCGATGGCCGATTCACAGGTGCGGATCGCGGTACCGTTTGGCTGGGTGGCCAATGATGAGCGGGTCATGGAAGAGCTGGCAGAGATTATGCTGCGGCACGATATTTCGCTGGTAGTGGTCGGCTATCCGCGTAATCAGTCCGGCGAGCCAACGCAACAAACAGAGTTCGTGGTCGATTTTGTCAGACGCCTGAGCCAACTAGATATTAATGCCGAGATCGCTTATCAGGATGAGTCGCTAACCAGCGTTCAGGCCGAACAGCGCCTGGCTGGCAAGATCAAAGATAAAGGCGATATCGATGCCGAGGCGGCGAGTATTATTTTGCAAGATTATTTGGAGGTACACGGATGAAGAAAATGAAGATCAAAAAACGGCGGTTATGGCTCATTATCGTATCAGCAATTGTTGCAGTAGCGGGCCTGGTGCTGCTTGGCAGTGTCATTTGGTACAAGCAAATGCTTCGTCCGGTCGATGCAGCAGCGCGGCAAAAAATTAGTGTCGAGATCGCCAGTGGCGACACAGCGCAGGTTATCGCCAAAAAACTTGAAGATAAAAAAATTATTCGCAGTGCCTTCGCCATGACGATTTACCTCAAGTTAAATAATGTCACCGGTACGTTCAATAAAGGCGTGTATAGCTTTACACAAGATCAAGATATGGCATCAGTGCTTGATCATCTACTCGGCGGTAAGCCAGACCGGCGTTCGGTGCTGTTTTATCCGGGGGCAACACTGCGCGACAAGATCTCGACGCCTGCCGCCCAAAAGACCGATGTTACTAGTGCTCTCAAGCGCGCTGGCTACAGCGATGAGCAGATTACAGCCGCTTTTGCTGCTACCTATACCGGTACGGTACTAAAAAGTAAGCCAGCGACTGCCGATCTCGAGGGCTATATCTATGGCGATACATATTTTTTGCCGTCAGACGCCACCGCCCAGCAAGCCTTGCAGCGGGCCATCAGTGAGCTAGACCGAGTAGTGGCTGAGAATAGTCTCGAGAAGAAATTTGCGGCGCGAGGATTGTCGCTGTATCAAGGGTTGACGCTGGCTTCGATTGTTCAGCGCGAGTCAATTGGCTGCCCGGGTAAAACGACCTGCGAGGATATGCGGCGGATCGCTAGCGTATTTTATAATCGCCTGAAAAAGGATATACCGCTCGGGTCAGATGTAACATATCATTATGCCGCCGACAAGGCTGGCGTGGCTCGCTCGCACACGCTTAATTCACCGTACAATACGCGTATTCACAAGGGGCTGCCACCTGGGCCAATTGCCGCACCCGGTCTCGCGGCATTGAATGCTGTGGCCGATCCGGCTCAGGAGGATTACCTTTACTTCTTGAGCGGCGATGATAACGTAACTTATTTCGCCAAAACCGAGGCTGAGCACAAGGCAAACATTACCGCCCACTGTTCCAAAAAATGCCAATTGCCATAGTTGCCCTCGGCAAATTGCCTATGCTATACTAGGAGTACAGTTAATTCCAAGGAGGGGCAGTATGTCAACGATAGATCAGCAATTTGTAGAATACGTAGTAAAGGCGCTGGTTGGACATCCAGAAGATGTCGTCGTCGAGCGTTTGATTGACGAAAAGGGAGTGTTACTCACACTGACGGTCAACCCAGAAGATCTCGGTCGGGTCATCGGCAAGCGTGGCGGTACGGCGCAAAGTCTGCGGACGCTGCTTAGGGCGTTAGGGACGAAAAATGATGCGCGCTACAACCTGAAAATTGTCAACAACGACGGCTTTACGAGTGCTAAACAAGCTACGACTGTCGCTTCAGACGATGATTCTGTGGACAACTCAACAGATGAAACTGTGGAAAATAACTCTTCTTATGCAGAAAATGCTCGAAAAGAGCTTGCAGAACTAGATGATCTTGATATATAATCATAACTAGTTCAAGCACAGACGATATGCGAGAACAGCTCTATGCGAGCAATGGGTAACCATTGAGAGCCTTATTTGTGCTAAAAAACCGCCTAGCTAAAGGGCGGTTTTTTGGTGGTTTTTATGTGGGCACGGTATAATGAAGGATATGCGAAAAATTCAAGCCATTACCCTGTTTCCCGAAATGTTCTCTGGCGTGTTTAAAAACTCAATGATGTGGAAGGCGCAAAAAGACGGTATTGTTTCACTCGAGACGGTGAACTTGCGTGAATTTGGTCTGGGGCCGCGCCGGCAAGTCGATGATACGCCATATGGCGGCGGCGATGGGATGCTACTGATGATCGAGCCGTTATGGCGGGCGGTGGAATTTGCCAGGTCGCGCGATGAGAGCGCGAAGGTTGTCCTGATGAGCCCGCGCGGTCGGTGCTGGCGGCAGGCGATGGCGCGCACGGCGGCGGATGATGGCCGGGGGCTCATCATCATCTGTGGGCGATACGAGGGCGTTGACGAGCGCATTATGGAATTCGTGGATGAGCAGTGGAGCATCGGTGATTTTGTGCTGACTGGTGGTGAGCTGCCGGCAATGACCATCATTGACTCGATCGTGCGGCTGCTGCCAGGTGTGCTGGGCGGTGCAATGTCAGCGGAGATTGAGAGCTTCTCGGACGGTGAGACGCTCGAGTATCCGCAGTACACGCGGCCAGAGGTGTTTAATGGCCTACGAGTGCCGGAAGTCTTGCTAAGCGGGCACCATGGCAAAATCGCTGAGTGGCGCAAACAGCAGTCGCAAAAAGCAGCCGCTGATTAGGCGGATAGCAGCGACTCTTGTTCGTAGCCATTGACAGCAGGAGTCGCTAATGCCTTGGCTTTTGCGACGAACTCCTCGAGGTCAGCTAGCTGTTCGGGCGGCATATTTCTTGGATCGTCTCGACAGGCATGCCGCATGGCCGATACGGCTGTCTTACCGAGGCGGGTCTCTGATGCCTTTCGCTGAGCTCCAGAGCTGGTTTCTGCTATAAGGTCAAAGCTGGGCTGGGCATTGATAATTCGTAGTTCTAGGTCGCTAATCTGCTGTTGAATATACTGATTGCGCTTCTTGGCGCCAAGGAGGCCTTCAACAATGGTATTCGCCACGATATGAAGGTGATTCTCGACATAGGTCTCACGTTTTTCTCCGTCCATGGTTTGCCCGAGCGAGGATAGTTTATTATACAGCTCACTTCGTTTGCGCATTAGTGGCTCGAGCCTTACGAGAGTCGAGTAAGGGAGGATATCGCCATGAGTGGTGGCAAGTTTTCGGATACTTTTCGGTAAGCGTTGAAATCGTAGAGCAGTACCAATGACACCCTCGCTAATCCCGGTCATCATAGACAGTCGCCTGTAGGTCGGCTGTGCCCCTTCTTTATTCTCGAGGTAGGCGTGTAGTTGCTCGATATATTTGGCGGTTTCAGTAGGCGACACTTTCTCGTGCGTATTCTCACGCACTTGAGCAACAAGTGCTTCCTCAAAGGTAATGCCACGGCGAAGATTGACATTTACTAGAGTGCACTCCGGTGCAATATCATGTTGGCTCAGTAGCTGCTCAATAGCGCGTTTACGACGATGTCCGGAGATCAGAATGACGTAGTTGCCATCATCATCTGGTGTGAGATTATCAATTGACTGAGACCCTTTATGAAACGCAGCGTGTTCTTTGAGGTATTGTCTAGCCTCATCTGGTGTGAGGTAGGCGGCTAGGAGGGGATTGTACATATCAAACCAAGTATTACCGTCTTCCTCGTGAACGATTGAAGTCGCTAGCTCAGTGATTGCCCCTGGATCATATGTTTTACGAATCTGCTCAATTTCATTAATGGTAGGTAATGGTACTGGCGCGGTATTTTTTGGACCAAACTCAATAAACCCTCTCGACTCACAATGTTCTTTCATATTTTCACTATAGCACGTATACGCTATATATAGCGTTGTGATTTATCCAACAACGGAAAATACCGCTACACACTCGTAACGGTATTTTGTTGTGGTGGATGTCGTAGAGCGAAAGAAACGTCAGTAGTGTTTGTTTTTGTATCGTTCGCTTGTTACTACTGTACGTGTTTTTAATAAAAAAAGCAAGCGCTTTGGTAAATAATACAACAAGCTTGAGCTTTTTAGGGCGGGTCGGTATACTATATCTATGAAGAAAACATCAACCCAACGACCAATATCAGTCGTATACATTGTACGGTTAATCATTGCCGGATACATTCTCGTCATCGTCTTGAGCCAGCTATTCTCGTTTGATAAGTTTCCATCAATGCTAGCTGGACTGCCGGGTGTGATGGCGGTAGTGTGCGCCATCGTTCTCGTTGTCACAGAGATTGGGGCGCTGCCGTTCTTACTTGCCATGGACGTGTCGGCTAGACTGAGAAAAGTAAGTGCCGTGATGGGCGTCGTAGCGCTACTGCTATTGACATTGCTGGAGGGTATGGCATTTTGTCACGGAGTATCAATGATATTTGGGGCGACGTTTGACCTACCAGGTGGTAGCTGGTCGCTCCTGTTTCTAGCCGGTGTGTGGATTTTGGCGATATGGGCAAGTGGTCTTGGCCAGGGTGGCGCGACAACTGCAGTGAAATCTCAAGAGAGGCCAGCCGCCCATAAAGATCATGCCAAGCCAAAGCGCAAGAAAAAAGATTGACAACACGTCAATCCTTTTTCTTGGCTGGGGATGAGGGATTCGAACCCCCGAATGCCGGGACCAGAACCCGGTGCCTTACCACTTGGCGAATCCCCAATGCGTATTTGATTATACTACGGATGGTAAAGCGGCGCAAGCCGGCAGGTCGAGCTCAGGGTTTGACGCCGACGCCCAGCAGGGTATAATGGGGCTTATGGATATCTCATGGATGGTGAAAATTATTGCTGACGGGCTGGTGATCCCGGTGGTGTTGATCGGGATGTATACGCTCATCCGACACGTACCGCGAGGCCAGCGCTATCAGGTGTATATGCGAGTGCTGATGGCGGGGCTGACGGCGTTTGTGGCGGCAAAAATTATCGGGTTATTATATCAGCCATCAGGCCTCCGTCCGTTTGAGCTAGCAGGCGTGAGCGCCGGCGCCTCATTTTTGGATAATCCAGGCTTTCCGTCTGATCATGCCCTGTTCACTATGGCCATCACGCTGGCGGTGTGGTTTGGGACAAGGTGTAAAGGATGGGCTATGGCCTGTTTGGTAATGACTTTATTGGTTGGCATAGGGCGTGTAGTGGCATTGGTACATACGCCGCTTGATGTGGCCGGTGGGCTCATTATTGCCTGGGCCGGTATATTCTGGTACATGCCATTGCGGCAGGTGTCACGCACTGCAAAATAGGGTTGCGGTTTTATCAAATTACTGCTATAGTTATACCTATTGTGAAGTGGTTTGAGAAAGTTTTTCACGAGGAAGAATCAGACTATATGTTTCCGGTGACGCCAGCGGTATTCTGGCGAGTCGTTGTCAGTGGTACGGTTGGTGGTGTCGTGACATGGCTGATTGCTCTGGCGCTTGACCGCTTTATCGTAAAGCAGATTATTTGTGGGCCATCGGCTGATCCATCAATGTGTGCGAGTAGTGGGCAGATTGGCGCCTACATCGCACTGGTATTAGTTAGCATTATCATTGTGCCGATTATCGCGCTCAATCGAGTCCGGCGACCGCTGCTCGTGGTGCTCGCGGCGGTTGGTGCACTGTGGGGTGTTGGCGTCTCGACTGCCGAGGCGTGGTGGTTGTCGCTAATAGTGACGACCATAGCATTTGGCTTCGTATACGCAACCGCGATGTGGCTAAACCGGATCCGTGGTAACGTGGCAGCAATTATCTTCTTGGCCATATTTGTCCTGCTGGCGCGAGTTGTCTTGTCTCTGTAATCCCTGTACACTAAGAGTATGGAAATCATTATCATTATTATTCTCTTGGTCATTATCGTTATGGGCTTGGGTGCGACATTGTTTGTGCTGCAGTCGAGGTTAAGTGAGCTGAAACAGCAGTCATCGGTCAAGCTCATCAAGACCGACGTGGTGGAACTGGGGCGAACCATCGCTAAGCTCAGTGAATCAGTCAGTGACAAATTAGAGCGCAGCAACGCCCAGGTGCAAACCTCAGTCCAAAAACAGCTGTCGGAAAGTGCCAAGTTGGTAGCGGACGTGACACAGCGGCTGGCGAAGTTGGATGAAACGAACAAGCGGGTGGTTGACGTGGCGACTGACCTGAAAACTCTGCAGAACGTCTTGCAAAACCCGAAGCAGCGCGGCGTGTTCGGCGAATTTTACTTGGAGAGTGTGTTGGACAATGTGCTGCCGGCCAAGCAGTTTCAAATGCAGTACCGATTCAAGGATGGCGAGATTGTTGATGCAGTTATTTTTCTAGACAAGGGGCAGATTTTGCCGGTGGATAGTAAGTTTAGCTTAGAAAATTATAACCGGATGATCAACGCCGAGACCAAGGCTGAGCGTGAGCTGTGGCTAAATAAGGTGAAGGCTGACCTCAAAGGTCGCATCGACGAAACCAGCAAGTACATTCGCCCGCGGGAGCATACCATGGACTTTGCCTTTATGTTTATCCCGTCAGAGTCGCTATATTATGATCTGCTCATCAACAATGTTGGTGCGGGCGGTTCGAGCCGTGACCTGATTGAATACGCCTTTCGTGACAAGCGGGTGATCATCGTCAGTCCGACCAGCTTTTTGGCGTATTTACAGACGGTGCTGCAGGGTCTGCGGAGTCTACAGATTGAAGAGCAGGCCAAAGATATCCAGATGCGCGTCGGCCAGCTGGGCGTGCATATCAAAAAGTTTGACGAGCTGATGACCAAGATGGGCAAGAGCCTCAGCACGACTGTCGGGCATTATAATAATTCGTATAAGGAATTGGGCAAGATTGATAAAGACGTAGTCAGGATCGCTGGTGGCGATCATCAAACGCAGCCGGAATTAATTGATCGGCCGGCGCAGGAAGAGTAATTATTATAAAAAATCCCCGCCTCATAAGACGGGGATCGAGTAGCTATCAGTGAGGTGAATTATTCTTCAACCTTATTGCGGTAGCCGATCAGCAGGAACAAGTTACCGCCGAGTGCTGCACCAACGAGCGTTGCGGCAATAACCTCAAGGCTGAGGCGAGTGTACATTTTCTCGGTTTTTTGTGCCGGTGCTGAAGCGTTCTGCAGCTGTGAGTTGGTCTTTTCTGTAACCGCTAAGGCAACTGCTGGGTTCAGGGTTGCACCGCTGATATATACTTCACGCGGGTAAGTACGCTGATCCTTTAGCTGCTGAGTTTGCCGAGTCGCATTTGCTTGCTCTTCTTGGTACTTTTGGACAGCAGCATTTTGGGCGAGTGGTAGCAATGCACCGCTAACGACGAGGCCAAGCGTCAATGACATACCAATGACTACGGCCCTGCTGGTGTTCTTGAGATCGGTGCGCGACAGAGCAGCGCTCACCCCGAACATAAAGACCGCCATACCGACGAGCTCAACGGCAAAGATTGCCCACGAGAAAGTGGTGAATTGGTCAAAGTTAATGACGAAGCTGCCTGATGAAATTGCTCCCATCAAGACAACAGCGGCCATTGCGCCGAGGAATTGTGCTGCCCAGTAGAATGGTACGAGCACAGTTTTGAGTTTGCGTATGGTCCAGAGACCGAACGTGACAGCTGGGTTAATGTGTGCACCAGATATTGCACCGATACCGAGAACCAGCACGACAAGTGCGAGGCCAACGTAAAACGGCGTCATCATGTATGCCGAGAACAAGGCGACTAGTGTCAAGATGAACGTGCCAGCAACTTCGGCTAGTACAATGTTGACGAGATTGCGCGGTAGCTTGGCTTCTATTTTTTTACGTGGTGAGCTAGTCTTGACGGGTTTAACAGCAGTCGATTTGACCTCTGGTTTTTTCGTCTCGGCCTTGCTGGTGACGCGCGTTACGGTTGTTTTCGATGTAGCAGCTGCAGCAGTCGTCTTCTTTGGACTGGATTTTGCAGTCGCGGCCTTTTTAGTAGTCTTCTTCGTGGCCATAGTCCCTCCTTACTGTACTATTACTATCATTATAACATATCTGGTATAATCGACATATGGGATTATTTGTAAATCAACAAGATCGGCGCAGTGAACTACAAGAACGCATTGCGGCGGAGCTGCGCGAGAAGGCCAAGGCGTCGGGTCTCCAGGAAAAAGCCAGTCTAGACGGCGTAGAGGATGTAAAATATTTGGAAGATACGAAGCAGACGACGACGCTGGCACCGGCCTGGATTATAATTGTGATCATGGCGGCCGTGGTTGTCGGTATGTTTTTGATGCAGGGGCGATGACGTGGAAACGTTAGAGGAAGTTCGATCACTATTATTATCACGCGTAGCCGAGGCGGCTGAACCGCGCAGCGTATTGCGGAGTACGGAGCTGCGGGAACTGTATGGCACTATTGCGACGTTGCCCGCCGAAGAGCGCGGGGCGTTTGGTAAAAAGGTTAATGAGTTGAAGCAGGAATTGGAGAGGGCGATTACGGCTCGCGAGGATGAGCTGTCAAAAGTTGACCTGCCGCCAATTGACGTGACGGCGCCGATGGACGTCAATGCTCCGCGCCCTAGTTTGCTGCCGAGCGAGCGCGGCACGATTCATCCATTGATGCGCGAAATTGATCGCATCTCTGACATTTTCAATCGCATGGGTTTTGTGACGGAAGAGTCGCGTGAAATTGATGATCAATTTCATATGTTTGAGAGTCTGAACTTTCCGAAAGGCCACCCAGCGCGGGACGATTATGACACGTTCATGACCGAGGAGACAGACGCTAATGGTGACCGCTTGATCGCGCCAGCGCACACCTCGACCATGCAAAACCGCGTGCTGAAAAAATATCATGGCGATTTGGAAAAAGGCGAGGCGATCGCCGCCATCGTGCCCGACCGGGTGTTTCGCAACGAAGACCTGGACGCGCGGCACGAGCACACGTTCTATCAAGTCGAAGGCGTGTATGTCGCCAAGGGTGTCAATGTCGGCAATCTGATCGCTACTTTGCAGGAATTTTTGCAGGAATATTATGGTAAAAAATTGGATGTGCGCGTCAACCCATTTTATTTCCCGTTCACCGAGCCGAGCTTTGAATTTGCGCTGAGCTGCCCGTTTTGCGAAGGTAAAAATCCAGATTGTAAAGTTTGCTCAGGCGAGGGCTGGATTGAGCTATTAGGCTGCGGCATGATTCACCCGAATGTGCTGCAGGCTGCTGACATCGATCCGAACGAATACACCGGCTTTGCTTTTGGCTGCGGCATCGACCGGCTGGTGATGATGAAATACGGCATCGAGGATGTGCGGCATTTTGAGAGCGGACGACTAGACTTTTTGGAGCAGT